>NZ_AP025487.1:2609657-3262072 GCF_024347475.1 Vibrio fortis
TCAATTTGCCGTTGACGATTTCCAAGGTGTTAGATTGCGCGTAATCGAGATTCAGCGTGTCTTTAAGGTAGTCAGAGAAATAGGTAAAGCCACCCGATGCAATAGCGGTTTTCCAACCTAGTTTGTTCAGAGTGTTCACTAGCTCTACCAAATCGGGCATGAATGGCAGTGTACTGCGCACTTGCTCCAAGATAGCTTCATCGGCATCTTTCAAGGCACCCACGCGCTGGCGAAGACTCTGTTCAAAGTCGAGCTCGCCCTGCATTGCGCGCTCTGTAATATCAGATACCAACTCACCAACACCGGCCAGTTTTGCAATCTCGTCAATACATTCAATTTGAATCGCAGTGGAGTCCATATCCATCACAATCAAACCCGGCTTCGACAAGTCTGGGACTTCACTTAAGCAAGCGTAATCCAATTTTAGCCCTTGCAAGATCTCTTCATGAGCTGGGGTAAGCTGTCCAGACATTAAAGCAACTTCATATTTGCCTACTTTCCAAGTATCTAGAATGGTGTTGTAGAAGCCAGTGAAAAAGTCGATATCATCGAAGGCTTGAGGAGAAAGGTACTCACCAAATACAATCCAGTTGGCTTTTGATTTGGCCAGTTGAGAAGCGAATCGCGTCTCCGGAAGTCGAGTTAACAGCGTAGTATGCCTTTTAATAGGCAAGAGTTTCTGAGCGTCCATGTGTATGATTCCTAATTAACTTAGCTAGACGTTAACCTATTGCAATTTACATGTGCAAGTCTCAATATATCTTAATCATAACATTTGTTTATTTCAGGCGAGATGAATCATGAATGAATCGCTGTTCTCATTACGCAACGCACTGCGTATTTTAGCGCTGATTTTATTAGCTGCTATGCTGGTCGTGACAATCAAAAATACTGTGGTGATCAGTAAAGGGAATGAGAAAATTCAAGCAAAGCAGCTCGAAACGCTAACCAAGGTTTTGCTCTCACAAGCGTCACTATCTGCGAGCAAAATGATCCTTCAACAAGACCAAGAGCGCCTGCTTGAGCTAACCAATCAGCTATCTCAAGACCGACTGGTTTTTGATACCACCATCTACAACGCGGAAGGTATTCGTTTAGCATCGAGTGAAAAAGCACTAACAGTTCGTGAAGTACTTGGGTTAGATACTCCGCTATCGACCGCCAGCATCGGAAAACAACAACTGGTTGAGCCAATCTACTCACCGGAAAACACCATTATTGGCTTTATTCGAGTGACTTTTGAGACCGGGCGAGTGACCGCTATCTCTGACCATCATTATCGTAAGAGTGACCGCTATATGATTGGTATGGTTGTGATGGGTTTTGTGAGTGGCGTGCTATTTATTCTGTTGATCCTTAGACGCGGTAAATCTAAGTCAGGTGAAAACCTGCTGCTCAAGAACGTTAACTCTTAGTCAGCAGGTTTTAGTAAGCGGATTAAGAAAACCATCAAGCAACAAAAAGCCCCTACAGTCTAAACTGCAGGGGCTTTTTTAATTCAGCTCAAAGCATACTGGCAGCTCAAAGCATACTGGGATTTATGATTACTCGTCATCACCTAGTAAAACAGAGTCTAGTGCGATCACCATCATGTCGTTGAAAGTCGTTTGACGTTCATCAGACGTTGTTTGCTCACCGGTTTTAATGTGGTCTGAAACGGTACAAATCGTTAGTGCTTTCGCGCCGTATTCCGCACATACACCGTAGATACCCGCAGCTTCCATCTCAACACCAACGATGCCGTATTTGTCCATCACTTCGAACATTTCTGGATCTGGCGTGTAGAACAATTCAGCTGAGAATAGGTTACCGACTTTTACGTCAACGCCGCGCGCTTTTGCTGCGTCTTCTGCTGCGCGAACCATTTTATAGTCAGCAATTGCTGCAAAGTCATGACCTTTAAAGCGAATACGGTTCACTTTTGAATCGGTACATGCACCCATGCCGATAACAACATCGCGCACTTTAATATCTTCGCTAACTGCACCACAGCTGCCAACACGGATGATTTTCTTCACGCCAAAGTCTTTAATAAGCTCCGTCGCGTAGATAGAGCACGATGGGATGCCCATACCGTGGCCCATCACAGAGATCTTACGACCTTTGTAAGTACCTGTGTAACCAAACATATTGCGAACATCACACACCTGAACAACATCATCTAGGAATGTTTCTGCGATGTATTTAGCACGTAGCGGGTCACCCGGCATAAGAACAACGTCTGCGAATGCGCCCATTTCAGCATTAATATGTGGAGTTGCCATTGAAAATATCCTTTATCTCAAAACAAAAAAGAAGAGAGAGGCCAACCTCTCTCTTCAGTATACTTAAAAATTACAAAAAGCTTGTGCCGTAGCCCATTGGCGACGTGCCGAAGTATGCTGCTAGCGTTTGGCCGATATCAGCAAACGTATCACGACGACCTAGAGAGCCCGCTGGTACTTTCTTACCGTAAACAATCACTGGGATGTGCTCACGAGTGTGGTCAGAACCCGGCCATGTTGGATCACAACCGTGGTCAGCAGTTAGGATCAAGATGTCATCTTCTTGCATCATATCCATAACTTCGTGAATACGACCATCGAAGTACTCAAGTGCCGCTGCGTAACCCGCAACGTCACGACGGTGACCGTAAGCAGAGTCAAAATCTACAAAGTTAGTGAAAACAATCGTGTTGTCACCCGCTTCTTTGATTGCGTCTTTAGTTGCTTCAAATAGGTCTGGAATACCTGTCGCTTTAGTCTTCTTAGTGATACCACAGCCCGCGTAGATATCAGAAATCTTACCGATAGAGTGAACTTCACCGTTTTTCTCATCAACCAGCTTTTGCAGAATGGTTGCCGATGGCGGCTCTACCGATAGATCGCGGCGGTTACCAGTACGCTCAAATTGACCTTTACCAGGACCAACGAAAGGACGCGCGATAACACGACCGATGTTGTAGTCTTCTAGCTCTTCACGAGCAATCTGACACAGGTCTAGTAGGTTTTGCAGGCCAAATGTCTCTTCATGACATGCGACCTGGAAAACAGAGTCAGCAGACGTGTAGAAGATTGGCAGGCCAGTCTTCATGTGCTCTTCACCTAGGTTATCTAGGATCTCGGTACCTGATGAGTGACAATTACCTAAGAAGCCTGACAAACCAGCACGCTCAAGGATGCGATCCGTTAGTTCTTTAGGGAAGCTGTTCTCTTTATCAGTGAAGTAGCCCCAATCGAAAAGAACTGGAACACCAGCGATTTCCCAGTGACCTGACGGTGTATCTTTACCAGATGAAAGCTCAGCAGCATGGCCGTAAGCACCGATAATTTCAGCGTCTGCATCCATACCAGGGGCAAAGCGACCTGTAGACTCTTTATGAGCCATTGCTAGACCAAGTTTAGATAGGTTTGGCAGTGTCAGTGGACCTTGGCGATCAGCGTTATCCGCTAAACCTTTGTCACACTGGTCAGCGATGTGACCCATAGTGTCAGAACCTACATCACCAAACTTCTCAGCATCAGCCGTTGCGCCAATACCAAATGAGTCTAAGACTAAAATAAATGCTCTTTTCATTGCTATTTCCTTTAGCCCGCTCATTATCGAATCATTTTGGTGTGAGCAGGCTTTGTGTAATTTTTTAATTAAACGTCTTCTGAACGAATTTGACGGTAGACGTCTGGCGTTGCTGTGTATTCACCACCAACAGTAATCGCATTTTGAAGGGCTGTTGCCGCTTCTTGCCATTGCTCTTCGTTGCGTGCGTGAATAACCGCAAGAGGCTTGTCTTCGCTTGCTACTTCACCTAGACGGATGAAGTTATCGAAGCCGACTGCGTAATCGATGCTGTCAGTTGCAACGCGGCGACCGCCACCCATACCAACCACAGCCATACCGATTGCGCGCGTATCCATAGCTGATACAACGCCACTTTCAAGTGCATATACTGGCTTGATGATTTCCGCTTTCTCTAGGTAGTTGTCGTAGTTTTCTACGAAGTCAGCTGGACCGCCTAGACCTGCAACCATCTTGCCGAAGCACTCTGCTGCTTTGCCGTTATCCAGTACCGCCATTAGCTTCTCACGAGCCTCTTCAGAGTCTTTCGCAAGGTTGCCCAGTACTAGCATTTCAGCACATGAAGCTAGCGTGATCTCTAGAAGACGAGGGTTACGGTATTCACCCGTCAGGAATTGAACCGCCTCGCGAACTTCTACGGCGTTACCCGCTGAAGAAGCCAATACTTGGTTCATGTCAGTTAGAATTGCTGTTGTCTTAGTACCCGCACCGTTTGCTACAGCAACGATAGATTTCGCCAACTCTTCAGACGCTTCGTAAGTTGGCATGAATGCACCAGAACCTACTTTTACGTCCATTACTAGAGAATCTAGGCCAGCAGCCAGTTTCTTAGAAAGGATAGAAGCTGTGATAAGCGAGATGTTATCTACTGTTGCAGTGATATCACGAGTCGCGTATACACGCTTGTCCGCTGGAGCTAAATCACCCGTTTGACCGATGATTGCAACACCTGCGTCTTTGGTCACTTCACCAAATACGTCGTTTGTCGGTGTGATGTTGTAGCCAGGGATCGACTCAAGCTTATCGAGCGTACCACCAGTGTGGCCAAGACCACGACCAGAGATCATAGGAACGAAACCACCACATGCTGCCACCATTGGACCAAGCATCAGTGAAGTTACGTCACCTACACCACCTGTAGAGTGTTTATCAACGATAGGGCCATCAAAGTTCATGTGGCTCCAGTCAATAACCATACCAGAATCACGCATTGCACACGTTAGCGCAATACGCTCTGGCATTGTCATTTCATTGAAGAAGATCGCCATGGCAAATGCAGCGATTTGGCCTTCAGAAACCGTGTTTTTAGCAACGCCCTGAATGAAGAAGTTGATCTCTTCAGCAGTCAGTACTTCGCCGTCACGTTTTCTGCGAATAATTTCTTGAGGTAGAAAAGTTGGAGTTTTGGTATTAGATACTTCAGACATTAGATTCCTCCCAACACTCATGATGAGTATGGTATGTAAGGTAAAGAGGTAATATGGAGCGGCAATTTGCCGCTCCATCAAACAGACAATTTAAGAATTAGTACGCTGTTGGATCAGCTGTTTCGTCTGTTACTTCTAATGTGTTTAGTAGGTTAGTCAGTAGGCTTGACGCACCAAAACGGTAGTGCATGTTATCTGCCCACTCAGCACCTAGTAGCTCATCAGCCATTGCTAGGTATTGTGCTGCATCTTCAGCTGTACGTACGCCACCTGCTGGTTTGAAACCAACTGTTTTAGCTACGCCCATGTCGCGGATAACTTCAAGCATCATGCGCGCGTACTCTGGAGTCGCGTTTACTGGCACTTTACCTGTTGAAGTTTTAATGAAGTCAGCGCCTGCTTTGATACAAATTTCAGATGCTTTCTTGATTAGTGCTTCTTCTTTTAGCTCACCTGTTTCGATGATCACTTTCAGTGTGATGTCGCCACAAGCTTCTTTACACTGTTTAACTAGCTCGAAACCGACTTCTTCGTTGCCAGCGATAAGAGCGCGGTATGGGAATACTACGTCTACTTCGTCTGCACCGTAAGCGACTGCTGCTTTTGTTTCAGCAACTGCGATTTCGATATCATCGTTACCATGAGGGAAGTTAGTTACAGTCGCAATACGTACTTCTGGAGTACCTTGCTCACGCAGTGCCTTCTTAGCTGCTGGGATAAAGCGAGGGTAAATACAGATTGCAGCTGTGTTGCCCACTGCAGTCTTCGCGTCGTGACAAAGCGCTACAACTTTTTCAGTTGTGTCGTCGTCATTTAGCGTAGTTAGGTCCATAAGTTTAAGTGCACGTAGAGCTGCTGCTTTTAAATCGCTCATTTCTATCTCCGATCAATATATTCAAATAGTTAACTACTTCGCCCTCCATCCAGTATAGATGGATATTTTAGTAATGCTCTGTAGTCACCAATGAACGGACTTGGTTCCCTGAAGACTTGTTGGCCTTACGCCATCAATTGCTATCCTTGTCACCGCACAGTACCAGTTTGGTCTATGGCACAACAAATCTACCTTGTTGTGTCTAACATCTATAGCGTATCGCTAAGTTTGGCTTAATCCCAGAAGAATCACGGTTGCTATCAAACAAGCGGTCATTTTCTTGCCAAAAAGAGAAATCCTATCCCTATAGCTTATACATTATAGGTATCCTTCGATAATTTGTAGTGCTCCTTAGAACGCAAACGGTTTGTATCTCAAAATAAATCAGTTTCCCAACTATTGATGTCAGCAATCGTTGTTAACAACACATCCTGTGTATCAACGTTTGTTGCCTCAAATCCAATATTCGAGTCCCTGAAAACAAAAAAGCCCCGCAGCAATTTCTTGCTACGGGGCGATATTAAAGTGGCGTCTATATAATCTAATCTACTTAATTAGAAAGATAGGAAGAAGCCAGCAATTGTCGCTGCCATCAGGTTAGATAGAGTACCAGCAATAACCGCTTTAACACCCATACGAGCGATGTCGTGACGACGGTTTGGAGCTAGACCACCTAGACCACCTAGTAGAATCGCGATAGAAGAAAGGTTTGCGAAACCACATAGAGCGAACGAGATAATTGCTTGAGTCTTAACAGACATTACTTGGCCAGTCGCTTCAACGATTTGAGCGTTCTCACCAACGTATGGTACGAAGTTTAGGTATGCAACGAATTCGTTAACAACTGTCTTCTGACCAATGAAAGAACCAGCGATAGTTGCTTCTTCCCATGGCACACCAATGATGAATGCTAGAGGAGCGAAGATCCAACCAAGAAGTAGTTCAAGAGTTAGGTTCTCCATACCGAACCAACCGCCAACGCCACCTAGGATACCGTTGATTAGAGCGATTAGACCGATGAACGCTAGTAGCATTGCACCAACGTTTAGAGCAAGTTGAAGACCAACAGATGCACCACCAGCAGCTGCGTCGATAACGTTAGCTGGTTTGTCGTCGCCGCCGTCCATTTCGTCAGCGATGTTGTCATCTGGAGTGTCAGTTTCTGGTTTGATGATCTTAGCGAATAGTAGACCACCTGGTGCCGCCATGAATGATGCAGCAACTAGGTACTCTAGAGGTACACCCATAGAAGCGTAACCCGCTAGTACACCACCAGCGACAGAAGCTAGACCACCACACATTACAGCGAATAGTTCAGACTGAGTCATTTTAGGTACGAAAGGACGTACAACTAGAGGAGCTTCAGTTTGACCAACGAAGATGTTTGCTGCAGCAGACATAGACTCCGCACGAGATGTGCCAAGAGCTTTCTGTAGGCCACCACCAAGAATCTTGATAACCCATTGCATTACACCAATGTAGTAAAGTACAGAGATAAGTGCAGAGAAGAAGATTAGAGTTGGTAGTACTTGGAATGCAAAGATGAAACCGATACCGTCAACTGAGAAGTTAACTAGGCTGCCGAATAGGAAACCAGTACCGTCTTTACCGTAGTCGATCACGTTTGCTACACCTGCAGAGAAACCTGCAAGAAGATCACGACCCCAAGGGATGTAAAGTACGAATGCACCAAGTGCGAATTGGATAGCGAATGCGCCACCCACCGTTCTAAAGTTAATAGCTTTGCGGTTGTCAGATAGTAGTACTGCGATTGCAATCAGTACAACCATACCGACTAGGCTCATAAACAGGCTCATAGTTTATGACTTCCTTATTAGTTATTTATTGGCGTGTTACAAAATGGGGCTATAAAGCGGAGGCAATTATACTCATGCGACCACTAATAAAGTAATGCCGTCCTCACACTTTGATATAAGATTCATGTATCATTCATTTACATCTGTGAGCCAAGTCACGATACAACTGTAAAACACGCAAACGATAAACAAAAACTTTAGATTTTATTCACATATACCGAATAGCTGATGGCTATTTTGCCATATTTGAGTTGCAATCGATTGCTTTGTCTCTTTCCTGAGCGAAACTAATTCATTTAATATCGTAACTAAATATTTGGAATGATTAATGTTTCCTTGCTTACCACTGATCGGCATATCCGGTGCATCTGTCTCTAAAACGACCCATTCAAGAGGTAAACGCGAGACTGTTGTGCGCGTTTTCTGTGCTCTTGGGTAAGTTATCGTGCCACCGACACCAATATAGAATCCTAAGCGAATCCACTCTAAAGCCTGCTGTTCGCTGCCCGAAAAACCATGAATGACACCACCGTTGGTGAATTTTTGCTGCTTAATAAGCTGAATAAGACGGTTGTGTGACTTCCGCTCATGGATAATAAGAGGCAATTTAAAAGCCGTGGCGAGCTCAATCTGATGGATAAAAAAACGCTCTTGCTTATCGATATCCACATCCACAAAGAAGTCCAAGCCACACTCCCCTATCGCAACACACTGCTCAGAAGTGCCACTTAAGTGCTGTTCAAGTTGAGCAAATTCGTTCTCATTCGCTGTTGCTAGAAAGTAAGGGTGGAAGCCCAAGGCATAATAAAGATTAGCGTGTTCCGAACTCAGTTGTTCGAGCTTTTCCCAATTAGTTTGACCAATCGACGGGACAACAACCTTCTCCACACCCTGCTCTTGCGCAGTGATGAGATAATCTTGAGCACCTTTAGCAAAGACATCGAAGTCTAGGTGGCAATGGGTATCAAATAGCGGTATCGGCATTACTGCTTGTCTTTCGGTTCAGGTTGAGGGTCACTACGATAAGGGGTGCAACTGCGCTTGTTTTCTGGCGTAAGCCCTAACTCTTTGCACCACTTATCGTACAGCTTTATCCATCTTTTAATGACTTGAAACATTCATTCTCCTTTCGGCAAACATAAAAAAACGCCTATTGCAGAACAATAGACGTTTTTAAGCACTTCGACTAGCGCCACCTCAACGGGTTGGCACCATCATCAATAAGATTAGTGCTCGCGAGTAGCACGGAACTCTACATCAGGGAAACGCTCTGATGCTAGGTTCAAGTTCACCATAGTTGGTGCGATGTACGTTAGGTTATCGCCACCATCCAACGCTAGGTTAGTCTGGTTCTTACGCTTAAACTCTTCGAATTTCTTCGCATCACCACACTCAACCCAACGTGCTGTTGCAACGTTTACGCTCTCGTAGATCGCTTCAACGTTGTATTCCGCTTTTAGTCGAGCCACAACCACATCAAACTGAAGCACACCAACCGCACCTACGATTAGATCGTTGTTCTGTAGTGGACGGAATACTTGTACCGCGCCCTCTTCAGAAAGTTGAACAAGACCTTTAAGTAGTTGCTTCTGTTTTAGTGGATCGCGCAGACGAATACGACGGAACAGTTCTGGCGCAAAGTTAGGGATACCAGAGAACTTCAGAGATTCACCTTGAGTAAAGGTATCACCAATCTGGATTGTACCGTGGTTGTGCAGACCAATGATGTCACCCGCGTACGCTTTCTCAGCACGAGCACGGTCGCCCGCCATAAAGGTTACCGCATCAGAGATACTTACATTCTTACCCGTACGAACATGGTTCATCTTCATACCTTGAGAGTAAGTACCCGATACAATACGCATGAAGGCAATACGGTCACGGTGCTTTGGATCCATGTTTGCTTGGATCTTAAATACGAAACCGGAGAATTTCTCTTCTGTCGCTTCTACATCACGTTCAACCGCTTGGCGAGTCTTAGGCATTGGTGCCCATTCCGTTAGGCCATCTAGCATGTGGTCAACACCAAAGTTGCCCAATGCAGTACCGAAGTAAACCGGTGTTAGTTCACCCGCCAAGAACAGTTCATGGTCGAATTCAGGACATGCGCCCATAACTAGCTCAAGCTCTTCACGCACACTTTCAGCAAGGTCAGCGCCAACAGCAGTATCTAACTCTGGGTTATCGAGTCCTTTGATGATGCGAACTTCTTGGATCTCATGGCCGTGACCAGATTCGTACAAGATCGTCTCATCGCGGTGAATGTGGTAAACACCTTTAAACTCTTTACCACAGCCGATTGGCCAAGAGATTGGCGCACACGCCATACCCAGTTCGCTTTCAACTTCGTCTAGAACTTCCATTGGGTCACGCACATCACGGTCCAATTTGTTCATGAAGGTTACGATTGGTGTATCACGCAGACGGGTTACTTCCATCAGCTTACGTGTACGGTCTTCGACACCTTTTGCAGCATCGATAACCATTAGACATGAGTCTACAGCCGTTAGTGTACGGTAGGTATCTTCCGAGAAGTCTTCGTGTCCCGGAGTATCTAGTAGGTTTACTAGGCAATCATTGTACGGAAACTGCATCACAGACGTGGTTACCGAGATACCACGCTCTTTTTCCATCTCCATCCAGTCAGATTTAGCATGCTGGTTTGAGCCACGGCCCTTTACGGTGCCCGCTTTTTGAATCGCGTTTCCGAATAAAAGAACCTTCTCAGTAATCGTGGTTTTACCCGCATCCGGGTGAGAGATAATCGCAAACGTTCTACGTTTGCTCACTTCTTGTTGGAAAGACATAGTCGCCCTTTGCTGATCTAAAGCGTAAAAAGGGCAAGTTGTTTAGACTTGCCCTTGAATTTTGTGTGCGGATTATACAGAAGTCGCTCGGCTTTCTAAAGCCTGAGCTAGAAAAAGTCAGAGAGTTAGAGTTACTGCGGTTTGCCTTAACCTAAAGTACCAGACATAGGTACAACGTTGGAAACAGGATTCAACTGCAGGTTCTCTATCAACCTTTCAGCCGTTTGAGGTGAAGTAAGATAAAACCCCTGCCCGATTTCACACCCCATCGCCATTAAGTCTCGTTGCTGTTCTAGCGTCTCCACGCCCTCTGCGACTACAGCAACCCCAAGCTCATTACCGATCTGAATCATGCTTTTGAGAAGCACCAGAGAGGTCGAATTGGTGACATAATCCATCACGAAGCTGCGGTCGATTTTAAGGGTATCGAACTCAAAGTCTTTAAGGTAAGAGAGCGACGAGAAGCCCGTACCAAAATCATCGAGTGCGATACGAACGCCAAGCTGATGCAGCTCTTTAAAGATGATTTGTGCGAACTGATCATTCTCTATCATTACGGTTTCGGTGATCTCCACTTCGATTTTATGGCTCGCAACGCCACTGGAGATGATCACGCGCTTCAACGCATCAAAAAACTGTGGATGTTTTAAGCTGCGAGCCGAGATGTTAAGGCTCATCACACCAATATCAATACAGTGAGTCAGCCAGTTTTTGTGTTGCGCCAACGCCTTTTCAGCCACCAGCAGATCTATCTGACGAATTTGACCAGTTGCTTCTGCTACAGGGATAAAATCGTTCGGATACATCAAGCCTTTGATAGGATGATTCCAGCGCACTAGTGCTTCAACCCCTTCTACATCACCCGACTGCAACGCCCATTTCGGTAAGTAATGAATCTCAAACTGCTGCTTATCGATCGCTTGTCTTAAATCTCTCTCCAACTCTTTCTGCGACATCGCAATGTAGTTAAGCTCTTTTGAGTAAAACTGAAAATTGTTCTTCCCTAGTGACTTGGCGTGATACATCGCATCGTCAGCGTAACGAATCAGTGAGTGCTGTGAAGTGCTATCATCAGGGTAAATCGAGATACCAATACTCGCCGTGACTTCTGCCGCTCCATGTTTCAGAGTAAAAGGCTCTCTTAGACGTTTGATCAGCTTAGAGGCTATCTTGTTGGCCACACTGACGGCCATATCCACATCGCGCAAATGCTCTAGAACAATCACAAACTCATCACCGCTAAATCGTGCGGACAAATCTGTTACCCGAATACACTGCGTAATGCGCTGTGCAACCTGCTTCAACAGCTCATCTCCAGCAGCATGACCATAAAGATCGTTGACCTCTTTAAAATGGTCGAGGTCTAGAAACAGCAGTGCGAAAGGCCGCTGAGTTTGTTGAGCATTGAGTATCGACTGCCCTAGCCTATCGAGAAACAGAGTACGATTTGGCAGCTCAGTTAAAGGATCAAAATAGGCTTGCGTGTGCAGTTGCTTGTTCTTGAGTTCGATCGAAGACTTAGCATCAGTGAGGGATTTCAGTAGCAGATCTCTGCTTTGTTCATGTTTAAACTGAACACGAAGCGAGTAAACGCCGATAAAGACAGCAGCAATAATCAGGGTAATGCTGGTTTTGGTGTAGCTTGCAATGCCTGATTCATAACTGGTCTTGATCACGCGTTGAATCTCATCAGCCTGACTAGCAAAGTCGAGATAATATTCGTCAGTCTTTAATCCCAATGACGGCGATTCTAAAACCGATTGCTGATAATGCGCTCCAGCATACTGACGAAACTCTGCCAGAGTTTGGCGCAGAGTCATCAATCGCTCTCGAAGTTCCGGCTCGCTGATCGGCTGATAGCTCCCCATGATACTTTCTCCCCCCTCAAGCAGCGCGCCTACATGCCAGTCGGCTATCTCTAGGTAGTACCAAACCTCTTGGATTGATTGAGTCGTGTCACCAGAAACAATCTCATCAAACCATAAATAAGCAAGGGAACCATTGATCTTTATCTCAGCAGCAGCTTCGGCCAAAGGGGACTTTTTGATCAAGAGATCGGTCGATTGCATCACTAGGACCGTGGTCGATACTACCACCAGCAACGCTAATAAAGAGGTGAATAGGAACTTTCGTTTATTCAGCATTTTGGGGAATAACATAATCAGGACAAAAGGATTGGGAATGATTCGACCTTAATTCATCTATGTTTCAAATTAATGAACAGGTAAATATTTCAGCAACTTATGAAGTTTTGATGAATCTTGTTGGCTACACATTGTATAACCAAGTCCAACACCGTATATTTCGGTGGCTTGATTAAATCTGACAATGCTGGCCGATAGAAGCGTAACACTATGATGGAAAGGTTCTTACACAAAGCAATCACCACTGCTATCTGTTTATCCCTGTGGCCAACGATGACCGTGGCAAAAGATCTCATCAAGATCGAAGGCTCAAGCACGGTTTATCCCATTACTCGTCAGTTTGCCCAGCAGTTTATGACGCAACAGAAAGACGTCGCACAAATCGTAGTGGGTGTCACCGGAACCGGAGGCGGGTTTCGTAAATTTTGCCGCGGAAAAACGGACATCTCTAACGCTTCTCGCCCTATCAAAACGCGAGAAAAAGCGCTGTGCCGAGAAAACGGCATTGAGTTTTTAGAATTGCCTATTGCGCTTGACGCAATCACAATCGTGGTCAGTAAAGACAATAATTGGTTACAACAGCTATCCCTTGAGGAGTTGGCAACCTTGTGGCATCCGTCTTCGGAGAAAACCATTACTCACTGGAATCAGCTCAATTCGAGCTTCCCAGCGGAGCCGATTAAGCTCTATGCTCCAGGCAGCGACTCAGGAACTTACGACTACTTTACTAATGTTGTCCTCAATGGCGACGAGTTGCGTGGTGACCATATCGCCAATGAAGATGATTATCTGTTGGCATCAAAGGTGGCAACCGATCCAAATGCCCTTGCCTTCTTAGGCTTTGCCTATTACCAAAACAATCAAACCCAACTCAAGGCCGTCTCTATATCCAGAAAAGACCAGCAAGCGATTGCACCGAGTATCAAGAGTGTCACCAGTGGTCAATACAATTCACTTTCTCGACCACTGTTTATCTATGTTAACAAGGCTGCCGTCAATCGATACTCAGTAAACCAGTTCGTCGAACACTACTTGAATCAAAAACACCTCTCGTATGTGGTAAGCACAGCAGGCTACATCCCACTATCACCGAACATGCAAAACGCCGCCCAATCAATCTTTGAAACGCAGACCATTGGTTCAGTGTTCAACAGTAAAGAGCTGAGCACCAATTTCGAACGCTTCATGGAGCGCAATTAACCCCTTTCGGGTGCCAGTACAAGTTCCTGATAACAAAAAAGCCCAACCTAAGTTGAGCTTCATCGATATTATCGGGTAGAAGATTAAAAGAAGATGTAACTCATGATAATGGCGTCTTCTTTGCCTGTTGCCGTTGGGTAATAGTTACGACGGCGGTCAACCTCGTTAAACCCAACCCACTCATACAGACCAAATGCGTTGCCATTACTTTCGCGAACTTCGAGCCATGCGCTTTCTGCCTTCGCTTGCTCGCACACCAACAAGAAATGCTCAATCAAAGCCTTACCATATCCCTTACCTTGATGATGAGGGGCAACAGCAATGTTCAGTAATGTTACTTCGCCAACAATGTTTTGCGCATAGAAGTACCCGACAACCTCGTCATCGACTAGCATCACATGATGGCAGCCACCTCGACTGTCGAGATCGCGAATCATGTTTTGTGACCAAGGGTGAGTATGAGCGTGTTGCTCAATCTGCCAGACCGCATCAAGGTGCGACTCTGACATGCTAATAAATTGATTATTCATAAGAACAAATTTGCTGCCACAAAGCACGGCGTTGCTGATTATTGCCATCAATGTGAGAGAGTAAAGGGGATTGTAATACCTTAGCTGTGGTATCGGTATTGGATTCACATCCTGCGAACCACACCCACTGCAATGAACTCAAATCAAAATGACTAAGCTCATTGGGATGTACATATTGCGCTTGTGACAACTCTAGCTTGATGCTTTTTAGCACACGCTCAAACATCTCGGCCAATGCACCTTGAGGCTTTTCCGGTGAGACTAATAACAACTGACATGTTTCAGGCAGTTTAACGAGCTCGCTCTGATAGCCAGCCAGACGATCAGGGTGGCTCAGTTCCCACTGAGTAATTCCCATTTCCTGTAAATACTGCGCATGAATCTGTGACATGTCTGTGCCTTTGTGACTAAGCTCAAGGTTGAATCGAGCTGATACTAACAAAAAATAAAGGAGCATCAAGCTCCTTTATCTCTCTGGTTACGATTCTTCTATCAATGCTATCAATACCGACTGAGTAGAAGATAACACCGCTTACCTACAGTTCATTGAACTCAGGGCTGTACTCGATAGTACCACTGTGTCCAGCAAACGCGCCTTCCACCAGCTCAATCGCTTGAAATGCCCCTTCTGGTACATCCCAACGACATTGAAAACCAAACTCACTCGCCGCCTTAAAGCCGACCTTGCTGTAAAAGCTTGGGTCGCCTAAAACCACACACGCCGGATAACCAAAATCGCGCAATGACGAGAAGGCCTCTTCCATCAGTGATTGAGCAATGCCTTGCCCACGAAAATCTTCGCGCACAGACAATGGCGCTAAGCCTTGCCAATTATAGTCTTCACCTTTGAGCGTGAGCGGGCTAAACATAACATGCCCGACAACTTCGCCCTCATCAGAGCACGCCACTAACGACAGGGTTAGATGGCTGTTTTCACGCAGGCTCATCACTAGGTTCGCTTCTGCTTCTGTCTCAAAAACAGATTTCAGCAAGCTATCAATTGCAAGTATGTCTGCGGGTGCCTCAGTTCGAATAAGCATTCATTACCTCATTTTGTGTCTGAGGCGATTGTACCCCCTTCTGCACAAAATCAGCTAATTGATTCAATAACATTTTCATTGGAGCCGGAAGTAGGTCTAAATCTACGCTGTCCATCAGGTTCTTAACCTCTAAACCAAGCTCCGTATCCCCTTCAATTGAAAGGCGACGCTGGAAGAACAGAGTATCCGGGTCTTCTTTGCGCCCAGCGATCAAAACAAGGTCATTAAGGTTACCGCTAAAGCTCACATCTTCAGCCATTTCTTTATCGGCAACAATCAGTTGCTCGTTTTGATAGCTGATACACCAACTCAAGCCCATATCTTTAATCGAGACTTTTAACCACTTATCTTCAAGAAACTCGAAATCACCATCTTCCAGAGCTTCCTTGAAAACATTTTTAAGTGCTTCTAATAAGGCTTTTTTTTGTACTGTTTTTGGCAATAACTGGACTGGAGATCGCAAAATTGATGCGGCGTTTTGAACTAGTTGAGTGCGAATCTTGTTTATCACGTGACTTATCCGTAACTTTATCAATAATATGGCACTCATCATAAGTGATGTTAAAGGCTTAATTCCTGTTGTGTATCAAATTAATTTCGGTTTGATGCTTGTACTTTAATATCCCCAAAATCGCGGTTATAGTAACTCTGGTAATCACAACAGTCGCAGAATCGCTGCTATGCTAGGTAAATAGCTAAAATTACATAATTTAGTAATAAACATTCATCTATAATGAATACTCAAGCTCTTGGAGAATTGGTAGTACTTTGATGCCTCCCCAGCAATTACAACATTGGTTTTCACAGCTCACAGCAAATAGCCCATTCTTCTTTGCTGTTCTTGATGCTCAGCATAACTATTTTATAGTTAATGAGCGCTACTGTGATATTGCGGGGTTAAACCAATCAGAGTTAACAGGAATGAACGACCGCCAAACCCTTGGTGAACAGTTCTATCAGCACCTGAAACCATACTATGAGCGCGCCTTTAAAGGTGAATCCATTGAGGCGGAGATCACGCTTAACGAAACCGACCTCGATACCAGCCTTCACTTCAGCCTAGCACCACTGTCTAACGGAAAAGACACCGACTACATTGTCTTTCACGCCTTCGACACCTCCGAAAATCAAGTTCTTGTCCGCTCTCTCGAAGAGTCTGAGGCCAAGTTCCATAAGCTGACCCATCTATTACCTGATGGCCTGCTTCTTGTCGAAGATGATTACATACTCTCTTCTAACCCTGCAGCCGCTCGCCTGCTCGGCTTTAACTCTCCTTCAGAGTTGCTTGGGGAAGAACTAGGACGCCTATTCATTGATGAGCAAACCAAAACAGTCTTCAGCAATAAGCTCAGCTCTATTGTTTCTGAGTCTGGTTTGGTGTGCTTAACTGGCGCACGCTGTGGGTTTGAACGCAAAGTTCAGTTGCATATTGATTCAACCGCACTGTTGGGTAGTACGACCCAATTAGTCCTGATTCAAGACGCGCAAGAAGCGCCCAAAACCCTCACCACCAATGTTAATGAAGATGCCTACATTGACGACCTGACTAAGCTGTATAACCGTGTTGGATTTACCAAGCGTTTAGAGCAGTTTATTCATAACGAAACACCCGTGGTGATGCTGTACCTAGACATTGATAACTTCAAAAATATCAATGATTCATTAGGTCATCACATCGGTGATAAGGTGATCAAAGAGGTCGCGTCTCGTCTTAAGCGTCTGCTACCAAGACGTGCAGTGGTGGGTCATTTAGGTGGCGATGAGTTCGGTATCATCCTGCCTGAACCAGAACATAAAAAGACCGTTGAAGCGCTATCTGAAAAGATCATTGCTCTGATCAATCAACCATTCGACCTTCACCACTTCAGCAAGCGCTTGGCTTGCTCTATTGGTAGTGTCAGCTTCCCTCAAGACGGTGTCGATGCGCGTATCTTGTTGCAAAATGCCGATACTGCGATGTATGAAGCCAAAGACCGAGGCCGCAACCGCCTGATTAAGTTCAATGAGCAGATGAACAAAGAGGCTCGTATGCGCCTTTGGCTCGAAATCGAACTTCAGAAAGCACTGCAGCAGAATGGCTTAGAGGTTTGGTATCAACCTAAGGTTAACGCCCGTGATTTCACCATCAATGGTGCGGAAGCCTTGGTGCGCTGGAAACATCCGGTCGAAGGCTACATCAGCCCTGCGGCCTTTATTCCTGTTGCTGAACGAGCTGGCTTGATTGAACAATTAGGCCGAGTAGTCATGCGTGAGGTATTTGCAACGGTTAAACGTTGGAAGAGCCAAGGGATCTTGCCTGGACGTGTGGCGATCAACCTCTCCCCTGAGCAGTTTGGTAACCCTAAACTCATCGATTACATGGAGAAGCTGTTGCGCACTACAGAGCTAGACCCGAGTGCCATCACCTTTGAGTTGACCGAAAGTGCCGTAATGAGTGACAGCGAACATACACTTCAGATGCTTAACGCCATTAAGAAGCTTGGTTTTGCCCTATCGATTGATGATTTCGGTACCGGTTACTCTTCACTTTCGTACTTAGCTCGTTTCCCTATCGACGAGTTGAAGATAGACCGCGCGTTTATCACTGACATCGATACCCTGCCAAAACAAGTCACGGTGATCGAGAACATCATCAATCTTGGTAAGTCTCTTAACCTAACGGTGGTTGCTGAGGGTGTTGAAACCAGCGAGCAAGCGACACTGCTATCAAATCTCAACTGCAGCTCAATTCAGGGCTTTCACTTCTACCGACCTCAGCCAAAACAGGAAGTTGAAGAGCTGTTTGCTCAGAACCGCCGCCACAAAAACTAGTCCGTCATTTTTAGGTTTTGCTCTACCTCAAATGGAGTAAAAGCGGATTTATCCGACTAAACCTGCCTTACATCAATTCTGACGTTCACATTTCTTCATAAAATGCTCGCTTCAAATTTATCTACTGGTAGTGAGCAAATGGAACTCTTATGCCCAGCAGGAAACTTACCTGCTTTGAAAACAGCCATTGACTGTGGTGCGGATGCTGTCTACATCGGATTCAAAGACGACACCAATGCACGCCACTTTGCTGGCTTGAACTTCTCTGGCAAAAAGCTAGATCGTGCCGTTGAATACGTCCATGATCGCAACAAAAAAATTCATATCGCACTCAACACATTCGCTCACCCCAATGGTTTCCAACGCTGGACCAATGCTGTCGATCAAGCGGCTGCATTAGGTGTTGATGCACTGATCGTTGCAGATATCGCCGTTCTTGAATACGCAGCAAACAAATACCCGCATATGGAGCTGCACCTATCAGTTCAAGCTTCTGCGACCAACGCTGCGGCGATTGACTTCTACCACAAAAATTTCAACGTGAAGCGTGTGGTGCTGCCACGCGTGCTGTCGATTCACCAAGTGAAACAGCTATCTCGCAATATCTCTTCCGATGTGGATCTCGAGGTATTCGCATTCGGTAGCCTGTGCATTATGGCAGAAGGTCGTTGCTACCTCTCTTCTTACATGACGGGTGAATCGCCAAATACTGTCGGTGCTTGCTCGCCAGCGAAATATGTACGCTGGCAAGAGACCGAGACAGGTCTAGAATCTCGCCTCAATGAAATTTTGATCGACAAGTACGCACAAGGTGAGAATGCTGGCTACCCTACACTGTGTAAGGGGCGTTTCGAGGCTGAAATCGAGGGCGAACGTAAGCGCTATCATGCCCTAGAAGAGCCAACTAGCTTAAATACCTTATCTATGCTGCCAGAACTGTTTGCCGCGAACGTAGCATCGGTGAAAATCGAAGGCCGTCAACGCAGCCCTGCTTACGTGGAACAAGTGACTCGTACATGGCGTGCAGCCATTGATCGTTACCAAGCGAATCCAGAGGCTTACCAAGTTGAAGCCGCTTGGAATGCTGCTCTAGCGAATGTATCTGAAGGTACACAAACAACGCTAGGTGCTTACCACCGTAAATGGCAATAGGATTGATGGAGAATACGATGAAATATGCATTAGGCCCACTACTCTATTTTTGGCCAAAACAAGACGTGGAGAGCTTCTACGAGCAAGCTAAGACAAGCTCTGCTGATATCATCTACCTAGGTGAAGCGGTCTGCTCAAAGCGCCGTGAGATGAAAGCAAAACACTGGCTAGATATCGCCAAAGAGCTTTCAGCTTCAGGTAAGCAAGTCGTACTATCGACTATGGCGCTATTGGAAGCACCAAGTGAAGTGAACATCATGAAAAAGTACGTCGACAATGGCGACTTTGCGATTGAAGCAAATGATGTATCTGCAATTCAACTCGCGAGTGAAAGTAAGGTGCCATTTGTTGTTGGCCCAGCAGTCAACACCTATAACGCACACACTCTCAACCTATTCCTCAAGCAAGGTATGACACGTTGGTGTATGCCTGTTGAGTTGTCTCGCGAATGGCTATCTAATGTCATGACTCAGTGTGAAGAGCTCAACATTCGTAACAAGTTTGAAGTCGAAGTGTTCAGCCACGGTTACCTACCTTTAGCGTACTCAGCGCGCTGCTTTACGGCTCGAGCAGAGAACAAAGCAAAAGACGACTGCGAGACATGCTGTATCAAGTACCCAACCGGTCTTCAAGTAGAGAGCCAAGAAGGGCAATCCGTCTTCAACCTAAACGGTATTCAAACTCAGTCGGGTTACTGTTACAACCTAATCAATGACCTGCCGAATATGCATGATCTGGTTGATGTGGTTCGTCTAAGTCCGTTGGGCGTTGATACCTTCTCTGAGCTCAATAACTTTAAAGCTAACGAAAGGGGTGAAAACCCAATTCAGATTGCAGACCGTCAATGTAACGGTTACTGGCACCAGTTAGCAGGCTTAGACGTAAAGAACATCTAAGCACTACCTTCAAAATGAAAAAGGTCTAGCAGTCGCTAGACCTTTTGTTTATTTAGGGCTGTAACTCGCTATGCGGTTGCTGTCTGCAACTCCGACGCGTTGAGCTTCTTTACATCTTTCACCAGCATCATAATCACCACTACACTTAGTGCGATGTTCGATAGTGGATAAGCAATCCAGATTCCAGGCACACCAAACAATTTCGGCATAATGTACAAGAACGGAAGCTGAATCAGCATATTACCGACCGTTACAAACATTGCTTTGCTGCCTTTGTTCACCGCTTGATAGTAAGCACCTGCAACCACTAAGAAGCCATCCAGAGCCAAGGCGAACATGTGCAGTCTGATACCCAATACCGTGTATTCCACTAGCTGTGGGTCTTCAGAGTTAAACACCGAGACAAACTCTCTCGGGAAAATGTTCAAGAGAACAATAAAGACCATACCCACAGAGACTGAGCTTACCATCGCTATTTTAAGCAACTGACGAATATTATCGTGACGCTTTGCCCCATGGTTGTAGCTAACCAATGGCTGCATACCATTAGCGATACCCTCTGCCGTGAGATAGTAAACCGTGACGATATAGCCAAGAATAGCATACGCACCAATCATCAATTGATTGCCATATTGGGCAAACAGTGCGTTGTGTAGCGCCACCATCATCGAGCCATAGGCGTACATAAAAAAGCTCGAGGTACCAATAGCAAAGATCTGTGGAATCACATCAAGTTTAAGTCTCAACTCACTCCAACGCAGACGCAGGTTCGCTCTGCGCGAGAAGAAGTAAGCTAAACCTAGACCTGTTACGACTAGCTGTGCGATTGCCGTTGCTAAAGCCGCACCTGTCAGTTCCCAGTTCAGCCATGCAATGAATAGATAGTCGAGAACGATGTTAATCACCGCACCAACTACCATCAAAATAGTCGCAAGGTTTGGGCTATCATCATTGCGCAGCAAGAATGGCATGGCTATCGAGCCCAAGGTAAAGACACTACCCACAATCAAGATCTGTAGATATTGCAAACCAAGATCAAACACGCGCCCCTCTGCTCCCTGCCAACGCAAGAAATCATCAGCAAAGAAGAAAAGCACACCAGCGACTAGTGGCGTTAATGCGAGTAATAGAGTGAGACCAGTGGCGAGGATCTGTTTCGCCCCTTGAGTATCTTTCTCACCTTGGCGAATCGATACTAACGCCCCGGTACCCACACCAACAAGCATGCCTAGACCAAGGATTGAACCGATCACCGGCCAAGCTACGTTGATACCAGCAAGGCCATCGGCCCCGACAAAACGTCCAATGAAAATACCATCGACCACTTGGTATAAGCCATTGACCAGCATCGCAGCCACGGTTGGAATTGTATAGCGCCAAAATTGACGACTGATTGACTGACTCATCTTCTACTCTTACTTTCTGCTGTTATCTCACTACGATTAAGTGAGTGATGATGTTTCTGTTGTCCTTGAAACCTGCGCTCATCCTGCCTACCACTTAGTTAATCACGCTAACTAAATGTTCAAATTTTTACTTTAGAGCTTTATTCAACAATAGGTTCAATTGCTCTATCTCTTGCTCAGTTAACTGGTTCTCTAATGTCTTTGCCATGACCTGATAGATCTTGCTCTCTTCCTCTAAGCCCGTCTCAGCTTTCGCTGTCAACACAACCAATTTAGAGCGTGCATCTTCAGGGCTCGGACGTCGCTCGACTAACCCTTTTCGCTCTAAGCGCTGAACCATAGTGGTTGCCGAAGGTTTAGTTACTTGCATCTCTTCAGCGAGATCTGTTAATCGAATGGGCTCTTTGGCTGCCTCTATGACCTTAAGGTAGTCATACTCATTAAAACTAAGCTGACCAATAGGATCCTCTTTCGACTGCGTTCGCCATATTTTCGACGCAAATCGTTCGATCTTTTCTAGGTTCTCATTCAACACAATTCTTCAAACAACCCACATTTAATTAGCAAGGCTAACTATTTTAATCTGAGTTGTTTAAATTGCAATCAGAAAAAGTGTGCCACATAAAAAAAGCCGCTCATCAGAGCGGCTTGATTGTGATCTATTTTGAGGACTGATTTAGTTCTCTTCAGCTTTGGCTTGCTCTAGCTTAGCTTGAGCAAGTCGCTCTTCCTTAAGGTCCATAAAGATTCGACCAAGTTCAAGGAAAGAGTAACGGTGCTCAACATACTCATAAACATTGAACGAGACGGCGAGCTTATAAAGCGAGATCGCATTCGCGTAGTCACCGCGTAGATGATAACGCTTGCCTAAGTAGAAGTAGGTCTCCGTTAAGCGCTGTGCCAACAAGGTGTTATCACGCGTGCCACTCAAGATCGCTTTGAATGCCTGCTCTTCTGAAATCTCGTCGAGCATAATCGCAACCAGTACCCAACCCCACTGCTCATCACGGTCTTGGTAGCGTGATTGCAGATCTTTTAGCGCCTGTTCTGGTGTTAGCTCACTCTGAATGATGTAAAGCCATAAAGCACGGAACGGATCATTTGGGTCATCGTTATAGTGCTTAAGCATCTCTTCACTCGACAGCTCGTAGCGCTCGCCATAGTAAAGCGCAATAGCACGGTTACGCTCTGCGTATGAGTTGCTTGGATCAAGCTCAAGTGTTGAATCGAAAGACTCATAAGCGGCATCAAATTCACCCACTTGGGTAAAGTAGACACCTAATAGGTTAAAGATGTCTGGTTGTGCTGGATTCAAAGACAAAGACTGATTGAAATCGAGTCGAGCAAGATCGCGCAAACCAACACTGTCGTAATAGTTACCACGTTCAAAAAGCATCTTAGCGCGAACATCATCACCAAGGTCAGGTCTTTGTAACAACTGAGATAAACGAGCTATCTGAACTTCTTGCTGCACACTCGGCTGCAATGGAACAGCCATTGGAGGATAGACCCAGCGCGGAGCTGAAGTGTCCATTGTCGATGCACAACCTGTTAAAACAAGCAGCAGAGACAGACTCGCGGTTTGAAACCATTTCACAAATACTTACTCCTGTTATGACCGCAATAAAAAAGGGAGCGATATGCTCCCTTTATAACATGCTTTGTTAATGATGGGTTAGAAATCACTAAAAAGCGATAGTTCCATCATTTTACTGAGAATTACTCAGCAGCAGGTGCTTCGCCTTCAGCTGGCGTTTCAACTGCTTCTTTCATGCTTAGACGTACACGGCCTTGACGGTCGATTTCAAGAACCTTAACAGGTACTTCTTGACCTTCAGTTAGGTAGTCAGACACTTTCTCAACGCGCTTGTCAGCAATTTGAGAGATGTGTACTAGACCATCTTTACCTGGAAGGATAGTAACGAATGCACCGAAGTCTGCTAGACGCGCAACTTTACCTTGGTAGATGCGGCCAACTTCAACTTCTGCAGTGATCTCTTCGATACGACGGATAGCTTCTTTAGCAGCAGCACCTTCAGTCGCAGCGATCTTGATTGTACCGTCGTCGTCGATTTCGATAGTTGTACCAGTCTCTTCAGTTAGAGCACGGATAACTGCACCACCTTTACCGATAACGTCTTTGATCTTCTCTGCGCTGATCTTCATTGTGTGAATACGCGGAGCGAACTCAGAGATATCTTCACGAGCACCAGAGATAGCTTCATCCATTACAGATAGGATGTGCTTACGTGCACCTTGCGCTTGGTTAAGAGCAATTTGCATGATCTCTTTAGTGATACCTTCGATCTTGATGTCCATTTGAAGTGCAGTGATACCAGTGTTAGTACCTGCTACTTTAAAGTCCATGTCGCCTAGGTGGTCTTCGTCACCAAGGATGTCAGAAAGAACAACAAAGTCGTCGCCTTCTTTAACAAGACCCATTGCGATACCCGCAACAGAAGACTTGATTGGAACACCAGCATCCATAAGAGCTAGAGACGTACCACATACAGAAGCCATTGAAGAAGAACCGTTAGATTCTGTGATTTCTGATACTACACGTACTGTGTATGGGAACTCGTCTACAGATGGCATTACTGCTGCAATACCACGCTTAGCTAGTTTACCGTGGCCGATTTCACGACGCTTAGGAGAACCTACAAAACCAGTTTCGCCTACACAGTATGGAGGGAAGTTGTAGTGCAGTAGGAAGTGATCTTTACGCTCACCAGTTAGCTCGTCGATGATTTGAGCATCACGTTGTGTGCCAAGAGTAGCAGTAACGATAGCTTGAGTTTCACCACGAGTGAATAGTGAAGAACCGTGAGTACGTGGAAGAACACCAGTGCGTACGTCTAGCGCACGAACCATGTCTTTTTCACGACCGTCGATACGTGGGTTACCAGCGATGATGCTGCGACGTACAACTGTTTTCTCTAGATCGTGGAAGATAGAGTGAGCTTCTTTTAGGTTCACTTCTTCGTTTTCAGAAACTAGCACTTCGTTAACTTCTGCTGCGATCTCATGGATGCGGTCGTAGCGAGTCATCTTTTCAGTGATTTGGTAAGCTTCAACCAGTTTAGCTTCTGCTAGTTCAGCGATACGAGTCGTTAGAGCCGTGTTCTCTTCTGGAGCAACCCAATCCCATGCAGGTGTTGCAACTTCAGCTGCAAATTCGTTGATCGCGTTGATCACAACTTGCTGTTGTTCGTGACCGAATACAACGGCTGATAGCATCTCTTCTTCTGTTAGGTTGTCTGCTTCAGACTCAACCATAAGAACAGCGCCTTCAGTACCAGAAACAACAAGGTCAAGCTTAGATGTTTCTAGCTCAGTGTTGCTTGGGTTCAGTACTAGTTGACCATCGATGTGACCAACACGTGCTGCACCGATTGGACCGTTGAACGGAATACCAGAGATAGCAAGTGCTGCAGAAGTACCGATCATTGTTACCATGTCAGGCTGAACGTCTGGGTTTACAGACATTACTGTAGCGATAACTTGAACTTCGTTTTTGAATGCGTCTGGGAAAAGCGGACGGATTGGACGGTCGATAAGACGAGCCGTTAGTGTTTCGCCTTCAGAAGGACGACCTTCACGCTTGAAGAAGCCACCAGGGATTTTACCTGCAGCGTATGTACGCTCTTGGTAGTTAACTGTTAGTGGGAAGAAGTCTTGACCTTCAACCGCTTCTTTTTTACCTACAACAGAAACGAATACAGACGTATCGTCCATTGTTACCATTACTGCAGCAGTAGCTTGACGTGCAATAACACCTGTTTCTAGAGTTACGGTGTGGTTACCGTACTGAAACGTTTTTACAACTGGTTTCTCAAACATTGTATTTCCTTCATCTAAAGATTGCTCTCTAGAATAAGTGAATGGGTACTCCGCAATGACTAATCGCGACTAGTAAAAAAAGACGAAAAAGAACCACGTTCTACGCTCATCTGTTTTTAATAGTCGCGACCTATTGGCCGACATCTGTGACTGTCATTGTTGAGTAAAATGAAGTGCCAGAGTTTCATAGAATTACTGGCGTGCAAGAGTATAAACTATTTTTCTGACAAGAGACATTTTCAGAGCCAAAAAACGAGTTTACAGCACACATAACGGGCACTTTTCTCTGCATAGTGACGATATTTTAGATATAAAAAAAGCCTCAGCAATTGCTGAGGCTCTTTCATCAAATTCGAGATTTGATTAGCGACGTAGACCTAGACGCTTGATAAGCTCTTGGTAACGACCAAGATCTTTACCTTTTAGGTAGTCTAGAAGCTTACGACGGCTAGAAACCATACGTAGAAGACCACGACGGCTGTGGTGATCGCCTTTGTGAGCTTTGAAGTGACCTTGTAGGTGGTTGATAGAAGCAGTAAGTAGAGCTACTTGTACTTCTGGTGAACCTGTGTCGCCTTCAGAGCGCGCGTATTCTGCAACGATTGCTGCTTTAGTTTCTGCATTCAGAGACATAATTCTCTCCTGATAAGAGTAGTTTGATATTTGTAGCAGCCAATCTCTGATTCAGCCGCTACGCGAGCCGTGGATTATAGGGAAGTTTGCCTAGTGGTGCAATAACAATCTATCGCGATCTCACTGAACAAAAAACAAAAAAGCAGAAGTCCTATGTTGGGCTCCTGCTTTTCATGTCATATCAGCAAAGATTGCCTTCAATGTTGATTATGCTTGAGGCTCTTCTTCGCGGAAAACCACCAAGCGTTTCGGTGCAACGCGACCATCATTATCGATCTGAGCAACACCCACAAACAGCTTCTCTTCACCGCTTGTCATACGCACTGTACCCTCTGCTGGCGCACCAGCAACTTGTACAGGCATACCGTGCTGAACTAAATCAGTCAGTTCTGCATTCAGGTTTACTTCTGGCAGGTCTTCTACCGCTGTGTCCATTGGCATCAGCAGTGGATCAAGCAGCTCTTTCGGCGCAATGTCTTGCTGTTGAGCTTGCTCTAGGATCTCGTTCAGTTGCTCTAGCGTTACCATGCGTTCGTATGGGTACTTTGCAACGCCCGTACGACGCAGCATCGTCACGTGCGCACCACAACCTAGCATTTCTCCCAGATCGTCAGTGATGGTTCGGATGTAAGTGCCTTTTGAACAGTGCACTTCCATCTCCACTTCATCACCCTCAAAGCGCAGAAGATCGATCGAGTAAACCGTGATCTTACGAGATTCACGCGGTACTTCGATACCAGCACGCGCGTATTCATACAAAGGCTTACCTTGGTATTTTAACGCCGAGAACATTGATGGAACTTGGTCAGTTTCACCTTTGAAGCTTTCAATGCAGCGCTCAAGCTGTTCACGAGTCACATTCACTTCGCGCGTTTCAACCACTTCACCATCAGAGTCCGAAGTGTTGGTACGCTCACCGAGCTTCGCGATCACAACGTAGCGCTTGTCAGAATCTAATAGAAACTGAGAAAACTTGGTTGCTTCACCCAAACAGATTGGCAGCATGCCTGTCGCAAGAGGATCCAAAGCACCGGTGTGCCCTGCTTTCTCTGCAAAGTAAATACGCTTTACTTTTTGCAGTGCGTCATTCGATGAGATGCCAGTCGGCTTATCTAATAAAATAACCCCGTTAATCGGGCGACCTTTACGACGGCGAGCCATTACTCTTCACCTTCCGATGTTGACTCATCACGGCCAGCAGCTTGCTGCTTACGCTTGTCTTCGCTGACCACTTCAGACACTAGGTTAGACATACGCATACCTTCAACCAAAGTGTTGTCGTAAGTGAAACGAATTTCTGGAGTTAGACGTAGGCGGATACGCTTACCTAACATCATGCGTAGTTGAGGTTCGTGCTCTTTCAGTGCCGCTAGGCTCGACTCAGGTGTTTGCTCACCAACGCATAGGAAAGTAACGAATACTTTTGCGTAAGCAAGGTCACGAGAAACCTCTACATCAGAGATGGTTACCATACCAATACGTGAGTCACGAACTTCACGTTGCAGCATGATTGCTAGCTCTTTTTGTAGTTGCTGAGACACGCGCTGCGTGCGGCTAAATTCTTTTGACATTTTCTTTTCTCACTTAGAAAGATGGGGGGCTTGGTAATAACCAGCCCCCCATGGTGTATTCAACAACCGATTACCACTTACCTATACCAGTAATGTTAGTAACCTTAGTCAATATGTCGAGTCAGCGGACTGATTAGTCTAGAGTACGCTTAACTTCAACGATTTCGAATACTTCGATTTGGTCACCAACGCGAACGTCATTGTAGTTCTTAACGCCGATACCACATTCGTAGCCATTCTTAACTTCTTGTACGTCATCTTTAAAGCGACGTAGTGACTCTAGTTCACCTTCGTAGATAACAACGTTGTCACGTAGTACGCGGATTGGGTTGTTACGCTTGATCGTACCTTCAGTAACCATACAACCTGCGATTGCACCAAGCTTAGGCGACTTAAATACGTCACGTACTTGAGCAAGACCGATGATTTCTTGTTTGAATTCAGGAGCAAGCATACCGCCCATCGCCTGTTTCACTTCGTCGATCAGTTGGTAGATGATTGAGTAGTAACGTAGATCTAGGTTTTCGTTCTCAACAGTACGACGAGCTGTCGCGTCTGCACGAACGTTGAAGCCTAGGATGATAGCGTTAGATGCTGCTGCAAGTACTGCATCAGTTTCTGTAATACCACCAACACCAGAACCTACGATGTTCACTTTAACTTCGTCTGTAGACAGTTTCAGTAGAGAGTCAGCGATTGCTTCTACAGAACCTTGTACGTCAGCCTTAAGAACAACGTTAAGCTCAGCAACTTCACCAGCAGCCATGTTAGAGAACATGTTCTCTAGTTTCGCTTTCTGTTGACGCGCTAGTTTCACATCACGGAATTTACCTTGACGGTAGTTCGCTACTTCACGTGCTTTACGCTCGTCACGTACAACTGTTGCTTCATCACCAGATGCTGGTACACCAGAAAGACCTAGGATCTCTACTGGGATAGATGGGCCTGCAGATGTAACTTCTTGACCGTTCTCATCGCGCATTGCACGAACACGGCCGTACTCTTGACCACAAAGAACGATGTCGCCTTTGTTTAGAGTACCAGACTGAACAAGAACAGTAGCTACTGGACCACGGCCTTTATCTAGACGAGATTCTACAACCACACCTGATGCCATGCCTTCTTCTACTGCTGTCAGTTCTAGAACTTCAGATTGTAGAAGGATTGTCTCTAGAAGACCGTCGATGTTAGTACCTTGTTTCGCAGAGATGTGAACGAACATGTTCTCACCGCCCCACTCTTCAGGGATAACGTCGTACTGTGCCAGTTCGTTCTTAACGTTGTCTGGGTTAGCGTCTTCTTTATCGATCTTGTTTACAGCAACGATTAGCGGTACTTCAGCTGCTTTCGCGTGCTGAATCGCTTCGATCGTTTGTGGCATTACACCATCATCTGCTGCTACTACTAGAACAACGATATCTGTCGCTTGAGCACCACGAGCACGCATAGCTGTAAATGCCGCGTGTCCAGGAGTATCAAGGAAAGTGATCATGCCGTTGTCAGTTTCAACGTGGTATGCACCGATGTGCTGCGTGATACCGCCCGCTTCGCCTGAAGCAACGTGAGCTTTACGGATGTAGTCAAGTGTTGACGTTTTACCGTGGTCAACGTGGCCCATGATAGTTACAACAGGAGCACGTGGAACAGCTTCAGCGTTGTTATCACGGTCGTTTAGTACCGCTTCTTCTAGCTCGTTCTCTTTACGTAGGATTACCTTGTGACCCATTTCTTCAGCAACAAGTTGTGCTGTCTCTTGGTCGATCACTTGGTTGATAGTCGCCATTGCGCCCATCTTCATCATTACTTTGATAACTTCAGTTGCTTTAACGGCCATTTTGCTAGCCAGTTCAGAAACAACGATAGTTTCGCCGATAACAACGTCAGCTTTTGCTACAGATGCTGTCTTATCGAAGCCCTGTTGCATTGAAGTTGGTTTAGCAAGTTTGCCTTTAGCACCACGACCACGTTGGTTACGACCACCACGGTTGTTAGTAGCTTGCTTGTCAGCTGGCTTCTTCTTACGACGGCGAGGCGCCTTCTCTTCTTTCTGGTCAGCAGCATCTTCCGCTTCACGAGCGTATGTAGAAGTTGTCACATGGTAGTCCGCAGACTTCTCTTGCTCTTTCTTCTTCTGCTCTTCTTCAGACCAGCGCGCTTCGTTCTCTTCTGCTAGTTTACGTGCTTCTTCAACTAGCTTCGCCGCTTCAGCTTCAGCTTTACGCTGTGCTTCTTGCTCTTGACGAGCTTTTAGTTCATCCGCTTCTTTTTTCGCTTGTGCGTTAGCGTCTGCATTTTTTGCATTCATGTCTTTTTTAGCCTTATCAGCTTGTGCGCGTTTTGCTTTTTCTTCAGCTTCACGTTTTGCGTCCGCTTCACGTTTTGCCTTCTCTTCAGCTTCGCGCTGTGCTTTCTCTGCAGCTTCACGTTTCGCTTGCTCTTCAGCTTCACGACGTGCTTTCTCTTCAGCTTCACGCTTCGCTGCTTCCTCAGCTTCACGTTTCGCTTCATCTTCAATAGCGCTGCGCTTCACGTAAGTACGCTTCTTGCGTACTTCTACTTGAACATCCTTACTCTTACCGCCTCCAGCGGCAACACTTAGCGTGCTGCGGGTCTTGCGTTGAAGAGTTAAACGAGTCGGTTCAGCTTCACCAGATGTATCACCATGCTCTTTCTTAAGATGCGTTAGTAATGCTTGTTTTTCTGAATCAGTAACTTGATCCGACCCTGTTTTCTTCATGCCTGCATCAGCAAGTTGTTCAATTAAGCGGTCAACTGGCGTACCAATCTCTTCACTCAGTGCTTTAACTGTTAATTGTGTCATACCGCTTTCTCTCCTTGCTGAATTATTCTTCGTCGCCGAACCAACAGATGTTACGCGCAGCCATGATTAGCTCGCCCGCACGCTCTGCAGTTAGGTCTTCAATGCCTTCTAGTTCATCAACGCCTTGGTCAGCTAGGTCTTCTAGTGTTGCTACACCTTTTGCTGCCAGTTTGTACGCCATTTCGCGCTCTAGGCCTTCAAGTGCTAGAAGGTCTTCTGCTGGCTCAACACCGTCAAATGTCTCTTCTTTCGCTAGTGCTAGCGTTGTTAGAGCATCTTTAGCACGGCTACGTAGCTCTTCTACGATGTCTTCGTCTAGGCCATCAATTTCTAGAAGTTCGTTTACTGGAACGTAAGCGACTTCTTCTAGCGTAGAGAAACCTTCTTCAACAAGCATTTGTGCGAAGTCTTCTTCGATGTCTAGGTGCTTCATGAAGTTCTCAATAGAAGCTACTGCTTCTTCTTGGTGTTTCTTCTGAAGATCTTCAACTGTCATTACGTTCAGTTCCCAACCAGTCAGTTGAGACGCTAGACGTACGTTTTGACCGCTACGGCCGATAGCTTGTGCTAGGTTGTCTGCTTCAACAGCGATGTCCATTGAGTGTGCATCTTCATCAACGATGATAGAAGCAACGTCTGCTGGAGCCATTGCGTTGATAACAAATTGTGCTGGGTTATCATCCCAAAGCACGATATCGATACGCTCACCGCCAAGTTCGCTTGATACCGCTTGTACACGTGCACCACGCATACCAACACACGCACCTACTGGGTCAATGCGCTTGTCGTTTGTTTTCACAGCGATTTTAGCACGAGAACCTGCGTCACGTGCAGCACCTTTTAGTTCAATCAGCTCTTCACCGATCTCAGGTACTTCTACACGGAATAGCTCAGCAAGCATCTCTGGCTTAGAACGAGTGATAAACAGTTGGAAACCACGCGCTTCAGGTGCAACTTTGTAAAGAAGACCACGTACACGGTCGCCTGGACGGAAGTTTTCACGAGGAAGTTGGTCATCACGCAGAATAACCGCTTCAGCGTTGTTACCTAGGTCTAGGATGATAGTGTCGCGATTAACTTTCTTAACTACGCCAGTTACTAGCTCGCCTTCGTTGTCGATGAACTGTTCAACGATTTGCGCGCGCTCAGCTTCACGTACTTTTTGTACGATAACTTGCTTAGCTGTTTGAGTCGTAATACGGTCAAACGTTACAGACTCGATCTCGTCTTCGATGAAACCGCCAAGTTCGATTGTTTCGTCTTCGAATTGTGCTGCTTCAAGAGAGATCTCTTTTGTTGGATGCTCAACTTCTTCAACCGCTTCCCAACGACGGAAAGTTTCGAAATCACCAGTTTTACGGTCGATCTCTACACGAACTTCGATTTCGAATTCGCTTTTCTTTTTCGTTGCTGTAGCAAGCGCGATTTCAAGCGCTTCAAAAATACGCTCACGAGGAACTGCTTTCTCGTTAGAAACAGCTTCTACTACCGCCAAAATTTCTTTGTTCATTAATCTAGCCTCTTAAGCTCTTCTCTCAGGGAGAACTAAAATTTAGGGATCAGGTTCGCTTTTGAAATATTGCTAAGGGCGAATTCTTCTTGTTGCCCTTCAACCAATACTGTTACGGTTTCGCCTTCAATAGATTGGATATCACCCTTCCATTTACGACGGTTGCCGACAGCCATTTTCAAAACGATGCTTACCTCGTGACCAATAAATTGTTGGTAATGCTCTGCTTTGAACAGTGGTCTTTCTAAACCTGGTGAAGACACTTCAAGGTTATAAGCCACTGAAATTGGATCTTCAACGTCCATTACGGCACTTACTTGGTGACTTACTTCTGCACAGTCATCCACATTGATACCGTTTGGTGAATCGATGTAAATACGTAGCGTTGAGTGCTCACCCGCACGAATAAATTCTAATCCAACTAACTCATAACCTGATGCTGCTACTGGAGCTTCAAGCATTTCAGTAAGTTGTCTTTCTAAACCAGTCATTTAACCACTCCAGAAACAAAAAAAGGGCTCAAAGCCCAATTTAAATTCCAAGCAAACATTATCTATTAGCATTTACAAATGCTTAGATAACAAAAAACCCCGTATAAGCCGGGGTTTTTGTTGCTGGACCCTTATATACTAAGCGCCTTCATCAAATGAGTTACTGCACTTAGTTCACAGTGAGGTTCACACTGTGCAAACTTGCTACCAATTAAGACTAAATATAGCACTTAAAATTGGTTGCGGGAGCCGGATTTGAACCGACGACCTTCGGGTTATGAGCCCGACGAGCTACCAAGCTGCTCCATCCCGCGTCCGACTTGCGAGCATTATACGCCCAACAAGATGTTTTACAAGTTTGTAAATAATGGTGCCGAGAGAGGGACTCGAACCCTCACACCATAGGCACCAGCACCTCATGCTGGCGTGTCTACCAATTTCACCATCTCGGCATCAATTCTTTCAGATTATTGTGGAATTTCGTCGCCTTGCGCCGGAACTTCACTCACTGCATCTTCAGCTTGTTGGATAACTTGACCCTGTGTAGGATCTACCCATTGTGACTCAGTCTTATGTGTAGACATATTACCAAGCACTAAGCTAAGGATAAAAAATGTAGTTGCAAAAATTGCAGTCATTCGGGTTAGGAAATTTCCTGAGCCACTAGCACCAAACACAGTGTTTGAAGCGCCAGCACCGAAAGAGGCTCCCATATCTGCGCCTTTACCTTGTTGAATTAACACTAGGCCAATTACACCAAGCGCTGCCAACAGGTAAATCACAAGTAGAACTGTAAACATTTTTCCACCTATGTTCCAAATTGTTGAGCCAGCGCCGTTAAGTATTGACATAAAATCATGTTATACAGAACAAGGCTAGCGACCTCCTTACTGAAGGCCGAGCAATACTAGCGAATGCGACGTACGCTGACAAGCGGAATTTACCAAAAAATAAGCCTTTGACTAACGAACGCTCAAAAAAAGGGCAAAACGCAATAAAACCTACTCTAAAGAGAGGTAAAGCGTCGCCCTTTTTACAGTTTTCGTTATTTAGCTACTTCGTTATGTAACTATTTTCGTTAATTAACGAAAGGTAATTTAGCAGCTTGCTTTCACTGTTTCGGCAATTTTAAGTGCTGAGTTCTGTACCAGTTCAGCATCTTCACCTTCTACCATTACACGCAATAGAGGCTCAGTACCCGATTTACGTAGCAACACACGGCCTTTCTCACCAAGCTCTGCTTCAACTTCGGCAACAGACAGCTTAACTGCATCAGCTTCTAATGGGTTCGAGTCACCGCTAAAACGCACGTTCTCAAGTACTTGAGGGTAAAGAGTCATACCTTGAGACAGCTCATTCAATGACATTTCGCTACCAACAACCGACGCCAATACTTGAAGCGCTGCAACAATAGCATCACCGGTAGTGACTTTATCTAGCAGGATCACGTGACCTGAGTTTTCAGCACCAATCTTCCAACCTTTAGCAAGAAGCTGCTCCATCACATAACGGTCACCAACCGCAGCACGAACAAATGGGATGCCTAGTTGTTTCAGGCCATTTTCCATACCTAGGTTAGTCATAAGTGTACCGACTACACCGCCTTTTAGTTCACCACGACGCAGTGCATCACGCGCAATGATGTAGGCAATTTGGTCACCATCTACTTTGTTGCCTAGCTCGTCAACCATGATGATGCGGTCGCCGTCACCATCAAATGCCAGACCCAGATCCGCTTTCTCTTCAACCACTCGAGCTTGCAGAGCACGTACATCTGTTGCGCCAACTTCATGGTTGATGTTAGTACCATTTGGCTCGACGCCCATAGCAATAACTTCAGCACCTAACTCGCTGAATACCGCAGGTGCAATGTGGTAAGTTGCGCCATGTGCACAGTCAACTACGATTTTCTTACCCGCAAGGCTAAGCTCTGATGGGAAAGTGCTCTTACAAAATTCGATGTAACGACCCGCCGCATCGTTCAGGCGTGTCGCTTTACCAAGCTCTGCTGATTCCACGCACTCGATGTCTTTGTCCAACTCAGCTTCAATCGCCAGTTCGATATCGTCAGGCAGTTTTGTACCCTCTGAAGAGAAGAACTTGATGCCGTTATCGTAGTAAGGGTTGTGAGAAGCAGAGATAACAATACCAGCTTCAGCACGGAAAGTTTGTGTTAAGTACGCAACTGCTGGTGTTGGCATAGGACCAGTAAAAGTCGCTTTCAAACCTGCTGCAGCCAAGCCTGCTTCTAGTGCTGATTCCAACATGTAACCAGAGATACGCGTATCTTTACCAATGATTACTTTCTTTGTGCCTTGTTTTGCAAGTACACGGCCCGCAGCCCAGCCAAGCTTTAGAACAAAATCAGGTGTGATTGGGTATTGACCAACCTTACCGCGTACACCATCTGTACCAAAGTAACGTCTTTTATCAGACATGTTATTTCCCTTAATTATATTTCTATCTTTTTAATGATTGTTATTCATCATTTTAATAATTTGCATTGCTTCCAATGTATCTTCTACATCGTGAACTCGAATGATCTGAGCCCCTTTCATGGCGGCAATCGTAGCACAAGTTACGCTTCCAACCATACAATCGGCTGGTTTCTTGTCCAACAGCTTAAAGATCATTGATTTGCGAGACATCCCAGCGAGCAATGGCAAACCGAGCTTATGGAGCTTATCAAGGTGCGCCAGTAGCTGATAATTGTGTTCAAGCGTCTTACCAAAACCGAACCCTGGGTCCAAAATCAACTGATCTTTCGATATCCCGGCAGCTTCACAGGTTGCAATACGCTCTTGAAGAAAATCAGAGACGTCTTGCAGTAGGTCATCATAGGTTGGGTTGGTCTGCATCGTACGCGGTTGTCCTTGCATATGCATTAAACAGATCGGCACGCCCGCTTCGGCTGCCACTTCAAGAGCGCCCGGCTCTTGCAATGCACGTACATCATTGATCAGATCAGCACCTGCAGCGACGGCTTGTCGCATAACCTCAGCTTTGCTGGTATCAATAGAGATCCAAACATCGTGACGAGCACGAATGGCTTTAATCGCAGGAATGACTCGTTCAAGCTCTTCCTCAAGCGTGACATCCGGTGCACCTGGACGCGTCGACTCTCCACCAATATCAATAATAGAAACACCAGCGTCTATCATTTTTTCGGCTTGAGCCAATGCGTTATCAAGAGAGTTATATTTGCCGCCATCAGAAAAAGAATCTGGTGTGACATTGAGAATACCCATCACGTGTGGACGGTCGAGAGTAAGCGTTTTTTGATTGGCTGTTAAATTCATGAATTCCATTCTTCGCAGGTCATTAGCCTAAAAACAGAAAAACCCTGAGCGAGTACTCAGGGTTTTTATTAACGATTTCTAGATTAAGAATCTTTGTTCGCGCTATCTTCAGAGTCCGTTTTCGCTTCTTCAGCTTTCACTTCTTCTTTAGCTTCTGGTTTTGCTTCCGCTTTTGGCTCTTCCTTCGCAGGCTCAGCCTTTACTTGGTCGCCCCAACCAGCAGGCTCACGAATCGTATCTTTACGATCCATTAGGTCATCAATCTGACCCGCATCGATCGTTTCGTACTTCATAAGCGCATCTTTCATCGCGTGCATGATATCCATGTTATCTTCAAGGATCTTCTGCGCGCGAGCGTAGTTACGGTCAATCAGGATACGAATCTCTTCATCGATAAGCTTAGTGGTGTCATCAGATACGTGTTTCGTCTGACTTACACTGCGACCCAAGAATACTTCGCCTTCTTCTTCAGCATAAAGAAGAGGACCTAGCTTCTCAGAGAAGCCCCACTGAGTCACCATCTTACGAGCAATGTCAGTTGCGCGTTCAATATCGTTAGAAGCACCCGTCGATACTTTGTCTTTACCGTAGATAAGTTCTTCAGCAAGACGGCCACCGTACAAGCTAGAGATCATCGATTCTAGATGTTGACGAGACATACTTACACGATCTTGCTCTGGTAGGTACATAGTTACACCAAGCGCACGACCACGTGGAATGATAGATACCTTGTACACTGGATCATGTTCAGGTACTAGACGACCAACAATCGCATGACCCGCTTCGTGGTATGCCGTTGACTCTTTCGTCTCTTCCGACATAACCATAGAGCGACGCTCTGCACCCATCATGATTTTATCTTTCGCTAGTTCAAACTCAACCATAGATACGTTGCGTTTATTGCCACGAGCAGCGAACAGCGCCGCTTCGTTAACTAGGTTAGCTAGGTCAGCACCAGAGAAACCTGGAGTACCACGAGCAATTAGAGAAGGCTCTACGTCACCTGCCAGAGGCACTTTACGCATGTGAACTTTAAGAATCTGTTCACGACCACGTACATCCGGTAGACCAACCACAACCTGACGGTCGAAACGACCAGGACGAAGTAGCGCTGGGTCAAGTACGTCTGGACGGTTAGTCGCAGCGATAACAATAATACCTTCGTTACCTTCGAAGCCATCCATCTCTACAAGCATTTGGTTCAATGTTTGCTCACGCTCATCGTGACCACCACCAACGCCTGCGCCACGCTGACGACCTACAGCATCGATTTCATCGATGAAGATGATACAAGGTGCCGCTTTCTTTGCTTGTTCAAACATGTCACGCACACGAGATGCACCAACACCAACAAACATTTCAACGAAGTCAGAACCAGAGATAGTAAAGAATGGTACCTTCGCTTCACCAGCAATCGCTTTTGCAAGTAGCGTTTTACCTGTACCCGGTGGACCTACAAGTAGGATACCTGTTGGGATCTTACCACCCAGCTTTTGGAATCGGCTTGGGTCACGTAGGTAGTCTACTAGCTCTTTCACGTCTTCTTTTGCTTCGTCACAACCAGCAACATCAGCAAACAACGTTTTGATCTGCTCTTCGCTCATCATACGAGCTTTGCTCTTACCGAAAGACATCGCGCCTTTACCGCCGCCACCGCCTTGCATTTGACGCATGAAGAAAATCCACACACCAATCAGTAAGATCATTGGGAACCAAGAGATGAAGATAGTACCAAGCAGGCTCTGCTCTTCAGGTGGTGTACCTTGAACTTTTACATTTTGGTTAATTAAGTCATCAAGCAGCTTCTGGTCATAAACAGGCATGTACGTAACGTACTTTGCACCACCGCCACGACGCGTAAAGGTGATCTCGCTGTTATTGAACTGCGCCTCTTGAATCTGGCCTTGGCCAACTTCCTGTACAAACGTGGTGTAATCTACTGCTCTGCCGTTACTTTCACCAGGGCCAAAGCTCTGGAATACCGACATCAACACTACAGCAATAACAAGCCACAGAATTAAATTTTTTGCCATGTCACTCAAGGTGTCAGCCTCGCGATAACTAATTGTAATTAAAGGTAGGGTACTACAGTTTGTAACCTGTAGCTATATTGTTAACGCACACTATTTAAGAGAATCGTTAACCTTTGTAACCAGTGGCTACAATAAACACTTCACGGGAACGAGCTCGTGAAGAATCGGGTTTTCTCACTTTTACCGTTTTAAACATCTCGCGGACGTCTTTAACGTATTGATCGAACCCTTCGCCTTGGAATACTTTAACAACAAAACTACCATTGGTAGCTAGAACTTGTCGACACATATCCAACGCTAATTCAACTAAATACATAGCTCTCGGTTGATCTACAGAGTTGTTGCCTGCGATATTCGGAGCCATATCAGACATTACTACGTCCACCATGTCCGGTTGGATCCTATCTAATAAAGCTTCTAGTACTGCATCCTCTCTGAAATCACCTTGCAAGAAGCTCACACCTGCGATTGGGTCCATAGGTAATAAGTCACATGCAATGATTTGACCACTGTCACCTACAATCTTAGCAGCATATTGAGACCACCCGCCAGGCGCCGCCCCTAAATCGACAACAGTCATGCCCGGAGACAGCAATTTGTCTTTAGTTTGAATCTCTTCCATTTTGAAGTAAGCACGTGAACGGTAGCCTTTCTTACGGGCTTCATTCGCGTATTTATCGTCGAAGTGTTCCTTCAACCAACGGCCTGAACTGGCCGAATGTTTCTGTTTGCTCATTGGGTACCTAAATTGGAGGAAAGTACTAATTGCTGAATAAATTATAGTCTTCAGCTTTAGATGGCGTTAAAATAGGTTTTTTCAACCCTAATAGTAAAGAAAATTGGCCGCGTAATGAACCTAAGTACCAAACAAAAGCAGCATCTAAAGGGCCTAGCTCACAGTTTAAAACCTGTTGTGCTAATGGGCGCAAATGGACTTACTGAAGCTGTTCTAGCGGAAATCGAAATCGCTCTAGACCACCACGAACTGATCAAGATTAAAGTTGCATCAGAAGACCGTGAAACTAAACAGCTGATTATCGACGCCATCGTACGTGAGACTAAAGCAGAAAAAGTACAAACTATCGGTAAAGTGCTTGTGCTATTCCGCCAGTCTGAAGAACGTAAAATCGAGATTCCACGTAAGTAAGCTTAGACTATCAGAGGCAATCTCAAGCATCAGAGATAATCTCGTTGTTTAATCACTACGTGAGAAAAGAAAAAGGTCGCAATCGCGACCTTTTTTGCTATCTAGAGACTGATAAATTAGATGTACTCTACTTTATCAATTTCAAAATCTTTCTCGCCACCTGGCGTTGAAATCATTACTTCGTCGCCTTCCATCTTACCGATAAGACCACGAGCGATTGGTGATTTCACAGAGATACGGCCAGTTTTGATGTCCGCTTCATCTTCAGAAACGATTTGGTAGCGAACTTCTTCGTCTGTATCTACGTCGATTAGCGTTACGGTCGTACCGAAGATAATCTTACCTGTGTTTTCCATCTGTGTAACATCGATGATTTGAGCCACAGATAGCTTGTATTCGATATCACGAATCTGCGCTTCACAGATACCCTGCTCTTCACGAGCAGCGTGGTATTCCGCATTCTCTTTTAAGTCACCCAGTTCACGAGCTTCACCGATCGCTGCTGAGATGATTGGACGCTGTTTTAGTAAGCGCTCTAATTCTTCACGTAGCTGCTGCGCGCCACGTACTGTCATTGGAACCTTTTCCATTTTCTACCTCTATGCTGAAAGTTTTCTTCAGCCAAAATAAAGCCACCCAACCTCTTTGGTTAGGTAGTTAGAACAAAACGATTTGGCTTAGTGTAAACAAACTTAGTGGCTAAATCACCTTTATTCAGCGTTGTATTACAAAACCGCTATCTAGGTCTAAATTACACACATCACAAAAATGAATATTAACTTAACAATCAATAAGTCTTGAAATAAAAACCTAAAAAAAACAAAAACAAGCAAAAAGCCAAGTTTACGATTAAAAATAAAAAACAAATAAAAACATGAAGTTAAAATATAAAAACAGCAATAAAACACTGTTCATTATTTTTATTGATATCATTTTACTAACTTGCGGCGGAACTTTAAGGGTAAAAAGTACCCCACGGATTGCTCTGGCAAGTTTCTCGCTTATGTTCTAAGCCTGATTATGAAGCTTGATTAATACGAGCAATACAAAAAAGGATTCAAATCCTTTAATAACAACCTTTATGGACAGTAATTAGGAATTAATAACATGAACAAGACTATGATCGCGCTTGCTGTATCAGCTGCAGCTCTTGCAACTGGTGCTAACGCTTCTGAGCTATACAACCAAGACGGTACTTCTCTAGAAATGGGCGGCCGTGCTGAAGCTCGTCTATCTATGAAAGATGGCAAAGCACAAGACAACTCTCGTGTACGTCTAAACTTCCTTGGTCAAGTTGAAATCCAAGACGGCCTATACGGTGTTGGTTTCTACGAAGGTGAGTTCACAACAGCTGAAAACGGCGAAGGCACAGATAAAAACAGCGACAGCCTAACTAACCGTTATGCATACGCTGGTCTAGGCGGTGCATTCGGTGAAGTAACTTACGGTAAGAACGACGGCGCACTAGGCGTAATCACAGACTTCACGGATATCATGGCTTACCACGGTAACTCTGCAGCAATGAAGATTAACGCTGCTGATCGTGCAGACAACATGTTGTCTTACAAAGGTCAATTCCAAGACCTAAGCGTAAAAGCAAGCTACCGTTTTGCAGACCGTGTAGGCCTACAAGCTGACGGAACTGTTGCGGGTGAAGGTGATACAGTAGCAAGCTACTCAGACAATAGCGCTGACGGTTACTCTCTATCTGGTATCTACGCAATCGGCGAAACTGGCATTAAAGTAGGTGCTGGTTACGCTAGCCAATACTCAGGTGACGATGCACAAGACGAGTTCATGCTTGCTGGTTCTTACACTATGGGCGACCTATACTTCGCAGGTGTATACACTGATGGCCAACTAGCAAAAAATGACGGTGACTACACTGGTTACGAGCTAGCAGCGGCTTACACTATGGGTCAAACTGTATTCACAACTACATACAACAACGCTGAAACTGACGGTGATACATCAGCTGACAACATCGCTGTAGACGCAACTTACTACTTCAAGCCTAACTTCCGTGGCTACGTATCATACAACTTCAACATGATCTCTAAAGGCGATACTCTAGGTTCAGTTGGTGCTGTAAACGGTAAAGCAACGTCTGCAGATGCTGAAGATGAGATTGCTCTAGGTCTACGTTACGACTTCTAATTCTGATTATCTAATTGATTAATTAGTTAATTTCGAATCAAAACGCCCGCTGACTAGCGGGCGTTTTTTATATCTGTATACTGAGATTATCGTCCACGACTCAGCACACTTATGCGCCTACTGTCTTCTTTGCTAGCTATCAGCTTCGTTTGTTCTGCCTACGCTTATGCGCCACTAGATAAACTCCCTGATGGCAGCTCTAGCAGCCTAATCTTAGAGTCTTTAAGTAATAGTAGCGCTCAACTCAGTACCAATACTCAAGGCTACTACCCACCCGCAAGCACACTCAAGCTAGTAACAGCGCTGGCGGCTAAGTTAGAACTCGGTGATAAGTTTCATTACACCACCAGCATTGTTCAATCAGAAAAAGACGCAATTATCCAGTTCAGTGGCGATCCAACACTGCAACGCGAAGACTTGAAGAAACTGTTGAATCAATACGCTAAGAAGCAGAACAAAACCATCCAAGGCAACCTTTACTTAGATAATTCAGCCTTTACTGGCTATCAACGCGCAGTTGGTTGGCCGTGGGACATTCTTGGCGTCTGCTATAGCGCACCATCAACAGCTATCACACTAGACAGCAATTGCGCGCAAGCGTCTATCTACACGCAAGACAATGGCAAGACACGAGTTTACATTCCTGTTCACTATCCTGTGGTTGTTTCAACTATTGCAGATACTGTGACTAAATCCGGTCAAAAAGCTACGCAGTGCGAGTTAGAGCTGCTGACTACACCTGACAATCACTACCAGCTATCTGGGTGCTTGATCGAACGCAAGAAGCCACTACCACTCAAGTTTGCGATTCAAAACCCGGAGCTTTATACCCAAGAAGTGACACAATCACTGCTCAAAGAATCAGGGATAACGGTCAAAGGCGAAATTATCATTGGAGCTAAGCCTTCATCCAAAAAAGTTAAAACAGTTGCAAGCCATCAATCGCAGAAGCTGCCTGCTCTGCTCGATACCATGCTCAAGAAATCAGATAACCTGATTGCTGATAACCTGACTAAGACTCTTGGTTCCAAGTTTTACGTGCAACCGGGCAGCTTTAATAACGGTACAGAAGCGATAAAACAGATCCTGCTAACCAAAGCAGGTATCGACTTATCACGAGCACACCTAGCGGATGGCTCTGGACTCTCTCGTAACAATCGAATGACGTCGCATAGTATGGCTGAGGTACTGCGTTACATATGGCAGAACGATGCTGAGCTACAGCTTATCAAAGCGATGCCAACTTCTGGGGTCGATGGTACGCTGCGTTACCGCCAGAGCATGCGCAAAGCACCTATCAAAGAGAACATCATAGCCAAGAGTGGTTCCGTGTATGGGAGTTATAATATGGCAGGTTATGGTCTTGATAAATCAGGCAAACCTAATTCGCTGTTTGTTCAATTTGTACGTGACTACTTCCCAAATAAACCAGACCAAGATAAGCCGATAGAAGCGCCAATCGTCACCTTCGAGAAGGCGTTTTATCGTGATGTGATTGAGTTTAGCCAAAATAAGTAGAAACAAAAACGGCGCAGTAAGTAAACACTTACTGCGCCGTTTTCTTGATACCAGTGTCGGCCGAATTTATCTGAAGACTCAAGCTATACCGAGAAAAGCATTCACTACTGTAAAGTAAATCCACATACCAGAAATATCGACGATAGAGGCAAGAACTGGGCTGACAAGTACCGCTGGATCCAGTTTGAACAGACGCGCAACAATCGGTAAACCACCGCCAAGTACTGTCGAAATCGTCACCTGAATAAACAGTGCCACCGCAATCGCAAAGGCGATCATGTTAATGTCATAACCACCTGTGGTTTGATTCTCGCTAAATAGCAAGATACGTCCAACCATCACGACAGCAATCGCTCCCGCTAAACAGATAGCCACTCTGAACTCTTTCCAAATTACGCTAAGCCACTGGCGTTTTTTGAGCTCGCCAGTGGCCAAGGCTCGAATCACCAGTGTGGCTGCTTGTGTGCCTGTGTTTCCGCCGGCAGCAGCAATTACTGGCATATAAATAGCGAGTAGCACCAACTGACTGAGAATATCCTCATACTGAGCGATAATCAGGCCAGAAACGATGCCTAACAGCGCCAAGGCAATAATCCAGCCAATGCGTTGCCTAACATGGCTCATCACCCCAGTCGTCAAATAGCCCTGTTGAGGCTCAACTTCAGAATAGATAAGACCTAATTGGTGAGCTAAGTGACGAGAGCGTTTTTCAAAGCCCTGCTCTTCTAACTCACTAAGTAGAGCTTGAATAACACTGAGTGAACACTGACCAAGTACCAAGACTGCGTCTTCCAGTGGCATACGATTAAGCAAATCGACTTGCTGCTCGCGCGTGTATTGTTGAAAGGCACTCGATACAGCCTGAATGTCTCGCTCAGAATATAAAGCTTCAATAGATAAAAAAGTGTTGTTCATTACCGTCATGGCGAATCTCCCGATTGGCAAAGGTAACGACCATCAAAACAAATAGCCTATAGCTGTGTGTACTAAGAGCGTATAAAGGCATACACCAAAAGCACATAACGATGCTCACCAAAAGCCTAAAGCTACTGATGTGTCTATTTATTAGAATCTAGAGTGTGGAAAAGAATGAAGGGAAACAAAAGATACCCTACCTGAACGGCAGGACAATAGATCAATACCGAGACAGGTTATTCTTCTCCCTTCAAACTAGGAGGATGGTCGGTATTGTTCATAAAAATCTCCAAAATTACTGTCAGTTCGACAGCGCGCATAGTGTAGCAAGGCCGTACAAAATACTTAGTCAAATCCCTGTCAATAAAAAAGGCACCCGTAGATGCCTTTCTAGTAAATCATAGAGATTTAATATTACTTGATAGTAATACGTGCAAATTTACGCTTACCAACTTGGTAAACCGCTGTACCCGCTGCAGGTACGAGTTTGCTATCTTCAATCTTCTCGCCTTCGATCTTAGCAGCGCCCTGCTTGATCATACGCATTGCGTCAGAAGTAGAGTTTACAAGACCCGCTTCTTTTAGCACGTTTGCGATTGGTAGACCCGCTTCGAATTCAAATTCCGGCATTTCGTCTGGCACTTGGTTCTTAGCAAAACGGTTAACAAACTCTTGCTCTGCTGCATCAGCATCAGCTTCAGAGTGGAAGCGAGCAATGATCTCTTTCGCTAGAAGAACTTTAACGTCACGTGGGTTTTTACCCGCTTCAACGCCAGCTTTTAGCTCAGCCACTTCTTCCAAAGGACGGAAAGACAATAGCTCGTAGTAACTCCACATTAGATCATCAGAGATAGACATGATCTTACCAAACATTTCGCTTGGTGCTTCACTGATACCGATGTAGTTGTGTGCAGACTTAGACATCTTCTTAACGCCGTCTAGACCAACAAGTAGAGGCATCATTAGTACCGCTTGTGGCTTTTGACCTGCTGCTTTTTGCAGTTCACGACCCATTAGAAGGTTAAACTTCTGGTCAGTACCGCCAAGCTCAACGTCGCTCTCTAGTGCTACAGAGTCGTGGCCTTGTAGAAGTGGGTACATGAATTCGTGGATAGCGATTGGTTGACCGCCAGCGTAACGCTTTTTAAAGTCATCACGCTCAAGCATACGAGCAACAGTTTGGTTAGAAGCAAGACGAATCATGCCTTCAGCACCAAGCTCAGATAGCCATTCAGAGTTGAAACGAATTTGTGTTTTCGCTGGATCTAGAATCTTGAATACTTGTTCTTTATAAGTTTCAGCATTCTTTAGAACGTCTTCACGACTTAGTGGTGGACGCGTTGAGTTCTTACCAGACGGGTCACCAACCATTGCAGTAAAATCACCGATCAGGAATGTCACTTCATGACCAAGCTCTTGGAAAGCACGAAGCTTGTTAAAGATAACCGTATGGCCTAGGTGGATATCTGGTGCTGTTGGATCGGCACCTAGCTTAATACGTAGAGGACGACCCTCTTTCAGTTTTGCAATCAGTTCGTCTTCTGGAATCAGTTCTTCAACGCCACGTTTGATCTCGGCTAGTGCAGCTTCAATACTCGCCATTCTTGTTCACTCCCACAGATTTGGCAAAAATATAATAATTAGACATCTTACTTGAATAGCGATGTATTTTGAAACCAGTTACACTATTCAGTCGTCTATTTTCTTAATATTTACTATACGAACCGGAACATGTTGTCTATTTTTGCACGCCTTCCTATATTGCACCGGGTCTTTATTGCATTTTTCAGTGCCGTAATCTTCGTTGCTCTTTTTCTTCTTCCCGATGTCAGTTCTCTGCGTGACAAAAGTGACTCTCTCGTTATTGGCAAACATTACCCTCTCACTATCAACGCCGCTGCTTTGGTAAGTAATGAAGAGCATGTACCCACAGCGGTACTTAACTGGGAGAAATACACGGTTCGTTCTGGTGAAAGTACCTCGGTGCTCTTTGAACGTATCGGCCTCTCTTACCGACTACTGATCACGCTGCTCAACACCAATAAAGACATCAACAAACAGCTGTCGAACCTAAAACCGGGTGACGTATTGCAGTTTGGTTTCGATGAAAACAACGACCTAATTCAGCTCAAAAGACAGCTAAGTGCCTTCGAGAGCTTTAAGATCACCAAATCAGGTGACAGCTACACCTCAAGCTTTGATAAAAAAGAGGTCGCCTACCAATACAACTACGCTGAAGCAGACATCACCTCTAATTTCTGGAATGCGGGTATGAGCGCAGGTTTAACCGCTAACCAAATCATGGAGCTCGCGGGGATATTTGGTTGGGATATCGACTTCGCATTAGACATTCGCAAGAACGATAGCTTTAAGATTCTGTACCAAGAGAAAGTGGTTGAGGGCGAGGTCATTGGTCGCGGTAAGATCACGGCTGCGATTTTCAAAAACCAAGGTGATACCTTTACCGCCATCCTTGATGACAAAACCGGTAACTACTACGACGATCAAGGGCGAGCGATGAAAAAAGCCTTTCTGCGCTCTCCGGTCGACTTTAGACGTGTAACGTCGAACTTCAACCCTCGCCGCAAGCACCCAGTAACAGGTAAAGTGCGCCCACACCGAGGCACAGATTATGCCGCACCAGTGGGTACGCCTATTTGGGCTGCCGGTGACGGTATTGTTCAGAAATCTGGCTACAACCAATTTAACGGTAACTATGTCTTTATCAGGCACAGTAATACTTACCTCACTAAGTACCTACACCTTAAAAAACGTTTAGTGAAAACAGGTCAGCGAGTTAAACAGGGACAAACTATCGGTACCTTGGGTGGTACAGGTCGTGTTACCGGTCCACACCTTCACTACGAGTTCCTCGTCAATGGCGTACACAAGAACGCTCGAACGGTGAAGCTACCACAATCTAAATCTCTAACGGGCAAAGCTAAGACGACCTTCATTGCGAACTCGAAGCTACGTCTAGAGAAACTAGACCGTTATAGCCAACTACTGGCGACTAACTAGCATATACACTTATCGAGCTTTCACTTTAAGTCGCCCGATATGTAGAACAACACAAAAGACAAAGAGCACTCCACAGTGCTCTTTGTTTTGTTTATCGTGCCGAACGGGTTTCGTTGGTATCACTCAGTTGCATCTGTTTCCTGTTTGTTTTTATTCCTACCCAACATCAGCAAGCAAGGCGTGAGCACCAAAGTAAGAACCGTCGCAAATGCCAAACCACCAGCAATCGCAGTTGCCAATTGCGACCACCACTGGGTACTCGGTGCGCCAAATTCGATCTTTTGATTAATCAAATCGATATTCATCTCAAGCACCATTGGCATCAAGCCTAAAATCGTCGTCACTGTGGTTAACATTACAGGTCTCAGACGCTGGACGCCGGTTCTTAATATCGCATCGCGCTTGTCTAAACCTCTCTTAACCAATTGATTATAGGTATCGATAAGCACGATATTGTTATTCACTACAATACCGGCTAATGCGATGACCCCAATCCCCGACATCACCACTCCAAAAGGTCGCTGGAATATCAGTAGCCCCACAAATACACCGACGGTTGAGAACAGTACCGCACTCAAGATAAGGAAAGCTTGGTAAAAGCTATTGAACTGAGTAATGAGAATCAGGGCCATTGCCGCCAGCGCAACCATGAACGCAGTTTGAAGAAACGCTGATGAGTTTTCCTGCTCTTCATTCTGACCCCGAATGCGGAACTCCACACCACTCGGTAAGCCAAGCTCACTCAACGCCTGCTCAATCTTAGGTAGCTCGAGCGCGAGGTTATAGCCTTCTTTCATATCTGCCAAAACGTTGATCACGCGCTTACCATCAAGACGCTTAATCGTATCTTGTTTATGATCAGGCACGATCTGCGCGAAATTGGTAATAGGTACTAGACCCGCTGGTGTTTTTACTCGCAGTTGATCAAAGCGACCAATGTCTCTCTTGTCATTTGGGTAACGCACCAAGATATCGACCTCTTCTGATGAATCATCAGGCAAGTAATCTCCAATTTTTAGTCCATTTGTGACGAATTGAACGGTATTCCCAACCAGAGTGGCATCTGCTGCAAAGCGAGCCGCATCGTCACGCCTAATATCCACTTTCCAATCAATACCATCTTTACTGCTGGTATCACTAATGTTGGTCAGCGCAGGGCTGGCATCCGCCCAAGAACGAACCACTTTAGCCGCTTGATTTAATTGTTCAGGTGTCTTTGCCGAAAGCTCAATGACCAAGTCATTTTCAACGGGAGGCCCGGCATCTGGAAACTTAAACTCGATTTCAACACCTGGGTATTGGTCAGTTTGAACTTTAAGTTCATCAATGATCGCTTTGACACTGCGACGATATTGCCAATCAACCGGCGTGATTGAGATAAGACCAATCTGGTCGTCTCCCCCAGTACGCGTATAAACACTGTCGAACTCTTCATGTCCCAACATCATCTGTTCAATATCTCTCATGATCACGTCTTTTTCTTGAATAGAGAGATCGCCATGTGAGCGCACTTTGACGTTGAAAAATGGCGGATCAACCTCAGGGAAGAATTCCGCCCCAAGCCCCGCTTTAGCGTAAGAAAATCCAACAGCGATAGAGAGCAATATTGCACTCAATAAGATCTTGAGCGGATGCTGAATCGCGATAGACAGGGTGTGATAATAGAACTTGGTAATCCCAGTCGCTTGCGAGAAGTCCCCGTTATGCAAAGCCACCATGCGAGATTGGTTGCTAGAAGATACGTACTGCGGCTTACCAATCAGTCCTCCGAGCACCGGGACAAACAACAGTGCCATCAACAAAGAGGCGAATAGAGTCGCAATCAAGGTTAATGGCAAGTACTTCATGAACTCACCGGTTACATCAGGCCAGAATAGCAGTGGGGCAAACGCCGCTAAGGTTGTTGCAGTAGATGCTGTAATCGGCCACGCCATACGTTTTGCTGCCGCCTGATAAGCGGTTTTCCTTGCTTCCCCCTCTTGCATCCTTCTGTCTGCAAACTCGGTCACAACAATCGCGCCATCCACTAGCAAGCCCACCGCCATGATCAACGAGAACAACACCACGATATTGACGGTTAAGCCAAACACCGAGAGCACCAACAACCCAGTTAAAAAAGATCCGGGAATAGAGATACCAACCAATAATGCAGTACGAACGCCAAGAATCGCGATGATAACGATCACCACCAAGATAATGGCGGAGAGAATGTTGTTTTGCAGATCATTAAGCATGATCTTTACGTCTTTTGATTCATCCCAAGTGAACTTAACCAACAAGTTATTTGGCCATTCTGTTCGTTGCTGAGCACCACCAACGACCGCCTTCACCAGTTCAACGGTCTCAATAATATTCTCACCAGCGCGTTTTTTGATGTCCAATACCACAGCCGATTTGCCATCCAAGCGGGCAAAGCTTTCAGGGTCACGAAAAGCACGCCTAACTGTGGCAACATCACCAAAGGTCACTACCTGCTTACCATCGACTTTGATAGGCAATTCAAGAACATCTTTCAGCGAGTTAAACACAGAAGGGACTTTGATTGAGAATCGACCATAACCGGTATCAACAAACCCAGCTGCCACAACACGGTTATTCAGCGCGATCAAATTGTAGATATCCGCTTGATCTAGGCTGTAGCTCTCCATCAACAAGGGATCAACGATGATCTCTACGATATCTTCTCTATCACCAGCAATATCCACCTCGAGAATCTGACGATAGCTCTCTAGCTTGTCACCCAATTCACGAGCAATTTGAACGATAGTACGCTCGGGCACTGTGCCATATAGAACCACAGAAAGTACTGGTTGTTCAGAGGCTAACGTAACCTCATTGACGGTCGGCTCATCACTGTCTTCTGGCAACTTAGGCTTGGCAAGATCGACCCCATCACGCACGTCTGCCATCGCTTTGGTCAAATCGACTCCGACATTGAACTCCAACACCACAGAAGCATGGCCTTCTGAAGCCGTGGCCGTCATCTCTTTCACACCCTCAATCGAGCGTAGCTCTTGCTCGATTGGTCGAACTAACAAACGCTCGGCATCCGTAGGAGAGATGCCTTGGTGACCAACAGAAACGTAGATGATCGGGATGGTGATGTCGGGGCTAGACTCCTTAGGAATCGATATGTAAGTGCCGACACCCGCGACCAGAATAAATAGCAGTAGTGAGAGCATGGTTCGCGAACGAGACATCGCAGCATCAATCAATGAATACATGATGTTATCTCCTAGTTCGCCGCAGTTGTTTGCTCTGTAGCAATCACATTGTCGCCATCACGCACAAAGCCTTGTCCAACGGTGATGATGTCCACTTGCTCACCAAGCCCAGCTAGCCAAACACCATCTTGTTCTGCTTTAACCAATTGAATCGGGACAAACTTTACCATCTGGTCATCACCAGACTGGACCAGTGTTTTTACCCCAAGGTTGCCAGCTTCATCTAAAGCCAGCATCGCCGGCGTCACTTTTATCGCTTGCTGGCTTTCTAGGTTAAGAGAAACCTCTGCACTGACGCCAGCGGGCAAACGGCGCTGAGGGTTTGGAATTTCAATCTCAATGGGAAATGTATTGGTCGACACTGTCGATATGCGTGAGATATAGCGAAGCTTGCCTTCAACACTTTGGTGTCCTAACAGGCGAACATTAGCTGCCTGTCCTAGTTGCAACTGCTGAATATGGCGCTCACTGACATCGGCTTCAATCACTAGCGGATCAAGGTCAATGACGCCAGCAACAGGATCGCCGACCCCCACAAAATCCCCGACTTCAACGTGCAGCTCTTGCACGATGCCAGAGAAAGGAGAGCGAATCACCGTGTTACGCAGGGCTAGCTCAGCATTACTCTTCATCGCTTTGGCTTCTGTCAGTGCTGCTTCTGCGGTGGTATAGGCAATCTCACCTTGCAGTCCACGCTTTTTCAAAGACTGCGCAGCCTTAAACTCTTTCTGCTTTAAACGATATAACGCTGAAGCTCGCTCTAACTGAATACCTAAATCGGCTTTGTCTATCTGTGCGATTGCTTGACCAGCTTCAACTGCATCGCCTTTTGCGATATTGAGCGTAACGATCTTACCCGCGATCTCTGCCCCTAAACGAGCATGTCGGTCAGGTGCTGTTCTGCCATACAGATCAATGGCTTTATAAGTTGGTGAGGCGTGGAAATTTTGAAAGGAGACCTTTGCTAGGGGGACTTCCGTGCTCGTTGGAGACGGTGGCTCTTCTGCTTGTCCTACACCTAAACCCAGCCATACAGACAGCAATATCACCAAGAAGAGGGATACCAACCAAGGTTGTTTTGACCAAGAGGAAAACCCAAGGCGGGAGAATCGGCTAGGCATAACACGTCCTTTTACTATTCATAACCTGATGATTGAGAGAAAAACTAAACTCACGTAACTATGTGCAACTTCCTGATACACAACCCCAACCATAACAGACCCACAAAAGGTAAAATTCGATGAGCCCGACACTTTATTCAACATATCGTTTAATAAACAGCCGCATACCGCCCTTTAAAGACAGATACTTAGCCTAAAATTCTAGATTTCTCATCAACATCAGCGATGCTCGTAAACTCACTTTAACAAGCGTAAAAACAAAAAAACACCGAACCTAAGTTCAGCGTTTCTATATAACAATACGTTTTTGTCAGCTCTTACACGCTGAACGATGCACCACAACCACAAGTTGTTGTTGCATTTGGGTTGTTTACAAAGAAGCGTGCGCCCTCAAGGCCTTCTGTGTAATCCACAACACCGCCAATCAGGTACTGAAGGCTCATTGGGTCAACCACTAGCGTTACACCACTATTTTCAATAGTCATGTCACCATCATTTACTTTTTCATCAAATGTGAAGCCGTATTGGAAACCGCTACAACCACCACCTGTAATGTATACACGCAGTTTTAGATCTGGGTTTTCTTCTTCAGCAATCAGCGTTTGTACGCGGGTAGCTGCTGCATCAGAAAAAGACAATGGGATATTTGCTTCGCTCACGACAACCTCTCTTACCTGTGTCAAAAACAACATGATACAAATCGAGTTCGAGATCATAGTTGTTGAATATATTTTTCTATTCCGGTGATTATCCAATACCTGACTGAAACGTTCAAGTATTCACCATCTGATCGCCGTTTTTCCTGCTAAAAACGCATCAAATAAAAATAAATTAGCCGCTTAACCCCTCAAAACCATCAGATTCGGGCGATTATCTCAGCGAAACCATTCCTAGTTGGTTTATGGATAGGTACAATGCGAGCCAATTGGTCCCGACAGTCAAAAGAGGATATATCAATGACCAAATCAGCAGAGCTGTACGAAAAAGCACAGCAAACTATTCCGGGTGGCGTTAACTCTCCTGTACGTGCATTCAACGGTGTGGGTGGTTCTCCAATCTTCATCGAGCGCGCTGATGGCCCGCTAATTTTTGATGCTGATGGTAAAGCATATATCGACTACGTTGGCTCTTGGGGCCCAATGATCTTAGGTCACAACCACGCCGTTATCCGTGATGCTGTTATCGAAGCAGCTCAACGTGGTCTTAGCTTCGGTGCACCAACCGAAACTGAAATCAAGATGGCGGAACTGGTATCTGAAATGGTTCCTTCAATGGAACAGCTACGTATGGTGAGCTCAGGTACAGAAGCAACGATGAGTGCGATTCGTCTAGCTCGTGGCTTCACTGGCCGTGACAAGATCCTTAAATTTGAAGGCTGTTACCACGGCCACGCAGACAGCCTACTAGTAAAAGCAGGCTCTGGTGCTCTGACTCTAGGCCAGCCAAGCTCTCCTGGCGTTCCAGCAGACTTTGCTAAGCACACACTAACAGCAACCTTCAATAACCTAGATTCAGTACGCGAACTATTCGAAGCAAACAAAGGTGAGATTGCTTGTATCATCGTTGAACCTGTTGCGGGCAACATGAACTGTATCCCACCAGTTGAAGGCTTCCACGAAGGTCTGCGTGAAATCTGTGACCAAGAAGGTGCACTACTGATCTTTGATGAAGTAATGACAGGTTTCCGTGTTGCTGAAGGTTGTGCGCAGGCTTACTACAACATCAAACCAGATCTAACGTGTCTTGGTAAAGTAATCGGTGGCGGTATGCCAGTAGGTGCTTTTGGTGGTCGTAAAGATGTAATGCAATACATCGCGCCAACGGGCCCAGTTTACCAAGCGGGTACTCTATCAGGTAACCCGGTTGCAATGGCGGCTGGTTACGCATGTTTGAACCTTCTAAAAGAAGAAGGCAACGAGAAGCGTCTAGCGGCAAAGACTAAGCAATTGGCTGATGGCTTCAAGCAGCTTGCCGACAAACATGGTGTTCCACTACTTGTTCATCAAGTTGGCGGTATGTTTGGTTTCTTCTTCACTGAGCAAGAAACAGTTACTTGCTACGAAGATGTAACTAAGTGTGATGTAGAACGCTTCAAGCGCTTCTTCCACCTAATGCTGGATCACGGTGTTTACCTAGCACCTTCAGCATTCGAAGCAAGCTTCACATCGCTAGCTCACGGCTCAAAAGAGATCGATGCAACACTAGAAGCTGCGGACCGCTGTTTCGCAATCATTGCTGCAGAATAAGGCTATTTAGCTTTAACACATTGTTTATAAAGGCTGCTTTGTGCAGCCTTTTCTTTTATAGGTAAACCTAGAATCACAAAATGGTTCTCACCGTATCGCGGCTTCCAATTAGCGCTCCCAGAACAAAAACACCAGCAACATCAAAGTGCCTAACAACATTCGAAACCACGGGATCTCTTTTTTGGTTGGCTGCTCATTCTCTTGGCATTTTTTGTCGTTATTACAACACCCCATAATGAAAACTCCTCATTGCTAACTCTCTGTTTTGCAGCCATTATAAACTGAGTTAGCAAACATAGAGATCATTACCGTGTCAGAAAAGATCAAAATTAACTCAAGTCATTGGGTGATTATCGTTGCCCTACTTGCGGCGGCGTATGCCTGTTACTTATTGATTGAACCTTACGTCAACTCGATCATCATGGCATTCATCATTTCCCTATTGATGTTCCCTATCCACGAATGGCTAGAGAAAAAACTGCCTAATAAAGCCAACTTGGTCTCTCTATTGTCGTGCATTATTCTCACGTTCATCATAGTGATCCCTTTGTTAGCCGTCTTTGCTGCGATTGTTCAGCAAGGCTCTCTATTTTCACAAAACACCTATCAATGGGTTACGCACGGCGGTATCCAAACCCTGTTTGAGCATCCATTAGTCGTAAAAGCGTTGGCTTTCATCAACGACTACCTGCCGTTCGATAATATTGAGCCACAGGCGATCGCACAGAAAGTGGGTGAATTTGCCACTAGCTTTGGCTCAAAACTGGTTGGTATCAGCGCTAAAATTTTAGGTGACGCGACCAATTTCTTAATGGACTTCTTCTTAATGTTGTTCGTGTTGTTCTTCTTACTGCGCGACCATGACAAGATCATCAGTGTAGTTCGCCACATATTACCGTTGTCTCGTAGCCAAGAAGACAAGCTACTGGCAGAGATTGAGCAAGTTTCTAAGTCGGCGGTGATGGGCTCATTCTTAACCGCGATTGCACAAGGTTTTGCCGGTGGTTTAGGTATGTGGATTGCCGGTTTCCCTGGCTTATTCTGGGGCACGATGATGGGCTTTGCGTCATTCATCCCGGTCGTTGGTACCGCGCTAATTTGGGTGCCAGCTGCGGCCTACCTATTCCTAACCGGTGATACTACATGGGCCATCTTCCTTACGGTTTACTGCGTCGCGGTAGTAGGTTCGATTGACAACCTGTTGCGTCCACTACTAATGCAAGGCAGCGCAGGCATGAATACCCTAATGATCTTCTTCTCACTATTAGGCGGTATTCAGCTGTTCGGTCTGATCGGCTTGATCTACGGCCCGCTGATCTTTGCAATTACTATCGTGCTGTTCAATATCTACGATGAAGAGTTCAAAGACTTCCTTAACCGACAAGACAACACATAATCGGCTTAACGACGATTAAAACTTCAAGCTTGGGGCGGATTATGCGAAAATCCGCCCCCTATTTTTTGCTAACGATTCAACAGAGAGTCCCTATGTCTGCCTATATCGCCCCGAGCCAAATCGCTCAACGCCAACTCGCCTACTTTGAAGGCAAACATGTTCTAGTTGCCGGTGAAGCGGAAGACCTATTCCCTGTTGAATTAGCTAAACATTGTGAATCGGTATCGGTATTTACCTCTAATTACAGCTATTACCGCCAACTCGAGAACTGCAATACCATTCAACGTTTCTACGGTGCTGAATTTACCGAAGAGACGCAAGCAGACCTCGTACTACTTTACTGGCCAAAAGCTAAAGCTGAAGCTGAGTTCTTACTCGCGATGTTAATGGCAAAATTAGGCAAAGATACTGAGATTGTTGTTGTCGGCGAAAACCGCTCTGGCGTAAAGAGCATTGAGAAGATGTTCAAGCCGTACGGCAAAGTGGTAAAATACGACTCAGCGCGACGCTGTTCATTCTATTGGGGACAATGTCTAGAACAAGCTCCTGCGTTCAACCTACAAGACTGGTTTAAAACCTACTCGGTGAACATTGGTGAGCAGTCACTTACAGTTAAAAGTCTGCCTGGTGTATTCAGCCACGGCGAGTTTGATATCGGCAGTAAATTACTGCTCGATACGCTACCAAGCCTAAACGGTAAGGTGCTCGATTTTGGTTGTGGCGCGGGCGTGCTTGGCGCGGTGATGGCTTCACGCAACCCTGAGATCGAGTTAGAGATGTGTGACATCAGCGCCTTTGCTGTGGAATCCTCTAAAGCGACACTGGCAGCCAACGGCTTAACAGGCAAAGTATTTGCTTCAGATGTCTACTCTGATACGTCAAAGGACTACCGTTTCATCATCAGTAACCCACCTTTCCACTCAGGTTTAGACACTAGCTACAGCGCGACGGAGACGCTTCTTGCAGATGCACCAAGCTACTTAAACGCTCAAGGTGAGATGATTATTGTAGCGAACAGCTTCCTCAAATACCCGCCAATTATTGAGCAAGCCTTTGGTAAATGCGCGACTCTAAATAAGACCACAAAATTCGCTATCTATCACGCAGCGAAGTAACCTACCTCAGCAAAGTGCAGGACAATCCCTGCACTTTTTGTTCATATTGCTAGCAAAATTTAATAAATTTGCGCGACTGCACACGCTTTAAATAGCACTTACTTGTCAAAGTAAAAAAACTCGTTAATTTCGTTAAATTAGAAACCACTCAATCTATTCTTTGTACTCAAATTTCAAGCATTTCAGAAGTACATCCAAGGAAAGTAGTACCTAATTTATGTTTAGATTTTATCGAAAGCAGAAGTTTAAGCGCCTTCAAAGTACGCTCATGCTAGCGTTTCTCGTATTAAGTTTGACGCCTGTTACTCTCATTGCTGTTTTTTTCCTTCAATCTCATAGTCAAGACCTACAAGAGCAGAGCACCTCTCACTTAGTGTCCGTGCGTGATACTAAGCAGCAACAGATCATGGATTACCTTCAGGCACAAGAGTCTCAAGTGATTGGCTTTGTTCGTTCAGAGTTGGCTATCGCCAGTGGTGGACGCTTTTACGGCCTTATTAACGCATTCCAGCGTCTCGGCCTAGACATCGAAGAGGCGCGCAGCAATGCACAACAACGCTACATCCAAGGCTCAGGTAATGAAGTAAAAACGTCAATACTGCCTGAATCAAGCAGCTACGTTGGTAGTGAGCGTTATCGCCTGCTCCACAAGCGCTACCACAACGCCTATCTTGAACTGATTAAACGTGCCGATTTTGACGATATTCTATTGGTCGACATTAACGGCAACGTCGCCTATTCCGTATTTAAGCAAGACAACTACGGTACTAACCTGCTAACAGGCAAATACAAAGACTCAAATCTTGGCCTGACTTTCCAAAAGCTCGCGAAGGACGTCACAGAGAAACGCAAGACCAACGAAGATTACACACCAGTCATCGTCTCTGATTTCTTGGACGAAAACGGCAAGCAGAGCGCTTGGTTAGGTGCTCCGATTGTTCAGCAAGGCTATCTGCATAGCTACGCGATGTTCCGACTACCAATTAACGGCATCACCAAGCTGATAGCTGATCTCAACAAGAGCTCAAACATGCAAACCCTACTTGTTGGTAGCGATCACCTACCGAGAAGTCTGGCGCATTCCCAACAAGCTATCGACCTCAGCTTAGGTGTTATAGATAAGGCCCTAGCGGGCGAGACGGCGGTTGGTACATTCGACAACAGCCTAGATCAAGCCATCATTGCGGCTTACGCACCGATCGAGCTGGATTATGCGCAATGGGCACTGGTTGTTGAGCTTCCAGAGAAAGAAGCTTTTGCTCGCATTCATCAGCTAGAGAAAATCTTTGTGATCGTAATGCTGACGGCCATTGTGTTGGTGTTTGTTGCATCACACTACCTATCAAACTTCATTACCTCACCACTTCTCAAACTCACTTGGGCCGCAGAGAAAGTATCGGCAGGAGATCTTGATGAAGCGATGATCAATACCGAACGAAAAGACGAGATTGGACGCTTAGCAGTGAGCTTTGAGCGCATGCAGCGTTCGATCCGTGAGAAGATGGGCTTGATAAAATCTCAAAATGAAGAGCTTGAGGACAACCTTAAGACCATTCAAAAACAGAATGAAGAGTTACAATTAGCCAATAAACTCAAAGATGAATTCCTAGCAACGACGTCGCACGAGCTGCGTACACCTCTGCATGGAATGGTTGGTATTGCCGAAGCACTCATCTCAGGTGCCAACGGCCCTATTCCATCAAACCAAAAGTACCAATTGGATATCATCATCAACAGTGGTCAGCGCCTTGCGACTCTGGTTGATGACCTGCTCGATTATCACAAAATGCGTTATGGCAGTTTAGACATTAAAAAGTCAGCGGTTGATCTTTCCGCCGCCACTAGTTTGGTACTGGAGCTATCTCACCATCTGCTTGGCAGTAAACCGATTCGTATCATCAACCAAGTTCCGGCAGATTTAGGCCTTGTATCGTCCGATCCACAACGCCTTGAACAGGTGATGTACAACTTGGTTGGTAACGCTATCAAGTACACCTCTGAGGGTAAAATCGTTATCTCAGCAAGCGTGATTGACGATAATATCCGTGTTCAAGTGGTTGATACTGGCCAAGGTATCCCGGCTGAGCATTTAGAGCACATCTTTGAACCACTCATTCAAGCAGGGCAAGATGCGAGCTCATACCGACAAGGTGCAGGCCTTGGTCTATCGATCAGCCGTCAACTGATTGAACTTATGGGCGGCTCACTCTACGTCAGCAGTCAGCCAATGGTCGGGACAACATTCAGCTTTACTCTGCCTCTGGCAACACAGGAAGAGCTTGACCACTACAACGAGTCGGGCAATTACTCACACTTCCAAGCACCAGAAGTATTAGAGAGTAACCAGCAAGACAACAGTGAAATACACGAAGACCCAGATGGTCCGCTGCTTGTGATTGCTGATGATGAACCGGTTAACTTACGTGTGCTTGATAGCTTCTTGAAGCTTGAAGGGTACCGTGTCCGCACGGCTTGTGATGGGCCTGAAACCATTGAACTGATTGAAAAAGAGAAGCCTGAGCTGCTACTTCTCGACATCATGATGCCAGGTATGAGCGGCTATCAAGTGTGTGAAACATTACGAAAGCAGCATGACCACGCACAATTGCCAATCATTATGCTGACTGCTTTAAACCAACCTGAAGACCGCGTACGAGGCTTTGAGGTTGGGGCGAATGATTACCTGTCGAAGCCATTCAACAAGCAAGAGCTAGCGGCGCGAATCACAGCGCACCTATCCGCAAGTAAAGCAGAGCAACGACGTATCGAGAACGACCAGCTACAGCAAGAGCTGAAACATCGCGCAATGGTAGAGGCCAACTTGCTTGAAACCCAAGGCCGTCTACTTGAGCAATTAGAATCAGCGCCTGAAGCGATTATCTGTATTCGCGATGATCAACGCATTCGTTTTGCTAACGAAGCTGCCGCTAAACTATTTAAACGTAGTCAGGAGCAGCTCAAGCGTTCTATGGCAGATGAAATCATTGCACCGAAGTACTTACGTGTAGATCAAGCGCACTATTGCGGCGAGATTGATGTCTATATAAGTGATACCCGCCAACGAGTTTCAAGTGACATTCTGAAGCTTCCAGAAGGCTCTGGGTTAGACACCATGTACATCTTCAATGTTGGTGGTGCTGTAAACTCAAATCGTATCAATAACCTAGAAACCGCTGTAGAAGCGCTGTCGAGCTATGCCTTTGAAGGTGACAAAGACAAGCTGCAACAACTGAAAGAGCTAGGCGGCGAATTCACTCGCCTTGCTGATAAAGCCGCAGGAGAAGGTAAGAATAAACAAGAACTGATGCGTGAAGTGCTGGTAGAAGCCATGACTAATGCCCTAATCTATTGGGAATCGGTCACTGGAGAGACCAAGTTTGCCTTCGCTGAAAAAAGTGGCCTGTGGCGCGTTTATCTCGATAGAAGCACCCTTCAGACTCGAACGCTAGATAAGTACTTACGCGTAGAAACGCTGCCTAAAACACCTCGTTGGCGCACAGTACTGAGCTCTCTTGAATTTATCCTAGAGCACTGTAAAGAACAGACACCAGAAAGAACGCACATTGAGATGCTCAGAGACAAGCTCCAAAAGCTTCTCACTAGCTAATCTATACCCACTATTCTCTACCATAGCCCGCTGCCCACCAGCGGGCTTTTTACTATCAATAAAGTATCGCTCGCCCCTTCCGATCAATGATTGCTTCCACGCATCGATTCTGACCTCTCTAAAGCCTCGTTTAAACCGTAGCTATATCGTACCTGAACAGATTAAACGGGTACTTAGTCGCCATTTTGAGAAGTCCTAAGACACGATGCTAATAACGCAAACACACCTCTTAAATCACTTCACAAAGTACTTATTTAAAGCTATAAAACAAGCTCAAAATCACCTTATACAAGCGGTTTAATCGAGTCGATTATTGGGCTGATTTCATCGTAACTGATACTTTACTAGGCCAGGTGTTGACTATTTGTTGGACTTTGAGAAGCGAGTCACAACAGAACGGCAGATTTAATTTTTTGTGGAAATTTAACGTTATTTAGCGAAGTGATAGAGATCTACAAATATAAATCAAGGCAGAAAGCTCTTATTAAATAAAGCAAAAGGAGTAAGTAACTACTTACTAAAAATAGCCACACGTTATTAACTGCGAGTCATATCACCCAAGAGTAAATTGTATATTTATCCATCAAATAGGCATTTTTTGACGTTAATGACGTGTCGATTTGTGGTTTTAACGTTTTTAACGGGAAACGAGTTTGATTAATTCATGAATAAGGTGTTTTCTTACTCGTGCCAAAGGTCTACAGGCCACTCTTACCACTTCATAGAAGCAGCAATGATTCTTGGAACAATGACTAAAGAGGTAGACCTTGAACAGAGTGTGTATCTACGAATAGCAAAAGATGACATTCAATCCATTAGTGAAATGAAAGCAAATAGTAAGGAACAGCTATGCTTGCCAATATAAAAAAAACAGCACTAGCAACAGCAATTATTGCGACTGCTACGACAGGTTTTGCATCGGTAGCAACAGCTGCAGAACGCAGCGAACTGACTATCCACCCGAAAGAGTACACAACGTTTGTACGTAACTTTAACCCGTACCTAGGTGCGACTAACTTACATACAACGACTGACTTCTTGTACGAGCCACTTGTTGTTTTCAACGAAATGCACGGTAACACACCTGTATTCCGTCTAGCTGAAAACTTCAAAATGGCTGATGACCTAATGAGCGTAACGTTCGACATTCGTAAGGGTGTTAAATGGTCTGACGGTGAAACCTTCTCAGCAGATGATGTTGTTTTTTCTTTCAACCTTGTAAAAGAGAAGCCAGAGCTTGACCAATCTGGTATCAACTCTTGGGTAACTTCAGTAGAAAAACTTAACGATTACCAAGTTAAGTTCCGCCTAACAGAAGCAAACTCAAACGTACCTTATGAGATTGCTAAAGTACCTGTAGTACCTAAGCACATCTGGAAAGACATCAAAGATCCTGCGACTTTCACCAATGAAAACCCTGTAGGTTCTGGTCCGTTTACTGAGATCGATACGTTCACAGCACAACTTTACATTCAGTGTGAAAACCCGAATTACTGGGATGCTGATAACCTAGACGTTGACTGTCTGCGTGTTCCACAAATCGCAAACAACGACCAATTCCTAGGTAAAGTGGTTAACGGTGAAATGGACTGGACATCTTCTTTCGTACCAGACATCGACCGTACTTACGCAGCAGCAAGTCCTAAGCACCACTACTGGTACCCGCCAGCAGGTACTCAAGCATTTGTTGTGAACTTCAAGCACCCAGATGCTGCGAAGAACGAAGCGCTAAACAACGTTGAATTCCGTCGTGCATTCTCTATGGCTCTTGACCGTCAAACTATCATCGACATCGCGTTCTACGGTGGCGGTACAGTGAATGACTTCGCATCTGGCCTTGGCTATGCATTCGAAGCTTGGTCTGATGAAAAGACTCACAACAAGTACAAAGGCTTCAACACTTACAACGCTGAAGGCGCGAAGAAGCTTCTTGCTGATGCAGGCTTCAAAGATGTAAACAAAGACGGCTTCGTTGATACACCATCAGGCAAATCTTTCGAGCTATTGATTCAATCACCAAACGGTTGGACTGACTTCAACAACACAGTACAACTTGCTGTTGAGCAACTAAACGAAGTTGGTATCAAGGCAAAAGCTCGTACACCAGACTTCTCTGTGTACAACCAAGCAATGCTTGAAGGTACGTACGACGTAGCTTACACAAACTACTTCCACGGTGCGGATCCATACACGTACTGGAACAGCGCGTACAACTCTTCACTGCAATCTGGTGACGGTATGCCTCGTTTCGCGATGCACTTCTACAAGAACGACAAGCTAGACGGTCTTCTAAACAGCTTCTACAAAACAGCTGATAAGAACGAACAGCTAGACATCGCTCACGGTATCCAGAAAATCATCGCGGCTGACCAAGTAACGATTCCTGTAATGTCTGGTGCTTACATGTACCAATACAACACAACTCGCTTCACTGGTTGGTGGAACGAAGAGAATCCAAAAGGTCGTCCAAACATCTGGGCTGGTATTCCAGAGCGTCTACTTCACGTACTGGACCTAAAACCAGTTCAATAAGCAGTCGTTCAATCCTTGCGGCGTAATCCCTTACGCCGCTTATAAAAATCCCCACACTCTCAATTGAAAGTATGGCGCTCGTCGTCAGGGGATTTCTCGTTCCAAATTTTCGCTAGGAGCGACCTGAATCCAGAAACAGGGAAACAATCTGGGTGAGTAAGGTGTGAGTTATGGGTTATTTTTTAAGACGTTTGTCATTTTATTTTGTCGCGCTATTAGTTGCTGCGACGTTAAACTTTGCAATTCCGCGAGCAATGCCGGGCGACCCGGTGACCATGATGTTCGCTAACGCTTCTGTTCAGGTAACCCCTGAGCGTATCGCAGCAATGAAAGAGCTACTCGGCTTTGTCGATGGCGGTCTATTAGTACAATACATTGCTTACATGAAGAATATTCTTAGCTGGGAGCTAGGTACTTCAATCCAATTCTACCCACTGTCTGTAAACTCGCTACTGGGCGGCGCATTCGGTTGGTCTCTATTCCTAGCAGGTACTGCGGTTGTTCTCTCGTTCTCGCTAGGCTCTATCCTAGGTATCTTCGCAGCATGGAAGCGTGGTAGTAAATACGATGCGTTCGTGACGCCAGGTATGCTGATTCTACAAGCGGTACCTCAAGTAGTTATCGCGATGATTGCGCTGTTCACCTTTGCAATCGGTCTTAAGTGGTTACCGACTGGCTACGCATATACTGCGGGTACCGTGCCAGATTGGACAAGCTGGGAATTCATTAAAGACGCGGCTTATCACGCAGTTCTTCCTCTATTTTGTGCTTCTGTTGTTCAGATTGGTGGCTTCCTTGTCAACATGCGTAACAACATGATCAACCTTCTTGCAGAAGACTACATCACGATGGCTAAAGGTAAGGGCCTAAGTGAAAACCGAGTGGTATTCAACTACGCGGCACGTAACGCACTACTACCAAGTGTAACCGCACTTTCTATGTCTCTAGGTATGGCTATCGGTGGTCAGCTCATCATCGAAATCATCTTCAACTACCCAGGCCTTGGTACGGTTCTATTCAATGCGATTAACGCGCGTGACTACCAAGTTCTTCAAGGTCAGCTACTTATCATGACCCTGTTCATGCTGTTCTTTAACCTTGTCGCTGACATGCTTTACGTTGTTCTTGACCCTCGTCTACGTAAGGGTGGTAAATAATCATGAAAGATTTTATTAAACTCATTTGGCGCAACCCAATGGCACTAACGGGTGTCATCATTCTCAGCGTCTTCATCTTTGCAGCGGTGTTCGCACCATTGATTGCAAAGCACGCACCGGACAAACGTACGGGTAACCCACACGAATACCCAGGGTTCGTTGTAAAAGCAGCACAAGCGAACCCGGATGGTTGGGTTGCAACGAACCTAGCTGATGACCGTCGTACCCTAATCATGTCTAAAAAAGCAGACCACGTACTCGGTACAACTCGCATGGGTCGTGACGTTTGGTCTCAGGTGGTTCACGGCGCTCGCGTATCACTGGCCGTTGGTTTCGGTGCAGGTATCACAGTATGTCTGTTGGCGACGGTAATTGGTGTTTCAGCTGGTTACTTCGGTGGTCGTGTCGATGACGTGCTAACCGCTGCAATGAACATCATGCTGGTTATTCCGCAGTACCCATTACTGTTCGTGGTGGCTGCATTCCTCGGTGAAACAGGGCCACTGACAATTACCTTAGTAATCGGCTTTATGTCCTGGGCTTGGGGTGCGAGGGTTATCCGATCGCAAACTCTAGCTCTACGTGAAAAAGAGTTTGTTAAAGCTGCTGAAGTATTGGGGGAGTCTTCTTTCCGCATCATCTTTGTTGAGATTCTACCAAACCTAATCTCTATCGTTGGCGCAAGCTTCATCGGCTCAGTGATGTACGCAATCATGATGGAAGCAACACTGTCGTTCCTTGGTCTTGGTGACCCGAATACAGTGAGCTGGGGCATCATGCTTTACAACGTACAAGCCTCTTCTTCAATGCTGATTGGCGCTTGGTGGGAACTGCTTGCACCGTGTATCGCGCTAACACTACTGGTAACAGGTCTAGCACTACTGAACTTTGCTGTAGATGAGATTGCTAACCCACAACTGCGTTCTCACAAAGGCATGAAACGTTGGAAAAAACTTGCTGCGCAAGACAAGCAAGAACGTGAACCTGAACTACCACCACAAAATGCACTTTGGAGCGGAGATAAATAATCATGACAGCACCACTCATTTCTATCCGCAACCTTTGCGTAGATTACATCACAGACGCGGGCGATGTCCGCGCCTGTAACAACGTGAGCTTTGATATTGCACCCGGAGAAGTCTTCGGCCTAGCAGGTGAATCTGGCTGTGGTAAATCAACGGTCGCATTCTCGCTAATGCGCCTCCATAAGCCGCCAGCATTTATCACCGGTGGTGAGGTTATCTTCAATGGAGAGAACATCTTAGATTACAGCGACGATCGCATGCAGGCATTCCGCTGGAGCGAAATGTCAATGGTATTCCAGAGTGCGATGAACGCCTTGAACCCTGTACTACCAATGGAAGAGCAGTTCTGTGACGTAATTATGCGCCACACGAATATGACTCGTGAGCAAGCAAAGCAACGCGCTGAAGGCCTGTTAGAGATCGTTGATATCCACCCTAGCCGCCTTAGCGATTACCCACACCAATTCTCTGGTGGTATGCGTCAGCGCTTGGTGATTGCGATTGCATTGGCCCTGAATCCGAAGTTAATCATCATGGATGAACCAACAACGGCTCTTGATGTGGTGGTTCAGCGCGAAATCCTTCAGAAGATCCACGCGCTAAAAGAAGAGTTCGGCTTCTCTATCTTGTTCATTACTCACGACTTATCACTGATGGTCGAGTTCTCTGACCGTATCGGCATCATGTATTCCGGTGAGCTGATCGAGGTCGCGAACTCACAAGATATTCTAGAAAACCCTTATCACCCGTACACCAAAGGATTGGGTAGTTCCTTCCCTCCTTTAACGGGCCCAAAAACGAAACTGGCAGGCATCCCAGGTAACCCTCTGAACTTATTAGAAATACCAGAAGGCTGTCGCTTCCAAGCTCGTTGTGACCGTGTACATGAGACCTGTACTAAAGTGCCAACCAAACTGCGCGCCATTGAGCCAGGGCACCTATCAAACTGCCACCTTTACGGTGAGCCAATAGTACATACCAAGCTCTAGCTTGCCTGCCTTTAGGGCATCAATACAACAAGGCGGACAAACCGCCATGCAAGCAAAAGCGATATAGGATTCTGGAGACAATTATGAGCAAAGATTTCGGTCAATTATTGGTAGAAGGTAAGAATGTCGTCAAAGACTTCCCAATAAGCAGTACCACAATTCAAACCCCGATGATGCGTGCAATCAACGACGTGTCATTCAAGATGTACAAGAGCCGAGGCCTCGCCGTTGTAGGTGAGTCAGGCTCAGGTAAGTCAACCACGGCGAAAATGATCGCTAAGATGTATGCCCCAACTGACGGCGTTATCGAATACAAAGGCCGCGATATCCAAACTATCGCGTCTAAGCATGATTTGATGACCTATCGCGAAGGCGTACAAATGGTATGGCAAGACCCGTTCGGTTCACTGAACCCAACGCACAACATCTTCCACCATATTCTGCGCCCACTGCTGATTCACAAAAAAGTGGATCCACGTAATAAACGTGAGCAAGAAGAACGCGTTTACGATCTTCTTGAGCAAGTAGGTTTGATCCCACCAAAAGAGACGGCACAGAAGTATCCGCATCAGCTGTCTGGTGGTCAACGTCAGCGTGTGAACCTGGCGCGTAACATTGCAGTAGGTGCTGAAGTGGTTCTTGCTGATGAACCAACCTCAATGCTCGACGTATCGATTCGTGCAGGTGTTCTCAACCTGATGGAAGAGATGAAGTTCGAGAAAGAGATGTCACTACTCTACATCACTCACGATATCGCAACGGCGCGCTACATCGCTGAAGACCTATCGGTGATGTACGTCGGACACATGGTGGAATGGGGAGATACCGACGAGGTCATCGCAAATCCACAACACCCTTATACCCAGCTATTGGTTTCAGCCGTTCCAGATCCTAAGAAATCAATCCATGAAAAACTGGCGGGTAACAAAGGCGAAATTCCATTGTGGACCCCTGAGTCTGCCGGCTGTCCTTTTGCTGGTCGCTGCACACACGCAACCGACAAATGTAAAGAACAGCTGCCAGGCGTGACTCAGTTAGGTGAAAACCACTTTGTACGCTGCTACTTACACGAAAGCTAATACAGACAGGTTAGGGGCATCGGCTCCTAACCGCTTAACTCCGGTCATTAACGTCGACCATTTTAACCAAAGATTTATACCAATCACAGTAAGTAAGTGATCAAAAATAGCGCAGGAAAAAGGCTTGAGAACAAGGCGGAATTTTTCGGTAAGTAGTTATTCTACAATCAAAAATTCTAACGCAGTTATCGAGCATTTTAACAAGCTAGGGTGAGCAATTATTTACTACGATTGGTATTAGTACCTAGCCAATAGAAATTAGGACTGTCGGAGACATTTGATGCTGTTACTCACCAATCACATCGGCTACGAAGCCAACGCGCCCAAGCAAGCGATATTACAAACTCGCAAGGCTCGTCTTTCCTCAACCTTAGTACTTCTGGTGTGTGCAGATGACCATGTCACCGTAGATAGCTTTGAGGTGACTAAGCATGGTCGAGTGGCAAACTGGCATCAAGGTAACTACTTTACTGTTGATTTTAGTGCCGTAACGCAACCAGGGCGTTACTACTTACGCTTTGAAAACTTGCGCTCAGAAATTTTTGAGATTGGTGAAAACTTACTCATGCAGAAAACCTTCTCTGACGTTCTGCACTATTTCAAATCACAACGCTGTGGTGGCATTTTCGATAAGAAAGACAAACAAGCTCAACTGCTCGGTACTGATCGCTATGTTGATGTGCACGGTGGTTGGTACGACGCCTCGGGCGATGTCAGCAAATACTTTAGCCACCTGTCTTATGGTAACTACCTCAACCCTCAGCAGATCCCTATGGTGGTTTGGAACATGCTGAAAGGGCTGCGACTAGCTCAAGATCATGAAGCATTTCAGAAGTTCACCCAAACTCGCTTGATTGAAGAAGCCCTGTTTGGCGCTGATTTCTTAGTTCGTATGCAAGATGCAGCAGGCTATTTCTACACCACAGTGTTTGACAAGTGGAGTAAAGATATCAACCAGCGTGATATCTGTTCTTACGCAACTCAAGAAGGTATCAAGTCTGATGATTTTCAAGCCGGATTCCGCCAAGGCGCTGGCGTTGCTATCGCAGCACTTGCTAGCGCATCTGCTCTCGATGTCTCAGGTGAATACTCAAATCAAACCTACCTAGAGACCGCAGAAAAAGGCTACTGGCATTTAAAAGAGTACAACCATTTTTACCTTAACGATGGTGAAGAGAACATCATTGATGAGTACTGTGCACTGCTAGCCACCAGCGAACTTTATCGCGTAACTAAAGATTCTAAATACCTTGCAGAGGCCAGAGTTTGGGCCAACCGCCTTGCTCAACGTCAACAGTCTGATCAAGCCTTTGAGCATTTCTGGTCAGCAAATGCTGATGGCTCACGCCCTTATTTTCATGCAGCAGAAGCCGGTCTACCCGTTATTGCCCTGTGTGAATACTTAGCCGTGGAGTCAGATGCGCAGCTTCATCAACAAGCACGCCTTATCGTCGAGCAAGCTTGTCGATTTGAAATCGCAGTAACCGATAAAGTCGTGAATCCATTCGGTTACCCAAGACAATACGTTAAGCCAGTCGATGGTGAAAAACGAGATGCCTTCTTCGTCGCTCACAACAACGAAACTGGCTACTGGTGGCAAGGTGAAAATGCTCGCCTAGGTTCTTTAGCAACCATGGCTTTGTTGGCTCAACCATATGTTTTAGATGAAGCTCTCAAAGCTCGCCTGATTACTCTGTCTCAAAACTGTTTAGATTGGATTTTGGGGCTCAACCCTTACCACATGTGCATGCTCGACGGTCATGGCCACAACAACCCTGACTACCTGCCTCAGCTTGGTTTTTTCAATGCCAAAGGTGGTATTTGCAATGGTATTACTGCGGGTTTTGATGACGAAGAAGATATTGCCTTTAATCCACCAGCACAGAAAGACGACATGCTACAAAACTGGCGCTGGGGAGAGCAATGGATTCCTCATGGTGCTTGGTACCTGTTAGCAACAGCAGCCCAATTCAACCACACCGCGAATCAAGAGGGGCAATAACATGTACTACGTAGGTATTGATGGCGGCGGCACCTCTTGTCGTGCACGAATTCGAAACAAAGACGGACAACTTATTGGAGAAGCCAAAAGTGGCAGCGCCAATATTCTTCTGGGCACTGACGTTGCGATGGCATCTATTACTGCTGCAATTCGCGACGCGGCACTGCAAGGCGGTTTAACAGAGTCAGATTTTTCAAAGATGCATGTTGGATTAGCACTTGCTGGTGCTGAACAGAAATCAGCGTGGTTGAGTTTTATGAACATCGACCACCCTTTTGCCAGCATCACACTCAACACCGACGCTTATGGTGCCTGTATTGGTGCTCACAATGGCCAAGATGGTGCCATCATGATTGGCGGTACTGGCTCATGCGGCATTCTACTCAAAGAGGGTGAGCAACACGTCGTTGGCGGTCGTGAATTCCCAATCTCGGACCAAGGTGGTGGTGCGGTGATGGGACTAAGACTTATCCAACAAGTGCTTCTAGCAGAAGATGGCATTCGCCCAAAGACCTCACTCTGCCTGCACGTAATGAACCATTTTAATAATGATGTCGACAATATTGTTGAATGGTCGAAAACCGCAATCCCAAAAGACTACGGTCAATTTTCACCGGTCATTTTTCAACTCGCCAATGAAGGGGATGAGCTCGCCATTGAAATGCTCAAGCAGACTGCGGCTGACATCGAAATGTTTGTAAATGCACTTCACCGCAAAGGAGCAAACCAAATATGCCTGATGGGCAGTATCGCTGAACGCATTCTGCCTTGGCTTTCGCCCGTTGTTCAACAATGGATTGTACAGCCTCAATTCGACGCTATCGAAGGTGCGTTGATGTTTGCTGGCAAGCCCGAACACAACTTGTACTAATAGACTTAACAGGGAAGTGATATGAATTACCGCATCGACTTAGCTGTTCTCTCAGAACAAAAGCAAAACTGCCGCTTTGGTCTTACTGTACATAACTTAAGTGATTCAGACATCAAGGCATGGTCACTGCACTTTGCCTTTGATCGTTTTATTCTCCCAGATAGCTTATCGCAAGGCGCTCTAACTCAAGTGGGTAGCTACTGCACATACACCCCTAATGACTGCGAGCTTAAAGCGAACAATCATTGCTATTTCGAGTTCAGTATTCAGAGTGCGCCATTCCGCTTTATCTCGGACGGTTTAAACGATGCGTTTATCCAGACTATCATCAATGATGAAGCACAAATCTTGCCTGTTGCTATCTCACCGATTGTTTTGGCTTCTCCATATCGTGAACGCACTGAAATTCCTCAGGTCGATAACGCACCTTTGGCTCTGATCCCACAACCAAACTCAGTCACAACACAAAACGGAGTGTTCCCCCTCACTCCAAATACAGTACTCGCTATAACCTCAGCACTCGCAAGTGATGGTGGCGAGTGGCTGAAAGAAGAATTGCGCACCCATTTCGAGCTATCACTGCCTGAGCAAGAGGTGGGTGCCATCACCTTTAGAACCAACCCAACATTGGATGATGCTGAATATAAGCTCACAGTGACACCTGAAGCCATCACAGCAGAAGCGGGCAGCCAAAGCGGCTTTATCTACGCAGCAGCAACCCTACTCCAACTTATCGAACAACAAGAGGTTGAGTCTTTCTCGGTGCCATGCTGCAAAATCGTCGATAAACCAAGGTTTAAGTACCGCGGAATGATGCTCGACTGCGCGCGCCACTTTCACTCGTTAGAAGATGTGAAACGCTTAATCAACCAACTCACCCTATACAAGTTTAATGTTTTCCATTGGCACCTCACTGATGATGAAGGCTGGCGCATCGAGATAAAACAGCTACCTCAGCTCACCGATATCGGTGCATGGCGCGGTCTTGATGAAGCACTAGAGCCTCAGTACACACATCTGGCACAGCGTTACGGTGGCTACTACACACAGCAAGAGATCCGTGAAGTTATCGACTACGCCGACAAACGCGGCATCACGGTTATCCCAGAAATAGATATCCCAGGTCACTGCCGCGCAGCGATTAAATCTTTGCCAGAAATGCTGGTTGAGCAAGAAGATACAACCGCATACAAGAGCATTCAGCACTATACCGACAATGTACTCAACCCAGGGCTTAAAGGCACTTATGAGTTTCTCGATATCGTCATCGAAGAAGTAGCGGCACTTTTCCCAAGCAAGCTTATCCATATGGGTGCCGATGAAGTACCGCCTGGTGTTTGGAGTAACAGTCCAGCAGCGCAAGCAGTGATGAAAGAACACGGTTATCAGGACAGCAAAGAGCTACAAGGCCACCTATTTCGCTATGCCGAAAACAAGCTCAAGCAGCTCGGCAAGAAAATGGTCGGTTGGGAAGAGGCGCAACACGGCAACAAAGTCAGCAAAGAGACCATTATCTATTCTTGGCTAAGTGAAGAAGCAGCGGTCAACTGTGCTCGTCAGGGCTTTGATGTCGTACTGCAGCCTGCTCAATTTACTTATCTCGACATGACACAAGATTACGCACCAGAAGAACCCGGTGTCGACTGGGCGTCAGTAATTCCATTGGAGCAAGCTTACAACTATGAGCCACTCGCTGAAATCTCTGATGCTGACCCAATTCGCAAGCGAATTCGCGGTATTCAGTGTGCGCTCTGGTGCGAAATTGTTACTCATCAACAGCGTATGGATTACATGGTATTCCCTCGAATTAGCGCATTAGCGGAAGGATGTTGGACACACAAGAACAATCGTAATTGGCTGGATTATCTGTCCCGCCTAAAAAGTCACTTACCACTGCTAGAGCGATTGAATATTCAATATCGTTCACCTTGGCAAGACTGAAAGACAACCCATTAATTTCGGATACATAGCCATCAGGCTCTGAATCAATATTTGTAAGATCAACTGCTGGAACGCAGTTTGTTAAAAAGGAAATAACAATGAAATACGGCTATTTCGACAACGAGAATCGCGAATACGTCATCACTCGTCCTGATGTCCCTGCACCTTGGACCAACTACTTAGGTACTGAGAAGTTCTGTACGGTCATCTCACACAATGCTGGCGGTTACTCGTTCTATAATTCACCAGAATATAACCGTGTTACTAAATTCCGCCCGAATGGCACTTTCGATCGCCCAGGTCACTATGTTTACCTGCGCGACGATGAGACGGGTGATTACTGGTCTATCTCTTGGCAACCCGTGGCAAAGAGCCTAGATGAAGCAAACTACGAGGTTCGCCACGGCCTGTCGTACTCTAAGTTCAAATGTGAATACAGCGGCATTACCGCAACCAAAACACTGTTCGTACCTAAAGGCGAAGATGCTGAAGTGTGGGATGTGGTTCTAAAGAACAACACTGACAAGCCACGTACTATTAGCACGTTCTCGTTTGTTGAGTTCTCGTTTAGCCACATCCAATCAGACAACCAAAACCATCAGATGTCTCTGTACTCTGCGGGTACTTCTTACCAAGAAGGCGTGTTGGAATACGACCTGTACTACAACACTAATGACTTTGAAGGCTTCTACTACCTAGCTTCAACCTTCTCACCAGACAGCTACGACGGTCAGCGTGACAACTTCCTGGGCATGTACCGCGATGAAGCGAACCCAATTGCGGTTGAAAACGGTAAATGTTCGAACAGCGCTCAAACTTGTTACAACCACTGTGGTTCTCTGCATAAGCAATTCACGATTCAACCAGGTGAAGAAGTTCGTTTTGCCTACGTACTAGGTATCGGCAAAGGCAACGGTGAGCGCCTGCGCGAGAAATACCAAGATGTGGCTAACGTAGATGCAGCTTTCCAAGGTATCAAAGATCACTGGGGTGAGCGTTGCAACAAATTCCAAGTTAAGTCTCCAAACGAAGGCTTAGACACCATGATCAACACTTGGACACTGTACCAAGCAGAAACCTGTGTGGTGTGGTCGCGCTTTGCATCTTTCATTGAGGTCGGCGGACGTACCGGTCTTGGCTACCGCGATACCGCACAAGACGCTATCTCTGTGCCACATGCAAATCCTCAGATGACACGCAAGCGTATTGTCGATCTACTGCGCGGCCAGGTAAAAGCAGGCTACGGTCTACACCTATTCGATCCTGATTGGTTTGATCCAGAGAAAGCGGATGTGAAGCCTTCGAAATCACCAACGGTAGTACCGACTCCATCGGACGACGATAAGATCCACGGCATCGAAGATACTTGTTCTGATGATCACTTATGGATCGTTCCTACCATCATCAAATACGTGATGGAAACCGGTGAACATGAGTTCTTTGATGAAGTAATTCCTTACGCAGACGGTGGTGAAGCAACAGTTTACGAACACATGAAAGCGGCGCTGAACTTCTCTGCAGAATACGTAGGTCAAACTGGTATCTGTAAAGGTCTACGTGCTGACTGGAACGACTGTTTGAATCTAGGTGGCGGTGAGTCATCAATGGTGTCATTCCTACACTTCTGGGCGCTACAAGAATTCTTAGACCTTGCTAAGTTCCGCAATAACGATGCTGACGTTGAGAAATACACTGAAATGGCCGCTAACGTTCGTGAAGCGTGTGAAACACACCTTTGGGACGATGAAGGTGGCTGGTACATCCGTGGTCTAACTAAAGATGGCGACAAAATTGGTACTGCACAACAAGCTGAAGGTCGCGTGCACCTAGAATCAAACACACTGGCGGTTCTATCAGGTGCTGTTTCTCAAGAGCGTGGCGAGAAAGCGATGGACGCGGTTGATGAGAATCTATTCTCAGAGTACGGCCTGCACCTAAACTCTCCGTCATTTGCGACACCAAACGACGACATCGGCTTCGTTACTCGCGTTTACCAAGGCGTAAAAGAGAATGGCGCAATCTTCTCTCACCCGAACCCATGGGCATGGGTTGCTGAAGCGAAGCTAGGTCGCGGTGATCGTGCGATGAAATTCTACGATGCGCTTAACCCATACAACCAAAACGACATGATTGAAACACGTTACGCAGAACCATATTCGTACGTTCAGTTCATTATGGGTAAAGACCACCAAGACCATGGTCGTGCAAACCACCCATGGCTAACCGGTACTTCTGGCTGGGCTTACTTCGCAGTGACTAACTTCATTCTTGGTGTTCGCACCGGCTTTGAAGGCTTGACGGTTGACCCTTGTATCCCAGCAGATTGGCCAGAGTTCGAGGTTACTCGTCAATGGCGTGGCGCGACTTACAACATCACAGTGCAAAACCCGAACTCAGTAAGCAAAGGGGTTGCGTCTATCACTATCAATGGCGAATCAGTTGACGGAGCAATTCCGGTTCAAGCTGAAGGCAGTGTAAACGATGTTGTCGTTGTTCTTGGCTAATCACGTCATTTAACGAACTGCTCTTGCCTCAAGTTCTTGCTGACTTGAGGCAATGAGACTAAAAGGATTTTCACATGATTAAATTTGGTACTGGTGGCTGGCGCGCTTTCATTGGTGAAGAGTTCACTCGCGATAATGTACGCTTGGTTGCTCAAGCACTCGCTAACATCATTAATGATGAAGATGCCGCAAAAAATGGCTTTGTGATTGGTTATGACCGTCGATTTTTATCTGATAAAGCGGCTTGTTGGTTTGCCGAAGTGCTTGCCGCCAACAACATCAAAGTCAGCTTCATCGATAAGTTTGTTCCAACACCTATCGTGATGTTCCAAGCAAAAGAGATGGGATGTACCTACTCGGCATGTATTACTGCTTCTCACAACCCAGCAGATTACAACGGCATTAAGGTGTTCATCGAGGGTGGTCGTGATGCTGATGAGATCATCACAGAGAAGATCGAGCAACAGATTGCGACGCTAACCAGTGAAGATGTTATCCGTGTCGACTTCGAACAAGCCCTCAATGACAAAGAGATCGAAATCATCAACCCGATGAACGACTTTGTCGACTCAATCATCAACTTCATCGACATTGACGCGATTAAGAAAGCAAACTTGCGTGTGTTGATCGACCCAATGTTTGGTGTAGCAAAAAATGCTCTGCAAACGGTTCTTATCAATGGTCGCTGTGATGTCGACGTTATCAACGACGGCAAAAACCCAGACTTCGGTGGTCTAATGCCATCACCAAGCGCCGCAACTCTGTATCGCTTAAAACACTTGGTTGCAGCGGAAGGTTATGACATTGGTATCGGTACCGATGGCGATGCTGATCGCTTGGGTATTATCGATGAGAAAGGTAACTTCATTCACCCGAACGAAGTGCTACTGCTGCTCTATTACTACTTGCTTGAATACAAGGGATGGAAAGGTTCGGTCGTACGTAACATCGCAACCACTCACCTATTGGATAAAGTCGCTGCCGACCATGGCGAAAAGAGTTTCGAGGTTCCTGTTGGCTTTAAGCACATTAGCTCACAGATGGAAGCAGATGACTCATTGATTGGCGGTGAAAGCTCTGGCGGTTTAACCATTCGTGGTCACATCAAGGGCAAAGACGGCGTATTCGCTTCAAGCCTATTAGTTGAAATGATCAGTGTAACGGGTAAGAAACTCTCTGAACTGCTTGACGAGATCTACTCCAAGTATGGTTACGCATACACAGCGGAAGGTGACTGTACATTCAAGCCTTCACAGAAAGAAGCACTCTACACCAAGATCTACGTAGAAAAACAACTTCCCGAATTCGAGTATGAGATTGAAAAAGTCAGCTATGAAGATGGCGCGAAAGTCTACTTCAAGAATGGTGGCTGGGTAATTGCTCGCTTCTCTGGAACCGAACCGTTACTGCGCATATTTGCAGAAATGGAAGATAAAGACACTGCTGAACGTGTTCTTCAAAACATGAAAGCTTTCCTATCTTTGTAACTCCTTGAGGAAAGTTTTTATACCTAGCTTTAACCCTATAGGTGAAGAACGCTTGCCCAGTACCCTACTTAGTCAGTTTGGTTCTGGGCTTTTTTATTCACATAAGATTGTTTCTACGAGAGTGGACTGTTTATTTAGCGAACTGCTTAGAACGCCAGAACACCCTTAGTATCAACTTTCACTGTCACAGGCATCCCCACTTCCAACGCTTCAGAAGAGGTCGCTAATAGTTTCTGACCATGAGCTTCAATCACGTAACGACAGTGGTCGCCCATAAATTGCTGCTCTAACACAGAGATAGCACTGTCTTGCTCGTAACTCGCGAGAATATGCTGAGGTCTTAGCAGTAATTCACAGTCATTACCCAGCTCAATGTTAGTTTGAGATTTCGCCTCAACCACACCTAAGCTGGTTTCAAATTCATTTTCAGAGATACGCTGAGCATTCAAGTAACTACCGCCACCCAAGAAGTCAGCAACAAACTTACTTGAAGGGTGGAAGTAAAGCTCAGATGCCGAACCATACTGCTCAATCACACCGTTGTTCATTACTGCCATTTTATCTGCAAAGGCGAATGCCTCTTCACGGCTGTGCGTTACAAAAATCGCGGTCACACCCTGCTTTTTGAAGATCTTTCTGATCTGAGAGATCAGTTCGTGACGAACCTGTGTATCGATATTTGAAAACGGTTCATCGAGTAACAGTAGATCTGGCTTGTAAGCCAAAGAGCGCGCAATAGCAACACGCTGCTGCTGACCACCAGAGAGTTGATGCGGGTAGCGTTCTCCGTACTCATCAAGGTGAACCAACTCAAGCATCTCACGAACCTTGGCCTGCTTTTCTTTATCAGAAAGATCTCGTAAACCAAACGCGACGTTCTGATTGACCGTTAAGTGCGGAAACAGCGCATAATCTTGAAAGATCATGCCGATGTTGCGCTGCTCTGGCGGTAACCAGTTTTCACCGTCATCAATGGTTTGGCAATTTAGGTTCATTACGCCACTGCTCAGAGGAAGCAGACCAGCAATCGCTTTAAGCAAAGTCGTTTTGCCACAACCACTAGCACCGAGTAAACAGACTATCTCACCGTGCTCAACCTCTAAAGAGAGAGACTCTAATACCGTCTGAGACTCATACTTACAAGTCAGGTCTTTAATTGATAATGCACAACTCATTAGTTTTTTTGCTCCAAAGAACGGTTAACGATGATAAGCGGAATCAGTCCAACGAGTACCAACAGGACAGCGGGCATCGCTGCTAGCTCAAGGTGCTCATCCGACGCGTAGTTATAAACGTAGGTCGCTAGTGTTTCAAAGTTGAATGGTCTTAGCAGCAATGCCGCATTAAGCTCTTTCATTGATTCGATAAACACCAATAAACCAGCGATCAAAGCACCACGCTTAATCAAAGGAAGGTGGACGCGGCGCAACATTTGATTCGTATTACAACCCATGGTTTTAGAGGCCATATCCAGTGACGGTGAAACCTTGCTTAAGCTACTCTCAATACTACCAATAGCAACTGCCGAAAATCGCACCACCATGGCAAAAATAAGCGCAAACATTGAACCCGAGAAGATAAGACCTGGGCGTCCCCACTCCATAGCTTTAGCAATGTCGTTCACCAAGTGATCCATAAACAGCACAGGCACCATAACACCGATGGCTAATACCGTTCCTGGAACCGCATAGCCCATAGAAGAGAGACGCATATAAGCAAGGTTACGCTTGCCAGGATTCACTCGCTGGTTGAAGTTAACAATCAGTGCCACCAGCACACCAATTACAGCAGCTAGAACAGAAACATTTAAGCTATTCATCGCGTACTCTCTGAACTCAGCAGTCCAGCTTTGTGCGAAGTACTTGTACGCGTAAATAAGAAGTTGACCTAACGGGAATAAGAAAGCGACACACACCAATCCCCAACACCAGAACAGTGCCAGCCACTTTTTCCAACCGTTGAGCTGGTAGCGGAAATCTTCTCGGCTATTGAATTGGTTTTGAAATAATTTCTGTTTACGACGGCTGTATCGCTCTGAACTCAATAACAAGATCACGATAACCAACATAATAGCCGAAATCTTAGCGGCCGCAGTGAGACTAGAGTATCCAAGCCAAGTGTCGTAAACCGCTGTCGTCAGCGTGTTAACGGCAAAGTAACTCACAGTGCCAAAGTCGCCAACGGTTTCCATAGCTACAAGGGATAGACCAACCGCCATTGATGGACGAACTAGCGGCAGAGAAATACGGCGGAAGCTTTCCCAAGGAGAACATTTTAGCAGTCGCGCAGATTGCAGCAGGGAGACATTCTGCTCCATAAACGCGGCACGGCATAACAGGTAAATATAAGGATAGAGAACTAACGAAAGTACGATGATCGCACCGCTTAAAGTTCGAATATCAGGGAACCAATACTCACCAGGCCCCCACCCAGTAATATCACGCAGAAGAATCTGCACTGGGCCTGCAAAATCAAACCAATCAGTAAAGATATAACCTACGATGTAACCCGGCATCGCCAAGGGAAGTACTAATGCCCATTGAAGGACGCGCTCACCTGGAATACGGCACATAGCCATGATCCACGCGGAAGGAATGCCAAAGATTAACGACAAGCACATGGTGCCAAAAACTAGTACAACGGTATTGTAGGCGTAAGTTGGCATCACCGTAGACATTAGATGAGAGAAAAGCTCATCCGTTTCACCAACAGCGGTTGTGAATATCGCTAAGATCGGAAAAACCAGCAGCAAAGCGATCACTCCACTACTGGTGTTCCATATATAATTCTTTTGTTTCATCGCTTAATTACAACGGAGAGGGATAACTCGAAAATGCGTTTGAAAATACATCTCATATCCTTTTAAAAACTAAGGGTAGTTATACCGATATCGCACTGTGACTGCAAGGCGCGAAGCTCAGAACTCAACCGTTCTATGCTTTGCTTTGTATCAAAAAGTGACTTGCTTAAAAACAAAACAACCCCAAGCCCATAAAGTAGGAACTTGAGGTTGTTAATCAATTTAGGCCGAAACCTACATTAATGAAATTAAAGGTCGAATTTAACTTCATCTAGAAGCTTGATTGCTGCTTCGTGGTGGTTAGCAATCTCGTCTAGAGAGATTGTATCCGCTTTGAACTCACCCCAAGAGCCTACAAGCTCAGATGGTTTAACATCTGCTTTAACTGGGTATTCGTAGTTCACTTCAGCGTACATGCCTTGAGCAGTGTTACCCGCTAGGAATTCCATAAGCTTAACAGCGTTCTCTTTGTTTGGAGAGTATTTCGCCATTGCCATACCAGAGATGTTTACGTGAGTACCAGTTGTCTCTTGGTTAGGGAAGTTAATGTAAACAGCGTCAGCCCATGCTTTTTGCTCTTTATCGTTAACCATTTTACCTAGGTAGTAGCTGTTACCAAGAGAAACGTCACATAGACCTTCTTTGATAGCTTTAACTTGTGCACGGTCGTTACCTTGAGGCTTACGAGCTAGGTTTGCTTTAACGCCTTCTAGCCACTCTTTAGTTTCTGCTTCACCTTTATGAGCAATCATAGAAGATACTAGAGAAACGTTGTATGGGTGCTTACCGCTACGAGTACAAATCTTACCTTTGAACTCTGGCTTCGCTAGATCTGCGTATGTGAAGTCGTCACCTAGACGACCAACGCGGTCACGAGAAGAGTAAACGCTACGTGTACGAGTTGTAAGAGCAAACCACTCGTTGTCAGTATCTTGGTACTGAGCTGGGATGTTTTTCTCTAGTACGTCGCTCTCAACAGATTGAACTAGACCTTGTTTAGTTAGCTCAGATAGACGGCTGATATCTACAGTTAGGATAACGTCAGCTGGGCTGTACTCGCCTTCTTGAGCTAGCTTCTCTGCTAGACCTTTCTTCGCGAACTTAACGTTTACTTTAATACCAGTTTCTTTCGTGAACTCATTAAACATTGGCTCAACTAGGAAAGGTTGACGGTAAGAGTATACGTTTACTTCTTCTGCCGCGATTGCAGCTGTAGGTGCGATAGTTGCACAAGCTAGAGCAGAAAGAGTTAGCAGTTTTTTCATTGGTTCAGTCCTTTAACTTCGTAATGATAACGTTTATCAGTTGCGTTATTATATTCATCATAATTTAGAAAACAATGATAAAGAACAAAAAAACCTGCTCATCCGAGCAGGTTTCAAGTAGGTTAAATGTAAATCTTTGTAAATGTTACTTCACAGATACGAACTCTGGGTAAGCACCAACACCACAATCGTGCATGTCCATACCTTCTAGCTCTTCGTCTTCGCTTACACGGATACCGATTGTCGCCTTAAGCACAGCCCATACCGCTAGACTTGCACCAAATACCCAAGCAAAGATAACTGCAGCACCGAATAGTTGAGCACCAAATGTTGCATCAGCGTTGCTTAGTGGCACAGCCATCAGACCGAAGAAACCACATACACCGTGTACTGAGATAGCACCTACTGGGTCATCAATCTTAGCTTTGTCTAGAGCGATGATGCTGAATACCACTAGCGCACCAGACACTGAACCGATAGCTACTGCGAATAGAGGTGATGGAGATAGTGGGTCTGCTGTGATTGCCACTAGACCAGCCAGCGCACCGTTCAATACCATTGTTAGGTCTGCTTTACCCCAAGTTGTCTTACACACTAGTAGTGCTGCGATTGCACCCGCTGCAGCTGCTGCGTTTGTGTTTAGGAAGATTTGACCGACTGCTGTCGCGTTTTCAAAGTCTGATACCATTAGCTGAGAACCGCCGTTGAAGCCGAACCAACCGAACCATAGGATGAAGGTACCTAGTGTCGCAAGTGGCATGTTTGAACCTGGAATTGGGTAGATTTCACCGTTTTTACCGTATTTACCTTTACGAGCACCTAGCAGAAGTACGCCAGCTAGAGCCGCAGCTGCACCTGCCATGTGTACGATACCTGAACCAGCAAAGTCACTAAAGCCAGCTTCAGATAAGAAACCTCCGCCCCATGTCCAGTAACCTTCCATTGGGTAGATGAACGCTGTTAGAACAACAGAGAAGATTAGGAATGACCATAGCTTCATACGCTCAGCAACCGCACCAGATACGACTGACATTGCTGTTGCAACGAATACTACTTGGAAGAAGAAGTCAGACTCTAGAGAGTGATCCGCACCTTCACCTTGCGTACCAATCAGTGCACCAAAAGATGGCAGCCAACCGCCTTCACCGTTGTCGACATACATGATGTTGTAACCAACAACTAGGTACGTTGTACATGCAATCGCATACAGACAAATGTTTTTAGTTAGGATTTCTGTGGTGTTCTTTGAACGTACAAGACCAGCCTCAAGCATTGCAAAGCCTGCCGCCATCCACATTACTAACGCACCTGAAATGAGGAAGAAAAAAGTGTCTAGTGCGTAACGTAATTCCGTTACTGTTGTTAAAAGTTCCATATTAAATTCTCCAGTCCTTGAATTCTTAAAGTGCTTCTGCGTCCATTTCGCCAGTACGGATACGTACCGCTTGGCTCAGGTCGTACACAAAAATCTTACCGTCACCAATTTTTCCGGTATGAGCAGCTTGGCTAATTGCTTCCACAACGCGATCTACGTTCTCTGCTTGAGTGGCAATTTCTAGTTTTACTTTTGGAAGGAAATCAACTTGATATTCCGCACCACGGTACAGTTCCGTGTGGCCTTTTTGACGACCAAAACCTTTAACTTCTGATACTGTCATACCTTCGATACCGACATCAGATAGTGCTTCTCTTACATCGTCTAATTTGAATGGTTTCACTATGGCATTGATGAGTTTCATAATCGTTCCTTAGATTTCTTACTTAGTCCGTTAATACTCTTTCTATAATCCAAGTAGCGTGCCAAAAAGTTAAACTACTGATATTTAACAACTTTAACTTTATACATTTCTAATAACGAAAAAGGCCGCACCATAATGGTGCGGCCTTTTCACTATCTTAATGCGTTGGTAGCAAATTGCTCTATATTTGGGCAATGCGCTCAATAGGGTATTCTACAACCCTAAGAAATCTACCCAGCGCTCCATCAACAACTCAAAATCATCAATACCACATACCGATAAGCTTTCACTATTGTAAAAATCGAACTCGCTGCCCTCTTCCATTTCATAGTCATGGCCAAGAACGTTCTCTTGAATTGTCACTTCATCTTCATTTATCGAGAGTGTGATCTCTTTGCCTAACATTGAAAGCTCATTGCTAAAGTTAGTGCGTGAAGATTCGATCAGCGCTAGCACTTGGTCAATTTTGGTTTTATCTTTGCCAATCTCTTCTTGAAGCCAGCGTCCTACGATCTCGTGTCCCATGCTGCACTTTACGTAGTACTCGCCCATCAAAGTGTTTCTTGTAAATTCGAATTCCATCGTAGCTCCACGCAGTAACTGCAGACAGGGTTAAAAATGAGGCGAGAGTATATAGTGAAGTTATGCGGAGATCGAGCCACGTTCAGCTACCAAACGGCATAAAAAAACGCCCTCTACATAGTAGAAGGCGTTTTATCATTCGATCAATCAGTCAGCGATTATGCTGGTTCTTGGAAGATAACCGTGTCAGCTTTCTCTGTGTACTGACCCATCTTGTGGAAGTTCAGGTAACGGTAAGTATCAGCTGCCGTTGCATTAATCTTCTCTGCGTACTCTAGGTACTCTTCTTTCGTTGGGATACGACCTAGAATCGCACCTACCGCAGAAAGCTCAGCTGACGCTAGGTAAACGTTCGCACCTGTACCCAAACGGTTCGGGAAGTTACGAGTAGACGTAGACATTACTGTCGACTTGTCAGCAACACGTGCTTGGTTACCCATACACAATGAACAACCCGGAGTTTCGATACGAACCCCAGCACGGCCGAAGATACCGTAATAGCCTTCTTCAGTTAGCTGGTCTTTATCCATCTTAGTTGGCGGAGCCACCCATAGACGAGTGCTTAGCGAGCCGTTGAACTCTTCAAGCATCTTACCTGCAGCACGGAAGTGACCGATGTTCGTCATACAAGAACCGATGAACACTTCTTGAATCTCAGTGCCTTGCACGTCAGAAAGAAGACGAGCATCATCTGGATCATTTGGTGCACATAGGATTGGCTGATCGATATCAGCAAGGTCGATCTCGATAACGTGAGCGTATTCAGCGTCTGAATCTGCAGATAGCAGCTCAGGGTTCGCTAACCACTCTTCCATTGCCGTGATACGACGCTCGATAGTACGAACATCACCATAGCCTTCAGCGATCATCCACTTAAGCATAACAATGTTTGAGTTCAAGTACTCTTCGATAGATTCTTGAGACAGCTTAACAGTACAGCCAGCAGCTGAACGCTCAGCAGATGCGTCAGAAAGCTCGAATGCTTGCTCAACAGATAGGTGCTCAACACCTTCGATTTCCAGTACGCGACCAGAGAATTCGTTGATCTTACCTGCTTTTTCTACTGTTAGTAGACCTTGCTTGATGCCGTAAAGCGGGATTGCATGTACTAGGTCACGTAGTGTGATACCCGGTTGCATTTCACCTTTAAAGCGAACCAAGATAGATTCTGGCATATCAAGAGGCATTACACCTGTTGCTGCTGCGAATGCAACTAGACCTGAACCCGCAGGGAATGAGATACCTAGAGGGAAACGAGTATGCGAGTCACCACCTGTACCTACAGTATCAGGCAGAAGCATACGGTTTAACCATGAGTGGATAACACCATCGCCTGGGCGAAGTGAAACACCCGCACGGTTCATGATGAAATCAGGTAGCGTGTGGTGCGTGTTAACGTCAACTGGTTTCGGGTAAGCCGATGTGTGACAGAAAGATTGCATCACAAGGTCAGCAGAGAAGCCCAGACACGCAAGGTCTTTAAGCTCATCACGCGTCATTGGACCCGTTGTATCTTGAGAACCTACTGTGGTCATCTTAGGCTCACAGTATTGACCTGCGCGAACGCCTTCAACACCACAAGCTTTACCAACCATCTTCTGAGCTAGCGTGTAGCCCTTGTCAGATGCAGATGGATCTACTGGCTTAGCAAATAGATCTGTCTCTTCTAGACCAAGAGATGTACGAGCACGGCTAGTTAGGCCACGACCGATGATCAGTGGAATACGACCACCAGCACGAACTTCATCAAGCAACACTTTGCTCAGTTCAAAGCTAGAGATCTCTTCACCATTTTTACGTACAACACCTTCGTATGGGAAGATATCGATAATATCGCCCATGTTCATGTTCTGTACGTCAAGTTCGATAGGTAGTGCACCAGAGTCTTCCATTGTGTTGTAGAAGATTGGCGCGATCTTACCACCCAGACAAACACCACCAGTACGCTTGTTTGGTACGTATGGGATATCTTCACCCATGAACCAAAGTACTGAGTTGGTCGCAGACTTACGAGAAGAACCTGTACCTACAACGTCACCGACGTAAGCAAGCTGAATGCCGTCTTTTTGCAGCTCTTCAATCTGAGCGATTGGACCTACAGTGCCAGGTTGGTCAGGGTTGATACCATCACGTTCCATTTTCAGCATCGCTTTTGCGTGTACTGGAATGTCTGGACGAGACCATGCATCAGGTGCTGGAGATAGATCATCGGTGTTCGTTTCACCAGTGACTTTAAATACTTTTACTGTGATTTTTTCAGCAACTTTCTCTTTCGAAGTAAACCAATCAGCGTCTGCCCAAGATTGAAGTACTTGTTGTGCTGAAGCATTACCTGCCTTGGCCTTCTCTTCTACATCGTAGAAAGCATCGAACATCAGTAACGTGTGAGATAGTGCTTTAACAGCAATAGGAGCCAGTTCAGCATCATCAAGAAGTGAAATCAACGACTCGATGTTGTAACCACCTTGCATAGTACCTAGCAGCTCTGCCGCTTTCGCTTTGCTAACAAGTGGTGATGCTACTTCACCTTTGGTGATAGCAGTTAAGAAGCCCGCTTTTACGTAAGCAGCTTCATCTACACCTGGTGGAATGCGATTTTCTAGTAGGTCAAGAATGAACTCTTCTTCACCTTGAGGTGGGTTCTTTAGAAGTTCAACTAGGCCAGCAACCTGCTCGGCATCTAGTGGTTTTGGAACAACTCCTTCGGCAGCACGTTCTTCGACGTGTTTACGGTAGGCTTCAAGCACGACTTTTTTCCTCTCATTGCGGTCCACCACCTTCCTTCATAATTGTTAGTAAAATAAAGCGGTGAACATCCTTGGAAACTTGGCTCTCCATTGCCATTTTCGTCATTCAATTTGTATTGATGATCGGCATCAGAGAGGCCAAACTGTGGGCGGTATAGTAGCAAATTTAACGATTAATTAAAATCTTATCATTTTGACCAACATAGCAAGTTAAGACGAAAGTCCCACTATTTTTGCCTAATTAGTCACCAGTATCGCTATTTTTCGCATGGTTATTTATATGACGTTCCGATAATTAGGTAAACAGAATTGTAGTTATCTTCTGTCATACCATACGCCAAAATAATTGGCCCAATCGGCGAATCGACACCCGCAAATAGCGAACCAGCTGTGTACAACGGAGCTTCATTAATTTTCAAATCATTGTTCGACCAAACACCACCGTGTTCAATGGATGCGCCCAGATAGAATGGGGATTCAAACAGGCCGAAATCATTCTCAAACCATTTATAACGGTATACCAAACTCGTGAACGCAAGGTTCTGACCCAGTAAACTGTTGCGTGGAATACCGGACAAGTTTAAGAAACCACCTAACTGTTTAGGATCAATTGGGAACAGCGAGTTTTTGCTCTCCACAATGCCATAATCCACCTTTGCGACTAAAGTATGGCGTTTGTAGCTCTGAGCAGCCATGAGGTTAGCGGAGAACTCATAAACCGTATCACTATCTTGAACGAGGTTCGAATCAGAGATAACAGAATCCGCATCAAACTCATCATGAGAGACAAGGTATTCTAAATCAACAAAATAGCCCTCTGTCGGAAGACTGAAGTTATCCAACGTATCTAAACGATAACCAATAAAGCCACCAATTCGCTGGTAAGAGCCCCCTCCAAGCGATGGCAGCGACGACACTTCGACCTCACCGTCGGTGTATCGTCCACCGAATTTAAACTCTTGCCACAAGGTCGGTTGGTAACCAAAGGCCAACTCACCAATGCTCTCTTTGTATGTCATCGAAACAAAGTCTTGGGTTACATCTAAAGTTGGCTCTTCAATTTCGTCGATATTGGCCGGTAGGTTGCGCTTTTGGTTCGCATAGACAAACGAGGCTGATGTAAACAGCTTCTGTTGTGAGAAAAACGGAGAAAACAGCTCAGCCTCAATTCGCTTATCTGTCCCCATTTCTAAATTGGTTCTTAACTCTGCACCATGCTGGTTGATGTCTGTAAAGTTCGCAGAGACACCAATCGAGTATTGGCTATCTGTGGCAAAGTCATCTTCTAAGAAAAAGCGGAAATTGAGGTAATTAGGCCCCCACTCTTTCTCATTCACATCCACAATTAGTTGATCTTGACCATCGACATTGTCGAATTCGTAGGTAATTAGCTCGAAGCGATCCAATGCATACAGGTTTTGCACACTGGTTTCAATTTGACTGGTTTTTAACACCTGCCCCTCTTCGAGATTTAGGCGGTTTTCAATCAGCTTATCGGAATAGTGACTGTTGTTGTTGATCACAACTTCATCCACTACCGTCTTGTCGCCGTGTTTCAGCTTACGTCGCGCTTGCTGTTTGGCTTCGACATAAGACTGGTACTCGGCAGTGCTCATTGAAAGGTTGCGAAGATCCTCTTCAAATTGATACGCGACTTGATAACCGGCTTCGTACGCACCCGGCATTTTATCAAACTCGGTGGTTTCCATTTGGCCTACATCAGGCTGAAGAAAGACATCTTCCTCCGTCAAAGTTTCCGCTTGTTGTTGAGTGCTGCGACGTACTAAGTAATTAGAAAGTTGGTCTGCCACCGTAAAAAGGTTAGTGAACTCTTCTTCGCCTTTGTAGTTGGTACTGATATCTACTGCGATAACGATATCCGCGCCCATCGCACGAGCAACATCTACAGGCATATTATTGATGACACCGCCATCGACCAACATGCGCCCATCCACCTCATATGGTGGTAAGGCTCCCGGCACTGACATACTCGACATCATTGCATCAACGATCTGCCCTTTGTCGATCACCACTTCTTCGAGTTCGATGATATCCGTTGCGACTGAACGGTAAGGAATAGCAAGATCATCAAAGGACTCAAGTGGTGCTAAGTTACCCGTTGTTTCGCGAAGGATACGCAGCATATTCTGACCTTGTACCACACCCGTTGGCGCGCGCACTTCACCCCAACCTAAACCTAAATCCGTGGTCAGTTGGTAGCGGTCTTCATACTCTTTGTCACGCACGCGTCGATCACTACGGTTTACACGGTCGCGATAGCCTTTATTCCAATCAACAGAATAGATAAAGCTTTCAATCTCATCAGCACTCATACCCGTCGCATACAAGCCACCGACATAGGCACCCATACTAGTGCCTGTCACGTAGTCGACCGGAATGTGCATCTCTTCAAGTGCTTTTAAAACACCGATGTGAGCCGCTCCTTTGGCACCACCACCAGCAAGAACCACGGCGATACTCGGTCGTGTTTTCTGTTCAGCTTGCGTTTTGTCAGTAGGCTCAACCACATTGTCAGCCAAAACTTGTGAACAAAATACAAATCCAACAACACCGAAACCACGACGCAGCCAACGAGAAATCATCATGTAAACTCTATCCTTGTCATCTATTTCTTATGCAACTTTACCACTCAAAAAGCTTCTTTAGCCACTGTTTTGGTTGGCTTTCACATCCCTTTTTAATGTCGCCACGTTCATCCCAAACGGGTAACTTCACCGGGCCGTCGCAATTAAACTCTAGTGCACCAGAGTTAGTATTCACGAAGTTGGCCGTAGCAATACCATTAGGCCACGGCAAACGAAGTACTTCTGGGCCTCGTTGCTTAAGGTAATCCGCATAAACACGAAGAGCACCGCTAGAGCCGGTCAGCTTGGTCGGCTTGTTGTCATCACGCCCGAGCCAAATTGTGGTTACCTCTCGCCCATCGACGCCAACAAACCAACTATCGCGGCTATCGTTACTGGTACCCGTTTTACCCGCTAATCCAGCCCAAGCGAACTGACTCTGTAGGAATCGACCCGTACCTTCCGAAACGCCGCGTTTCATCGCATAAGTCGTTAACCATGCTGCCTGTTGTTCAACACTTTGTGACACGCGAGGTATTGATTGATAAAGAACTTCACCATCACTGTCTACCACTGAGCGTAACGCCGAAAGGGGCGCTTTCCTACCTGAGTTAGTGATCGTCTGATACATCTGTGCGACTTGGAACGGCGTGAGAGAAAACGAGCCTAAGAACATCGATGGTACTGGGCGAATCTCATTTTTATCCACCCCTAGCTTTTCGATGATATTGGACACGGAATCAATGCCAAGTTGCATTCCTAAGCGAACCGTAGGCACGTTATAAGATTTTGATAGCGCTACATATAAAGGCACTTCACCACGAAATTTGCGATCAAAGTTTCTTGGGCTCCATACACTGCCCTTGCTGCCTTTCAAACTTAAAGGCGTGTCCATCAAGGTTGTCGCAAGCGTGTATTTGTCTGGCTGCTGAAGCGCTGTCAGGTACACCGCAGGCTTGACCAATGAACCAATCGGGCGGCTAGCATTGAGTGCGCGATTAAAGCCGTCGTAACCAGTACGCTTACCACCGACCATAGCCCTGATCTCACCGGTGTTACGATCAACCGCAATCGCTGCGGCCTCAAGTTTGTCCCCTGCAGTTTTAGCCAATTGAGGCACCTTTCGAGCAATGGAGCGTTCAAGCTCTTGTTGCGACACTGGATCTAGCGAGGTAAACACCCGTAACCCCTTCTGCGCCTCAAATCGGTCGCCAACAAACTTCTTCAACTCGACATTCACTTGCTGGAAATAGGCAGGCTGACGGCTAGCAATACGTGGGTTATCTTGAATATCAAGATCTCGACTGGCTGCGGCCTCGTACTGGCTGGCACTCAAGATGTCTTGCTGCATCATGAGGCGTAACACCAAGTCACGTCGTGTTTTAGCTCGCTCTGGGTAGCGCACAGGGTTGTAATAAGATGGCCCTTTCACCATGCCCACCAGCAATGCCAGCTGATCGATTCTCAGCTCTTGGATTGGTTGCCCAAAATAGAGGCGAGATGCCAAGCCAAAGCCGTGGATCGCTTCACCACCGTTCTGCCCAAGGTAAACCTCATTCAAGTAAGCCTCTAAAATCTCATCTTTGCTGTAACGATAATCCAAAATCAACGCGATGTAGGCTTCACGAATCTTACGCCAAAGCGTTCGCTCACTAGAGAGGAATAGGTTTTTCGCCAATTGCTGGGTCAAGGTACTCCCGCCCTGCACCGTGCGACCAGCCTTAACGTTGACGACCATCGCACGAGCGATAGCTAGTGGCGATACACCGTCGTGTTGGTAGAAATCTCGGTCTTCGGTAACCAGCAACGCATCAACCATCACCTCGGGGAATTGGTTACGTTTCAAGAAAAGACGTTGTTCATCGTTACTTTTTTCAAGCATCCCCAGCATCTTAGGTTCGATACGTAGATAGCCCATATCGCCTTTCTTTTCGAGAGACTGAATACGCGTGAGCTCATTGTCATTGAAGTGAAGCATCACATGACGGTCTGCCTCTGGGCCATCAACGAATTCGAATGGACGACGAATCAACTCAATTTTGGTGGAAGATGAAGAGTACTCACCAGGATGGCGAGGCGCATTGACCTTACGGTAGTTGAGTACATCAAGCTCATTGCGTACCTGCTGAATGCTAATCGGTGTGCCCGGTGATAAATCGAGCACACGAGCATAGACCACGGTCGGTAGCTCGAAAAGCTGCCCTTCAAAACGTTGTTTCACCACGGTATCGAGATAGATACCAACAAAAAGCAGGATCGCAGCAACGGCAAGGCCAGCTTTCCAAGCAAAGCCCCACAGCATCTTCAACCAACCACGATTCGCTTTACCGCGCTTACCCGTCGTTCGTTTTTTAGCTGATACTCTTGGCTTTCTCGGTTTTGCTTTGGTTTGAGGCGACTTGGTTGCCGGTGATTTTTTAGCAGGTGCCTTTTTTGCTGGCCCCTTTTTGGGTGTAAACATCTTTATCATCATCGATTCAACTGTCGTTTGGTTTTGGTCGTCGCAACATGATTCGCCGGATCATCCGGCCACGGGTGTTTAGGGTATCGACCTTTCATCTCTTTCTGAACTTCTTTGTAAGCCCCAGCCCAAAAACCGGCTAAGTCTTGCGTGATCTGCAGTGGCCTTTGTGCTGGGGAGAGTAACTCAAGCACAACTTTTTTACGCCCTTGAGCGATCAAAGGAGAGTCTTGCTCACCAAACACTTCCTGCATTCGAACTGATATCACAGGTTCTGCATTTTCTTGATAACGAACAGCTTTCTTACTGCCCGTTGGCATCACATAGTGTGTTGGCAACCATTGGTCGATCTCTTGGTTGAGCGGCCACCCCAGATACGCCATCAAAGCCTGCTCAAGGTTGACACTTTGTAACCTCTTCGCCGACTTCACGCCATTGAGGTACGGTGTTAGCCAATCCTCTATATGATTCAACAAGCTTTGTTCGTCAGCTTTAGGCCACTCATGCTCTGGCAACCACTGCGCCGCACAAAGAATTCGAGCTTGAAGCTGTGTTGCAGCTGGTGTCCAGTTCAATATTTTCAGGCCTTTGCGCTTTACGTAGTTAAGTAGAGCATCACTGATTTGATCACTATCTGGCTCTGGCAGTGCCTTACTGTTAATAACAAGCTGGCCAAAACACACACGTTGCTCTGCCACTAGACACCCTCGTTTATCGTCCCAGTCAACATAATCACGAGCTGTAAACATATCTGGGAAATGCTCTTCTAGACTCAATATATCCACAGCGGTGGCTAAGAATACTTGACTAGAACGACCCGCACTTCTCATCAAATCAATCACTACTAAGTAGTTGCTATCAGCAAGAGGATCGTCATCGCGCACCTCAGCACCATGACCATTGGCAAGCAAGAACTGATGATTCTGCTTACCGCGTGATTGTGCGATCCGATCAGGAAACGCCAAACACAATGCCAAAGACAGGTGGGACTCATCAACAGTCTGCAAGTCAAATTTGTGTTTTAACTTCGCAGCTAGCGCTTGCGCTCTTTGGGAGATATAGCGGTTTCTGGTGTGCTTTCCTTGTTTGAGGCGGTATAGGGAGTGCTGCAGATCAGAGATATTGCGCTCTGGTTCTTCAATCAGTGCCGCCGCAGCAATCGCCGCATTCAGCAAGTCATTACTGTGCTGTTTGGCTTTAATCAGCATGCTCGCAATACGAGGATCCAACCCAAGTTGCTGCGCTTGCTTACCTTGCGCAGTAAATTGCCTACTATGATCCAAAAGCCCCAATTGCTGCAACAAACTGCTCGCCTGTGCCAAAGCAGCTTGAGGTGGAACGTCGAGCCATTGCAGCTCATCAGCACTTGCTGCTCCCCACTGAACCAGCTCAGCCCGTAGCGAAGATAAGTCGGAATGAAGAATTTCAGGGACTGGAACCAAAGGCTGTTGTTGCAGCTGAGCTTCACTGTACAAACGCACACACAATCCTTCTTCTATACGTCCGGCACGGCCCGCTCGCTGCTCGGCAGACGATTGAGAAATTTTGACCTGCTCAAGTTTCGTTACACCCGTTTTCAAATCAAATTTCGCCACACGCTCAAGTCCAGAATCGACCACTAAACGAATCCCTTCAATGGTCAATGAGGTCTCCGCAATGTTGGTCGCCAGCACAACTTTGCGCTGACCTCGCTTGGCAGGAGCTATGGCTTGCTGCTGCTGAGCAAAAGTGAGCTGACCATACAGCGGGAAAACATCGACATTCCCGCTCAAATGTTGCAACCGTTCTTGAACTTGCTTGATAGCCGAGACGCCCGGCAGAAAAGCCAACAGTGAACCTTGCTCTTTCTCAATCAAAGATTCGATAGTTGCGGCCATTTTCGCGGGCAAATAATCATTGGCCGTTAATGGTTGGTAACGATACTCCACAGGGAACGAGCGCCCCTGTGATTCAATATATTCGGCCTCTGGTAATAGAGCTTGTAGCGTCGATTGTTCGAGTGTCGCAGACATCACAACAATCTTGAGGTCATCCCTGAGCGCTTCTTGGATCTCCAGACTAAAGGCCAAAGAAGTATCAGCATGAATACTGCGTTCATGGAACTCATCAAAGATCACCATATCAACGCCTGTGAGCTCCGGGTCGCTTTGAATCATGCGCGTCATGATCCCCTCAGTGACAATCTCTAAACGAGTTTTACTGCTGGTTTTATTCTCACCACGAACCCTAAAGCCAATCGTCTCCCCCACTTTTTCATCCAACTGTTCAGCCAAATAACTGGCAATATTGCGCGCAGCAAGGCGCCTTGGTTCCAGCATGACTATCTTGCCACTCACTACCTGAGACTTAACCAGCTGTAATGGAAAGAACGTAGATTTGCCAGCACCTGGGGCCGCTTTGAGGATTACTTGAGAATGGGAACGAACGCCGGAGAGCAACTCTGGCATCACAGCTTCAATAGGCAGTTGTGACAATGGAAAGACCTTGTGGTGTAATGTTACCAATATTGTACATAAAAACAGTTCCCTCTAAATAAGTAAAATGCACTTCGATCCTCCTTTAGAGTCTGCGACTCTTATAAAACGCTACAAACGTTTCCTAACAGATATCAAACTTCCTGACGGCAGTGAACGTACTATCCACTGTGCGAACACTGGCGCGATGACAGGCTGTGCTGAACCAGGAAATATCGTGTGGTACTCGACCTCTGACAACCCCAAGCGAAAATACCCAAACAGCTGGGAGATCTCAGAAACAGCACAAGGCGATCGAATTTGTGTGAACACTGCCCGCGCTAACCAATTGGCAGTGGAAGCGATTCAAAATGGCGCTATAGTTGAACTTTCAGGTTATCAAACGCTGCGTACCGAAGTGAAATATGGCAGTGAGAATAGCCGGATAGACATTTTGCTCGAGGATGAAGCCAAAGCGGATTGCTATATAGAGGTGAAAAGCGTCACTCTATTAGCGGATGACCCAAGTGTTGAAAAGGGACAAGGCTACTTCCCAGATGCTGTCACCACACGTGGTCAGAAGCATCTGCGTGAACTCACAGAAATGGCAGAATCTGGTCAAAGAGCAGTACTTTTATTCACTGTTTTACATTCAGGTATTGAAAAAGTCTCAGCGGCACACCATATAGACGCCAAATATTCATTATTACTAAAACAAGCACAAGACGCTGGTGTTGAAGTTCTCTGTTACAAAGCGGAACTCAACAATACTCAAATGGAATTGAATCAAGCGGTTGAATTCATCGCTTGATTCACAAAGTGCGGAACTCTGCACATTGATAACAACTTTACATTTGAGTGTTTGCCACCATTCGTTCTTTCTGCTATAGATACCCGCCTTAAAATTAGCTGCTTTGCAGTTGACTAGGTGTAAATAGGAGATGCTGTATGCCAGAATCTAAGAAAAAAGCGCTAGGCATCCTAGCAATCGCAGGTGTTGAACCATACCAAGAAAAGCCAGGTGAAGAGTACATGTCACCTGAGCAAATGGCTCATTTTACAAAGATTTTAGAAGCTTGGCGCAACCAGCTCAGGGAAGAAGTTGATCGTACTGTTCACCATATGCAGGACGAGGCAGCAAATTTCCCAGACCCAGTTGACCGCGCTTCTCAAGAAGAAGAGTTCAGCCTAGAGCTACGTAACCGTGACCGTGAACGTCGTCTAATCAAGAAAATTGAGAAGACACTAGACAAGATCGAAGAAGACGATTTCGGCTTCTGTGACTCTTGTGGTATCGAAATCGGTATTCGTCGTCTTGAAGCTCGCCCGACTGCAGATCTTTGTATCGACTGTAAAACACTTGCAGAAATCAAAGAGAAACAGATGCAAGGCTAATCCTTGTTGATGTGAAGAAAGGGAGCACTCGCTCCCTTTTTTATTTGGTCTTTTATTCCCCATACAACCATTACTTAGGTTTTCACTATGAGTTATATCGGGCGCTTTGCACCTTCTCCTTCTGGCCCTCTTCACTTTGGTTCGCTAGTGGCCGCACTCGGCAGTTACTTCCAAGCTAAGTCACAACAAGGGCAATGGCTAGTTCGCATGGAGGATCTTGATCCACCACGTGAAATGCCGGGAGCAGCCGATCTTATATTAAAAACTTTAGAGACTTACCAGTTGCATTGGGATGGCGAAGTCATATACCAGAGTCATCGACATCCAGTTTACCAAGCGCAGATTGAACAGTGGCTTACTGAGCAGCAAGCCTACTACTGCGAGTGTACCCGCAAGCAGATAAAAGCGCTCGGTGGCTTCTATAACGGTCATTGTCGCCATGCCGATCTAGACGATAATGGTGAGCGTGCAGTGCGCTTAGTCATGAATCACCCTGTAGAGTCGTTTGAAGACATTCGCCACGGCACCATGACGATTCCAGCCGAACTCGCCAAAGAAGACTTTATTATTAAACGTCGCGATGGCTTGTTCGCCTACAACCTTGCTGTGGTATTAGATGATATCGCTCAGGGAGTAACAGAAGTAGTAAGAGGCGCCGACTTAATTGAGCCAACAGGCCGCCAGATCAGCCTGTATAAAGCTCTAAAGCAGCCGCATGTGAGTTATCTTCACCTGCCTTTGGCTACCGATGCCACAGGTAACAAGCTCTCAAAGCAGAATCACGCTAAAGGGATTGATCTAGATAACCCAAAACCAGCACTACTGAGCGCGATGCGCTTTCTCGGTTTCAGTTTACCTCGCGATATTGAGCAGGGGTCTTTAAGCGAGATTTTAGCTTGGGGGTGCCAGCATTGGCATATCAATCAGCTCCCCGATACACTGCATAAAGAGCACCTTGATTGACACGTTCGCGGCATGAAATCGTATAAACGACACATAAAAATGCCATAACCCGTAGGTGTGTAACAGCGGACAATGTTCTCAAATGGCTTCCGCTAGGCTATTATTAGCCGCAATTAAACTCTGCACTACCACTTTGGACTAAGAGAAAAGCAAAGTTGGCGATACCTACTTTGTTGTAAACTAATGAATACAAACGACAATACCCCTAGCGAACAACGTGGCTTCCACGATTTAGCTCTGAATATTTACACTCGACAAGAGCACAATATTTCACGCAAGCAGATCAGTGATAACGCACTTAAAGTGTTATATCGCCTGAATGGTGCGGGTTTTGACGCATTCCTAGTCGGTGGTGGTGTGCGAGATTTACTCCTCGGCTCACAACCGAAAGATTTCGACATCGCGACCAACGCGACGCCTGAACAAATCAAAAACCTATTCAGAAACTGTCGTCTTATTGGTCGTCGTTTCCGCCTTGCGCACATCATGTTTGGTCGCGACATCATTGAAGTTGCAACTTTCCGTGGTCACCACCAAGAGCCATCAAAAAACGTATCAGCCCAGTCTAAAGAAGGCATGTTGCTGCGTGATAACGTCTACGGCAGTGTAGATGAAGATGCAGAGCGTCGTGACTTTACGATTAATGCGATGTACTACAACATTGCAGACTACAGCATTCACGATTACGCAGGCGGTGTAGAAGATTTAGAAGATCGTCTGATCCGCCTGATTGGCGATCCAGAAACTCGCTACCGTGAAGATCCGGTGCGTATGCTACGTGCGATGCGTTTCTCTGCGAAGCTAGACTTCGACATCGAAGAAGACACGGCCGATCCAATTGAAGAGCTAGCGCACCTTCTAAAAGACATCCCTGCGGCTCGTCTTTATGAAGAGTCACTGAAACTACTTCAATCCGGTTACGGCCTTGAAACCTACCATCTGATGCGCGAGTACAACCTGTTCCAACAGATGTTCCCTGCTGTGGCTGAGTTCTTTACAGAAGACTACTCATCTCAGACAGAACAGATGCTAGATTTGGTACTTGATTCTACCGATCTGCGTATCGAAGATGGCAAGCGCGTTAACCCAGCCTTTATGTTCGCAGCTATCTTGTGGTACCCGATGAACAAACTGGCAGAGAAACTAGCCGATGAGCTTGGTCTTTCTCAATACGATGCAATCATGGAAGCGAGCAACGTGATTCTTGATCAGCAGGTTAAGAGTATTGCGATTCCACGCCGCCACACAGCAACAATTCGTGAAGTATGGCAACTGCAGCTTCGCCTACCTCGCCGCAATGGTAAGCGCGCTCAGCGTCTGATGGAGCTCAACAAGTTCCGTGCTGGCTTTGACTTCCTTGAGATGCGAGGCGAAATCGAAGGTGGTGAAACGCAAGAGCTTGCTAAATGGTGGGAGCGCTACCAAAGCGCAGGACGCAACATGCGCCAAGCAATGGCAAACGATGTGGCTCCACCATCTAAATCAGGTCATCGACGTCGTAAGACTTACCGTAACAAAAAAAGTAAGCCGTCATCATGATCACAGCGTATATCGCGGTCGGCAGCAATCTCGCCGACCCTGTGAGCCAAGCAAATTTGGCCATCGAAACACTAAAAAGCCTACCGCAATCAAAGTTTATTGCGACCTCGAAGCTATATAGTAGCACTCCAATGGGGCCGCAAAATCAACCGGATTACATCAATGCGGTGGTTGCTATAGAAACCGAATTAACGCCAATTGAACTACTCAACTGCACCCAAGCGATTGAGCAAGAGCAAGGGCGTGTCCGTAAAGATGAGCGTTGGGGACCAAGAACCTTGGACCTAGACATCATTTTATACGGCAATGAGGTGATCGATTCAGAGCGCTTAACTGTTCCTCACTACGGAATGAAAGAGCGAGAGTTCGTTCTTTACCCGCTAGCTGAAATCGCACCAAGTTTACAACTCCCTGATGGGACTGAGCTCAGCAAACTGCTTAAAGTAGTCGACAAAAACGGGCTCAATGTTTGGCAAAAATAAGCCAAGCGCATTAAGGAAAACCAATGAAAAAAGTAACCATTAACGACCTGATCAAGTGCAAACGTGAAGGCCGTAAATTTGCAACGTCAACGGCTTACGACGCAAGCTTCAGTCAACTATTTGAAAGCCAAGAAATCCCTGTCCTTTTAGTCGGTGATTCGCTTGGTATGGTACTACAGGGTCAAACTGATACCCTGCCAGTTACCGTTGAAGACATTGCATACCACACTCGCTCAGTACGTGCAGGCAGCCCAAACTGTCTGTTGATGGCTGACATGCCGTTCATGAGCTACGCAACACCTGAGCAAGCATGTGAAAACGCGGCGACGATCATTCGCGCTGGTGCCAACATGGTTAAGATCGAGGGTGGCAGCTGGCTGGTTGATACAGTGAAAATGCTGACAGAGCGTGCTGTACCTGTGTGTGCACACCTAGGTTTAACACCTCAGTCTGTGAACATCTTTGGTGGTTACAAGGTACAAGGTCGCGATGACGAGCAAGCCGACAAAATGGTTGCCGACGCATTGGCTTTACAAGAAGCGGGCGCGCAAATCGTTCTGCTTGAGTGTGTACCTGCTTCATTGGCAAAACGTATTACTGAAGCCTGTGATGTACCCGTGATTGGTATTGGCGCAGGTAATGTGACCGATGGTCAAATCCTAGTTATGCACGACATGTTCGGTATTTCTGCGAACTATATGCCTAAATTCTCTAAGAATTTCTTAGCGGAAACGGGCGATATGCGTAAAGCCGTGGCAAAATATAAAGAAGATGTTGAGAGCGCACGTTTCCCTGATGACGCTCACACAATCGCTTAGGAGTTAGTATGCAATCTTTCGCTGAAGTAGCGGCTCTTCGTGAGCAGATTAAGCAGTATAAACGTGATGGACGCACTGTTGCTTTCGTTCCTACTATGGGCAACCTTCATGAAGGTCACCTTACTCTGGTGAGAAAAGCACGTGAACTGGCTGATATCGTTGTGGTTAGTATCTTCGTTAACCCAATGCAATTTGACCGTGCAGACGATCTAAATAACTACCCTCGTACTCTAGAAGCTGATTTGAGTAAGCTAACTGGCGAAGGGGTTGAGTTAGTATTTACACCAACACCAGAGATCATGTACCCAGCGGGTCTTGATAAACAGACTTTTGTTGAAGTACCTGGCCTTTCTCACATGCTAGAAGGGGCTTCTCGCCCTGGTCACTTCCGTGGTGTAGCAACCATCGTAACTAAGCTGTTCAACATCGTTCAGCCTGACTTTGCCTGCTTTGGTGAAAAAGATTTCCAACAGCTCGCTGTCATTCGTCAAATGACGACAGACCTTGCACTCGACATCGAAATCGTAGGTGTACCTACGGTGCGTGAGATGGACGGGCTAGCAATGAGCTCTCGCAACGGCAACCTCACTATCGATGAACGCCAGCGTGCACCAGTATTGGCTCGCACGATGCGTTGGATCAGCAGTGCTATCCGCGGCGGTCGTGATGACTACGCGTCAGTGGTTGAAGATGCGACCGACCAACTACGCGCTGCAGACCTGCAACCAGATGAGATTTTCATCTGCGATGCGAAAACTCTACAGGCCATCACTTCAGACTCGACACAAGCTGTCATTCTTATGTCAGCGTTCCTAGGTAAGACACGTCTTATCGACAACCAAGTTCTTGATTTGGTAACGGAAGCTAAAGAAGAAGTGAAAGAAGAGACCGCTGAGTAGCTGGCCAGTTTCTGAATGACAAAACACAAAAAAGGTCGATGTAATATCGACCTTTTTCTTTATCTGCATTTTGGGTTAATAAAGGATTAGCTACGTAAGCCAATGCCCTTTGTCACCAAGTAATGTGCAACGCCATACAGCACTACGATAAATACCCCTAACACGCCAAACGAGGTCGCAATACCCACATCAGACACGCCCAAGAATCCATATCTGAATGCGTTAACCATATACACAATCGGATTCAACTTCGACACCCCTTGCCAGAACTCAGGCAGTAGGCTGATCGAATAGAATACTCCACCAAGATAAGTCAATGGCGTCAGGATAAAGGTTGGAATAATCGAGATGTCATCAAAGGTACGTGCAAAGACTGCATTGATAAGACCGCCCAAGGAAAATACCACTGACGTTAAGAATACCGTCGCTATGATTACGCCCCAGTGGTCAACCTGCAGGTCAACAAAGAACAAGGATACAAAGGTAACAATCGCGCCGACCAATAGCCCACGTACCACGCCACCCATCACAAAGCCTGCAATGATCACATAGTTAGGCACAGGAGCGACGAGCAGCTCTTCAATGTTCTTTTGGAACTTAGCACTAAAGAACGAGGAGGCTACATTCGAGTATGAGTTGGTAATCACCGACATCATGATAAGACCCGGCACGATGTACTCCATGTAGCTAAAACCGTTCATCTCACCGATACGAGAACCGATCAAACTACCGAAGATAATAAAGTATAAAGTCATGGTAATCGCGGGTGGTACCAAGGTCTGAACCCAAATACGGGTAAAGCGGTTCACCTCTTTAGTGAGCAGGCTACAAAAAGCCGTCCAATACAGTTGATACATCTTACTTGCTCCCCTCACGCACGATACTGACAAACAGCTCTTCCAAACGGTTCGCCTTGTTACGCATCGACAATACCTTGATACCCTGCTCTGTTAACTGACTAAAGATAGTGTTCAAACCTAACGTCTTATCAATCTCGATCTCTAGCGAACCATTCACCATAGTTTGGCTGTTGACACCTTGCAGTGTCGGTTCAGGTGCGCCCTCTTCCAAATCAAGAATGAAGGTTTCAACGCTAAGCTTATTCAATAGCGACTTCATCGTCGTATTCTCAATCAACTCACCACGATTGATGATACCGATATTGCGACACAGCATCTCAGCCTCTTCTAAATAGTGAGTAGTCAGGATGATAGTGATGCCTTGTTTTTCGTTGATCTCTTGTAGGAACTCCCACATTGAACGGCGTAGCTCAATATCAACGCCAGCGGTTGGTTCATCCAAGATCAGCAGTTGAGGCTCATGCATCAATGCACGGGCAATCATCAAGCGACGCTTCATACCACCAGATAGGTTTCTTGCTCGTTCGCTACGCTTTTCCCACAGATCGAGCTTAGATAGATACTTTTTAGCGCGCTCTTTGGCTAGCGACTTAGATACCCCGTAGTAGCCAGCTTGTTGCAGTACGATCTGCTCCACGGTCTCAAACTGGTTAAAGTTAAACTCTTGAGGAACCAAACCAAGGTTTTGCTTCGCCAACTCTAGGTCTTTGTCGATATCAAAACCAAAGACATTCACCTTGCCTGAAGTTTTGTTTACCAGTGAGGAGATAACGCCTATCGTGGTCGATTTGCCCGCGCCGTTCGGCCCAAGTAGAGCGTAAAAGTCGCCTTTTTTCACCTGCAGACTGATGCCTTTCAAGGCCTCAAATCCACCAGCGTAGGTCTTTCTAAGTTGTTCGATTTCTAATGCGTACATGAAGATTGCTTGCCATTTGCGATTAGTGAGTGGGCGTGAGAAAAATATGACTTATTCTCAGACACGTCCAATATACCAACAAGTCTATCGTCAAATGACGATTAAGACAAACTAACATTTCCAAATCTATAGAAATATTACTAGGTAAAAATAATGAGTGATAAAAAAATACCGCTAAGTCATTAACTTAACGGTATTTCGAATCTATATTAATTTGTTGTTATCTATGCAGAGCCGAACTCATGCTCATCGCGTGCCACGTAGTTGGTTGCTGCTCTTAGCGCTTCATAACGGAATCGATAAGTGTTTGATTCAGGCACTAGATCAATCACATGGAATTTTTCTAGCTGCTGGCGAGTATTATCGTTTGGACACAGCAGGTACACCTCACAGTTGGCGTCCAGTGCATCCTTAATCGCATTCTCTAGAGCAAGACCAACCGTCACATCAATCATAGGTACATCGGTCAGATCGAGAATCATCGCTTCATAATCAGAGATACTGGTGTGCTGACGTGAAATCGCCTTAGATACGCTGAAGATCATTGGTCCAGATAGATAGAAAAACAGTACCTTACCGTTCGCCATATCAAGCAAACCACGCTCGCTGTCTGACAATGGTACGTCATCTTCATCGGCATCACTGATCGCCTTCACTTGACGAGCCTGTTCACGGCTCAATCGCTCAATGATAATGATATTGGAGATAAAGACACCTAAGCCAACAGCCACAATCAGGTCAACGAATACCGTTAGCAGCATCACGCCATACATGATGGCCATACCCGCAAAACTCACGCGGTGTGCACGCTGAATGAAACTCCAATCAAGGATATTGAAGCCCACATAAACAGCAATACCAGCCAACACCGCCATCGGGATTGGTTCAGTCAAACCGCCTGCAACCAGAACAACTAGCGCAAGTACCAGCGCGCGAATCACACCTGATAGTGGAGAGCGCGCACCAACCTGAATGTTGGTTACGGTACCCATGGTCGCACCGGCACCAGGGAGCGCACCGAACAGACCAGAAATCATATTTGCTAGACCTTGACCCCGCAGCTCTTTATCCGAATCGTGCTCTTTACGTGTCAGCGAGTCACCAATAACGGCCGTCAATAGCGTATCAATACAACCTAGGGTACCCAGCACCAATGCGTCGATGACCATCTCGGTAAACATAGAAGCATCAATATGTGGCACGACTAGAGATGGCAAGCCCGCAGGAATCTCACCAATGCGGCGAATGGCTTCCGTATCAAACAGAATCACCGACAACAGAGTGACGGCAACCAATGCTACGAGCTGTGCAGGTACATACTTTCGGTACTGTTTAGGGAAGAAAAACAGAATGCCTAACGTGAGTAAGCCTAAAAACAGTTCACTAAACTTCATGTTAGCAACCGTATCTGGCAGAGCGGACAGTGTGCCCATGACACCACCAGCAGGAGCGGCATGACCTAAAAGTGGAGAGAGCTGTAAAATAATAAGAATAACGCCAATCCCTGACATAAAGCCGGAAATCACGCTATATGGCATCAAAGTTATGTATTTTCCTAACTTCAATGTCCCGAGTAACACCTGAAATGCCCCTGCCATCATCACGACAGTAAACGTCATTGCCAAGCCTGTTTCAGGGTACTTAGCCATCATGCTGGTTAATACCGCCGTCATGATCACCGTCATTGGGCCAGTAGGCTCAGAGATCAGGGTATTGGAACCACCAAATAGTGCGGCAAACAGGCCGACCATGATCGCCCCCCATAAGCCCGCTTCGGCACCAGCACCAGAAGCAACACCAAATGCCAACGCCAATGGCAATGAGATAATGGCTGTAGTAACACCGCCAAACATATCCCCTTTGAGGTTGATATCTGTAAAACGACTTCCAAACAAAATACATCTCCCTGTGATGAGCTGACAAACCGTATCACTCTAACAAATGTATCAACTGTTCAGAAAGTGTTAATTCAATCACAATATTTATGTCTTATAACCGGATGATAGCTTAAAGCCTAAGTTTATGATTTTACGTACTAGAACACGTCAGATGAGTACTTTTTGACGCACTTTTTACAAGATTGAATTTGTAACATTGTGTATAGTTAAGCATCTTAATTGAGGGATGTATGAAGCAAGATGCCAGAAATAAAACAGCTTTTTGAAAACAATTCCAAATGGTCTGATGAAATTCGCTCGGAACGACCTGAATATTTTACCACGCTTGAAGAGGGTCAAAACCCGGGGTTCCTTTGGATCGGTTGTTCAGATAGTCGCGTACCGGCTGAGCGCTTGACCGGACTCTATTCTGGTGAACTGTTTGTACACCGTAATGTGGCAAACCAAGTCATTCATACCGACCTTAACTGCCTATCTGTTGTTCAGTATGCGGTTGATGTGCTGAAGGTAAAACACATCATCATCTGTGGTCACTATGGTTGTGGTGGCGTGAATGCAGCGATTGATAACCCTAAGCTGGGTCTTATCAACAACTGGTTACTGCACATCCGTGACAATTACTTAAAATATCGCAAACAGATCGAATCACTGCCTCGTGACCAATGGGGCGACAAGCTTTGTGAAATCAACGTTGCTGAACAGGTATACAACCTAGGTAACTCAACCATCATGCAGAGTGCTTGGGAGCGTGGTCAAGAGGTTGAAATCCACGGCGTTGTGTATGGTATCGGTGATGGCAAACTGAAAGATCTTGGCGTGCGTTGCTCAAGTAATGATACGTTAGAGAACAGCCACTTAGAGGCATTGAACAAGATTCTAACTACGCCTCTATTAAGTCAACAAAGCTAATTGCTAAGTCATTTTCAAACACATACAAAAAAGCCCGCAGATTAAGCGGGCTTTTTGATAATTCGAGTTGCTCACATCGACTGTAGCGACGATTACTCTTGAGGCACAACCTTACCGATGTATGGTAGGTGACGATATTTCTGAGCGTAGTCGATACCTACACCCACAACGAACTCATCAGGGATCTCAAAACCAATCCAGTTCACTTCTACGTCAACTTCGCGGCGAGATGGCTTGTCTAGTAATGTACAGATTCGTACTGACTTAGGCTCACGTAGGCTTAGGATCTCTTTTACCTTGTTTAGCGTGTTACCTGTATCGATGATATCTTCAACTAGCAGTACGTCTTTACCTTTGATGTCATCATCTAGGTCTTTTAGGATGCGCACGTCACGTGAGCTTTCCATGGTGTTACCGTAGCTAGAAGCCGTCATGAAATCTACTTGGTGCGTTAGGTTAATCGCACGTGCAAGGTCGGCCATAAATACGAATGAACCACGTAATAAACCTACCAATACAAGATCTTCGCTGCCTTGGTAATGTTCAGTGATCTGTTTGCCTAGCTCTTGCACTCGATCTTGAACTTCTTGCTCAGAGATCATGACTTCAACTGTATGTTTCATACTGCTCTCATTTTATTTGGTGACTGCGACAAGTGTAGATCGTTTCATCAATAGTGCCGCTGATTTTCGAGCGTAAGTCTAGCATTGCTCAAATACCCACACCACCTCGTGTATCAATTTAAATCACAGTTCTCGCATCAAGAGTCGTATTCTCGGGTTTCGAGTTAGATCGCATTACAACGCCCTATACGGATCACGATTTATGTATCAAGTTTGATGCAATTGTCCATAAAACAAGCACAAATGATTGACCATTTGCATATGCACCATTACACTCATCTTGGCTTAAATAATAATAAAATCATTAATATAATATTTCGTTGGCAAGGAAAACATTATGGACTCAATATCTAAGAGACCTAGAACTAGGCTTTCACCCCTAAAAAGAAAACTTCAATTGATGGAGATCGCTCTTGAAGTATTCTCTCGCCGTGGCATTGGCCGAGGCGGACATGCGGATATCGCGGATATCGCTCAAGTATCTGTAGCAACCGTATTTAACTACTTCCCAACGCGTGAAGATCTGGTCGACGAGGTTCTAAACCATGTTGTTCGTCAGTTCTCAAACTTTCTTTCAGACAATATCGACCTTGATCTGCATGCGAAACAAAACCTAACTAACATCACCAACCAAATGGTTGCGCTTGTTGAGCAAGATTGCCACTGGCTCAATGTTTGGTTCGAATGGAGTGCTTCGACTCGTGATGAAGTATGGCCATTGTTCGTAACAACCAATCGCACCAATCAAATGCTGGTGCAGAATATGTTCGTGAAAGCGATTGAACGTGGTGAAGTTTGTGATCAACATGAACCGAAACACTTGGCGAACCTATTCCATGGTATCTGTTACTCACTGTTTATTCAGGCGAAACGTGCAAATTCAACCGAAGAGCTGCACACGCTAACAGAAAGCTACCTAAATATGTTGTGTATTTATAAGTAGATTCGAGATTGGAGATTGGAGATTCGAGATTCGAGATTCGAGATTCGAGAAAAATTGTGAAGGGTTGACCGATTGGGTCAGCCCTTTTTGTTTTATGCACCCGCTCTTCGTATCTCGAAGCGAAGCGTACTTGCATCTCGAAGTGAAACGTTACTGCTCTTTACTTCAGGCATAAAAAAACCGCTGACGAATCAGCGGCTTTTAAAAACATTAGCGAGTGGCTAAAGGAGAATTACTTCTTCTTTTTAACTGCTTTCTTGTTTGGAAGGTCAGTGATTGAACCTTCGAATACTTCCGCAGCTAGACCAACAGACTCGTGTAGAGTTGGGTGAGCGTGGATAGTTAGAGCGATGTCTTCTGCGTCACAACCCATCTCGATTGCTAGACCGATTTCACCAAGAAGCTCACCACCGTTAGTACCTACGATAGCACCACCGATTACACGGTGAGTGTCTTTGTCGAAGATCATCTTCGTCATACCGTCTGCACAGTCAGAAGCGATTGCACGACCAGAAGCCGCCCAAGGGAAAGTAGCAACTTCGTAGTTGATACCTTCTGCTTTTGCTTCTTTCTCAGTCTTACCAACCCATGCCACTTCTGGCTCAGTGTACGCGATTGATGGGATAACTTTAGGGTCGAAGTAGTGCTTCTTACCAGAAATAACTTCAGCCGCTACGTGACCTTCATGCACACCTTTGTGAGCAAGCATTGGTTGACCAACAACGTCACCGATCGCGTGGATGTGTGGAACGTTTGTACGCATTTGCTTATCAACGTTGATGAAGCCACGCTCATCAACTTCGATACCTGCTTTTTCAGCGTCGATAAGTGCGCCGTTTGGAACACGACCGATAGCAACAAGAACGGCATCGTAACGCTCAGCTTCAGCTGGTGCCTTCTTGCCTTCCATTGAAACGTAGATACCGTCTTCTTTCGCTTCAACTGCAGTAACTTTAGTTTCAAGCATTAGCTTGAACTTGTTCTTAATACGCTTAGTGAAGACTTTAACGATGTCTTTATCCGCTGCTGGGATAACTTGGTCGAACATCTCAACTACGTCTACTTTAGAACCTAGAGAGTGGTAAACCGTACCCATTTCTAGACCGATGATACCACCGCCCATGATAAGCAGTTTTTCTGGTACTTCTTTCAGCTCTAGTGCGTCAGTTGAATCCCAAATACGTGGATCTTCATGCGGGATGAATGGCAGTTTAATTGGGCGAGAACCCGCTGCGATAATAGCGTTGTCGAAGTTAACCGTTGTTGACTCGCCTTCACCTTCTACAAGGATAGAGTTAGGACCAGTGAACTTACCGTAGCCGTTAACTACAGTCACGTTACGCATCTTAGCCATACCACCAAGACCGCCAGTCAGTTGGTTTACAACTTTCTCTTTCCAGATGCGGATCTTGCTGATGTCAGTTTGTGGCTCGCCGAAAACAACGCCGTGCTCTGCCATCGCTTTCGCTTCTTCAATTACTTTTGAAACGTGAAGAAGTGCTTTTGATGGAATACAACCAACGTTTAGACATACACCGCCAAGAGTGCTGTAACGTTCAACTAGTACTGTTTCTAGACCTAAATCCGCACAACGGAATGCAGCTGAGTAACCAGCAGGACCTGAACCAAGTACAACAACTTGGGCTTTAATTTCTTTGCTCATTGTGACCTCTTGTAGTCATTATCCCTAACAGGCTTGAGAAGATGTTCTTAAATTATTGGGCTTTCAAACAGCCAACATTTTACAGAGATGTTAACAGTGTGAAAGTAGCTTTAAGTTAGCCTGTGAGCTAGACAACACTTCCCTTTCGCTTTCTGAGAAAAGCGGGAACTGTTCTCTAAAAAATACTTTATATAAAGAATTAAGGTGACCCGAAAGCCACCTTAATATTTACTTTCTCAATTACAGTACTAGACGACGAATGTCAGATAGTGCGCTGTTTAGGAAAGTAATGAAGCGTGCACCTTCAGCACCATCGATCACACGGTGGTCGTATGATAGAGACAGTGGAAGTTGTAGGCGTGGTTCGAACTCTTTACCGTTCCACACTGGCTTCATTTCAGACTTAGATACACCTAGGATACCTACTTCTGGAGCGTTTACGATTGGCGTAAATGCAGTACCGCCGATGCCACCAAGGCTAGAGATTGTGAAACAACCGCCTTGCATGTCAGCTGCAGTTAGCTTACCAGCACGTGCCTTCTTAGACACAGCCATTAGCTCTTCAGATAGCTCGTAAATGCCTTTCTTATTCACGTCTTTGAATACAGGAACAACTAGACCGTTTGGAGTATCTACTGCGATACCTACGTTTACGTACTTCTTAAGAATGATGCTTTCGCCATCTTCAGATAGAGAAGAGTTAAACGCTGGGAACGCTTCTAGCGCTTTAGCAACAGCTTTCATGATGAACACAAGAGGAGTGATCTTCATACCAGTGTCTTTCTTCGCTTCGATTGCGTTCTGCTCTTTACGGAATGCTTCTAGCTCAGTGATGTCTGCGTTGTCCCACTGTGTAACGTGAGGGATCATTACCCAGTTACGGTGTAGGTTAGCGCCAGAGATCTTCTTGATCTTAGAAAGCTTCTGAACTTCAGTTTCACCGAACTTGCTGAAGTCAACTTTTGGCCAAGGTAGTAGACCAAGAGCAGAGCCGTCACCGCCTTTGCCAGATGCCGCAGCACCAGACTCAAGACGCTTAAGTGCATCTTTAACGTAAGACTGAACGTCTTCTTTTAGGATACGGCTCTTACGACCAGTACCTTTAACCTTAGATAGGTTAACGCCAAATTCACGTGCAAGACGACGAACAACTGGAGACGCGTGCGCGTAATCGTTGTTTTCTTGGAAATCGTTCGCTGCAGGTGCCGCCGCTGGAGCTTCAGCTTTAGGAGCAGGTGCTGCTGCAGGTGCCGCCGCTTGAGCTGGTGCTGCAACTGGAGCCGCTGCTGGAGCTGCGCCTGCTACTTCAAATACCATGATTAGAGAGCCAGTTGACACTTTGTCGCCAGCTGCAATCTTGATCTCTTTTACTGTACCAGCGAATGGTGCAGGAACTTCCATTGAAGCTTTGTCGCCTTCAACAGTAATTAGAGATTGCTCTTCTTCTACTGTATCGCCAACCGCTACCATTACTTCAGTAACTTCTACTTCGTCACCGCCGATATCTGGAACGTTTACTTCTTTGTCAGCTGCTGCCGCTGGAGCCGCCGCAGGTGCTGCTGGCGCTTCTACAGCAGCAGGAGCTGGAGCCGCTGCACCAGAGCCCGCTACTTCGAATACCATCACAAGAGAACCAGTTGTTACTGAATCGCCTTCAGCAATCTTGATCTCTTTAACCGTACCTGCGAATGGTGCTGGTACTTCCATAGAAGCCTTGTCGCCTTCTACAGTTAGAAGTGATTGCTCTTCTTCTACTGCATCGCCAACTTTAACCATGATCTCAGTAACTTCTACTTCGTCACCACCGATATCAGGAACGTGAACTTCTTTTAGCTCTGCCGCTGCTGCCGCTGCCGGAGCAGCTACTGGAGCTGCCTCTGCTGCTGGAGCAGGTGCAGCAGCTGCTGCACCCTCGGCTTCGAAAATCATGATAAGAGAACCAGTTGTAACAGAATCGCCTTCCGCTACTTTGATTTCTTTAACGATACCTGCTTGAGACGCTGGAACTTCCATAGAAGCTTTGTCGCCTTCAACAGTGATCAGAGACTGCTCTTCTTCAACCTTGTCGCCAACGCTTACAAGAATCTCAGTAACTTCAACCTCATCCGCACCGATGTCAGGTACATTAATTTCGATTGCCATTGCTTATTTACCTTCTAGTTAAGCGCTGTATTAAGCGTATTGTGGGTTTGTTTTTTCAGTGTCGATGTTGAACTTAGCAATTGCTTCAGCAACTACTGACTTCTCAACATCACCACGTTTAGCCAGTTCAGTTAGCGCTGCAACTACTACGTAGCCTGCGTTAACTTCGAAGTGACGACGTAGGTTCTCACGGCTGTCAGAACGACCGAAGCCATCAGTACCAAGTACTTTATAAGACTCAGTTGGCATGAACGCACGTACTTGCTCAGCGTAGTTCTTCATGTAATCCGTTGCAGCGATTGCTGGCTCGTTACCTAGAACCGTCGTGATGTAAGGTACTTTCGCTTCAGCTTCTGGGTGAAGCATGTTGTAACGCTCTGCGTCTTGACCGTCACGAGTTAGTTCGTTGAACGATGTTACAGAGAATACGTCAGATGCTACGCCGTACTCTTCGCTTAGGATAGTCGCTGCTTTGCGTACTTCGTTCATGATAGTACCAGAGCTCATTAGCTGAACTTTACCCTTAGCACCTTCATGAGACTCAAGCTTGTAGATACCTTTACGGATGCCTTCTTCAGCGCCTTCTGGCATTGCTGGCATTGCGTAGTTTTCATTCATTACTGTTAGGTAGTAGTAAATGTTTTCTTGCTCAGGACCGTACATACGACGGATACCGTCTTGCATGATTACTGCTAGCTCGTAAGCGAATGTTGGATCGTAAGAGATACAGTTAGGGATAGTGTTCGCTTGGATGTGCGAGTGACCATCTTCGTGCTGTAGACCTTCACCGTTCAGTGTTGTACGACCAGCGGTAGCACCTAGTAGGAAGCCACGCGCTTGTTGATCACCTGCTAGCCATGCCATGTCACCAATACGTTGGAAACCGAACATAGAGTAGTAGATGTAGAACGGGATCATTGGCAGATCGTTTGTGCTGTAAGAAGTAGCAGCAGCAACCCAAGATGCCATTGAACCTAGTTCGTTGATACCTTCTTGAAGAACTTGGCCAGATGTTGCTTCTTTGTAGTAAGAAACGATGCCTTTATCTTCAGGTGTGTATTCTTGACCGTGTGGGTTGTAGATACCAACCTGACGGAACAGACCTTCCATACCGAACGTACGTGCTTCATCACAGATGATTGGAACGATGTTCTTACCAATGTTCTTGTTCTTAAGAAGAATGTTCAACGTACGAACGTATGCCATTGTCGTTGAGATTTCACGCTTCTGTGCACCTAGTAGAGGAGCGAACTCTTCTAGCTCAGGAACTTTGAACTCTTGAGTGAAGTTAGGAAGACGAGCAGGCGTGTAACCGTGTAGAGCTTTACGACGAGCGTGCAGGTATTCGTACTCAGCAGAACCTTCTTCCAGTTTTAGGTAAGGAAGTTCAGCTACTTTCTCATCAGAAAGGATGTCTTGTAGACCCAGACGATCACGTAGGTATTGTACGTGAGTCATGTCCATTTTCTTAACACCGTGAGCGATGTTCTTACCTTCTGCAGCTTCACCCATGCCGTAACCTTTAACAGTCTTAGCTAGGATTACAGTCGGCTTGCCACCTGTCTCTTTTGCATTGTTGAATGCAGCGAACAGTTTAGAAGAATCGTGACCGCCACGCTTCAGTTCGAAGATTTGGTCGTCAGTCATGTCTGCAACTAGTGCAGCTGTTTCTGGGTACTTACCAAAGAAGTGCTCACGTACGTATGCGCCATCTTTAGATTTGAATGTTTGGTAGTCACCGTCGATAGTTTCGTTCATTAGTTGAAGAAGCTTACCAGTCGTGTCTTTAGCTAGTAGAGAATCCCAGTTGCTACCCCAGATAACTTTAACAACGTTCCAACCTGCGCCTTTGAATAGACCTTCAAGTTCTTGGATGATGCTACCGTTACCCATAACAGGGCCGTCTAGACGCTGTAGGTTACAGTTGATTAGGAAACATAGGTTGTCTAGCTTCTCACGCGCAGCGAAAGAGATAGCACCACGTGATTCTGGCTCATCCATCTCACCGTCGCCTAGGAAAGCGTATACGCGTTGAGCTGAAGTATCTTTAAGACCGCGGCCTTCTAGGTACTTAAGGAAACGAGCTTGGTAGATCGCAGAGATCGGACCTAGACCCATAGATACTGTAGGGAACTGCCAGAACTCAGGCATCAGTTTAGGGTGTGGGTAAGATGGAACACCTTTGCCATCTACTTCTTGACGGAAGTTATCTAGCTGCTCTTCAGTTAGACGACCTTCAACGAATGCACGAGAGTAGATACCTGGAGAGATGTGACCTTGGTAGTAAACCAGATCGCCACCGTCTGTCTCGTTTGGAGCGCGGAAGAAGTGGTTGAAACATACTTCGTAGAACGCCGCTGCAGACTGGTAAGAAGCCATGTGACCACCAAGGTCTAGGTCTTTCTTAGAAGCGCGCAATACGATCATGATTGCGTTCCAGCGAATAATCGAACGAATACGACGCTCAAGAGTTACGTCACCAGGGTAAGCCGGCTCTTGTGCTGCTGGAATGGTGTTGATGTAGTTAGTGTTGATACCAGTTGGCATATCAACGCCGTCTAAACGTGCCTTTTCTAGAACTGTTTCTAGTAGGAACTGTGCACGTTCTACACCTTCTTCACGTACTACTGACTCAAGAGCTTCTAACCAATCTTGAGTTTCCAGAGCATCAACGTCATGCTTCATGTCAGACATGGCGATCTATCCTTTTTGTTAGTTGGATTCTACTAAACACGTAAAAAGCCGTAGGATTACGACTCTTTACCCTGTTGAATTCGACGAAGTGAACGTTCGCGACGCGACTCTTCTCTTGTCAAATCCAACAATGTTTCTTCGATATAAGCTAAATGAGAATGTGACATTTCACGCGCCTTTTCAGGCTGGCCAGAAACAATCGCATCCACGATGTTAGCTCGATGTATACTCACTTTTTCCACAACGTCTTTTCGACGATGCAACAGCTTTAGATTTTCTAAGACATTTTGCTCAAGTAACGGCGCTAAACTGCGAACGATATGCAAAAGCACTACGTTATGAGCCGCTTCCGTTAAAGCGATAAGGAAAGCCATCACAGCTGCCGATTCAGCTTCAATATCCGCCTTTTCTTGCGCACTTCGAATGTTATCTTGGCACGCTTGAATTCGAGCAAAGTCTTCCTCGGTACCACGCAGCGCAGCAAAGTAAGCAGAAATTCCCTCCATCGCATGACGCGATTCCAACAAGTCTAGTTGGGTTTCAGAGTGAGTGGACAACAAATTCAGGAGCGGATCTGAAAAGCTCTTCCAGATATTTTCACTGACAAACGTTCCCCCACCTTGACGGCGAGTCAGCAAGCGCTTGGCTTCTAAACGTTGTATAGCTTCTCGGATCGAAGGACGAGACACATCGAACTGCTTAGCCAGTTCACGCTCTGGCGGCAGTTGCTGCCCGGGCGCCAGTGTTCCTTCCACAATCAACCTTTCCAACTCTTTTTCGATAACATCGGAGAGTTTTGGCTGACGAATCCTTTGATAAGCCATAGTTTGCTGTTCTTCTTTTTATTTGCTGGTAATTGGTAATACCAATTTTAATTGGTGCAGAAATTAACATAATTAAAACGCCACTGTCCAGCTCAAAATTGACCTGAATCATAGAACACAGTGTGAATTAACCATGATTTAACAAATGAAATTTAAAACAGCAACCAAATTGGTCTTACCATTTACAGCGTTAATACTTTTGGGGAGTGTTCGTGCTAGAAAGTTTCAGGATAAAAATGAAATATTTCAGATTGATTAGATTGCCTTGATTAAAATTCAAACCAAGCGCACAGATTGGGAATAAATCCTATTAATAAATAGTCACATCTGACCTTTTGAAAGATTCATCACACTCTTGAAGAAATAAAAAAGGCTCGCATCCAGAACGGTTACAAGCCCTTAACAATGACGTAAAAACCCATATGCCAACATATGATTATCAGCAAAACTACAGATTTAAGTGTTGACGGTACTTTACCCAGTCAAATGAGAGCCCTGGATCGGTTTTCCTTAACGGGGCAATATATTGATGCCCAGTAATACGCTCAGCGGTGATCTGTGGAAAGCGCTGCGTAATCGCCTTGGTTAGCTCCGCGAGTGCGCGATATTGAAACTCGCTGTAGGAAACAAAATCAGTCCCCTCAAGTTCGATACCAATCGAGTAGTCATTACAGCGCACTCGACCAGCAAAACTGGATTGCCCTGCATGCCAAGCTCGGTCGTGAAAAGAAACAAACTGTACAACCTCTCCATTCCTACGAATCAAACAGTGTGCCGATACACCCATGTTATGAATCACTTTAAAGAAAGGGTGTTCGTCTGGATTAAGCTTACCAGTGAAGAATTGCTCGATATAAGGACCACCAAACTGCCCCGGCGGTAAACTGATGTTGTGAACCACCAGCAAAGAGACATCATCTTGTTGAGGGCGCGCATCATAAAAAGGAGAAGGCACGTGCTTCGCAGCGCTATACCACCCAGTTTCGCTGATCATCATAAATGCCATGCTCCTTACTTTTTCATTACTCAATGTATTATGGCTATCAGTGTGAGCTCAACCAACCTCAAGGCGGGCTCAACCCTTTAATTTGCGATGAAGCAAGAGTATCATTCCTACCCCACTCCCTTTCAAGATTAGATTTGCGATGAAAAACACACATAACAGCCAGCAGCGCCTTGACTACTTAAAAGAACAACTTCCATTAGAGATCTCTCGTGCAGTTGCAGAGACCATTAAAGAAGACCTAGGCGGTACACTGGATCCAGCGGCTGATATCACTGCAAGTCTAATTCCTGCTGATGCAGTAAACAGCGCAACCATCATCACTCGCGAACACGGTATTTTCTGTGGCCAAGCTTGGGCTGACGAAGTGTTTAAGCAGTTAGGTGGCGAAGTGACTATCGAGTGGCATGTACAAGATGGTGACAAGGTTGAACCGAACCAAACCCTTTGCACACTGTCTGGCCCAGCTCGTGCACTGCTTACGGGTGAACGTAACGCAATGAACTTCATCCAGACGCTATCAGGTTGTGCAACAGCAACGGCGGTTTACGCAGATAAAATTGCGCACACAGAATGTCGTCTACTTGATACACGTAAAACCATCCCAGGCCTGCGCAGCGCACTAAAATACGCAGTCGCATGCGGTGGCGGTTTCAACCACCGTATCGGTGTGTTTGATGCCTACCTAATCAAAGAGAACCACATCATCGCTTGTGGTGGTATTGAGAAGGCGATCTCAACCGCTAAAGAGCTTAACCCAGGTAAACCCGTTGAGGTTGAAACGGAGAGCCTAGAAGAGCTTGAGCAAGCGATCAGCGCGGGTGCAGACATCATAATGTTAGACAACTTCACCACCGACATGATGCGTGAAGCAGTTAAGATCAATGCAGGTCGTGCTGCTCTAGAAAACTCTGGCAACGTAACTCTAGAGACGATTGCTGAGTTTGCAGAAACAGGTGTTGATTACATTTCAGTGGGCGCACTGACCAAGCATCTAAAAGCGATGGATCTTTCGATGCGCTTCAAAGCTTAATCTATTGATTAAAAACACATTTAATATTATAGGCATCGTTTTCTACGGTGCCTTTTTTATGTTCGCAATTCCATTATTGAGACACTCTATTTAACTTGGTCGCATAATCTTATGCAGCATATGAAACAAGTTACCAATAAATTCAAAGCGACTCGCGACCTGCTCTGAACGCCATTCCACACGTAGATATCGACTCTTATTCTCTAATTCATCTGGTGCTTGCACTGTAACTAACAAGAAATGGATTAGAACAATGAAAAGAAAACAAACAAAGCAGAAAGGTTTTACGTTAATTGAGTTGATGATTGTGGTAGCGATTATTGGTGCCTTGTCAGCAATAGCTGTCCCTGCTTACCAAAATTATGTTGCCAAAAGTGAAGCGGCATCAGGATTAGCAACCCTAAGGTCGGTGATGACCACTGCAGAGTTGTTTTATCAGGAGAATGGAGTCGCATCTGCAGCAACAGTAGCTGAATTAGGAACAGCTGCCAACGCTAGTGATTTAGGAACAATCACATCTAGTTTATCAGGGGCGCTCCCAACATTATCATTTGAGTTTGGTGCCAATAGTTCATTAACATCTTCAGATACCATTACTTTCACTCGTAGTACTAATGCTGGTTGGAACTGTGCCCGATCGGGGAATGTTCCACAAATTGATGGCTGCCAGTAATTCGTTCAATGCTAACCAATCTCCCCACAGTTCTACGTCAGGCTAACCAGCTTAGTCTGACTCAAGAACAAGTTGTCGAGGAACATGTGCAAGCTTCTGGTGGTTCAACCCCAGAAGCTTTGATTGCTCACGGTTTCTTGAACGCAGAAACCCTTGCCGAACACACTTCTCATATCTTCGGCTTACCTTTGATTTCGCTAGCTGACTACGACTACGAGCTGTTGTGTGAACAGCTTGGGCTGCGCGAACTTATCACCCAATATCATGCAATACCCGTCGCAAAATCAGCGTCAACACTCACGTTAGCCTCCGCCGATCCAACCGACCTACAAGCCGAAGACGATTTTCGTTTTGCTACTGGGCTGCAAGTTGAGCTAGTGGTAGCAAACTATCGCACACTGGAAGGTGCTATTCGGCGACTTTATGGCAAAGCGATTACTCATGGCGAGAGCAATCGTAAAGAGATCACGCAGGATGAACTCGCTCACTTGGTGGAGGTTTCTGATGATGAAGTGAGTAGCGTCGAAGACCTTAGCCAAGACGAATCGCCCGTCAGTCGCTTTATCAATCAAATCCTAGTTGATGCTGTGCGCAAAGGGGCGTCTGATATCCATTTCGAGCCCTATGAAGAGTACTACCGAGTTCGCCTGCGCTGTGATGGCATCTTAGTCGAAACCCAACAGCCCGCAGCCCACCTGAGCCGGAGACTCTCAGCACGCCTTAAAATTCTAGCCAAGCTTGATATTGCTGAGCGACGTTTGCCTCAAGACGGTCGAATTAAGTTAAGACTCAATCAAGAGATTGCCATTGATATGCGCGTCTCTACCTTGCCAACACTGTGGGGCGAGAAGATTGTGCTTCGCCTACTCGATAGCAGTGCAGCCAATCTTGATATCGACATCCTTGGTTACAGTGAACAACAAAAGACACTCTACCTGAATGCTCTGAAACGCCCACAAGGCATGATTCTTATGACTGGGCCGACAGGTAGTGGCAAAACCGTATCGCTCTACACAGGCCTTCGTATTCTTAACACCTCGGAAAGAAACATCTCCACTGCCGAAGACCCGGTTGAGATTAACCTATGTGGTGTCAATCAAGTGCAAGTACAGCCCAAAATAGGCTTTGGGTTTGCTGAGGCGCTACGCTCTTTTCTACGCCAAGACCCTGATATCGTAATGGTTGGTGAAATTCGTGATATTGAAACCGCCGAAATAGCGATTAAAGCCTCTCAAACGGGGCACTTAGTTCTTTCAACACTTCACACCAACTCTGCAGCGGAAACTGTCACGCGCCTTGCACACATGGGAATAGAACCCTTTAATCTCGCGTCATCATTAAGCCTCATCATCGCTCAACGCCTCGCTCGACGACTATGCCCGCACTGCAAAATGGCAGACGATGACCAAACCATTTATCACCATCATGACATCAGTGCTCACCATACCTTTTACAAAGCAAACCCAAACGGTTGCAACGAGTGCAATCAAGGCTATTCCGGACGCGTTGGTATATATGAAGTCATGCCATTCACCGAAAAGCTCAAAGCCAGTCTAATCTCTCGTCCAAATGCTATCGAGATAGAAAACTTAGCTAAGCAGGAAGGTATGCAAACTCTACGAGACGCAGGGTTAGAGAAACTGCTATCAGGTGTGACTAGCTATCAAGAGCTGCAACGTGTTCTCTATATCTAACCCTCTACCAACATCAATGTGAACCCTATGGCAATCAAACCGAAACAATCACAATTAAAAAACTATCATTGGAGAGGAATTAACAGCTCGGGAAAGAAGGTTTCAGGGCAAACCTTGGCGCTCACTGAGCTTGAAGTCAGAGACAAACTTCGCGATCAGCACATTCAGATTAAGAAGATAAAGAAAAAAAACATCTCAGCATTCACTCGCCTGACTCATCGAGTCAAAACAAAAGACATCACCCTGCTGACCCGACAATTGGCAACCATGCTGGCCACTGGTGTTCCCATCATCCAAGCCATCAAGTTAGTTTCAGATAACCACAGAAAAGCAGAAATGAAATCGATTCTGTCGCAGATATGCAAAGGTGTAGAAGCGGGTACCCCCTTATCAAAGGCGATGAGAACCGCGAGCCGTCATTTTGATGACTTGTATACCGACCTTGTCGCGACAGGAGAACTATCGGGAAACTTAGCTGAAGTATTTGAAAGACTGGCCAACTATCGGGAAAAGAGTGAACGCTTAAGATCCAAAGTCATAAAAGCGCTTATCTATCCGGTGATGGTGGTCGTCACCGCCTTAACGGTCTCATTCCTAATGCTAACCATGGTGATCCCTGAGTTTGAATCCATGTTCTCTGGTTTTGGCGCTGATCTGCCTTGGTTCACCGCCAAGGTGATGTCGTTGTCGCACTGGATGCAAGCTTATAGTCTCTATACCCTGCTTGGCTTGGTTGGCATCGTGCTATTCGTGATTCAAGCTCGCAAACGATCCTATTCCATAAGGCTCACCATCAGTCGGCTAGGATTAAAACTGCCGATTATCGGTGGCGTTATTGCTAAAGCCTCAATCGCTAAATTCAGTCGCACGCTATCAACCAGTTTTAGCTCAGGTATCCCGATATTAACCAGCCTCAGAACCACGGCCAAAACCACTGGCAACGTACACTTCGAATCCGCCATTACTGAAGTTCACAAAGAGACCGCGGCAGGGATGCCAATGTATATCGCAATGCGCAACAGCCAAGCCTTTCCAGAGATGGTGCTGCAAATGGTGATGATAGGTGAAGAGTCCGGCAATCTCGATGAAATGCTCACTAAGGTCGCCACCATTTATGAATTCGAAGTAGACGATACCGTTGATAACTTGGGTAAAATCTTAGAACCGGTCATCATTGTTTTCCTTGGTTCTGTCGTCGGTGGTTTAGTGGTTGCGATGTACTTACCGATCTTTAACCTAATGAGTGTGTTAGGATAGGCGATAATCAATGACACACTCATGGCACTCGCCAGTTAGATCCCAGTGGACAGGACACTATGGAAGTATTTCACTACTATCCTTGGCTATTCCCCGTATTAGCTTTTATCTTCAGCCTACTTATCGGTAGTTTTCTCAACGTTGTTATCCATCGCCTACCCATTATGATGGAGCGAGAATGGCAACAAGAGTGCTCAGAAAGCTTTCCTGACTACAAAATCCCTATGCCAGAGGGAACATACAACCTTAGTGTGCCTCGTTCGGCATGCCCAAAGTGTGAAACACAAATTCGAGCTATTGATAACATCCCTGTGCTCAGTTGGTTACTCCTGAAAGGCAAATGTCGAAAATGTTCAAACCCTATCAGCCCACGCTACCCTTTTGTTGAGTTGCTAACTGCAGTGATGTGTAGCTTCGTTGCTGTTCATTTTGGCTTTAGCTACTACGCGCTGGCTCTGATCTTTTTTACCTTTGCCTTGATTGCCGCGACCTTCATCGACCTTGATACCATGTTACTGCCTGATCAAATCACCTTACCGTTAGTCTGGTCGGGAATTGCGCTTGCGTTGTTTGGCATTAGCCCTATCTCCCTTCAAGACTCCATCATTGGGGCAATGGCAGGCTACTTAGCTTTGTGGTCTGTCTATTGGCTATTCAAGCTAGTTACAGGCAAAGAAGGCATGGGCTATGGTGATTTCAAGCTTCTTGCGGCATTAGGCGCTTGGCTTGGTTGGCAGCACTTACCTATGATCATATTGCTCTCTTCGCTTGTTGGTCTCGTATTTGGTTTGATCCAACTGCGACTGAAACAGCAAGGCATCGATAAAGCCTTTCCTTTTGGTCCTTACCTCGCCATTGCTGGTTGGATAAGTCTGATTTGGGGCGAGAACATTATGGCTTGGTATTTTACTTCGGTTTTAGGAATTTAATTTATGGCTACCATTATTGGTCTCACTGGTGGTATTGCTAGCGGAAAAACCACCGTAGCAGACCTGTTTCAAGAGCATTTCAACATCGATATTGTCGATGCCGATATTGTGGCTCGTGAAGTTGTAGCAGTTGGCAGTGACGGACTCCGTCAAATCACTGAACATTTTGGTGAAGCGATCCTTTTAGAAGACGGAACACTCAATCGAGCCAAACTCCGTGAACAGATCTTCAGTAACCCAGAAGATAAAGCGTGGTTAAATGCACTACTTCATCCAATGATCCACAATAAGATTGAAGAAGGGCTGACAAACATTCGCTCTCCTTATGGTTTACTCGTTGCACCTTTACTGATTGAAAACCAGATGCAAGGTATGGCAGATCGCGTTTTAATTGTTGATGTTCCTACAGAAGTTCAGATTCAACGAACCATGAACCGAGACAATGTCTCTGAAGAGCAAGTGAAAGCGATCCTCAAATCACAAGCTTCAAGAGAACAACGTTTAGCTATTGCGGACGACGTGATTAAAAACCATACTAAAAACCAAGATCTTTTGCCTCAAATCACAGATTTACATCAAAAGTATCTAGCAATAAGCACACAAGATCGGTAAAAATAGTCTTATGTTGAATGAAGGTTTGCTTGATGATCACTCATAAATTTGAACATCCTCTAAATGAGAAAACACGTATCTACTTAAGAGTGGAATCCCTCTTGAGACAGCTCCACTTGTCTTCGACATTTTCAGATGCTCAGCAGTACCAACTGTTCTTTCGCTCAATCTTCGATCTGATCGAAATCTTTGAGCAAATTCAACTAAAGAGTGAACTGGCAAAAGACATTGAGAAACAGCGCGTGACTTACAAGAGCTGGCTCAATGTTGAGGGCGTCGATCAAGAGATGCTTACTTCATTGCTAGAAGACATCAGCAATATCTACCGTGAATTAATGCTGGCTGAACGTTTTGGTCAATCTCTCAAAGAAGATCGCTTCCTGAGTGCCATTCGCCAACGCTTTAATCTTCCAGGTGGCTCATGTTGCTTTGACTTACCCGCGCTGCACTACTGGCTGCATCTCCCTATCGATAAGAGAATGAACGATGCAAAAGCTTGGATGGATAGCCTACAGCCTCTGTATGACGCGCTAACCCTATGGTTAAAGCTAACTCGTGAAACCGGCCACTTCCAGCCGCAAATCGCTCGTGCGGGCTTCTTCCAGAGCGATGCAGAGGAAGCCAACATCTTACGCCTCTCGATTCCAATGCAGTATGGCGCGTATCCGATGATCTCTGGACACAAAAATCGCTTTGCCGTGAAGTTTATGTGTTTTGAGAGTGGTCAGGCGTGTACTCAAGACATCGAATTTGAATTGGCTGTCTGCAGTTAAATACCGTATTAAATTGGCTTGAGCCTCGCTCAGGCCTACAATTCTAGAATCACACCCAACTAAGAAACATTATGTCTAAAAAAGTCACCATCGTTAAATGCCCACAATGTCAGAGTGATGTTGAGTGGGGTGAACAGAGTCCACACCGCCCTTTCTGTAGCAAACAGTGCCAGATGATTGATTTTGGTGAATGGGCAGACGAAGAGAATAGCATCGCTGGTGCTCCGGATATGTCTGATAGTGATGGGTGGTCAGAAGACCAGTACTAGATTCGAGATTCGAGATTCGAGATTCGAGATTCGAGATTCGAGATTCGAGATTCGAGATTCGAGATTCGAGATTCGAGAAGATTATTAAGGGTTGGCGTTTGCGTCAATCCTTTTTTGTTGCCGGTGAATTGGTGTTGGCTGAAAGAGACTCTCTACTCCTTCCTTTGTCAGTCTAGGGAATGACGGTTATACGCAGGCTTGTTCTCCAATCGTCATCGAAAAGCTAGATTTCTAATGTCGCTGTCTGGAATGACGGAAAAAGTAGTCCCATTATCAGCTCCTTTAGTTTTTGCTACTAACCTCGTAACTCAAACCTCCCCGTCATCCCCAAGAGTGAAGGACGAGCGAGTTGAGGATCTCTTACTTTCGAAAATCGATATAACACGCACAAAAAAGCGGAGCCAAATGGCTCCGCTTTTATCGATAGAATGCAAAAAGAATTACTTCTTAGCAAGCTTCTCTTTAATACGAGCAGACTTACCAGAACGCTCACGTAGGTAGTACAGCTTGGCACGACGTACTGCACCGCGGCGTTTAACTTCAATGCTATCAACCATTGGAGAGTGAGTTTGGAACGTACGCTCAACACCTTCACCGTTCGAGATCTTACGAACTGTGAATGCAGAGTGAAGACCACGGTTACGAATAGCGATTACAACGCCTTCGAAAGCCTGTAGACGCTCACGGTCACCTTCTTTTACCTTAACCTGAACTACAACAGTGTCACCTGGTGCGAATTTAGGAAGGTCTGATTTTAGTTGCTCTTCTTCAAGAGCTTTAATGATGTTGCTCATTTGTATAAATTCCTAGAATAAACTGATACTAAATTTAATAGGTTACTGCTTGCTTTTCGTTTCAGAGCGATGCTCTTTAATGAATTCAGCCAGTAATTGTTCCTGTTCGTCAGTCAGAGCTAGGTTTTCCAGGAGTTCTGGTCTTCTTAGCCAAGTACGGCCTAGCGATTGTTTTAATCGCCAGCGACGAATGTCCTTATGGTTTCCAGACTTGAGTACCGAAGGCACTTCTTTATCGTCTAGCACCTCAGGGCGCGTATAGTGAGGGCAATCTAACAAGCCATTTGCAAAAGAATCCTCTTCTGCTGACGCGAAATCGCCTAGGACTCCCGGAATAAACCGTGAGACCGAGTCAATTAACGTCATGGCTGGCAGTTCGCCACCCGTCATCACAAAATCGCCAATCGACCATTCTTCGTCGACTTCAGATTGTATGATGCGCTCATCTACCCCTTCGTAGCGACCACAGATAAGAAGTAAATTCTCATTTGTTGCCAACTCCTCAACACCTTTCTGGTCGAGCTTGCGACCTTGAGGTGAAAGGTAGATAACTTTCGTCTTCCCCGGTGATGCTTGCTTGGCAGTATGGATAGCGTCGCGCAAAGGCTGAACCATCATTAACATGCCAGGACCACCACCGTAAGGTCTGTCATCAACAGTGCGATGTTTATCGTGAGTGAAATCGCGAGGATTCCATGTCTCAATCGATAAAAGACCTTTTTTAACCGCTTGACCTGTTACTCCAAAATCAGTAACAGAACGGAACATTTCAGGAAAAAGGCTAATTACGCCAACCCACATGTGTTCTCTCGCTCTGTAATTTTGGAATTAGAATCCAGGATCCCAGTCAACTTCGATCCGTTGAGCTTCGCGATCAACTTTTTTGATCACTTGCTCTTCAAGGTACGGGATTAACCGTTCCTTTTGGCCAAAAGCATCTTTAAGATTTGCTTTCACCACTAGAACATCGTTTGAGCCAGTTTCTAATAGGTCAGTGACCTCACCAAGGGAATAGCCCTTAGTGGTAACAACTTGCATACCAAACAATTCACGCCAGTAGAATTCATCTTCTGACAATTCAGGTAGTGATGCCGGGTCTACAGCGATTTCAAAGTTAGTCAGAGTATGAGCTTCTTCACGAACCTCAAGCCCTTCAAGCTTACACACCATACCTTTGTTATGGCGCTTCCAGCTTTCAACATTGAACTCAACCCACTTACCCTTTTGGTTAATATACCAAGGGGTGTAATCGAATATGCTTTCAGCATTGTCTGTGTAGGAAAAAACTTTCAGCCAGCCGCGAATGCCATAGGTAGCACCAAACTTGCCCATAACAATTTTTTCGTCTTGCTTGCTCATCGTTTCTTTATCCTTCATCGACATAAGCTATGTCTTCTACTTAAAGTAAAATTAAGCCGCTTTTTGAGCGTCTTTAACTAGCTTAGCTACGCGGTCAGATAGAGATGCGCCTTGACCAACCCAGTGGTTAACGCGATCTAGGTCTAGACGTAGACCTTCTTCTTGACCTTGAGCAGTAGGGTTAAAGAAACCTACTTTCTCGATGAAACGGCCAGTTGCTGCATTGCGGCTGTCCGCTACTACGATTTGATAGAATGGACGCTTCTTAGCGCCGTGACGTGCCAAACGAATGGTTACCATGTCGTCCTCTTTGCTTTCTTAATAAATAAATTAACCCCAGAAGCTATTTATCAATAAATAACTTGGGGTCTCGTGCCAAATTAAAGCCCCGGAATTTTACTCTTATTCCGGGGCAATGCAAGGGGTTTAGCTATTTTTTCACCAACAGAGTCTCTGTACACTTTCTGTGACAGAGCTAACACTCTGAAAAGTAACGTAGCGAGCATTTCACTGACTACGCAAACTTAAGCTGTGATAGCTCAAACTTAATAGGAAGAAGGACTTAACGACCGAATGGGTTGAAACCGCCACCCATGCCGCCACCGCCCATGCCACCCATCATACCTTGCATGTTACGCATCATGCCTTTCATGCCACCTTTCTGCATTTTCTTCATCATCTTCTGCATCTGGGTGAACTGCTTAAGCAGACGGTTAACATCTTGTACCTGAGTACCAGAACCTGCCGCAATACGTTTCTTGCGTGAGCCTTTAATAAGCTCTGGGCGCTGACGCTCTTTCATGGTCATTGAGTTGATGATCGCTTCCATTTGCTTGAACATCTTGTCATCAACTTTATCTTTTACGTTGTCTGGTAGCTGAGACATGCCTGGAAGCTTATCCATCATGCCCATCATGCCGCCCATGTTTTGCATCTGACCTAGCTGCTCACGGAAGTCTTCAAGGTCGAAACCTTTCTTCTCTTTGAACTTCTTAGCCAGTTTCTCTGCTTTATCTTGGTCTACGTTTTTCTGTAGGTCTTCGATAAGAGACAGAACGTCACCCATACCTAGAATACGAGAAGCAACACGATCTGGGTGGAACGGTTCTAGTGCATCGGTTTTTTCACCCACACCCAAGAACTTAATTGGCTTACCTGTGATATGACGAACAGACAGCGCCGCACCACCACGAGCATCACCATCGACCTTAGTTAGAATCACACCCGTTAGCGGAAGTGCATCACCAAAGGCTTTTGCTGTGTTCGCCGCATCTTGACCTGTCATTGCATCAACAACAAACAGCGTCTCAACTGGGTTAATAGCGGTATGTAGCTCTTTGATCTCGCCCATCATCTCTTCATCGATGGCTAAGCGACCTGCGGTATCGACAAGCAGCACGTCGTAGAATTTCTTCTTCGCGTGGTCAATCGCTGCATTCGCAATATCAATAGGCTTTTGATCTGCAGACGATGGGAAGAAATCCACACCAACATCCGCAGCTAATGTTTCAAGCTGTTTGATCGCCGCTGGACGGTAAACGTCGGCAGAAACAACCAGTACTTTCTTTTTATCGCGCTCGGTTAGGAGCTTAGATAGCTTACCTACCGATGTGGTTTTACCCGCACCTTGTAGACCAGCCATCAAGATCACTGCTGGCGGCTGCGCAGCAAGGTTCAGAGCCTCATTCGACTCACCCATTACCGCTTCAAGCTCAGCTTGTACGATCTTAATAAATTCTTGGCCAGGAGTTAGAGATTTAGAAACCTCAACACCTACCGCGCCTTCTTTAACGCGCTTTACGAAATCACGGACAACCGGTAGTGCAACGTCGGCTTCCAGTAGCGCCATACGTACTTCACGTAGCGTATCCTTGATGTTGTCTTCGGTCAGACGACCTTTACCGCTGATATTCTTCAGCGTTTTGGATAGACGATCCGTTAAATTATCAAACATAGTTTTCTCTTCGCTCAATCCTGCGACTATTACCGAGAGTATACATTAGCGTGGAATAGAGTCACACCCGTTGTCTGCGGTTAATAATGACGGTGTGTGATATAGGGCGCTGTTCACTAATAAATGAGTGAGGTTCACCATAGCCCAAAAGGGCGATGCAGGGTATAATTCGTGAATTAGTAATCATTTAAATGGATACCATGGACAGTCTAATTGCGATCGCAGCAGCCTTTCTATACATAATGGCCATATCCACGATCATCCCAGGTCTTGTACACCAAACAGGAATCCGTGCCAAAACGGTACTGGTGAGCGCGTTTCTTGCTATCGCTTTTCATGCTTGGTTGCTGGGCGACTTAATCTTTAACGCCGGCGGTCAAAATCTCAGTATTCTCAATGTTGCCTCATTGATCAGTTTCATTATCTCGCTAGTCATGAGCGGGGCAATGCTCAAGAACCGTTTGTGGTTTATTCTCCCTGTCGTATACAGCTTTGCAGCCCTAAATTTGTTAGCCGCAGCATTTCTCCCAAGTACTTTTATTAAGCATTTAGAGAACGACCCTAAACTGCTGATGCACATTTCTTTAGCGCTGTTCTCATACGCGACATTAACCATCGGTGCCCTGTATGCAATGCAGTTAGCATGGCTGGATTACAAGCTTAAGAAGAAAAAAGCGCTAGTGATTAACCCAAACCTTCCACCACTGATGATGGTAGAAAGGCAGCTGTTCAAAATCATTCTTATTGGTAACGGCCTACTGACGGGTACGCTATTAACTGGCTTTATTTTTGTTCAAGACATGTTTGCTCAAGGCAAAGCTCACAAAGCGGTACTCTCTTTTATCGCTTGGGTGATCTACTCGATTCTGCTTTGGGGTCACTACCAGAAAGGTTGGCGAGGCCAGAAAGTCACTTGGTTTGCGCTAGCGGGTGCAACCTTACTGACACTCGCCTACTTCGGTAGTCGCTTTGTTCAAGAAATCATCCTGAATTAATAGTTCGATATAAAAGGCAAGGTACACACCTTGCCTTTAATGTATGGCATACTTTACATTCAGTTGACATCTCGACCTGCATCGGTCATAAATTAATCAAGATACAAATTTAGGAAAGTAATAGTTTTGGACGACATATCTACGGGTATCTTATTTGCGCTACTCGCGTGTCTCATTGTAATTTCTGGTTATTTCTCAGGTTCTGAAACGGGCATGATGTCCTTGAACCGCTACCGTTTGAAACACCTATCCCAATCGGGTCATAAGGGTGCGCGTCGTGTAGAAAAACTTCTGAGCCGTCCTGACCGCCTCATCGGTCTTATCCTTATCGGCAATAACCTCGTTAATATTCTCGCTTCAGCCATTGCGACCATCCTAGGTATGCGTATCTATGGTGACCTTGGTGTGGCTATCGCAACGGGTGCCCTGACCTTAGTGGTTCTAGTTTTTGCTGAAGTCACCCCAAAGACCATCGCATCTCTTTACCCAGAGCGCGTCTCTTATGCCAGTAGTATTGTCTTAACGATCCTGATGAAGGTGCTATCACCCCTCGTCGTACTGGTTAACTTCATCACTAACGGTTTTATCCGCATCATAGGCGTCAAGGCAGATCACGATGCAACTGACCACCTGAGCTCCGAAGAATTAAGAACCGTAGTTAATGAAGCGGGTACTCTGATCCCACAACGCCACCAAGATATGCTGGTCTCTATCTTAGATCTTGAGCACGTAACCGTGAATGACATCATGGTGCCTCGTAATGAGATCACAGGTATCGACATCAATGATGACTGGAAATCTATCGTTCGCCAACTGACTCATTCACCTCATGGTCGCATCGTGCTGTATCGCGATCAGATCGATGAAGTGGTTGGGATGCTGAGATTGCGTGAGTCATACCGCTTGATGCTAGAGAAGAATGAATTCAACAAAGAGACGCTTCTGCGCGCTGCCGATGAGGTCTACTTTATTCCTGAGTCGACACCGCTGAATATTCAGCTGCTCAAGTTCCAACGCAATAAACAGCGCATCGGACTGATTGTGGATGAATACGGTGACATCAACGGTCTTGTTACGCTAGAAGATATCTTGGAAGAGATTGTGGGTGAATTTACCACCTCAATGACACCAAGCCTATCAGAAGAGATCACACCGCAGAGCGACGGCAGCTTCCTCATCGAGGGCAGCGCCAATATTCGAGACATTAATAAAGGTCTTCAATGGAGCTTACCTACTGACGGCCCGAGAACACTAAACGGTTTGATCCTAGAGCACCTAGAAGACATTCCAGAGAGCCATCTAAGTGTTCAAGTTGCACGTCACCCAATGGAGATTGTGGAGCTGGAAGAGAATCGTATTAAATTGGTGCGTGTTTTCCCGCAAATCATGCAGGAAACCACCAGCTTTAATACTTAGCCACAAAACAGACTAACGTTATAATCATTGCTGTCTCAGCTGACACAAAAAAGCCCTGTTCTCGTTGAACAGGGCTTTTCATTTCAAGAGCGGTAATAAAACGAACTTAGTCGACCTTAAGCTCTTTTAGCATAGACTCCGGAAGAGCTAGCTCATCATTTTTGTTCACTGAGATACCTGCATCTAGAATGGCTTTCGCGATCTCTTTCGCTTCTTCTAGTGAGTGCATTGCTGCTGTACCACACTGGTATTCATTCAGCTCAGGGATCTTGTTTTGGCTCTCAACTTTAAGCACATCAGCCATTGCCGCTAACCAAGCATCAGCCACTTGCTGCTCTGAAGGTGTACCAATCAGGCTCATGTAGAAACCTGTACGGCAACCCATTGGAGAGATGTCGATGATTTCAACTTGCTCGCCATTTAGGTGTGCACGCATGAAGCCAGCATAAAGGTGCTCAAGAGTGTGAATTCCTTTCTCTGACAGGATATCTTTATTGGGTGCAGTGAAACGTAAATCGAATACTGTGATCGTATCTCCTTTAGGAGTCTGCATGGTTTTTGCCACACGTACCGCAGGTGCATTCATGCGTGTGTGATCCACAGTAAAACTATCTAATAAAGGCATTCTTCTTCTCCATGACGGTCGGTTTAGAAAAACCAACTCCGGTTGTCTTCCAGTTCTTGGCGGCATTGCTTCAGTTGCCAACCATAATCTTTCGCTTGCTGCTCAACTTTGCGAGCCACCTTAATCAATGACGGCTTGCTGTTATAGGTTTTGCGTTTATAGCCACCACGACCTTCGTGATAAGCCAAATACTGATTGTATGGGTCCCATAAAGAGAGCCCTAATTGACGACGCGTTTCATTGGTATACCAGCCAATGAACATTAATGAGTCATCAAAATTCGTGCGAGAGCCACCGTGTCCTGTCGCTTTTTGAAAGTCCTGCCAAGCCGGATCTTGCGCCTGAGCATAACCATACGCACTGCTAACATGTCCCCACGGAATAAAACCTAGTAGGTAGTCCTTCGGAGGACGAGCATCATGTCGAAAGCTACTCTCTTGCTTAACAAAGGCCATCGCCACGTTAATTGGCGTACCCCACTCTTCTTGCATATCGAGTGCATCGTCATACCAAGAAGGGTTCTCGCGGAAAATACTACACAAGTTGTCCTGTTTCTTAGGTGGAGGGGTTGCACAACCGGCTAGTAGGCTTACCGCAACCCCAACAGAGATCCAAGATAACAATGGTCGACGCTTGTTTATTGATACAGGTTGATTCCTTTCCACCACAAACTCGCTATTCGCTACGCTTTAAGGTACGAGAAATAATCGGCCAAGAAGCTATCAAAGTCTTGAGTGCTCGCTTCTTCGACCTGTTTCTGGGCCATGACTGAGCGTGCAACCTCAGACTCCATTAACTCCGCTGAATAAACTTGGTATTGGTGCTCGCGGTGAGTTTGAGCATACTGTTTACCTAGCTCGCAACCAACCTTACCTAAACCACCGTGTTTCTTGGTTTCTTCTAAAAGTTGACCAGAAATCGTCAGTTCAGGATTATCAATCCAAGCTTCAAGGGTATCGCACGTCTCTTGGTAAGCGCGACCGCCTTGCTCAGCATCCATCAACTCAGCAATCACTCGCAAGTCTTTAAACACGCGCTTAGCCCAGTCTTGCAGTGACAGTTTCTCACCATGACAGCCGATTTGTAGCTCTAGGCCAACTTGACGACCTTCAAGGATCACCTTGTTCCAGTTATCACGCCAGCATTCCAGTTCACAGTTATCCATCTCTGCAGAGTCAGAAAGAACGCTCCAAGTTAGGAATAGGTCTAGGAAGCGCACTTGCTGCTCAGTGATACCGATTGAGCTGAATGGGTTAACATCCAAGGAGCGAACTTCAATATACTCAACGCCACCGCGCGCCAGCGCTTCTGACGGTTTCTCACCACTCTTCGCCACACGTTTAGGACGAATTGGTGCGTACAGTTCATTTTCGATCTGTAGAACATTGCTATTTAGCTGACGGTATTCATCGTCAACTTTAATCCCGATTTCAGCAAACTCTTGCGATGGAGTACGAATCGCTTTATTCAGCCCTTCAAGATATTGGTCTAAGCTGTTGAATCCAATCTTAAGGACACTTTGTGCACTGTTGGTGTAACCAAGATCACTTAGACGCAGTGCTGTTGCTTTTGGTAGGTAAAGCGTGCCACCTAGCTGCTCAAAAGGCAGTTTAGTTTCACGGCCTTTGATGAATGACGAGCACAGGGCTGGTGACGCACCAAAGAAGTAAGGGATCAACCAACCAAAACGGTAGTAGTTACGAATCAAACCAAAGTACGCATCCGACTTAGCATCACTGCGCTCTTGTTCAGTTTGCTCACCAAACAGACTATCCCAGAAGCTTTCTGGGAACGAGAAGTTAAAGTGAACACCTGAGATGATCTGCATCAGGCTGCCGTAACGACGCTTTAGACCTTCACGATACAAGGTTTTCATTTTACCGGTATTCGACGAGCCATATTGAGCCAACTGGATGTCGTCTTCGCTACCTACGTAACAAGGCATCGACAGTGGCCATAATTTTTCACCATCTAACTTAGTTTGAGTAAAGTGGTGAATGTCTGATAACTGGTTCAGAAGTGTCGGAACATCATTCGAGACCGGCGTGATGAATTCGAGTAACGATTCAGAAAAGTCCGTTGTTACCCACTCGTTGGTTAACGCAGAACCTAAAGCTTCAGGGTGAGGACCAGTCGCTAGACGACCATCTTCCTTGTAGCGGAGCGTTTCCCTCTCAACACCACGACCAAACTGAGAAAAGGTCTTTGGGTTGGTTGCAACTTGCTTCAGTCGCGCAGCAAAATCAGTCAAAATTCAGTTCACTTATCTTATATCGTTCTGATTAGAACTATCATAATTGGTTGGGAGAGAAAAACAGCTTCTCTCTTTTCTCTCCCATTAATGTGTACTCTAACGAATGATTTCAAGCTCTTCTATGGGAATATCTAACTTTTCTAGTTGTGGACGCAGTGAAGCTGCATCACCCACGACAATAATTTGATAATCATTCGGATCAAACCAGCGTTTAGCGAGTTCATTAAGCTGCTCTTTGGAGACGTTGTCGACAATCTCGTTGCGCTGCTTAAGGTAGTCTTCATCAAGGCCTAAGGTCACAATGTTACTCAATAGCCCCGCTTTCTGGCTTGGTGTTTCGTATTTGAGTGCATCTTGTTGACCGACGGCAAGGCGCATAAATTTCACCTCTTCGTCAGTTAATCCGCTTTGGCTAAACTCATTCAGCTCATTAACGAACTCTTCAATTGAAGCCACCGTCGCATTGGCTCGTACTTGAGCACTGAATACCACAGCCCCTGTTTCACGATTACTTGCGAAGTAGCCGCTTGCCCCGTAGGTATAGCCTTTATCTTCACGTAGGTTCTGATTCACTCGGCTATTGAAGTTACCTGCAAGGTTGAAGTTCGCTAATTGAGCGAGGTACTGTTCACCAGTCGCGTCAAAAGGCAGACCTTTGCGTACTAAGCGAACAATACTTTGTGGCGCGTTTGGCTTATCGACCAAATACAGATGTTGGCCTTCCAACGGCGTAATGATCTGTGGGCGCGTCAGTGGTGCAGCATCGCCCTGCCACTCTTTAAAGAAGTTTAGCTGCTTTTCAGCCTCTCTTTTCGAGATGTCACCTACAATAACAATATTCGCCCCTTCAGGAGTATAGTGCTGATTGTAAAACTCTTTTACATCATCCAGTGTTAACGACGCCAAAGACTCCTCAGTACCATCACTCGAGCGAGCGAACAAGCTGTCGCCAAACAACACTTCACGAGTCGCCTGAGATGCCATCCAGCTCGGCTGCTGATGCTGATAAACCACACCCTCTAGCATCTGTCTTTTGACACGAGCAAAGTCTTGTTCATCAAACTTAGGACTAAACAGCACCTCTTCTACGATCGCCAGAGTCTGTGCTAGGTTCTTCTCCAATGAAGATACAGAGATATCTGTGGTGTAGCTGCCCGCACTGATGCTGACACTGCTACCCAGTTTATCGAGCGTCGCTTGCAGCTCTTCAACGGTACGCTGCGTTGAGCCCTCTTCCATCATCGCTGCCGTTAGATTCGCTAAGCCTTCCTGTCCTTTTGCCACGTAGCGCTCACCAGCTGGTAGCTGGAACTGTAGCTGCACCGTTGGTGTTTCAGTTGTCACTGTACCAATCAGTTCCGCGCCATTTTCATAGTGGACACGGTACAGATCAGGCATAGTAGCAGTGACACCAAACGTCACTTCAGGCATCACACTGCGATCAAAGGTATTCGGTGCTTTTCTAAACTCAAGCTGGTCTTCGGTTACCTTGGTATATTCTGGTAGCGTGCGAGGTGGCGTTTCAAAGGTCGCTTCACGCACCGCTAAATCTAGCTGGCGACGAGGGACAACGCTTAACGTCACTTTGTGTTTGCCTTGAACAAAGTCTTGATAAGCTTTGGTCACGCTCTCTGGGGTCACTGCTCGAATCTGCTCTAGCTGAGACTCGATGCGATCTGGCTGGCCGTAAAAGGTTTCATTCGAGGCGAGTTGAGACACTTTTCCACGAACACTCTGCAGAGCAAACACTGCGTTGGCTTCCGCCATGCCCGTAATTTGATCAAGTCGCTCCTGATCAACCCCCTCTTTAGAGAACTTATCCAGCGTACCCAAAAGCGCTTGATTCAATACTGTTAGGTCGCCTTTCTTACCCGAGTCGCCCATCGCGTACACATACAGGGTACATGCAAGCTCACCACAATCATGGAATGAACCCGCGCTGACCGCTTTCTGAGTCTTAACAAGGTTTTGGTACAAGTAGCTGTTGGTGCCTTTACCTAGAACGTTAGACAAAGCATTTAGTGTTGCCTGCGTCTCTTCACCACGGTAGGTCGTGGGCCAACCAACCAAGACCATTGGCTGACGAATGTTATCTTCTAGCGTGATGTACTTGTCTTCGGTTAAGACTGCGGGTTGCTTCTCAGTCTTTTCGACTTCTGGTCCTTTGGGAATCGGTCCAAAGTATTTGTTTACCCACTCAAGCGTATCCTCTACATCGATGTCACCACCAATGGTCAATACCGCGTTATTTGGGCCATACCAACGCAGGAAAAAGGCTTTAAGATCATTTACATCAACACGATCAAGGTCTTCGACATAACCGATAGGTTGCCAAGAATAAGGGTGTCCTTCAGGATACAGCGCTTCACCCATGCGTTCCCACATCAAGCCATAAGGACGGTTTTCGTAGGTTTGAGCGCGCTCGTTTTTCACCGTATCTCGTTGGATCTCAAATTTTCGTTGAGAAACTGCATCCAACAAAAAGCCCATGCGATCAGATTCCAACCACAGCATCTTCTCTAGTTGGTTCGACGGCACAGTTTCAAAGTAGTTGGTGCGATCTCGATTAGTGGTACCGTTCAGAGTACCACCCGCTTCGGTGATGATCTTAAAGTGCTCTTGGTCACCCACGTTCTCAGAGCCTTGGAACATCATATGTTCAAAGAAGTGAGCAAATCCCGATTTACCAATCTCCTCTCGAGCTGAGCCAACATGATAGGTGACGTCAACATGCACCAAGGGATCGGAGTCATCTGGTGAAAGAATTACCGTTAGACCGTTCTCTAACTGATATTTAGTGTATGGAATAACCACTTTGTCGCTCGAAGGTTTCACCTCATCAACAAGGGTGACGCCTTCAGGCAGTGAAGAAAACAGGGAAGTTGAGCTAGGTACTTGATGAGAACACCCTGCGAGGGCAATAAGAGAAAATGTACCCAGTAAAACCTTCTTCATAGGTTCTCCTTAGAAAAAACCGAAATAGATGCCAGCCAATAAGCTGTAACGCGCAGCCTTGCCGATCGCAATCAATATCAGACTCGGTAAGAACTTCATTCGAAGCCAACCTGCAGCCAGACACAAAGGGTCACCAATTATAGGTAACCAACTAAACAATAAAGTCCAATAACCATAGCGACGTAGCCAAGATATAGCTTTATGACCATGCTTCTCGGATTGAGTTCGATTAGGTAACCATAAACCAATCCAATAGTTGGTTAATCCACCGAGGGTATTCCCCAAAGTAGAGACCAAAATAATCGAGAAAGTAGAAAATTGATTGAGGCTCAAAGCAGCAATGAGACTGGCTTCTGAACCTCCGGGTAACAGTGTGGCACTGAGAAAACCACTAATGAACAGTACCCATAGCGCAGAATCAGAGAACCACAGCGCTATGGCTTCAAACATTGAATTAAATGATTCTAACACTTCATATCCAGTAGGACCTTGCCTCGTGTATGACCAGTTTCAACCTGTAGATGCGCCGCTTGTGCTTCGTCCATAGGGAAAATGCGTTGAACTTCCGTTTTCAACAAACCAACACTCACCATGTACAACATTGTATCCATCTGTTCTGGTTGTGGCTCAACAAGCATTCCACTTGCGGTGAAACCGAGCAGTTTAGCCTTTTCACAGATAAGCTCTGCCGAAAGCGTTGGCACGGTTACCACGCGCGCGCCATCTTTAAGACACTTAAGCGCATCAAGAGCTGTGTCACCACCGACTAAGTCAATCAATACATCAACATCAGACACGCGTTCAGAAGCAGGGGCAAACTGATAATTAATGGCATGAGCGCCAAGTGTTGCTAGGTAGTCCAGGTTAGCCTCGCTGCAAGTGGTATAAACCTCAGCTTTTGCAGCAACTGCAATCTGCACCGCTAGGTGACCGACACCACCCGCACCCGCCAATATAAGAACGCGATCGCCCTCTTTGACCTCAGCTTTGTTTAGTGCCTGTGCAGCAGTTTGGCTAGCCAATGGCAGTGCTGCCGCAGCTTCTAGAGTGACAGAGTCTGGCACTGCGCTTAAGGCACTCTCTGACACCGCAACGTATTGACTATAGCCGCCACCTTGAAGAGGGAACCCAATAAAGCCAGCAACATTGGCTCCGACAGAGAATCGCTCCGCCGACTCGCCACACGCAATCACTTGACCCGAAATATCGTAGCCAGGCACCCAAGGAAGATTGTCTTTGTTCTGTGCCGCCGCCCAACCTAGTCCCGCTCGGGTTTTAACATCAATTGGATTTACTCCAGAAAACGCAACCTTAACCACCACTTCACCCTCTTGAGGTTCAGGTATCGCACGGGTTTGAAGTACAAGGTTTTCTACCCTGCCAAATTCGGTAATCGCTATCTGTTTATTTTCCATCTCAACACGTCCCTAATTAGTTAAAACCTAACGAATAAAAGAAAGGGATGCACAAGCATCCCTTCGACTATAAACCATTTTGTTAGGCTAAGTTAACCACTGGTTTGAAAAATAACCACCAATTAACTCAACCGTTTGGCTAGATGTAACCCGGTTAACCAACCAGAGCCAACAAGATACCTGCGGCTACCGCACTTCCCAATACGCCCGCTACGTTTGGACCCATAGCATGCATCAGTAGGAAGTTTTGTGGGTTAGCCTCAAGACCAACCTTGTTCACTACACGTGCTGCCATTGGTACCGCTGATACACCTGCAGCACCAATAAGCGGGTTGATGTCTTCTTTAGAGAACTTGTTCAGTAGCTTCGCCATGAGTACACCACCTGCAGTACCAATACTGAAGGCAACAGCACCTAGGCCAAGAATACCAAGAGTCTCTAGATTCAAGAAGGTATCCGCTTGTAGCTTAGAACCCACACCTAGGCCAAGGAAGATAGTCACCACGTTGATCAGCTCGTTTTGAGCCGTCTTTGATAGACGATCGACCACACCCGCTTCACGCATCAAGTTACCTAGACAGAACATACCGACTAACGGCGTTGCCGACGGTAGGAACAGAATCGTCATCAGCAATACAGCAAGAGGGAAAAGAATCTTCTCACCCTTACTTACGTGACGCAGTTGAGCCATCTGAATCTTACGCTCTTCTGGAGACGTTAGTGCCTTCATGATTGGCGGTTGAATAATTGGAACCAGTGCCATGTAGCTGTATGCCGCTACGGCGATCGCACCCAATAGATCAGGTGAGAGCTTACTCGCCAAGAAGATCGCAGTCGGGCCATCGGCGCCACCAATGATCGCAATGGATGAAGCATCTGCCATCGTAAATTCCATACCTGGAATGTAGTTGAGCAAAATCGCACCAAATAGAGTCGCAAAGATACCAAACTGCGCAGCTGCACCAAGCCATAGTGTTTTAGGGTTAGCAATCAAAGCACCGAAATCGGTCATCGCGCCCACACCCATAAAGATCAACAGTGGGAAGATCCCAGTCTCGATCCCGATGTAGTAAACGTAGTACAGCAGACCACCCGGCTCAGTAAAGCCAGCGTTTGGAATGTTCGCCAGCACGGCACCGAAACCGATAGGTAACAGTAGTAGTGGTTCAAATCCTTTACGAATTGCCAAGAACAACAGTAAGCAGCCAACCAACATCATACAGATTTGGCCAAACTCAAAGTTGGCAATCCCCGTTTCAGACCATAAGGTCATCAATCCTTCCATGGTACTCCCTTACGCCAAGCTTAGTAATGGAGCGCCTACAGAAACTGCATCGCCTTCTTTAACATTTAGCTCTTGTACGATACCACCGCGTGCCGCACGAACTTCTGTCTCCATCTTCATCGCTTCTAGGATCAGTAGAACATCACCTTCAGCCACTTGAGCACCCGGTTGTACGTTTACTTTGAAGATGTTGCCAGCCAGTGGTGCTGGTACAGATTCAGCATTCGACGCCGCAGGCGCAGCTGCTGGTGCACTTTGCTGAGCAGGTTGTGCTGCTGGCGATACCGACGTTAATTGACCTTGAGGACCAACTTCAACATCGTAAACTTGACCGTCTACTTTTACGCTGTAGCTTTCAATGCCACCCGCTGCTGGTGCAGGGGCTGCAGTTGCAGGAGCTTCAACTTCAGTACCTGGTGCAGGCTCAAAGGCTTCAGGATTATGACGGTTCTTCAGGAACTTAAGGCCTACTTGTGGGAAAAGCGCGTAAGTTAGAACATCATCAACCGTATCTTCAGCCAAAGAGATACCCTCTTCTTTTGCTTTTTCAAGAAGGTCTGTAGTTAACGTATCCATCTCAGCCTTCAGCAAGTCTGCTGGGCGACAGGTGATAGGCTCAGCACCATCAAGCACCTTAGCTTGCAACTCTGCATTAAGCTCAGCCGGTGCTTGGCCGTATTCGCCTTTTAAAACACCTGCAGTCTCTTTGGTAATGCTCTTGTAGCGTTCGCCAGTTAGAACATTGATCACCGCTTGTGTGCCCACGATCTGAGACGTTGGAGTTACTAGTGGAATGAAACCTAGGTCTTCACGTACGCGTGGGATCTCTTCCAATACTTCATCTAGACGATCAGCAGCACCTTGCTCTTTCAACTGGCCTTCCATATTCGTCAACATGCCACCTGGTACTTGAGCAATAAGGATACGTGAGTCGACGCCCTTCAATTGACCTTCCCATTTCGCGTACTTCTTACGAACTTCACGGAAGTAAGCGGCGATTGGTTCGATTTGGTCAAGCTTAAGACCGGTTGCGCGCTCTGTACCTTCAAGCATTGCGACAACTGTCTCTGTTGGGGTGTGACCGTATGTACAACTCATTGAAGAGATAGCGGTATCTAGAATATCGATACCAGCTTCAACCGCTTTCACTGCAGTTGCCGTTGATAGACCGGTTGTTGCGTGGCTGTGAAGCGCTAGTGGAACATCACACGACGCTTTAATACGGGTAATCAGCTCTTCCGCTTCGTAAGGCTTCAATAGACCTGACATGTCTTTGATACACAGTGAGTGACAGCCAAGATCTTCTAATCGCTTAGCGAGATCAACCCAAGTGTCAGCGTTGTGAACTGGGCTTGTAGTGTACGACAGTGTGCCTTGAGCGTGTCCGCCAACGTCAACCGTTGCTTTTACCGCTTTCTCAAAGTTACGTACGTCATTCATTGCATCAAAAATACGGAATACATCCATCCCGTTTTTATGTGCACGCTCTACAAATTTCTCTACCACGTCGTCTGCATAATGACGGTAGCCTAAAAGGTTTTGACCACGAAGTAGCATTTGCATTGGGGTGTTTGGCATCGCTTTTTTAAGCTCACGTAGACGCTCCCAAGGATCTTCTCCAAGAAAACGGATACATGAATCAAAGGTTGCCCCGCCCCATGTTTCAAGTGACCAGTATCCAACTTTATCCAGTTCAGCTGCGATTGGCAGCATATCCTCGATACGCATTCTCGTAGCAAATAGTGACTGATGGGCGTCACGAAGTACCACGTCTGTGATAGCTAGTGGTTTAGACATGCTCATTAACTCCTTTTAATCCTTTTTAATTGCTACTTAGCAGTCGATACACGGTATTGATGAACCGCGGACGATATTGCTGCCACAACCTGTGGACTAACAGCAGAAGGGGTTGATTGTGATTTTTGAATTGTTTTTGGTGCAGCGACCGGCTCGGGTACTTCTTCTGGTACCAGTTTCGACATTAACCGAACGAGATAAACGAGAATAGTTAAGAAGATAAAGACGACAGACATACCTGTCACCATTAGGGTTGCCGCATCTCCTAGCAGGCTTCCTATATTAGTCATGTTGCTTCCTTTCTTTGTCATCCTGACATGTGTGCAGGATTTCAGCGAATAATGATCCCGACCCTTGGATTATCTCGATTGGTAAAAGTTTGTCAATTTTGTTTAAGGCTGTGTTACGGATAACACACAGATCAGGTTAATTATTCGCCATACAGATCACATAAATCTGACAAATTAATGATTTTCAGATGAATAAACTGCGACTTAATTAGGCTTTTTTCTGCAAATGATATGAGCAAGGTGGAATAAACAGTTGGGAACAGCTAAAGCTAATAAATACAATAGGTTAGGAATAACCAAATGTTAACATTTAATTAACAATAAAAGCTGCAGACGAAAAAAAACCTCGTATAAACGAGGCTTTTTTAAGGAAGTGGCGCGCTCTGGAGGATTCGAACCTCCGACCGCCTGGTTCGTAGCCAGGTACTCTATCCAGCTGAGCTAAGAGCGCGCGGTTTTCGCGTTAAATAACTATTCTAGATAGCTAATTAACACAAGGATTTCTGTTCTTATCAGAAAGAAAGCCTTTAAATAGTGGCGCGTCCTGGAGGATTCGAACCTCCGACCGCCTGGTTCGTAGCCAGGTACTCTATCCAGCTGAGCTAAGGACGCACGGTTTTTGATATCGGTTTTCCAATATCAGGAGTTCACTAGGAAACCCTAAATAGTGGCGCGCTCTGGAGGATTCGAACCTCCGACCGCCTGGTTCGTAGCCAGGTACTCTATCCAGCTGAGCTAAGAGCGCGCGGTTTTCGTATTAACCAACCATTCTAAATAGCTAATTAACACAAGGATTTCTGTTCTTATCAGAAAGAAAGCCTTTAAATAGTGGCGCGTCCTGGAGGATTCGAACCTCCGACCGCCTGGTTCGTAGCCAGGTACTCTATCCAGCTGAGCTAAGGACGCACGGTTTTTGATATCAGTTTTCCAATATCAGGAGTTCACTAGGAAACCCTAAATAGTGGCGCGCTCTGGAGGATTCGAACCTCCGACCGCCTGGTTCGTAGCCAGGTACTCTATCCAGCTGAGCTAAGAGCGCACGGTTTCGATGTTAATTGCCAAAGGCGTAATAATCAATATCAAGATTCTCATTCTTATAATGAAAGAAAACCTTTAAATAGTGGCGCGTCCTGGAGGATTCGAACCTCCGACCGCCTGGTTCGTAGCCAGGTACTCTATCCAGCTGAGCTAAGGACGCACGGTTTTTGATATCGGTTTTCCAATATCAGGAGTTCACTAGGAAACCCTAAATAGTGGCGCGCTCTGGAGGATTCGAACCTCCGACCGCCTGGTTCGTAGCCAGGTACTCTATCCAGCTGAGCTAAGAGCGCACGGTGTTTCACTCTCTCGAATGAAGTTGTGAAATATATCACATTTTGCTTACAACGAAACAAAAAAAAGGCCATCGGCCTGTAATGAATGGCGGTGAGGGAGGGATTCGAACCCTCGATGCAGCTACAAACCACATACTCCCTTAGCAGGGGAGCGCCTTCGGCCACTCGGCCACCTCACCTAATTCATTATTATCACGCCTATCAAATGATAAGAGAGATAATGGCGCGCTCTGGAGGATTCGAACCTCCGACCGCCTGGTTCGTAGCCAGGTACTCTATCCAGCTGAGCTAAGAGCGCACATATTGTTGTCTAACTTGCTACGTTTAGACTCGCAAGAAATGGCGGTGAGGGAGGGATTCGAACCCTCGATGCAGCTACAAACCACATACTCCCTTAGCAGGGGAGCGCCTTCGGCCTCTCGGCCACCTCACCGTCTTGCGGAGGCACATATTACGTTTTACCGAAAATATGTCAAACACTTTATTGAAAAAAAATGGATAAAAACACTCAACCGTTTGCAATTTAATCAAAGCGCTTGCTATTTGAACTTATTAATATCAAAAGGCTCTTTTTCCCTTAAAAATTAAGGTGAAAGATTAGCAAAATTACGCGTGGAATTAAGTTATCTAATTTTTAACAATGACATTGTCAGTGCATAAGCAACCATACTACGAGCCTAGAAATTTGGCTACATCTGTATGCAAGAAAAAAGGCGAACTCGTGACACAGATAAAGTGTTTATCGATGAAGTTGGAATGACAGTGAATGCATCAATCACCAACTATCGTTTTTTCCTATAACCTAAACTCGGTTTCAAACGCCAAGATCAAAAAAGGCTAGCAACAGTGCTAGCCCTTTTTCTACGCGAAAGTATTAGTAGTTGCCAGATGCAACGTTACCATTACCTTTTTCAGCTTGAATGCGCATGTAGATCTCTTCACGGTGAACAGATACTTCTTTAGGTGCATTAACACCAATACGTACTTGGTTACCTTTAACACCTAGTACAGTCACTGTTACTTCATCACCAATCATCAGTGTTTCGCCAACGCGGCGAGTCAAAATTAGCATTCTTTGCTCCTTGAGTAATCTCTAAATTTATCTAGCTACGAGAGCATTATCCAACAAAAGTTATATTTTCGTAAACTATCGAATGAGTTTATTTAACCAAAATGCACTTCTTTTTTAAGATAACCCTGTGTTTCACGCGCTACAATGTATGCTTTGTGTAGTATGTTAGCAGCTGTATCGACCTGGTCGGGAGAAACCACCAGGGTTAAAGACTGCTGCTGCAATAAGTGATGCTGTACATCAACCTCGCCTTCAGACAACAATCCATGTGAACTGACCACAATATCTTGTGTTCGACTACCTACTACAGTTAACAAACTAACTTGTTCACTATTACGGATTTTCTCAGCAAAAACTAGTTTTAATTTCGTACTTGCGTCGCGTTTAATCACCACTGCTGCTCGTTCTGTTTCCTCGATCACACTACACACTTCGATACCGAGTAATTGTGCCTGTGATATGAGAGATGACAGCTCTTCTACTGCGCATTCTATCAACACCATATCTTTCTGAATAGCGATGCCAGATATGTCATTCAAACACTCTTCACCCGAGATTAAGGTACCCTCGCCCTTCTCAAAGCTTGATAACACTCGCAGTGGTACTTGATGCTTCCACGCAAATTGAACGCAAGGCAGGTGCAAAACCTTAGCCCCGCAACGTGCCATCTCTTCCATTGAAGGGAAATCAAGCAGAGGTAAGCGTTTGGAATCTTTAACCACTCTAGGGTCACAAGAGTAAACGCCATCAACATCGGTATAGATCTGACACTCTTGCGCATTGAGCGCACCAGCTAATGCAACAGCACTGGTGTCTGAGCCACCACGCCCCAGCGTCGTGATATCGCCTTTGTGATTAACGCCCTGAAAGCCGGCCACAATCACTATCTGTCCTTGTTCGAGCAGAGCTTTAATCGGAGCAGTATCAATATGAGTGATAGCGGCATTATTATGGTTTGAGTCGGTGTGAATCTTGGCTTGATAACCTGTCATCGATGTCGCTTCATAGCCCAATTTGTGTAACGTCATTGCTAATAAAGCCATCGAGACCTGTTCACCGGCTGTCAATAAGACATCCAATTCCCTCGCGTTTGGTACGCAATCTATCTGATTGGCTAAATCAACTAATCGGTTTGTTTCTCCTGACATTGCAGAAACCACCACCACGACTTGATTGCCGTCGTTTTTTGCTTCAATGATTTTCTCTGCAACTGAGTGGATTCTTTCAATAGAGCCCACTGACGTTCCACCAAATTTTTGTACGATAAGAGGCATTTTCACCCGTCCTCACCTTCCCAAGACCAATGTCTATATATGACAAAAAAACACACTTCGCGTCATAGCGAAGTCATAAAAATTAACCAAGAGGTCGACTCTAAGTTCCAACCTCTTGGTTAATTTCAATACTTTTTATTAGCTTACGTAATTAACGATGATACAAAATAAAAGATGCCCAATCGGGTGATTGGGCATCTTTGGATCAAGAGATTAGTTTTATAGGCGCTCTTCTAGCCATGCTTGAACTGACTTCATCGCTTCAGGCAGTGCTGATACGTCTGTACCACCTGCTTGAGCCATGTCAGGACGACCACCGCCTTTACCACCAACTTGCTCAGCAACCATCTTAACTAGGTCACCCGCTTTTACTTTACCGATAAGGTCTTTAGTAACACCCGCGATAAGACCAATCTTGTCGCCATTGATGTTAGCTAGCATCACTACGCCACTACCCATTTGGTTCTTAGCGTTATCAACCATAGTACGTAGGTTCTTAGGATCAGCACCTTCCATACCTGCGATCAGTACTTTCACGCCGTTGATTTCTTGTGCTTTGCCCATGATGTTTGCACTTTCAGATGCAGCCATCTTCTCTTTCAGCTTTTGAATCTCTTTCTCTAGTGCTTTCGCCTTAGAAGTAGATTCAGCAATCTTCTCTTCGTACTTAGCTTGTTGCTCTTCGATAGCATCCAGCGCAGCTTCACCCGTTACGGCTTCAATACGACGGATACCTGCAGCAATACCACCTTCAGAAGTGATCTTGAACAGACCGATATCACCTGTGTTTGAAGCGTGGATACCACCACAAAGCTCAGTAGAGAACTCACCCATAGACAGCACGCGAACTTCGTCATCGTACTTCTCACCGAAGAGTGCCATCGCACCTTTTTCCTTCGCTGATTCGATATCCATGATGTTAGTTTCAATCACATGGTTCTTACGAATTTGTGCGTTCACTAGACGCTCAACTTCTTTCAGTTGTGCTGGTGTTACCGCTTCAAGGTTAGAGAAGTCGAAACGTAGGTTGTCAGGCTTAACCAAAGAACCTTTCTGAGCAACGTGCTCGCCTAGAACTTCACGCAGTGCCGCGTGCAATAGGTGAGTTGCAGAGTGGTTTAGTGAGATAGCAGCGCGACGTTCAGCGTCTACTGTTGCTTCTACTTTATCGCCTTTAGCGAATACACCTTCAACTAGCTCACCGTGGTGTGCAAATGCGTTGCCTAGCTTCTGAGTGTCTTCAACTTTGAAAAGACCAGATGCAGTTTTTAGCGTACCTGTATCACCACATTGACCGCCTGATTCCGCGTAGAATGGTGTCTCTTCAAGGATGATGATTGCTTTGTCGCCAGCAGACAGAGAAGCAACCTCTTCACCTTCAACGAAAAGTGCAGAAATTTCGCCAGCACCTTCTGTACCAGTGTAACCACAGAATTCAGTGTTGGTTTCCACTTTGATCGTCGCGTTGTAGTCAGTACCAAATTGGCCCGCTTCACGAGCACGCTGACGCTGAACTTCCATCGCCTTCTCGAAGCCTTCTTCATCAATAGTGAAGTCACGCTCACGAGCTACGTCGTTAGTTAAGTCAGCTGGGAAGCCGTAGGTATCGTAAAGTTTGAATACGGTTTCACCGTCTAGCTCTTTGCCTTCAAGTGCGTCTAGTGCTTCGTTCAAGATAACCATGCCGCGCTCTAGTGTGCGACCGAAGTTTTCTTCTTCGATACGAAGTACTTTTTCAACAAGCTCTTGTTGCTTCTTCAGCTCGTCAGCTGCGCTGCCCATAACTTCAGCCAGTACGCCTACAAGTTTGTGGAAGAATACGCCTTGTGCACCAAGCTTGTTACCGTGACGAACTGCACGACGAATAATACGACGTAGAACGTAACCACGACCTTCGTTTGAAGGCATAACACCATCAGCGATCAGGAATGAACAAGAACGGATGTGGTCAGCGATAACACGTAGTGACTGGTTTGATAGGTCTTCGTAACCGATCGTTTCAGCTGTCGCTTTGATTAGCTTTTGGAATACGTCGATTTCGTAGTTTGAGTGTACGCCTTGCATGATTGCAGAGATACGCTCAATACCCATACCTGTATCTACAGCAGGCTTAGGTAGCGGTTCCATTGTGCCGTCTGCATGACGGTTGAACTGCATGAATACGTTGTTCCAGATCTCGATGAAACGGTCACCATCTTCTTCAGGTGTGCCTGGGCGGCCGCCCCAAATGTGTTCACCGTGATCGTAGAAAATTTCAGTACATGGACCACAAGGACCTGTGTCACCCATTGTCCAGAAGTTATCAGACTCGAACTGTTTACCGCCTTCTTTGTCGCCGATGCGAACGATACGGTCAGCAGGTACACCTACTTTCTTGTTCCAGATATCGAATGCTTCGTCATCTGTCTCGTATACCGTTACCAGTAGACGGTCTTTTGGTAGTTGTAGAGTTTCTGTTAGGAATTCCCAAGCAAACGCAATCGCGTCTTCTTTGAAGTAGTCACCAAAGCTGAAGTTACCAAGCATTTCAAAGAATGTGTGGTGACGAGCCGTGAAACCTACGTTTTCAAGGTCGTTGTGTTTACCACCAGCACGTACACAACGTTGAGCCGTAGTCGCTCGAGTGTAGGCACGCTTTTCGGCGCCTAAGAAACAATCTTTGAATTGGTTCATACCTGCGTTAGTAAATAGCAGGGTTGGATCGTTATGTGGAACTAACGATGAACTGTCTACGATTTGGTGTCCTTTGCTCTCAAAGAACTTAAGGAACGCGTTGCGAACCTCATCAGTGCTCATGTACATGCAGCTCTTCCTGAAAATAGTCGAGTTAGAATTTTGCCGTATTGTAGATCATGGTTAAGGCTTCGACTAGTTTTCTTGTACAAAAGAGCCATTGGGATGGAATTTAGGTCGGAATTCTTCAAAATCGAGAGTAATAGTCACCAAACGGCGCACAAAATAGCGCAGCATTATGCTCAAGATCGACAATAGAAACAGAGTAAGCAAACTCATCCATAAAATGAAAAAACCTCAAGACTAGAAGCCTTGAGGTTACAATCAAAAAACGAATTAGCCTTGAATAGCTTCAACGACAAGGTTGAAGTTTGGTGCTTCAGTGATTTCACTAACCAGTTCACTGTGAATCACTTTATTTTCGCTATCCAATAGGATAACCGCACGTGAAGCCAGGCCAGTCAGAGCGTGGTCTTTAATTTCAACACCAAATGTGTTCAGCGCAGTTACGTCTTTAAACACAGAAAGGTGCTCAACGTTGGCAATTTCAGACGCTTCATTGTAACGCGCCAACGCAAATGGCAGGTCTGCTGATACGGTATAGATCGACACATCTTTCAGGTTTAATTGAGCCAGTTCAGACAAGCTCTTAGTCGTTGCAGCACACACTGGTGTATCGATGCTTGGGAATAAGTAAATCAGCTTGTACTTGCTGTCTACATCAGAGATTGTCAGTGGGTTAAGCGACAGAGTACACAGTTCAGGTGTTACTAGTTGCTCGCCTTTACCTGGAAAATGACCTTCTAATGCGACCTGTTCACCAAGAAACGTAACTTTATTCATGATTTATCCTTTTAATTTCCGACGACTCAAAAGCCATCTGTTTTATTGTTCTAGTGCTATTTAAATGACGTTAATAACAGTTTTAAATTCGGTCAGCTTCGGTAAAGCGTCATCGAAGCCTGCAGATTTTGAGAAATCCATCTCTACATCGAGATTCTGCTTGGCAAGATTCAGCAAGACGTTACGGTCATTACTATCCAATGACTTGATGTTTGCAGACAGCACTTTTACTAGGCTTTGCAGCACATCCAGTTGAAAGGACTCTATCGACGTCATCGTTCGATACTCCTCTAGTAAATGCGTCGCTAACTCTGCGTCTTTTCTCTTAATCTTTGACATTCTCTTACCTATTCACAAAACCAAATTAATAACTTAACTATCAGTAACCTCAAATCGTGGGAAAAATTTATCACCCGACATAACCCCGAGCCACAAACCTTTCTCAAACCAAAATGTAATGACGGATAAAACTTCACACCAAACCAACACATCAACGTATAAAGAATGTAACGACGAACAAAGACATCAATATAAGCAATTGATAGAAAATGAAATAAACTCACACCCCGCTCTAATATCGGTGTTTTGTCATGATTAGAACTTTCCGAGAAAAAGAACGAAATTAGACTTTTTCTACAGCTAGTTCAGTGTGGACAGGGAAAGCAAATCGTAGCAAGGCATCACCCTTGATTGCAGCACTGGAGTCAGTAAACCAAGAGTCGTTCAGCAGTGAAGAAGAAAGTGACCTTCCGAAGGGGATAAGAAATAACAGCTAGGATAGTAGAAACAAAAAATAGTGGGTACAAAAAAGCCCCGCAAGTGCGAGGCTTTCCAATCAGAGCGAGTTAATTATAACTCTTCTTGCGGCATTTCACCTGTTTCAGGCTCTTCAGCTCGAGCTGGAGTCAGTAGCATTTCACGAAGCTTAGCATCGATAGTTTTCGCTGCTTCTGGATTCTCACGAAGGAACTTACCAGCGTTCGCTTTACCTTGACCGATCTTATCGCCGTTGTAGCTGTACCAAGCACCCGCTTTTTCAATCAGCTTATGCTTAACACCTAGGTCGATCAGCTCACCCTCACGGTTAAAGCCTTGGCCGTATAGAATTTGAGTTTCAGCTTGCTTAAATGGTGCAGCAATCTTGTTCTTAACAACCTTAATGCGAGTTTCGTTACCAACAATCTCGTCGCCTTCTTTGATAGAGCCAGTACGACGGATATCAAGACGAACAGATGCGTAGAACTTAAGTGCGTTACCACCCGTTGTTGTTTCTGGGTTACCAAACATAACACCGATCTTCATACGGATTTGGTTGATGAAGATACACATACAGTTAGATTGCTTCAGGTTACCTGTTAGCTTACGCATTGCTTGAGAAAGCATACGCGCTTGCAGACCCATGTGGCTATCACCCATCTCACCTTCAATTTCCGCTTTCGGTGTCAATGCTGCTACAGAGTCGACAACAAGAACATCAATCGCACCTGAACGCGCTAACGCATCACAGATTTCTAGTGCTTGCTCACCAGTATCAGGCTGAGAAACAAGAAGCGCATCGATATCAACACCCAACTTTTGAGCATAGATAGGGTCTAGTGCGTGCTCCGCATCGACGAATGCACATGTTTTACCTTCACGTTGAGCTGCTGCGATAAGCTCTAGTGTTAGGGTTGTTTTACCTGATGATTCTGGACCATAGATCTCAACGATACGACCCATTGGCAGGCCACCAGCACCTAGTGCGATATCTAGAGATAGCGAGCCAGTAGAAATGGTTTCTACATCCATTGTGCGGTTGTCACCAAGACGCATGATAGAGCCTTTACCAAACTGCTTTTCAATCTGACCAAGGGCTGCGGCTAACGCTTTTTGTTTATTCTCGTCCATTACTATCTCCACATAATCGGTTGTCTATAACAAGCGATTTAGAATCTGTTTCTAACCCACATAGGGGTGACTAATTGGTGTTTATTATACTGTTGATTCATACAGTGTCCATACCTGTATGAAAATTATTTGTACAATTGTTACTTCTCTTCCAACAGGTAATCATAAATAACCTTAAGCGCGCAGGCGGTCGCTTGTTGCCGTACTTGTGATCGATCACCCGCAAATACATGCGTTTCTACTTTTTGCCAGCCACTGTTTGTAGCCCACGCAAAACAAACGGTGCCGACAGGCTTCTCTTCACTGCCACCACCAGGGCCAGCAATACCACTGATCGATACTGCGATCGTGCCATTTGAGTGCACCAATGCGCCTTGAGCCATTTCAATCACCACAGCTTCACTTACTGCTCCATGTGCTTCGAGTGTTGAGGCTTGTACATCAATCATCTCTTGTTTGGCTTCATTACTGTATGTGACAAATGCACGATCAAACCATGCAGAACTGCCTGCTATGTCCGTGATTGCGCTTGCAACCCCACCACCTGTGCACGACTCTGCCGTCACTAACACGTGCTGGTTTTCTAATAGAAGTTGACCAAGTTTTTCGCTGAGTTGTTGAATCGATGACATGGTGACAAACTCCGTTGTTTTTGCATGAGTGAATTTGAATCTTTATCGCTTGCGCCGCTTTTCGCAGGTATCGCTTTCACGTATCCTAAGCCGCAATAGAAATAAACGAAAGAAGTTAACTGTGAAAGCCGATCAAAAACATACTCCCATGATGCAGCAGTACCTAAAACTCAAAGCAGAAAATCCAGAGATCCTGCTTTTCTACCGCATGGGAGATTTCTACGAGCTTTTCTATGATGATGCCAAAAGAGCTTCTCAACTCCTCGATATTTCCCTAACTAAACGCGGTTCATCAGCAGGCGAACCTATCCCGATGGCAGGTGTTCCTTTTCATGCAGTAGAAGGCTACCTCGCGAAATTAGTTCAATTGGGTGAATCTGTGGCGATCTGCGAACAGATTGGTAACCCTGCGACATCGAAAGGCCCAGTAGAACGTGCCGTTGTTCGTATCGTGACACCGGGTACAGTGACTGATGAAGCCCTTCTTTCTGAGCGCGTTGATAACCTCATTGCTGCGATCTACCACCATAACGGTAAGTTTGGCTACGCAACATTGGATATCACCTCGGGTCGATTCCAACTTTCAGAACCAGAAACTGAAGAGTCAATGGCGGCAGAACTGCAACGCACTTCACCTAGAGAGCTACTCTTCCCTGAAGACTTTGAACCTGTAGAGTTAATGGCGAACCGTAGCGGTAACCGCCGTCGCCCAGTATGGGAATTTGAACTAGATACGGCTAAGCAGCAACTCAACAAACAATTCGGCACTCGCGATCTGGTTGGCTTTGGTGTGGAACATGCCAAGCTTGGTCTGTGTGCTGCAGGTTGTTTGATCCAATATGTAAAAGACACCCAACGTACCGCGCTACCACATATCCGCTCATTGACTTACGATCGTCAAGACCACTCGGTGATCTTAGATGCCGCAACTCGTCGTAACCTAGAGATCACCCATAACCTAGCCGGTGGTACAGACAATACACTAGCTGAAGTGCTTGATCACACAGCAACGCCAATGGGCAGTCGTATGCTTAAACGTTGGTTACATCAGCCGATGCGTAACATCTCTGCACTCGATCAACGCCTAGATGCAATTGGTGAAATGAAAGACGTTGCGCTGTTTACTGAACTACAGCCAACATTAAAACAGATTGGTGATATTGAACGTATCTTGGCACGTCTAGCACTTCGCTCAGCACGCCCACGTGATATGGCACGCTTACGCCAAGCGATGGACTATCTTCCAGAACTTGCAGATACATTAGAGCAAGTCTCTCACCCATATCTAAGCCAGCTTGCACAATACGCCGCGCCTCTTGAAGAAGTGTCCGAGCTACTGACTCGTGCAATCAAAGAGAACCCGCCGGTTGTGATCCGTGACGGTGGCGTTATTGCAGCAGGATACAGCGCTGAATTGGATGAGTGGCGTGACCTTGCAGATGGCGCAACAGAATACCTAGACAAGCTCGAGGCTGAAGAGCGTGAACGTCACGGTATTGATACGTTAAAGGTTGGCTACAACAACGTACACGGTTTCTTTATTCAGGTGAGCCGTGGTCAAAGCCACTTGGTGCCACCTCATTACGTGCGCCGCCAAACGTTGAAGAACGCTGAGCGTTACATTATTCCTGAGCTAAAAGAGCATGAAGATAAGGTTCTAAATTCTAAGTCTAAAGCGCTGGCGATTGAGAAACAGCTATGGGAAGAACTATTCGACCTACTGTTGCCACATCTAGAGCAATTACAAAACATCGCCTCTTCAGTATCTCAATTAGACGTACTACAGAACCTAGCTGAGCGCGCAGATACATTAGATTACTGCCGCCCTACTCTAACCAAAGAACCAGGGGTACACATTCAAGCAGGTCGTCACCCTGTAGTTGAACAGGTTATGGACGAACCTTTCATTGCCAACCCAATTGACCTAAATGATCAACGTAAGATGCTGATCATCACAGGTCCAAACATGGGTGGTAAGTCGACCTATATGCGTCAAACCGCGTTGATCGCACTAATGGCTCATATTGGTTGTTACGTTCCTGCAGAGAGTGCAACGATTGGCTCTATCGACCGTATCTTCACTCGAATTGGAGCATCCGACGATCTTGCATCTGGTCGCTCAACCTTCATGGTCGAGATGACGGAAACAGCCAACATTCTGCATAACGCAACGCCAAGCAGTTTAGTTCTAATGGATGAGATTGGTCGCGGTACCAGTACCTATGATGGTCTGTCACTGGCTTGGGCAAGTGCAGAGTGGCTAGCAAACCAAATCAATGCGATGACACTGTTTGCGACGCACTACTTTGAACTGACCGAGTTACCAAACCAAATTCCAACCTTGGCGAATGTCCATTTGGATGCCGTTGAGCATGGTGACAGCATTGCCTTCATGCACGCAGTTCAAGAAGGTGCCGCAAGCAAATCTTATGGTCTTGCCGTAGCTGGGTTGGCCGGTGTACCAAAAGCGGTGATTAAGAATGCGCGAGCTAAGCTTACTCAATTGGAAGCGCTGAGCGCTGAGACACCGACAGCTAAGCCAAGTGGCGTTGATATTGCCAACCAACTGAGCTTGATCCCAGAGCCAAGTGAAGTAGAGCAAGCACTAGCAAACGTAGATCCTGATGATCTAACACCACGCCAAGCTCTAGAAGAGTTGTATCGTTTGAAGAAGCTTCTTTAGCTAAAGAGCAGACTTCTAAAGCCCGATAAAAACAAAAAACGCTGACGATATGTCAGCGTTTTTTTGTTATTTCTAACCCAAGATTAGTCGTTTTCAACGTTGAATAGGTTTTCCATATTCAAGCCTTGCTTGATAAGGATCTCTCTTAAACGACGTAGACCTTCTACTTGAATCTGACGCACACGTTCGCGAGTTAGGCTAATTTCACGCCCTACTTCTTCAAGAGTCGATGGCTCATAGCCAAGAAGGCCAAAGCGGCGTGCTAGCACCTCTTTCTGCTTAGGATTCAGTTCATCTAACCAGTAGATCAGTGACGTTTTGATATCACTATCTTGAGTTGAAACCTCTGGATCAGAGTTATTTACGTCTGGGATGATGTCCAGTAGTGCTTTCTCACCATCACCACCAATCGGCGTGTCGACCGAGCTTACGCGTTCATTAAGGCGTAGCATTTTGCTTACATCGCTCACAGGCTTATCTAGCTTAGTCGCGATCTCTTCAGCTGTTGGCTCATGGTCAAGCTTTTGCGATAGTTCGCGAGCAGTACGCAGGTAGATGTTGAGTTCTTTCACTACATGAATTGGTAGACGGATAGTACGCGTTTGGTTCATTAACGCACGTTCAATCGTTTGACGAATCCACCATGTTGCGTAAGTAGAAAAACGGAAACCACGTTCTGGATCGAACTTCTCGACCGCACGAATCAGACCTAGGTTGCCTTCTTCAATAAGATCAAGCAGAGCCAGGCCGCGATTGCTATAACGACGAGAAATTTTTACCACAAGACGTAGGTTACTTTCGATCATGCGCTTGCGAGCTGCTTCGTCTCCGCGTAATGCACGACGAGCATAAAGCACTTCTTCTTCTGCGGTTAAGAGTGGTGAGAAGCCAATTTCACCCAAATACAACTGTGTTGCATCTAGGCTCTTCGAAGTCACTTCGACTTCTTCTTTTACTTCTGCTTTTTTAGTGACGGTTTGTTCGCCTTGCTCAACATTTGCCAACTCCGTGGTCTCTTGATCAAGTTCGAACTCTTCTTTAATAACTGCATTTCTGATACTCATAACGCCTCCCCCTGGCGATATTAGCAAGACATTACAACTTCAAATGTCGCTAAATGACTATGTCACTGTATACAAGTACCGTTGCGGCACCCGTATTAAGGCAAATAACGTTTTGGATTAACGGATTTACCTTGGTAACGAATCTCAAAGTGCAGCCGAACGCTTTTGGCTCCAGAACTTCCCATTGTGGCAATTTTCTGTCCTGGTTTAACACTTTGCCCTTCAGATACTAATAGTCGATCGTTATGCGCGTATGCACTTAAGTAGTTGTCATTATGCTTTACAATCACGAGATTGCCGTAGCCTCTGAGTGCATTACCCGAATAAACAACCGTTCCCCCTGCAGTAGATACGATAGGCTGACCACGCTGTCCTGCTATGTCGATGCCTTTATTTCCTTGTTCACCTACAGAGAAATTCTTGATTACTCTCCCTTTGGTTGGCCATAACCATTTCGATACTTTATCGTTAGTTGGCTTGCTGGCGGTTGTAACATTCTGTTTACCTTTAGACCCAACATACTCCTTTGGCTTCGATTGTTCAACCTTCTTTGGTGGATCTTTTTTAACCGTTTTCGCCGTTGACTGCACAGGTGCCGGTTTAGAGCTTTTGCTCTTTACAGGCTCAGCTTTGGTCGTCGCTGGCTTAGAGGATTTTGAACTAGTAGAGCTTGGAGTACTCGCAACTGGAACCACTGGCGCAGGTTTAGGAGCCGGAGTCGCCACCGCAACGGCAGTGGACTTGCCATAAGCAGGTGTCTTGTACGACGGACGCCATAACTTAAGCTTCTGCCCTGGATGGATAGTATAAGGCGCAGACAGATCGTTGTTGTGAATCAGATCATTGACATCTTTGTTGGTCAAATAGGCGATGAAGTAGAGGGTATCGCCTTTCTGAACTTCATAATAGCTACCACGATAACTGCCACGTTCTATGGTCGAGTAATCTTTGTTTAGGTTTGATACAGGTGCAGGGGAATTCGCTGCGCACCCTGCCAGTACGCAACTCAACAATATAGCTATCCCTTTTGAAAACTGTGAACGCATTCAGTTGTTATCCATCTACACCAATAGGTTTATTACGCCAGTTCACCCGGAACCAAAGGAACAAAGCGTACCATCTCAATCGTTTCTGAAAGATACTCGTCGTCTTGGCGGGTAATTTTTAACAGTTGTTGTTCATTGTCCCCAACCGGGATCAACAAGCGACCACCATCACTCAATTGCTCTAGGAGCGCTTGAGGGATTGATTCGGCTGCCGCAGTTACGATGATGGCATCAAATGGACCTTTCGCAGACCAACCTTGCCAGCCATCGCCATGTTTCGTGGAAATATTATAAAAATCAAGTTGCTTCAGTCTTCTCTTAGCATCCCACTGCAACGATTTGATACGTTCAACAGAATAAACATGATCAACCAGCTGAGCCAATACAGCCGTTTGGTACCCCGAGCCAGTTCCAATTTCTAAGACGCGGCTGCTTTGTTGAAGTTCCAACAATTCCGTCATTTTTGCCACAATGTAAGGCTGAGAAATTGTCTGACCTTGCCCAATAGGCAGTGCGTTGTTGTCGTAGGCTTGGTGATACATCGCCTGCGATAAAAAACGCTCTCTAGGCAAACGAAAAATCGCATCCAAAACCTTTTGGTCTCGAATACCACTCTCAATCAGAAAACTGACTAAGCGGTGTGCATGGGGATTCGTCACTGGCGCTCTCCTAGCCACTCCGACATGGCACCTAGAGATTCATGGGCAGTTAGATCAACTTGCAACGGAGTAACTGAGACGAAGCCATGCTCTATCGCATAAAAGTCCGTTCCCTGCCCTGCATCTTGTTCTTTACCTGGAGGACCTAACCAGTAGATATCGTGACCTCTTGGGTCTTTCTGCTTAATCATGTCTTCAGAGTGATGACGAGCGCCAAGACGTGTCACCTGTGTTCCCTTAAGATCACCAATAGCAACGTCTGGAACATTCACGTTCAACAAACGATTGGTTGGGATCGGTCGAGCTAGATGCTGTTCCACGATTTGGCGTGCAATAAGAGCGGCAGTTTTAAAGTGTTGTTTGCCCACCAAAGAGAATGCGACTGATTGTACACCTAAAAAGTGCCCTTCCATCGCAGCGGCAACGGTACCCGAATAGAGTACATCATCACCTAGATTTGCCCCATGATTAATGCCAGTCAGCACTAAATCAGGCATGTCATCCTTAAGCAACTCATTCAATGCAAAGTGCACACAGTCCGTCGGCGTACCTTGTACTGAGTAAGTGTTCGCTGCAATTTCTTGAACACGCAAAGGCTGCTCAAGCGTTAATGAATTCGATGCACCTGAGCGGTTCCGATCAGGTGCAACGATAATAACGTCAGCAAGATCGCGTAGCTCATTAGCTAGGGCATGAATACCCTGAGCATGAACGCCATCATCATTGCTGAGTAAAATCTTCATTTTGTATCCTTTCTTATATCCGTCCAATTTACGCCTTTACTGCGCGTATTGTCGCTCAACAGCCACTTCTTCCACTAACTCACGAACAATCGCAGTCGCAAAGCAACCTGCATCCAGTGAGAACTTAAGAGTGATGTTGTCGCCATCCACTTCCCATGAAAGCTGTTGTGGCTTTAGAGAGGCTTCACGACGGTCATGACGCATACGGTTACCGCGGATCAATGCCATTAAATCTGGCTCATCATCAAGGTGTTTCTGTTCAAGAGCAAGCGCACTATCTTGTGTCGGTAGAGCATTATCTCCGGCCATCGCCACAGAAACCTGCGCTTCGCCTTTCTCAATCGCCACGTTCAACGCTTCAATATTTTCAGCCGTGACCAACTGCTGCTCACCAGCATTGAAAACCACATCACCCAAAACTGCTGCGTTAAACACATTCTGTTCAATACGCTCAGACAAAATGCGATTGAAGATCCAAGAGCGAGCAGCTGATAGGTACAAACTGCGCTTGTTCTGGTTACGTGTACGTACGTTATCACGCCCCCAACGACGAGCTTCAGATAAGTTATTCCCTTCATTACCAAAACGCTGCGCGCCAAAATAGTTTGGTACACCGAGCTTCGCGACTTGCTCAAGTCGGTTTACCACATCAGCGGTGTCAGTCACTTCCGACAGAGTCAGTTCAAATTGGTTACCCACCAGATCACCTGGACGTAGCTTTTTGTTGTGACGCGCCGTCGCTAGGATCTCAATGCTTGGGTATTGCGCCAAGAAAGCAGTAAAGTCTGGCGTATCACCTTTAGGCAGGTGAACACTTAACCATTGCTCAGTTACGGCATGGCGATCTTTTAAGCCTGCCCAGCTGACATCTTTGGATTTTACGCCACACGCCTTTGCTAATTCATTGGCAACAAAGCTCGTATTCTCACCGGTTTTACGGATGCGTACCATTAGGTGCTCACCTTCTCCAGAGAATTCGAAACCTAAGTCTTCGATAACCACGAAATGCTCGGCCTTTGCTTTCAGTTTAGCTTGTGCCGTCGGCTTGCCATTTAAATAGGCAAATGAAGATAGAATATCTGACATGCTGTTCTTTTCGTTTTGGTGCTTATGCACTTTTAGTAATTAGGACGACTGCTTCACTTGCAATGCCCTCTTTACGCCCGGTAAAACCAAGACGCTCAGTTGTTGTCGCTTTTACATTCACGTTGCCAATATCTGTTTCAAGATCTTCAGCAATCGCTTGGCACATTGCATCAATATGTGGAGCCATTTTTGGCGCTTGTGCCATGATGGTCACGTCCACATTACCAATTTGATAACCTTGCTCTTTAACGCGGCGATAAACGTCTTTAAGCAGCTCTCGGCTATCTGCTCCCTTCCACTCATCATCAGTATCAGGGAAATGACGACCAATATCACCCGCGGCGATCGAGCCTAATAAAGCATCGCACAATGCATGCAAAGCCACATCACCATCGGAGTGCGCAACCAGCCCTTGCTCATAAGGGATGCTCACGCCACCAATAATCACAGGGCCTTCACCACCAAACTTATGAACATCAAAACCGTGGCCAATACGAATCATCATTATTCCTTATTCTGACTTAAATAGAACTCAGCCAATGCTAAATCTTCTGGCTGAGTTACCTTAAAATTATCTGAGCGCCCAGCAACCAGAGCTGGAGATGCGCCTTTCCACTCAAACGCAGACGCCTCATCAGTAATCGACACGCCTTGTTCGAGAGCCTCTGTTAGAGCCTGTTGCAGCGGTAAAGTTCGAAACATTTGCGGTGTCAATGCGTGCCATAAGTTTGCACGCTCTACCGTGTGATCAATCTGTCCATCAACACCACGTTTCATCGTATCTCGAACCGGTGCAGCCAAAATGCCACCAACTGAATGAGATAGTGCCGCTTCAATGAGCTTATCGATGTCATCCTGTTGAATACATGGCCTAGCAGCATCGTGCACCATGACCCACTCACCTAGGTGACTCTCTTGAATATAGTTTAGAGCAGATAAAACCGAATCTGCACGTTCGCTACCGCCTTTAACGCGCACCACGTCAGGGTGCTGGCTTAAACTAAGCTCCGGAAAATATGGGTCACCTTCACTTACAGCGACCACGACTTTACTCACTTGAGGGTGAGCAAGCAGCTTGTTAACGGTGTGCTCCAAGATGGTGGTCGCGTTAATCGTCAGATACTGTTTCGGGCGGTCGGCCTTCATTCTGCTGCCAACACCCGCCGCTGGTACAACGGCGACAATACCTTGTTTATTAGTCGACATTAATGCGATTCCTCACCAACTATTCGATAAAACGTTTCGCCTTCTTTTACCATTCCCAACTCGTGTCGAGCACGCTCTTCGATAGCATCCAGCCCTTGGCGGAGGTCATCGATTTCAGCAAACATTTCTGCATTTCGAGTATGAAGCTTCTCGTTCACTTGTCTTTGAACTTCGATTTCGTTGTTCACTGTGTAGTAATCAGAAATGCCATTTTTACCGAGCCACAATGTGTGTTGCAGCCAGCCAAGTAAGATCAGCAGGACAAGAGCAAAGATTCGCATAACACCTTTCGCCGGTTAGAAAAGAAGGAACTAGAATAAGGCACATATATACCATAATGCGCTTATTGGTGCGAGATATGTGGTGTAAGGGAATCGATAAGTAGAAGAATTATCGGGCAGAATCGTTAATGGTAGTGACCCAATCACCTTCCGCTCTCGTCATTCCCAAAAACGAGGGACGACTGAGTAGGGAATCTATTGAAGTTAACATTGGAGGAGATTCCCTATTCCTTCATCAGTCTATGGAATGACAGATACAAAAACGCCCCCGAGATCGGAGGCGCTTTTTAAAGCTTTAAGTTAACAATTCGCTATGAATTATTGACCTTTAACTTCTTTAAGACCGCTTTCGTTGTAAAAGGGGGGAGCTTTAGAACCTAGAGCTTCTTCCCGCCATTTTCTACAAGCATAAAAAAACGCCCTACCGAAGTAGAGCGTTTCAAAAGCTATAAGCTAACAATTCGCTATGAATTATTGACCTTTAACTTCTTTAAGACCGTTGAAAGGAGCTTTAGAACCTAGAGCTTCTTCGATACGGATTAGTTGGTTGTACTTAGCAACACGGTCAGAACGGCTCATAGAACCAGTCTTGATTTGACCTGCAGCAGTACCTACCGCTAGATCAGCGATAGTTGCATCTTCAGTTTCGCCAGAACGGTGAGAGATTACAGCTGTGTAACCTGCGTCTTTAGCCATCTTGATTGCAGCTAGAGTCTCAGTTAGAGAACCGATTTGGTTGAACTTGATAAGGATAGAGTTAGCTACGCCTTTCTCGATACCTTCAGCAAGGATCTTAGTGTTAGTAACGAATAGATCGTCACCTACTAGTTGAAGCTTGTCACCTAGTAGTTCAGTTTGGTGCTTGAAGCCATCCCAGTCAGACTCGTCTAGACCGTCTTCGATAGAAACGATTGGGAATTGGTTAGCTAGCTCAGCTAGGTAGTGGTTGAACTCTTCAGAAGAGAAAGTCTTACCTTCGCCTTTCATGTTGTAGATGCCAGCTTCTTTGTCGAAGAACTCAGATGCAGCACAGTCCATAGCTAGAGTAACGTCTTTACCTAGTTCGTAACCAGCAGCTGCAACAGCTTCTGCGATAACTTCTAGAGCTTCAGCGTTAGACTTAAGGTTAGGAGCGAAACCACCTTCGTCACCAACTGCAGTGCTGTAGCCTTTAGACTTAAGAACTTTAGCTAGGTTGTGGAATACTTCAGCACCGATACGTAGACCTTCTTTAAGAGTCTTAGCACCAACTGGTTGGATCATGAACTCTTGGATGTCAACGTTGTTGTCTGCGTGCTCACCACCGTTGATGATGTTCATCATTGGTAGAGGCATAGAGAACTGACCAGCAGTACCGTTTAGCTCAGCGATGTGCTCGTATAGAGGCATGCCTTTAGCTGCAGCAGCTGCTTTAGCGTTCGCTAGAGAAACAGCTAGGATTGCGTTAGCACCGAACTTAGATTTGTTCTCAGTACCGTCTAGCTCGATCATTACTGCGTCGATTGCAGCTTGGTCTTTAGCGTCTTTACCAGTTAGAGCTGTAGCGATTTCGCCGTTTACAGCTTCAACAGCTTTAAGAACACCTTTACCTAGGAAACGTGCTTTGTCGCCATCACGTAGCTCAAGAGCTTCGCGAGAACCAGTTGATGCGCCAGATGGAGCAGCAGCCATACCTACGAAACCGCCTTCTAGGTGTACTTCAGCTTCTACAGTTGGGTTACCACGTGAATCGATGATTTCACGACCTAGAACTTTAACGATCTTAGACATTGAATGTTTCCTTCTCGTTGAATATATAATGTCAAATTAAAGGCAGCAGCACTGCAAACGCTACTGCCGGTATTCCTTACTTCTCTAATTCGTCACGCTGGTTTTGACCAGCCGCTTTAACGAAGCCTTCGAACAATGGGTGACCATCGCGAGGCGTAGAAGTGAACTCTGGGTGGAACTGAGCTGCAACAAACCATGGGTGGTTTGGAATCTCGATAACTTCAACCAGTTTCTTGTCCGCAGACAGACCCGATACTTTTAGGCCCGCTTTTTCGATTTGTGGACGAAGATTGTTGTTCACTTCGTAACGGTGACGGTGACGTTCATGGATCGTCGCGCTACCGTATAGTTCACGAGCTTTTGTCCCTTTCTCTAGGTGACACAGCTGTGAACCTAGACGCATAGTACCACCTAGGTCAGATTTTTCAGTACGTTCTTCAACTTTACCTTCACCATCTACCCATTCAGTAATTAGACCAACTACTGGGTACTTCGTGTCTTTGCTAAATTCTGAAGAGTGTGCACCTTCCATGCCCGCAACGTTACGTGCGTACTCGATAAGTGCCACTTGCATACCAAGACAGATACCTAGGTAAGGTACTTTGTTTTCACGAGCGTATTGCGCTGCGAAAATCTTACCTTCAACACCACGGTCACCGAAGCCACCTGGTACTAGGATTGCGTCAAGGCCTTGAAGTGCTTCTTCGCCTTTCGCTTCTACTTCTTGAGAGTCAACGTACTTGATCTTAACGCTCAGACGGTTCTTCAGACCCGCGTGCTTAAGTGCTTCGTTCACTGACTTGTATGCATCTGGTAATTCAATGTATTTACCAACCATACCGATGGTTACTTCACCAGTTGGGTTCGCTTCTTCATAAATTACCTGTTCCCATTCTGATAGGTCAGCTTCTGGAGCGTTGATACCAAAACGAGTACACACTAGGTCATCAAGACCTTGTGATTTAATTAGTTGAGGGATCTTGTAGATTGAATCTACGTCCTTCATTGAGATTACCGCTTTTTCTTGTACGTTACAGAAAAGTGCAATCTTCTTACGCTCGTTCGCAGGGATCATGCGATCAGAACGACAAACTAGGATATCTGGCTGGATACCGATAGACAGTAGCTCTTTAACAGAGTGCTGAGTCGGCTTAGTTTTCACTTCACCAGCTGCCGCTAGGTAAGGAACTAGTGTTAGGTGCATGAACATTGCACGCTCACGGCCTAGCTCTACTGCTAGCTGACGAATCGCTTCCATGAATGGTAGAGACTCGATATCACCAACCGTACCACCAACTTCAACGATCGCAACATCGTGACCTTCAGCGCCAGCGATTACACGGTCTTTGATAGAGTTAGTGATGTGAGGGATTACTTGGATAGTTGCACCTAGGTAATCACCGCGACGCTCTTTCGCTAGAACGTCTGAGTAAACACGACCCGCTGTGAAGTTGTTACGCTTAGTCATCTTGGTGCGAATGAATCGCTCATAGTGACCAAGGTCAAGGTCAGTTTCAGCGCCATCTTCCGTAACGAACACCTCACCGTGTTGAGTTGGGCTCATAGTGCCCGGATCAACGTTGATGTAAGGGTCAAGCTTCATCATAGTCACTTTAAGACCACGAGCTTCTAAAATAGCTGCAAGCGATGCCGCTGCAATACCTTTACCTAGAGAGGATACAACCCCGCCAGTAACAAAAATGTAATTTGTCGTCATGTTTAACCTGAAATTGGTTGAATGAGGGAAAATGGATTTCTTCTGGACGGGATGAAAATATACCAGAAGCCCCTTATCGCCACAACGTGAAATCTATCACACTGCTATTTTTTATTTTTTGCTTCAAATCAAATCAGCACAAAAGCTTTGTTCAACTTTTCTCCGCCAACTTGACTTCATCCCACATAGAATCGAGCTCAGAGAGCGAAAAATCGTTCAAAGTTTTACCTTTTTGACGAACTTTTCCTTCCACTCCTTTAAAGCGACGCTCAAATTTTACGTTTGCTTTACTCAATGCCGATTCTGGATTTTTCCCTAGATGCCTCACTAGATTCACAGTCGCGAACAGTAAATCACCCAATTCTTCCTCTACCAAATCCTCATTTGGCGTAATTTGTAGTGCCTCTTCCAGCACTTCATCAACCTCTTCTCGGACCTTATCGACAACCGGGCCGATCGAGTCCCAATCAAAGCCATATTTGGCTACCTGTTTTTGCACCTTTGTAGCACGCAAAAGTGCAGGTAGAGATTTTGGTATTGAGTCTAGAATACTTTCCTGAGTTTTGCCTGCTTGAGCTTTTTCTTTGGCTTTTTCCGCTTCCCAATTGGCATTGATTGCTTCTTCATCATCAAACTCAACATCAGAGAAAACATGAGGATGACGACGAGTGAGCTTTTCATTCACACCATCAACCACATCGGCAAACTCAAACAGCCCTTGCTCTTTCGCGAGTTGACTGTAAAAAATCACTTGAAACAGTAGATCGCCTAATTCCTCTTGCAGATTCGACCAGTCTTTGTTGTGAATCGCATCCACCACCTCATAGGTCTCTTCGATAGTATGCGGGACGATTGTTTCAAAATTTTGTTTCAGATCCCAAGGGCAGCCACCTTCTGGATCGCGCAGCTTTGCCATTATTTGTTCTAGTTGTTCAATCGGGTGGCTCATGGTGCTTTCCTATTATTCTGTTTGATTGTTTTAATCTAATGCTTTTCTTAAAACTAAAAAAGGTGAGCAGTTAAAACCACTCACCTTTGTCTTTATCTGTCATCCCCAAGAGTGAAGAATGAGCGAGTTGGGGATCTCAAACCGCATAGCGAGATTCCCTATCACGTTCGTCCCTCACTGTAGGGAATGACGAGGATGATACCAAATATCACCCCAACCTCTTGACGCTCATGACATCTTTAATCTGCTCAACGCGGCTTGTTACGCGGCTGAGAATTTCAATGTTGGTCACCTCTAAGTCAAAGTCCATCACTGACAGCTGACGCTTGTAGTCGGTGCGACTCTTCATAGTCGTAACACTTATCTTCTCATTCGCGAACAGCGATGTGATGTCTTTTAATAGACCACTGCGCTCTAGCGCTTCAACACGCAGCGTTAGGATGTAAGAGCCGACGAAACCATTACCCCAAACCGTATCAATAATACGCTCTGGCGCGTGGATTCTTAGCTCGCTCAACTGTTCACAGTCGCTACGGTGAACCGAAATACCACGACCTTGAGTGATGTAACCCTTGATGCTGTCACCTGGAATTGGCTGACAACAGCGAGCAAGGTGCGTCATTAGGTTATCGACACCTTCCACCACTACCGCGTCTTTCTTAGGGCGGCTCTGCTGAGCTGGCTTGTTCTCTGACTCAAGCAGCTTCTCTAGCGCTTTTTGATCTTCCTCTTCCGCCGTTGGTTTATTCACCAAAGCGTTGATGTGGTTGATCACTTGGTTGATACGCAGGTCACCGCTACCGATACCGGCATACAACTCATCTGGCGTATTCACATTGAAACGCTTCAGGGCATATTGGTCTGCATCTTTGAGCGTTGCGCCAATTTTATGCAGCTCACTCTCTAGAATATCGCGACCCGCTTCGAGGTTTTTCTCACGGCTTTGTGCACGGAACCAAGCGTTAATCTTAGCGCGAGCACGACCTGAATGAACGAAACCTGTGGTTGGGTTCAGCCAATCACGTGAAGGGTTTGGTTCTTTCTGAGTGATGATCTCAACCTGATCACCCATCGAGAGTTTGTGAGTAAATGGAACGATACGTCCACCTACTTTGGCACCGATACAACGGTGACCGACCATTGAGTGAATGTGGTAAGCGAAGTCCAATGGAGTTGCGCCCATTGGTAAGTCGACCACATCACCGCGTGGTGTAAATGCGTATACACGGTCATCAAAGACTTGGCTACGAACTTCATCCAGCATCTCGCCAGAGTCCGACATCTCTTCTTGCCAATCGATCAGCTTACGCAGCCATGTGATCTTCTCATCGTAACCACTGCGACCACCTGATGAGCCTTCTTTGTACTTCCAGTGCGCCGCCACACCCAGTTCTGAGTCTTCGTGCATCTGTTTAGTACGGATCTGGATCTCGATGGTTTTGCCTTCTGGTCCCAGAACCACGGTATGGATAGATTGGTAGCCATTCGGTTTCGGGTTCGCGACATAGTCATCGAACTCGCTTGGCAGATGTTTGTATTTGGTATGAACAACACCGAGCGCTGCATAACAGTCTTGCAGTTGGTCTGCGATGATGCGTACTGCACGCACATCGAACAGCTCGTCAAAGGCCAAGCCTTTCTTCTGCATTTTGCGCCAGATGCTGTAGATGTGTTTCGGACGACCACTCACTTCAGCATTGATGCTAGAGCGCCCCATTTCAGACGTAAGGTCATCAACGAAGTCAGTGATGTACTGTTCACGAACGATACGACGCTCAGAAAGCTGCTTAGCAATCTGTTTATAGGTGTCTGGTTGTTGGTAACGGAAGGCGTAATCTTCGATTTCCCATTTAAGCTGACCAATACCAAGGCGGTTTGCTAGGGGAGCGTAAATGTTGGCACACTCTTTCGCTGCCGCTCTACGCACCTCATCTGGGGCTTTTTTCACCTCGATAAGGTTACAGATACGCTCAGCAAGCTTGATAACAACGCAACGGAAATCATCCACCATCGCCAATAACATGCGACGCACGTTATCAACCTGACCCGACGCTGCACTACCCTCAAGGGTAACGTTGAGTTGGCCAAGTGCCGCCATCTCTTCAACGCCATCAATCAGTTTAACGATCTCTTTGCCGTAGCTCTCTTCAAAGGCTTCTCGCTCAAATACACCACTGGAGACAACTGGGAAAAGCTGAGCCGCAACGAGTGTCGCGCGATCCATTGATAGCGTCACCAAGATTTCTATCATCTCTCGGCCACGCCACAATAGCAGTGAGGCTTGCTCATGCTCTTTTAGCAGTTCTTCACAGTGACGATAAACCTTGATCAGTTTATTCGACGTTTTGGCATCCTGATTTAAAGATGCAATCCAACTTTCTAGCTCAAACTGTTCGCTTGGGTTTAAATGTGCGCTTCGTACCGCAACCATCATGCCTTCCTAGTTATTATGTTTTATACCCAACTCAGTATGACTAACCGCGTCCAAGTTAGTTCGACTCATACTGGTAATAAGACGTTTCTTATACGCCTTTTCGTTTTATGAATTCTCTTTGACAAATAGTGCCATAGATTCCAAATGACTGGTATGTGGAAACATGTCTAACATACCCATTTTGACCATTTGATAACCTTGATTTTGCAAGCTTGCCGTGTCTCTAGCTAGAGTAGCAGGATTACATGAAACATAAACCACGCTCTTAGCCCCTAGCGCTGAAATTTGGTCGACGATCCCACTTGCTCCGGCACGTGCTGGATCAAGCAACACCTTATCGAATTTCTCTTTCGCCCACGGCTGAGAAGAGAGTTCTTCCTCTAGGTTCGCTTGGTAAAAAGTCGCGTTGCCAAGCTGATTGATTTCGGCATTACTCGTGGCTTGTTTTACCATTTCATCGACACCTTCGACACCAACCACCAGCGCCGATTGTTTTGCGATAGGCAAACTGAAGTTACCCAAGCCACAAAATAGATCGAGAACACGCTCATCAGCTTGTGGGTTCAACCATTCAATCGCTTGTGCCACCATCTTCTGGTTCACTTGTTGATTCACTTGAATAAAGTGATTCGGCTCAAACGGCAGCGTAACGCCTGTTTCACTGTATGTCGGCGCCTCACCCACTAAACGAATCAGCTGATCCGTTTCTGGCATTGAATACAAGATTGCACCCTGCTCTGTCGCTAAATCGATAAGCGCTTGCTGGTCTTTGTCCGCTAGCGGTTTAAGATGACGCAGCACAATCACGGGGCCCTTGTCAGACAGAACCAGTTCTACATGCCCAAGGTTCATTGGTTGGCTAAAAGTATCGAGTAGCGCTTTCAGCTTTGGTAGCAGTGCATTCAAGCTTGGCTCTAGCACTGCACAATCCGTCACATTCTCGATGTGTTTGCTCTGTTTTTTACGAAAGCCAAATTGCAGCTGTTGATTCTTTCTATCCATAAACAGGCTGACGCGCGCACGACGACGATACCCCACCTGCGGGCCAGTAATTGGCTCAGCTATTTCGGTAGTTGGCGTTTGGTACTGATTCATCAAGTGGCTAAGCGATTGTCCCTTATGCTCCACTTGCGATGCGTAATCCATATGTTGTAAATGACAACCGCCACACTGATTAAAGTGCTTACAGAAAGGCTTCAGTCGCTGTTCACTTGGCTTTAAGAGTTTGATCAGTTTCGCACGAGCAAACTTACTTTTGCTTTCCGTTAGTTGAATCACGACTTGCTCGCCTGGCAGCGCGCCATCAATAAACACAGGTTTGTTTTTCTGATATGCGATACCTGCGCCATTGTGATCCATTCGTTCAACCAAAACCGATTGATGCTTGGTCTCGAATTGAGTTTTCTTTTTTGGTTGAAAAAAACGTGCCATTGCTTGTGCCTAAACTATCTTTTAATCATTTATTTGTATCCAGGACTCACTATTATGCCTTGGAATCATTGTCGAACGTGGCGGCTTTGATTAAGCTTACCGTTCACTTAGCCACCATTGTGTGCGTTATTTTCCCATATCCAGACCTCGATGTAATTAAAGAACATGACCAGATATGGCTTGAGAGCCCGTGTAATTACCCTAACTCTAGCTCCGACCCTGATTATAGGGTTGTTATTGAGTGCATTCTTCTCATTTAACCGCTATCAAGACCTCGAAGGACAAGTTGTCAACACAGGTACCAGCATTATAGAGCCTCTTGCGATTGCAAGTGAGTCTGGCATGCAATTAGAGAGTCGAGAGTCGGTTCGTCAGTTAATCAGTTATGCCCACCGCAAGAATTCGAAGTTGGTGCGCAGTATCGCGGTGTTTGATGAGCGTCATGAGCTGTTTGTTACGTCCAACTTCCACCCGGACTTTGAAAGCCTGACCTATCCAAAAGATAAGCCTATCCCGCATCTAAGTTCGTCGAAGTTGCTCGACAATACGTTGATTTTAAGAACGCCAATTATTGCCGAAGGTCAGTTCATGAACTCTGCTAACGGGCAATCTCAAGCGAATCAGGCGGTCGGTTATATCGCTATCGAGCTAGACCTTTCTTCACTGCGTTTACAGCAGTACCAAGAGATCTTCTCAGCGTTCCTTGTGCTTATTTTAGGTCTTGGCTTATCAGGGGTATTTGCGTTCCGTCTCATGCACGACGTAACTCAACCGATCACACACATGAAGAATATGGTTGACCGAATTCGTCGTGGTCACCTAGATGTGCGTATCGAAGGTAAAATGCACGGTGAGTTAGACTCGCTAAAGAATGGCATCAACGCGATGGCAGTATCTCTGTCGGAGTACCACGTTGAAATGCAGCACAGCATCGACCAAGCGACATCCGATTTACGTGAAACACTTGAGCAGTTAGAGATTCAGAACGTTGAACTCGATATCGCGAAAAAACGCGCTCAAGAAGCGGCGCGCGTGAAATCAGAATTCTTGGCAAATATGTCTCACGAATTAAGGACTCCGCTCAACGGTGTGATTGGCTTTACTCGTCAGATGCTGAAAACACACTTGTCCACCAGCCAGACCGATTACCTACAAACCATTGAGCGTTCAGCTAACAACCTACTGAGCATCATTAACGACATCCTCGACTTCTCGAAACTCGAAGCGGGTAAATTGGCACTTGAGAATATCCCGTTCGAGTTCCAAGCAAGCCTTGAAGAAGTAGTAAACCTACAAGCTACCAATGCTCACGAGAAAGGGCTTGAGCTTACTCTGAAAGTTGACCCGAAAGTACCTGCTGGTCTTGTCGGTGACCCGCTACGTATCCAACAAATTCTGACTAACCTAGTAGGTAACTCGATCAAGTTTACCGAGCGCGGTAACATCGATATCAGCGTTGAGCTACGTTCTCAATCTGAAGATAACATCGAGCTACAGTTCATGGTGCGCGATACGGGTATCGGTATCTCTGAGCGTCAGCAAGCACAACTGTTCCAAGCCTTCAGCCAAGCAGATGCGAGTATCTCACGTCGCTATGGCGGTACTGGCTTAGGTCTAGTTATCACCCAAAAACTGGTGAGTCAGATGGGCGGCGAGATCAGTCTAACCAGTCGTCTGCACCAAGGTTCAACATTCTGGTTCACGCTAAGGCTATCAACAACTGATATGCCGATGACGGAACTTATCGAGACGCAGTGTCTGCAAGAGAAGCAGCTGTTATTGATCGAGCCAAATATGCAAGCGGCATCAATCACTCAACAAGTCCTAACTCAAGAAGGGTTGGTGGTGACCTACCGTTCGGTGATGCCAGAGGAGTCAACCAGCTACGATTACGTTCTCCTCAACCTTGCAGCGAACCAAGACTATGAATTAGAAGTGGTTCAGCAATGGGCAAACCGCGCTAGGGAGATCTCGCAAAACGTTATCATTGGCACCCCAAGTACAGAATTGGCATTGGGTGAGCAGCTGATGAAAAATGTCGATGTACAGTGCATTACCAAACCGTTGTCTCGTAAGAAGCTGCTGCAAACTCTGGTTTCTAACCAAGCACCACTGCTCAACGCGCCAGTCATTGAGACGCACAGTGACGAGAAGTTGCCACTGACGGTTATGGCCGTCGATGACAACCCAGCCAACTTAAAACTGATTACCGCACTACTGCAAGAACGTGTGGAGACGGTCGTCAGCTGCACCAATGGTCAACAAGCGATTGACCGAGCGACAGAGCAGACATTCGATATCATCTTCATGGATATCCAAATGCCACAAATGGATGGTGTGACCGCGTGTAAGCACATTAAAGAGCTAGAAAACAACGCCAACACACCTGTGATTGCGGTAACAGCCCACGCCATGAGTGGCGAGCGCGACCGCTTACTTGCTGCAGGTATGGATGATTACCTGACCAAGCCAATTGAAGAACATGTATTGCAACAAGTTCTGATCCACTGGAGCCCAGAATCCGAAGTGGAGAATGTGGAAAAGATCGACCCTGAGCACCCTGCCGTTGGCGTAGAGGTTGAGAGCCACGCTATCGAAAGCGAAAGTAGCCAACACAAAAACATCATCATTGATTGGCAAGCAGCGCTTAAACAGGCAGCGAATAAAGAGGACCTTGCACGCGACATGCTGCAGATGTTGGTCGACTTTATCCCAGAAGTGTATGACGCAGCAGAGAAAGCCATTGAAGAGCCTGATTACCCAGTTGATGAACTGATACACATCATTCACAAGATGCACGGTAGCAGCTCATACAGCGGCGTACCAAGACTCAAAGCTGTGTGTGCCACCATAGAGAAAGAGCTGCGCTCGGGCACTCAGATAGAAGATATCGAACCAGAGCTGTTCGAACTTCAGGATGAGCTAGATAAGGTGCAGGCCACTGCTATTCACTACCTAACACCAATTCAGCCGAGTTAGCACTCGACTCTCACAAAATATTAAGTAGCTAAAACCAAAAAAGCAGAGCCAATGGCTCTGCTTTTTATTATGTAATTTTCAAGGCTTAGCGCGATCTTAAGACTCGAACAACACCGTTGCTACCGCGTAGTGGCGCTCATCTGAAATGGTGATGTGGATAGAGTTAACACCAATACTTGCGGCTAACTCTTTCGCTTTATTGTGCAAGGTAAGAACTGGCTTACCATGCTCATCGTTCGCGACCTGAAAATCATGAAAGGTCACACCCATTGCGATACCCGTACCTAATGCCTTTGAAGCGGCCTCTTTAGCGGCAAAGCGCTTAGCTAAAAAGCGCCCTTTCTGCTTCAAAGAGTGAAACTGTTCAAGCTCCACCTCACTTAAGATACGTTCCGCAAAGGCTGCGCCACTGCGTGCTAATGCCTTTTCAACTCGCTCAATCTCTGCGATGTCTGTACCAAGGCCAACCACTGCCATGACTCTTTAACCTTTCAATTATTATCAATTAAGCGTTGTTACGCGCGTTTTCCATTACCGCTTTCATATCTGATACCGCTTTCGCTAGACCATCAAATACGGCACGACCAATCACTGAGTGACCGATGTTCAACTCGTAGATCTCAGGCAGAGCAGCGATTGGCGCTACGTTGTGGTAAGTCAGACCATGACCTGCATTCACAGTGATGCCTAGGTCGTCTGCGTAGCTTGCGCCCGCTGCGATTTTCTTCAGCTCATCTTGTTGATCTTCTTCAGTCTTCGCTTCTGCGTAGTGACCTGTGTGCAGCTCGATGAATGGCGCTCCACATGCTTTCGCAGCATCAATTTGCTCGCGGTCTGCATCAATGAATAGCGACACTTTAATGCCCGCTTCAGTTAGCTTTTGCGTCGCTGCTTTTACTTTCTCAAGTTGACCAACGACATCCAAGCCACCTTCAGTTGTTAGCTCTTCACGCTTTTCAGGAACAAGGCAAACAAACTCAGGCTTAGTATCTAGTGCAATCTGAACCATCTCATCAGTGACGGCCATTTCTAGGTTCATGCGCGTCTGAATAGTTTCAGCCAGAATACGAACATCACGGTCAAGGATATGACGACGGTCTTCACGTAGGTGAATAGTAATACCGTCTGCACCTGCACGCTCAGCAATCTCTGCAGCATGAACTGGATCTGGGTATTGAGTGCCACGCGCATTACGTAGGGTTGCAACGTGGTCGATATTAATGCCTAAAAGGATTGAGCTCATTTTCCAATACTCCGTGCTCTAGAGAGACCTATTTGTGGCATAAACAGCTCTCTACTTTTTAATGGTTTGCCGCCAAGATACGGCTTTAAGGCTATGCGTGTAAAGCGTTTTGCCGCTTTTAACTGCTCTTTCGTTATAAATCTACGTTCACTGATCGCTATCAGTTCATCGCCCATGAAGGTCAGGTTGTCACGACGCACCGAGGCGATAAACCCCTTCTGCTCGCGATAGCGATAAGTCATTGTCGGATCAATAGGTTCTCCGGTACCGGCACAGTGTAGAAAATCAACGCCGTAACCCATTGCCGATAATAGAGCGAGTTCAAAGCGTCGCAATGCAGGCTCTGGGTTCTCATTATGCGCCAGTTCTGTTAAAGCATTAAGATAATCATGAAAAAGTGCGGGCATCGGCACTTCTGCCATTAAAACTCGCCCGATTAATTCATTCACATACATAGCGGAATAGAGGTTAATCCCAGTTAATGGCAACCCAAGGCTGATCGGTTCCGCTTGGCGCAGTGTTTTCATTGAGCCATTGCCAGACCATTTCAGCAGCAGTGGGGTAAACGGCTGCAGCGCTCCCTTGAGGTTGGAACGCTTACTGCGTGCCCCTTTAGACATCAGTGTCATTCGTCCGAACTCTTCACTGAACACATCTAAGATCAGGCTAGATTCACTGTACGGTCTGCGATGTAGTACAAAGCAGCGCTGTAACCCTTCTGGAGACATATCACCTTCTAAATAGAAAAAAGGAGCCTAGTTGGCTCCTTTTATAATGGTTTTGACCCGGAGCGAAGCGCTTGCGCCTCTTGCGGGTTATAAGTCGTCGATGTAGCCCAATGAACGCAGTGCACGCTCATCGTCAGCCCAACCAGACTTCACTTTAACCCAAGTTTCTAGGAATACTTTACGACCGAATAGCTCTTCCATATCCAGACGAGCTTCACGACCAATTGTCTTGATCTTCTCGCCGCCTTTACCAATGACCATCTTCTTCTGACCACTGCGCTCGACTAAGATAAGTGCGTTAATGTGGAAGCCATCGTTATCTGGATTGTAGTCAAAGCGCTCGATCTCAACCGTTACTGAGTAAGGCAGTTCATCGCCCGTAAAACGCATTAGCTTTTCACGGATGATCTCTGACGCCATGAAGCGTTGAGAACGGTCTGTCACGTACTCTTCAGGGAAGTGGTGTGTCGCTTTCGGTAGGTGCTCACGAACATGCTTGCGCAGCACATCTGTGTTCTTACCGTGTTTTGCCGAAATTGGCACAACGTCGATGAAGTCCATCTTCTTAGACACTTCCATCATATGCAGCATCACGTCGTTACGATCTTGAACGTTATCGACTTTGTTCACACACAACACAACAGGGAAGTTCGCTTTCTTCAGCTTGGTTAGTACCATCTCATCGTCATCAGTCCAGTGCGTACCGTCAACGAGGAAAAGTACCAAGTTAACATCGCTCAACGAGCTGTTTGCTGCACGGTTCATCAGACGGTTGATAGCACGCTTTTCTTCGATGTGAAGTCCTGGAGTATCAACGTAAATCGCTTGGTAATCCCCTTCCGTCTCTACCCCCATAATACGGTGACGAGTCGTTTGAGGTTTACGCGATGTGATCGAAATCTTTTGACCCAGAATATGATTCAGAAGAGTCGACTTACCTACGTTCGGACGACCGACGATAGCGATGAAACCACAGTGCTGGTTTTCCGGTAGGCTAGGTTCTTTATTATCAGACGCAAAGAATGCATCGATATCGAATTCTTGGTTGTTATCAGACATTGCTTAGTTGCTCTAATGCTGTTTCAGCAGCCGCTTGTTCTGCCTTGCGGCGGCTAGTGCCTTTACCGATAACAGGTTTATCCACACCTGCCACTTTACACTCAACCGTAAACTCTTGGTTGTGTGCTTCACCTTTAATATTAGTCACTGTGTAGACAGGTAGCGGATTTCTTCGACCTTGCAGGAACTCTTGCAGACGCGTTTTCGGGTCTTTTTGAGAAACACCAGGCTGAATCGCTTCTAGGCGAGTTTTGTACCAGCTTAAGATAATGCCGCGAATCGTTTCAGTGTCGCTATCTAGGTAGATAGCGCCGATGATCGCTTCGACAGCATCAGCCAGAATAGAGTCACGACGGAACCCGCCACTCTTTAACTCACCTGGACCTAATTTTAAGTAATCTCCTAGGGCGAATTCACGACCTAGTTCAGCCAATGTATGTCCGCGTACCAAAGTAGCACGCATACGGCTCATATCACCCTCGTTTACTTTCGGGAAACGGTGGTAGAGATCATCAGCGATGACAAAACTTAAAATTGAATCGCCCAGAAACTCAAGACGTTCGTTGTGCTTGCCTGCAGCGCTGCGGTGAGTCAGCGCCAGGTGAATGAGATCGGTATCTTTGAATTGATAGCCGATCTTTCTCTCTAGTTTATCAATTGGAGAATTCATGCTCTCTCGATGTATTTAGTGATCGATTAATTAATGCCACCGATGCGGTTGAAACGCACACCAGTTGGGATCCAAGAAGGTAAAACACTGTCTGAGCCGCGCTCGAATTCAAAACTGATCCAAATCGCAACCGCTTTACCTACTAGGTTTTCTTCAGGGACAAAGCCCCAGTAACGGCTGTCTGCACTGTTGTCACGGTTATCACCCATGACAAAGTACTGCCCTTCTGGAACGACCCATTCATTAACACCAGGACGAGGTTGGTACGATTGCACACGGTCACGACGCAGCGGGTTAACTAAAACTTGGTGCTCGACTTCACCTAACTTCTCATTAAGCTGGATCAGAGGCACACCATCTTGAATAAATTGGCTCTCTTCAACGTTACTCAGCTTCACAGGTTTACAGCCTTGTGTGCCTTTGGTTTGAATACATAGCTCTTTGTTACTGTTGTAACGAATCATATCCCCCGGTAGGCCAACGACACGTTTAATGTAGTCAATGTTTGGCTGTGGCGGGTATTTGAATACGATTGAATCACCACGCTCAGGTTTACCAGTCTCTACCAGTTGAGTGCGCCATACTGGATCTTTCAGACCGTAAGCGTATTTCTCAACTAGGATAAAGTCACCTACAAGTAGGGTTGGCATCATTGAGCCTGATGGGATTTGGAACGGTTCATAGATAAATGAACGCAGCACCAGAACAAATGCAATTACTGGGAAAATGGATACGCTATTTTCAACCCACCAAGGCTGAGCCGTCACTTTTGCACTGGTTTCAGCATCTAAACCGTTAGTTTGAGCTGCAACGCTAGCCAGTTTCAGTTGGCGCTTCTTAGCCCAAACAAACTTTTCTAACGCCCATACAACACCAGTCACTAAGGTGACGATCACTAAAATAAGCGAAAATGTATTAGCCATTTATATCCCTTAAATTTCATTTCTTTAAAAATAACGAAAGTGAAAGAATAGCGAGCTACCCTTTCACTTTCAATTATTCGTTTAACGCTGGATAAGCTTAGTCTTTGCCAACGTGAAGAATTGCTAAGAACGCTTCTTGAGGCAGTTCTACGTTACCGATCTGCTTCATACGCTTCTTACCTTCTTTCTGTTTCTTCAGAAGCTTCTTCTTACGACTCACGTCACCACCGTAACATTTCGCGATAACGTTCTTACGCAGTTGCTTAACCGTAGAACGAGCGATGATGTGGTTACCGATAGCCGCTTGAATTGCGATATCAAACATCTGACGAGGGATGAACTCTTTCATCTTCTCTACTAGCTGACGACCACGAGTCTGAGACTGGTCTTTGTGCGTGATCATAGCTAGTGCATCAACAGTATCGCCGTTTAGAAGAACGTCTACACGAACCATGCTAGATGCTTCAAAGCGTTGGAAGTTGTAATCCAGTGACGCGTAGCCACGAGATGTTGACTTCAGACGGTCGAAGAAATCCAGTACCACTTCAGCCATTGGGATGTCGTAAACAACCGCTACTTGGTTACCGTGATAAATCATATCAACCTGAACACCACGTTTCTCAACACACAGGGTGATTACGTTACCTAGGTAGTCAGCTGGAACTAGGATATTACAACGAGCAATCGGCTCACGAATCTCATCGATATCGTTGATAGCAGGAAGCTTCGCTGGGCTATCTACGTAAAGTAGTGTGCCGTCTGTTTTCTCAACTTCGTAAACTACCGTTGGCGCAGTTGTGATCAGGTCTAGGTCGTATTCACGCTCTAGACGCTCTTGGATGATCTCCATGTGCAGCATACCAAGGAAGCCACAACGGAAACCGAAACCTAGAGCTGCAGAGTTCTCTGGCTCGTAGAATAGTGACGCATCGTTCAGGCTTAGTTTGCCTAGTGCATCACGGAAGTTTTCATAGTCATCAGACGATACTGGGAACAGACCTGCGTATACCTGTGGTTTTACTTTCTTAAAGCCTGGTAGCGCTTTTTCACAGCCGTTTTTAGCCAGTGTTAGCGTATCACCTACTGGTGCACCAAGGATGTCTTTAATACCACAAACAACCCAGCCTACTTCGCCAGTTTGAAGAACTTCAGTATCCACCTGTTTTGGTGTGAAGATACCTAGACGGTCTACACCCCAAACTTGACCAGTGCTCATTACTTTGATCTTGTCGTTCTTTCTCAGAGAACCGTTCTTGATACGCACTAGCGACACAACGCCAAGGTAGTTATCGAACCAAGAGTCAATGATAAGCGCTTGCAGCGGCGCGTCAGGATCGCCCTCTGGAGCAGGAATTGCTGAAACAATGTTTTCTAGTACATCGTCAACACCGATACCTGTTTTCGCAGAACAGCGGGTCGCTTCCATCGCGTCGATACCCACGATCTCTTCGATCTCTTCAGATACACGCTCTGGATCTGCAGCAGGAAGGTCAATCTTGTTTAGGATTGGCACAACTTCCAGATCCATTTCGATCGCTGTGTAACAGTTTGCTAGTGTCTGAGCTTCTACACCCTGACCTGCATCGACAACCAGTAGCGCACCTTCACAAGCCGCTAGAGAACGTGATACTTCGTAGGCGAAGTCAACGTGTCCAGGAGTATCGATGAAGTTTAATTGATAAGTTTCACCATCTTTAGCAGTGTAGTTAAGAGTCACACTTTGAGATTTGATAGTGATGCCACGTTCACGCTCCAGATCCATCGAATCAAGGACTTGTGCAGCCATTTCACGATCGCTTAATCCTCCACAAACTTGGATTAGACGGTCAGATAGGGTCGACTTACCATGGTCGATGTGGGCGATAATCGAAAAGTTACGAATGTGCTTCATAATTTGGTGTGACAAACTCTTTAAATTAGGACGGTAAGAAAGCCGCGCATCGACCGCAATTCATAGGCTGCGGTGGCGGCATTTCAATCAAGTTGGCAGATTCTACCCAATTTAACCGCAATACGCATCATAAATTAGACAAGCGGCTCACCAAGGATTCGAATCAACACGACTTGTTGCTTCGATTTATCTTCCATTGGTTTGGCCAAACGTTTCGCAAGGGCAATACCACCAGCTGTAAATATAGCAGCAGACAGAATAACTGCGCCCTCTCCTACTCCAAGTAAAGGCACTAAGAGTAGCTGACCAAAGGCGGCACCTAACATCATCATAAACAGCGGAACTAGGTAAACCAAAGCGGCAGACTGCAATAAGCTTCTTTCAGGAAAGCCTATTTCGACGATTTGCCCGGCTTTCACAAGGTTCTTAGTCGTGAGTTGCCAGAAAAGGGACTTGTTGCCAACAGCCTTGGTCACGATACCTGTACCGCAACTCTTTTGAGAAGAACAGCTGCTGCAACTGGTCTGTTGCTCACAGCTTAATTGAACGTGATAGTGAGCGCCTTGTTTCTCAACGGCGCTCACTGTAGCCAATGCGGTCATCATTGGCTTGAACCTTGGTTGGAAGCAAACTGCACCGATTGTGCGATACGTTGAGCAGTTGCTGGCGGAATATCACCGACTACAGAGATCTCATTGTCACCGCTCACAAGGCTATGCAAGGTGCGGCGACCTTGACGCACAAGTTGCCCTTTTAGCGAGTGTTCATCTTTGTCTGCGATATAAACCGAGAAGCTAAATAGCCCATCGCTGAACATTTGGCTTTCAACCATCTTATTGGTCGTTGCCATCGGGTAGCGGTTTAGCTCTTTCGCTTCAAAGCCGTCTGGAATCCAAGAAACGCGCCAATCGCTTTCTCCAACCACACCATCAGGCAGTGAGAGAACTTTTGGTAACTGAGCATTGTTCAGCCCAGCCATCGCTTCTGCAATCTTGTCATTGACCACGTAAGAAATCGTTCGGTATTGCTCAAGAATTTCACCATCACGGTCAAGCAAGTCTGCTCGTAGCGGAAGGTTGGTATTCTCATCGACCCACAACACGTAGGAGTATCGCAGACCGTCTTTTGGCACTACACGCAATACTTGCGTCGTGGTACCAGCTTCACGCGCACGCCCTACCTTCACGAAGTCGTAATACTCGTTTAGGATATCAATGTCGTTGTTCAACATCGGAATGACAGGCGCCACCATGTTGCCAGACTCAATCGTAAAGGGTTCAGTACCCGGTTCGATGTAGCTCACTTCATTGCCGCGTCGAATAACTTCACGTACAGGGCCACTTAAATAGACAAGGTGAGCGAGTTGTTGCTCATCACTGACAGCATGACGATACAAGAGCGGTTCAATACTGCTCTTTTTGATCAATATGTAGGAAAGTTCGTAATTTAAATGCTGACTGGCCTCGTTCATTTGATGCAATAAGGCCTTTGCAGACGGTTCTTCTGCAAAGGCGCTTGGAGAGATCAAGCTGAACAGTGTCAGTGCACTGACCAGGAATTTCTTCATTCAATATCCGATTCTAGACGCGACTCACTATCCGTTGACGCATCGTTGTTTAATCTCAATTGTAACTCGTAGTCTTGCAACATAGCATGTACGCGTTTGCGCTGCTCTTGCAAATTAGCGTCTGTTGCAGGCTTCTCAACAGATTCACGAGTAAAGCTTACAGGTTCCACAGAACCGGCAAACGGGATCGTTTGTAGTACAGGCAGTTGTTCTGCTTCAGGTGCGGCTGGATCGCTACCACCATACTGTTGAACACCCAAAATAACCGCCAACGATACACAAGCCGCCACTGCGACTTGACCAAACTGCTGCAGCCAAGCTGGCATTTGGCGTTTGGCTTGTTGAGGTTTAGGTTGTTCTTCTTGCACTTCTGGAGCAACAGTTTGTGACTGCTCTGGGCGCAGTGAATGTACATTGTCGAGTTTGTTGTGTGCAGGCTCGTTCTCAAGCGCCGCAGCGACACTGTCCGCAATGTTCCACTCTAGCGTTTCTGGCGCATCGCCTCGCATAACGTCACCGATTAAATGGTAACTCTGCCAGGTATCCTTGCTTTCTTGATCGGACTCCAACTCTGCAATCAGAGCTTTATCGATCGTTTCACCATCCATGAGTGCCGAAAGCTTTTCTTTATCAGCCATTATTTTCACCATAATTATTACAAGTTTTAGCGCTGTAAAAGAGGTTTAATCTTCTTTTCCACCGCTTCACGAGCACGGAAAATACGCGAACGTACGGTTCCTACGGGGCAATCCATTACTTCTGCAATCTCTTCGTAACTCAAACCTTCAAGTTCACGTAAGGTCATGGCAGTTTTCAAGTCTTCCGGTAGCGCTTCAATCGCACCGAAAACCACTTCTTTCAATTCTTTCGACAGCGTTAAGTTCTCAGGGTTCGAAATTTCTTTCAATGCGCTGCCAGTTTCAAAATATTCTGCATCATCTGCATCTACATCGGTTGCAGGAGGCCTACGGCTCTGTGCAACTATGTGATTTTTTGCTGTGTTCACGGCAATTCGGTACAACCATGTGTAGAAGGCACTCTCGCCTCTAAAGTTTGGTATCGCGCGGTAAGCCTTTATAAATGCTTCCTGTGCCACATCAGCCACATCACCGGAATTATTCACGTAGCGAGAGATAAGATTGCAAACTTTGTTTTGATACTTAACCACTAACAGATTAAATGCTTGCTTATCTCCACTCTGAACTCGCTCAATCAACACTTGATCGGTTAGCTGCTCGTTCATTCGAGCGGGTACTCCTATTGTTATCACCCTTACCTTCTCAGATATGGGTACTAATTATGCGAAATGTAGTATTGACACCACTGTCTACATGAGCACTATTGTGACTAGGTCAAATAAGGAAAGTTCCAACTTTCTTAAAATTATTTGCCATTATTGTTTCACAATGTGATGTAATAAAAATAGCTACCCCTATCAATTTGGGGAAACTTAAGCAAAAGCAATGGTATTGAGCAATTAAATATTTCTAGATAGCTGTCTATATCTTGATTCTGCATTGTCTTTAAGGACTCATTGAGACTGAGTATAACAGTCGTTAAAGCCCTCCTGAAACAAGACAAAGTCAATTTAGAGTGGACAACTCGACTATAAGCCCGGGATTTAAAAAGTTTTATGAACGCAAACCGTGAACATCAGTGTGATGTATTAGTGGTGGGGAGTGGTGCTGCTGGCTTGTCATTAGCCTTACGCGTCGCTGAACATGCAAAAGTCATCGTATTAAGCAAAGGACCACGTAGCGAAGGATCGACGTACTACGCACAAGGTGGTATCGCGGCCGTATTTGACGAATCGGACAGCATTGAGTCGCACGTTGAAGATACGCAGATTGCTGGCGCTGGGTTATGTGAAGAAGACACCGTTCAATTCATTGCTGAGAACGCTAAAGAGTGTGTGCAGTGGCTAATCGATGGCGGTGTGCCTTTCGATAAAGATGAAAACAGCACCGAAGGCCAGCCTAAATACCACCTGACTCGTGAAGGCGGCCACAGTCACAGACGTATCCTACATGCAGCAGATGCAACCGGTATGGCAATGCAGACCTCACTGCAGGACAACGTTAATAACCACCCAAACATCGAAATTTTCGAGCGTCATAATGCCCTCGACTTGATCACCGAAGACAAAATCGGTGGCTCAAAGGATAAAGTTATCGGTGCTTATATTTGGAACCGTAACCAAGAGCAAGTAGAAACCGTTCGTGCGAAATTCGTCGTACTTGCTACTGGTGGCGCCTCGAAAGTTTACCAGTACACCTCCAACCCAGATGTCTCTTCTGGTGATGGTATTGCAATCGCTTGGCGTGCAGGTTGTCGTGTTGCAAACCTTGAGTTCAACCAATTCCACCCAACTTGCCTATTCCACCCAGAAGCGCGTAACTTCTTGTTAACCGAAGCACTTCGTGGTGAAGGTGCGTATCTGCGCCGCCCTGACGGCACCCGCTTTATGAAAGACTTCGACGAGCGTGGTGAGTTGGCGCCTCGTGACGTAGTAGCTCGCGCGATCGACTTTGAGATGAAGCGTCTTGGTGCCGACTGCATGTACGTAGATATCAGCCATAAGCCAGAAGAGTTTATTACCGCGCATTTCCCAATGATTCATACACGCTTGATGGACTTGGGTATCGACATGACTAAAGAACCAATCCCAATTGTTCCTGCTGCGCACTACACTTGTGGCGGCGTAATGGTCAATAAAGATGGTCAGACTGATCTGCAAAATCTCTACGCGATTGGCGAAGTGAGCTACACCGGTCTTCACGGTGCAAACCGCATGGCGTCGAACTCACTGCTAGAGTGTGTGGTTTATGCTTGGTCCGCAGCGAAACACATCGTCGAGAACATCGAACAGTCTCAGCTGTGTGCGGCGCTACCAGCATGGGATGAAAGCCAAGTAACCAACAGTGATGAAGAAGTTATTATCCAGCACAACTGGCATGAACTGCGCCTCTTCATGTGGGATTACATGGGCATCGTTCGTACTGATAAACGTCTTGAGCGTGCTATGCGTCGTATTCAGATGCTGCAACAGGAAACTCATGAGTACTACAGCCACTTCAAGGTATCGAACAACCTACTTGAGCTGCGTAACCTTCTACAAGTCGCAGAACTAATGGTGCGTTGTGCGATGCAACGTAAAGAGAGTCGCGGCTTACACTATACGCTCGATTACCCAGAGCTTGCTGAAGACAGCGGTCCGACGATTCTGACGCCGAACAAAGATTAAGGCGCAAAAACATAACGACTTAAAGGGAGCATGGTGCTCCCTTTTTGTTTTTGAGCCAAACCAGCAAATAACGATAATCCGCTTCACGGCAACTGTCGCGCCATACGATGACAGGCTCACCTTCACTGAACTTCAACATCACAAAGAGAGGGCGAAAAATAGTATCGCTCGATTGAAGAACGCGTATCTCTCCATTGACCACTATTTCTTGATTAGCTCTCATCTCTAAAGCTCCCACAGCGATTGGCCAACCAACTTGATTATCACGTATCAGAAAATAGAGAAGCACCAAGATATACAGAGTGGCGACAAGAGGGATATTTGACGTGATGACCAAAAACAAAAGGCACCACAGAGTGGCGCCTTTTGCGAATAATGCGTTATACGAAGGGCTAAGGTTGAGCTTAACGAACCTTGCTGAGGTTGTGTGCAACAATTTTGTCGACCATTGATGCGTGACCTAGGTTTTCACTACGACCGTGACCCATCACCCATGTAAACAGATCGGGATCATCACACTCTAGTAGCGACACAAAATCACGTTGCTCCTGCTCTTGCAATGAATCAAAACATTCCTCAAAAAAGGGCATGATGACTACATCAAGCTCTAACATACCGCGACGGCAGCCCCATTTAATTCGTGCTTTCTGCTCTGCAGTGTACATTGGTTATCCTCACCTATTGTTTTTCTCTCTTCGAGTGTAACAACTCATAAGCGCTGCAACTACCTTAGTCGTCTCAGTCCCTATCTCAGCTCACAAAAAAACCTAAGCTGACAAAAAAAACGAACCGGATTAACATAGACACAAATCAAATTTCTCAGGAAAGGCAAAATGGATTGGAAAAACGCGTTTCAACCACTTAATCACACGTACAATGACACACTTCCAGAAGTGATGATGACGCACATCTCTGACTGGGGGGCGATTACTATGGTAGGCGACGATAAAAAGTCTTACCTACAAGGCCAAGTAACGTGTGATGTAGTCCAGCTACCAGGTGATGAGTCAACACTAGGCGCACACTGTGACGCTAAGGGTAAAGTGTGGAGCATTTTCCGCCTATTCCACCACAATGATGGTTATGCCTTACTACAACCTCAGTCTGCGATTGAAGTTGAGCTACAAGAAATCAAGAAGTACGCGGTATTCTCTAAGGTCACTATCGAGCAAACTGAAGATGTGGTGCTTGGCATCATGGGTTCACAAGCCGACAGCTTCGTCGATACTCTTTCTGAAGATCGTGGCAATGTACGTGCTATCGAAGGCGGAAGTGCCGTTAAAGTGGCTGATTCTCGTTGGGCGCTGCTTGTTACTCCTGCTGCAGCACAAGCATTAGTTGAGGGTAGCTCAGTTGAAAAAGTTTCCGAAACGCTGTGGCAATACTTTGAGATCATGGATGCTCAACCAAAGCTGTCTGCAGCAGAGCAGAATGAACACATCCCACAAGCACTGAACCTACAAGCGATTGGCGGCATCAGCTTTAGCAAGGGTTGTTACACTGGCCAAGAGACTGTTGCTCGCGCGAAGTATCGTGGCATGAATAAACGTGAAATGCGCATTGTATCTGGTACAACAGAGCAGCCACTCGCATTGGATTCCGCAATTGAACTCGAGCGCAGCGTTGGCGAGAACTGGCGTGGTGCTGGTCGCCTTCTGAATGTCTACCAATTCTCTGACAACACCGCTGTTGGTCTGATTGTACTGCCGAATAACTTGGACGATGACGTTGAATTACGCCTTACAGAGCAACCAGATCACAAATGGACTATCCAACCTCTACCTTATAGCTTGGAAGAAGAGTAATTTCCTTTGAAAACGGTTATTACAGATTGGTTGGATCAACAGCAGGTGGAGTACCGCCTGCTGTTGCAAGATAAAGAAACCACTTCGATTGAAGAGACGGCACAGGCTCGGGGTATTGAGCCTTCTCAGATGGTCAAATGCATTCTGCTTCGAGATATGGGCAACCAGTACGCGTTGGCATGTGCTCCGGGTGATAGAGCGATTGACCCGAAAAAAGTACGATCCGTACTGAATTGCCGTCGAATGACCTGTGTATCATTACAAGATGTTGAATCCGTCACTGGGTTTAAAGTGGGTTGTGTTGGCCCACTGGCACTCAAACGTTATATGCCGATCATTTTCGATCATTCACTGCAACAGAATAAAATTGTCACAATCAGCTCTGGCGAGAGAATGGCTGGGATCGCCCTTGATCTCAACGATCTTATGAATCTATGTGCGCCTATTGAAGCTGAAATCTGTAAATAGCCTCAATAACAGAACGATCTTGCTCTCAAAACCATGAGGTTTGATACAAGCATTCTCATAATAACTGGGACTTTTATCATATTTACCAGACCGACCAGAAAATATATTTAGTCAAAATTAAAGCATAACTAGTCACAGAGGCTATTCTAGGGTAATCTACATTGACTGGTTAGCTTTTAATCAAATCGATAACTAGCCAGTCAAAGTGAATCCACTGAGTAACGTCAGTCATCCACTTTTGTGTAATGCATCTGTGACTATTCGCCCGTTTTTGAACGGGCTTTTTTTATGCAAAAAATTTACACTTTTATTACACAAATAAATAATTTACGCCTATTCTTAACTTTGCAACATGTGCGCCGCCTAAAGCCCAGACAGGAAAGTCAGCAGGCAGTTCACTGAACCCACGTTTTTTGAGGAGAAGCTCACGATAAAAACGATATTTGCTACTGAATCTGCTTAGTGCAGCACAAATATCTACTAAGAGACAACTCTACTGCATATTACTCCACGCTTATCACAATTATTCCCCCGGAGATTTTCTATAATATGCAGGCTAGGTAAAGATAAGGATAAGAAAAAATGAGACTGTTTAAGCGCTATACACCCGGTATGATTGCTAAACATGTAAGTCGACTTTTTAAAGGACGAATCTACATTTACGGCGTTGGGAAATTTGAGTTTGATAACGGTAAACTGGTTCTGCCAGAGAGGGCTGAGAAGCGCCATTTCGATACCGTAAAAGAGATAAACAATGAAATTATGAAGCTTAGGTGTGCTTACGCTTGATCCACATAATTATCAACTGAATACAGAAAAGGGTTGGCAGTGCCAACCCTTTCGCGTTTCTAAAGCCCTAAGCGGCTATCATGAGTTAGTGCTTACTGGTCGCTTAGCAAGCTCTGGTAGATTACCAGTTAAACCTAGCGCGCGTTTCATGATTTCATCTTTCGCACCCGGCAACTGACCCGCGAGCTTCATCCCTAAACCACGAATCAACTTCTTAGCAGGATTATCCCCTTCAAACAGGTCCTTAAAGCCCTGCATAGAAGCAATCATCTTCGCCGCCTCGGCCTTACGCCAGCGTTCGTAGCTGCGTAAGTTACGCTTCGTACCGATGTCTTCACCGGCTTGCCACAACTTGATCAACTCTTGAGCTAGGCTTGCAGCATCAAGTAAACCAAGGTTCACGCCCTGGCCTGCTAATGGGTGAATGGTATGAGCCGCATCCCCCACCAAAGCCACGCGCTCTACGGCAAAATCACGCGCGTAGCGCATACGAAGTGGGAAAGCAAAACGCTCACCGACTACGCTACATAAGCCAAGCTTGGCATCAAACTCTGTTGTTAGGTGCTTGTTGAACTCTTGCTCAGACATCGATACCAATTTCTCGGCACGATTCGGCTCGGTTGACCATACGATTGAGCTCATATTTGGCGATTGCATCGGCAAGAATGCTAACGGGCCTTGTGGTGTGAAGATCTGACGAGCAACACTATCATGCGCAGTTTCAGTGCGGATATTCGCAACTATCGCGCTGTGTCCATAATCCCAGTGCGTCAGTGGAATATCTTGCTGTCTACGAACCCATGAGTTTGCACCATCAGCACCAACAACCAATTTTGCCGTCAGCGCCTGACCATTATCCAAAGTCAGCCACGCTTCACTCTCACCGATAGCCAAAGATTGGCATGTGGCTGGCATATAAAGGCTAACATTGTCTTGCTTCTTAACTTGGTCCAACAGCGCCAGTTGAATCACTCGATTCTCAACAATATGACCGAGATTTGGTTGAGCTAGACGAGTGGAATCAAACTCGATGCGTGCGAAGCTGTCTTGCTCCCACACTTCCATCGCTTGATATGGTGCAGCACGTCGCTGCTCAATACCACGCCATGCTCCAAGGTTACGTAATATCACTTCACTAGAGCGACTCAATGCCGACACACGAACATCCGGCAGTTCATTCAAACCTTCGCTCGGCGCTTTACCTTCGATCACAGCAATTCTCAGGTCACTGTCTTTTAGGGCTGCGGCTAATGCCAAACCAACCATGCCACCGCCAACAATAGCGATATCAACACTTTGCATCATTATTTTCTACCTTATCTCTCAACCAAGCCCAGCGTATGACGCAATAAAGGACCCTTAAGGGGTGAGATGTTATCCATTGCTGCTAATCCGAGATTACGACCCAAGCGTGTCGCTGGCCAATCATTTGAAAACAGGTGAACCAAGCTTGAAGTGAGTGCAATCGTGGTATCACGATCTGACTCTCGACGTTTTCTAAAGCGCGTTAACCCTGAGTAGTGACCTACATCATCCAGCTGTTCACATACCTCTTCCGCAAGCGACGCAACATCACGAATGCCAAGATTGAACCCTTGCCCGGCAATAGGATGTAAGGTTTGTGCAGCATTGCCGACAATCGCAAAGCGATGAGAGATATTCTGTTGTCTATGACGCAGAATCAGTGGGTAACTCGCCCTCTGTCCAACCTTCTCTAGCTTGCCTAAGCGCCAACCAAAGGCGTCTTGAAGCTGCTCAAGAAAGGCGGTTTCATCCAACGCCATTACCTTATTCGCTTGTTCAGGTGGCAGACACCAAACCAAAGACAAGCGGTTATTTGTCATAGGCAATAGCGCAACAGGGCCATGCTCTGTAAAGCGTTCAAATGCACGCCCAGCATGCGGTTCGCTAGCAACGATATTCGCGATGACAGCCACTTGACCAAAATCATGCTCGTTTAGAGTTATACCGAGACGTTCACAACACGTCGAGATCGCGCCATCTGCCGCAACCAACAACTTGGTTGTAATGGTTTGGCCGCAACTAAGTTCAATATCGGTATAGTCAATATGACGAGTAATCTCACTCACTGAAGATGGACAAAACAGAGTGATGTTACTTTCAGCCTCAAGCTTCTCTTGATAAATGCGCCCAACGTCAGCAAGTTCAACCACGTAACCAAGCGCATCCACAGCGAGTTGTTCACTAAAGATGTCTGTCATCCCTGCATGACCACGATCAGAGACATGAATATCTTTGATCGCCGTCGCTACCGGCAAAATCGATGACCACAATTGAAGAGACTCTAAGATCTGCACAGTTCCGTAAGAGAGTGCGATTGAGCGAGAGTCAAAACCGGGGTGAGCACTATGGTCAACCTGATACGGTTCAACCACAGCTATCGATAAAGAGCGTTGACTTAACTGGTTGAGCGCGAGAGCAAGTGTTGCACCTGCCATTGCTCCACCAGCAATTACCACATCAAATTGAGCCATCGTGACCTCTAAACTCGAAACAATTAGTGAATGGTTGGTGCGCTGTCTTCTGATGGACGAGCACCGAACTCTGCATGAATCGTCAATGCACACGCTTTAACATGTTCAATAACCTGCTCGAGTAGCTGTGCTTGCTCATCGAGATCGTCATCTTCATCGATACCTAGCTTTGCCATCTCTTCTAGATCGGCCAACGCTTCTTTGGTTTCATCTGACGCTTTGTTCAGTTGTGCACCGACTAAGCCCAAACCTGAGATGAAGTGGTTAATCCAATCAGAGACGCCGTCAGCCAAATCAAACAGGCTAGCACTTGCATCTTCGTCAGGAAGTAACATAGAGAGTTCCATGCCTGAACCCGTGATTTCACTGGTGGTCACTTTAAGCGTTGCTTCCGCCAATGTTAGTGCGCGATCCGGCCAACCCATTCCTTCATTGGTGTAATCGAAGATTAATGGCTGCCAGCTTTTATCTGCAAGGCTTAACCCACCGCTTAGCATCCCCGTTAGTAGTCCATGCATTTCGGCAGGCGTTACAGCTAGGCTTGCTGATTGCAATTCAGTTGCAACCGTTAGGTAGTCAGGTAAAGTAGTTTCGCTCATCAGATAACTCGCTCAGTTGTTCTTTATATCAATCTATTAATCGTACCACTTCACCCCAATTCTAGTAAGCGCAGATCCTTAGCAATTGCAGTAAGAGTGACTATCAAATGTTCAATTTGCTGAATTACTGTGTGCTCAAGCTCTCATTTACAAACAGTCACTCTGAAAAGCTTGAATCTTAATAGCGGTTTACCTATAGTTTCCTCCTCAGAGGAGTTAGCTTCCTCATCGGTGCTGGCACTTTTTCTTTCTCATAATGACAAAGGGCAACGGCCTTAGAATAGCGCGTTAAAGAGTTCATCCATCATGATTAATCAAGCGGTAGACGTTGAAATATTAGGTAAATTGACTCGAGTTAATTGTCCTGCAGGGCAAGAAGAGTCATTAATCGCAGCGGCGGCCGATCTTGATAATCGATTGAAAGAGATGGCTGAACGTACTAAGGTAACCAATGAAGTTAAGCTGCTAACCATCGCGGCTCTTAACATCTGTTACGAGTTGCAAACGAAGAAATTCGAAGCTAACGACGAACAAAACGCACTGACCGAGCGCATGGAAAAGCTCACTGCATCGCTTTCAGATGTACTCAGTAAGGTTAAGCACGGACAGCAATAAGCGTTCACAAAATTTACCCTGGAGTGTTTGTCAGAGGATTCACGTCCCCGAGCCGATAAGCAATCCCTAAGGGTTAGTACTTGAGTGCTATTGAGCATGCTCGGCCCGTACCGAGAAGCCTACGGTAATCATTGCTGATCCGCCTTGAACTCGCTGGTTCAAGGGCCATCTATTCTCAACGGCACTTTGGGGTATCCCTTCTTATGAAGACGCTCACTCGTAACGAGTTTCGCACTCTCATCCGACAGAAACGCAAAGCACTCTCTAACCTTGAACAGCAACAAGCTGGCTTAGATCTCGTTGAACGTTGTTCGACCTTAAACGATCTTCAAAATGCCCAGCACATCGCCCTCTATATTTCTACCGATGGTGAGCTTGATACGCAGCCGCTTATCGAATGGTTATGGTCGCAAGGAAAAGAAGTCTACCTCCCTGTACTGCATCCTTTTTCTGACGGACATCTCCTCTTCTTGCGCTACGCGCCCGATACTCCAACGGTGCACAATAAATATGGCATTGTGGAACCAAAACTCGATCAAACTCAGGTCAAGCCAACGCGCGAGCTCGATGTTATCTTTACGCCATTAGTTGGATTTGACTCTTACGGCCACCGATTAGGCATGGGCGGCGGCTATTACGACCGCACATTAGCGCCTTGGTTTAACACTGGCATTGGCGCGACACCCATTGGGCTTGCTCATGATTGTCAACATGTCGAGCAGTTACCGACTGCGAATTGGGACATCCCCTTACCTAAAATCGTGACTCCGAGTAAAACTTGGCAATGGGAAATTGGTGACTAAAGCGCTATAATCCGCCCGCAAACGTTAACTTACACGTACGCTCTATTTATTCAAAAAAGCACGACCTATTCAGGAGATTGGCATGACTCAAGATGAAATGAAAAAAGCGGCTGGTTGGGCAGCACTTCAGTATGTTGAAGAAGGCAGCATTGTGGGTGTTGGTACTGGCTCTACAGTAAATCACTTCATCGACGCACTAGGCACAATGAAAGACAAGATTAAAGGTGCCGTTTCTAGCTCTGTAGCATCAACACAACGTCTAGAAGAACTAGAGATAAAAGTGTATGAGTGTAACGACGTTGCGAAACTCGACATCTACGTTGATGGCGCAGACGAAATCAACCCAACTCGTGACATGATTAAAGGCGGCGGTGCTGCTCTTACTCGTGAAAAGATTGTTGCTGCAATCTCTGAAAAGTTTGTTTGTATTGTTGATGGTACTAAAGCCGTTGACGTACTTGGCAAGTTCCCACTGCCTGTAGAAGTTATTCCAATGGCGCGTTCTTACGTAGCACGTGAGCTTGTAAAACTAGGCGGTGACCCAGTGTACCGTGAAGGTTGCATTACTGATAACGGTAACGTAATCCTAGATGTATACGGCATGGCGATTGAAAACCCGAAACAGATGGAAGACATCATCAACGGTATCGCAGGCGTCGTAACGGTTGGTCTATTTGCTCACCGTGGTGCCGATATTGTGATTACAGGTACGCCTGAAGGCGCAAAAATCGAAGAATAATAAACAGAGTAATAGTGCTACTTTCTGTTACTTCATTACATACGGTGCCTGAGGGCACCGTTTTTTTTGCTTAGCATCTGTAAAATTATGGCTTATTCCGTAATTTTCTTACCCAAATCATTTTTTTTTTGTTACTTTATTGTTCAGAAGACGCACAGGGAAAACGTTTGTCTCCTAACAAAATGGTTAATTTCATCCCCTTAAGCCATTTTGTAGCACGTGCGCCGCATTTGCCCACCTTTCCATTTTAAAGGACGAGAACAATGGCCAAAGTTTCACTGGAAAAAGATAAGATTAAAATTCTGCTGCTAGAGGGACTTCACCCTTCTTCAGTAGAAGTACTACAAGCCGCTGGTTACACCAATATTGAATATCATAAAGGCTCTCTGCCTGAAGAAGAGCTACTAGAAGCAGTTAAAGATGCGCACTTTATTGGTATCCGTTCTCGTACAAATCTATCCCAAGAAGTTATCGACGCAGCTGAGAAGCTGGTTGCGATCGGTTGTTTCTGTATCGGTACTAACCAAGTTGACCTAAACGCTGCAGCTAAGCGCGGTGTGCCTGTGTTTAACGCACCATTCTCAAACACACGTAGTGTTGCTGAGCTGGTACTCGGTCAAGTATTGCTACTTCTTCGTGGCATTCCAGAGAAAAACGCACTTGCGCACCGTGGTATCTGGAAAAAGAGTGCAGACAACTCTTACGAAGCTCGTGGTAAACGCTTAGGTATCATCGGTTACGGTCATATCGGTACTCAATTGGGTATCATTGCTGAAAACTTAGGTATGCGCGTTTACTTCTACGACATTGAGAACAAGCTATCGCTAGGTAATGCAACTCAAGTTCATACCATGACTGAGCTTTTGAACAAGTGTGATGTTATTTCTCTGCATGTTCCTGAAACAAACGAAACCAAGAACATGATGGGTAAAGAAGAGTTCGACCGCATGAAACCGGGCGCTATTTTCATTAACGCAGCGCGTGGTACGGTTGTAGATATCCCAGCGCTATGTGGTGCTCTAGATTCAGGTCACTTAGGTGGTGCAGCGATTGATGTGTTCCCAACAGAGCCAAAAACCAATGCTGACCCATTTGAGTCTCCATTGATGCAGTTTGACAACGTGATCCTAACACCGCACGTCGGTGGTTCTACTCAAGAAGCACAAGAGAACATCGGTGTAGAAGTAGCGGGTAAACTAGCGAAGTACTCAGATAATGGTTCAACGCTATCAAGTGTAAACTTCCCAGAGGTATCTCTGCCGCTGCATACGGGTACATCGCGCCTACTACACATCCACGAAAACCGTCCGGGTATCCTAACGCAAATCAACACCATCTTCGCGGAAGAAGGTATCAACATTGCAGGTCAGTACCTACAAACGGCTGCCGACATGGGTTACGTAGTCATTGACGTGGAAGCAGATCGCTCTGAAGAAGCATTGCTGAAGCTGAAAGAGATTGAAGGCACTATCCGAGCTCGACTACTGCACTAATCATTCAGTTTAACAAACGTACAAAAGGCTCTCATTGCGAGAGCCTTTTTAGTATTTGGCCTACTGTAGGCATTTAGATTATGATGATCCAATTACTCTTCAAGCTGATAGATCACATCAACACGGTCACGGATCGTAATCGTAGAATCTTGATATGAGTTAGACTCCATTTTGGAATCCATCGCCATTGAGCGCATCAAAACAGGTTGTGCATACTGCGCGTTGTAATCAATACGCCACACATCACCTAGCTCTTTATCAAAGCCGTTCGCTAATGACTTAGCCTTAGTCTGTGCATCTTTAATCGCTTCTAAACGCGCCATCTCTTGATACTTAGCTTGATCGCGTACCTGAAGTTGGATGTTATCGACCTGATTAATCCCTTCGCTAAGCGCAATATCCAAGTAGCGGTTCAGATTGGCTAAATCTTCAACTTGCACGGTGACATTGCGAGATGCTCGGTAACCCACGAGTTCAGGCTTGCCCTCTTTTGGGTAATGGTACTGAGGAGCAAGGTATAGGTTAGAGCTTTGGATGCCGGTTTTATCAATGCCAGCCTCTTCGAGCTTATTCAGAAAAGCAGCAACGACTCTATCCACCGTTCCTTTTGCTTGTTCTGCTGTCATGGTTGACTCAACAACCTTGACTGAGAAAGTGGCCATGTCTGGCTTCGCTACGACTTCACCATAACCAGTGGTAGAAAGGTGAGGAAAACTGGTTACCTCAGCCAATGATGGGAAACTGATAACTGACAGAGCCGCAGTCAGAGTAAGAGATGTCGCTAACATATTTGGAACTAACTTCATTAGGAAAACCCATGCTAAGCAAATGTCCTTTCATCATAGAGTAATTTATGGCGATACCAATCATGATATTGAACTTCTTACATAACTTTTACGCTGGAAAAACTGTCAGCTTACTGAGGAAGGTGTTGATGAGCGTAGCTCAAAATAGCCTGTGAGATCTCTTTAAGCACCCCACTCTCTAGTTGCCAGTGGTGCCAATAAATTCGATATGAAAGCAGAAAACCCGGTGTAATATCAATCAATAAGCCGGACTCTAACTCCTCTACGATCTGTAAGCGCGGAATCAAACAGTAAGCGACACCGGACATGGCGATACGAACAAACGCTTCGGAGCTACCCACAGTGTGGTTAATGACCGCGTCCCTTGGCACATTAAAGTGCTCGTGAAGAAATTTCTTATGTAGATCATCGTATTGGTCATAAGAGACAGCTGGCGCTTTCTTCAACGTTTCATAATTCACACCATCTTCAAAGTACCGCTCAAAGAATGCAGGGCTGGCTACACACACGTAATCCATTCGACCTAAATAGTCAGCTCTACAACCAGGAAGAGCTTGAGATTCAAGGCTGATCGCACCGGCAACCTCTCCATTTTTTAGTTTAGCGATCGTTCGAGACTCGCCATGGATGGCCATATTTAATTCGACTTGTCGCGTCTTCATCACGTCAGACAGTGCTGGCAATAGCCAAGTTGCGAGGCTATCTGCATTGGTTGCAATTGATACTGAGAGCGCTTGGTTACTCTCTTCGTTCATTAACTCAGGCACTAATTCATGCTCAAGCAGGCGTACTCTTCGATACAGGCCAAGTAGTTTCTTTCCCGTAGGCGTTGGACGCGGTGGTGTCTCGCGAATCAATACCGGTTGCGCAAGCCATTTCTCGAGCTGCTTAATACGCTGTGAGACCGCAGATTGAGAGATATAAAGATGCTCTGCTGCTCGTTCAAAGCTCCGCTGATTCACAACAGAATCAAGGGCTTCCAACCATTTATAATCTAATCCACGCATTATTCACTCCCTCTAAACCCAAAACTCACCACCTGATAAGCATCTCTAATATTATATTAAAATCATTAATTATACTTATTTAAAATCTAAGCGTATCTTCTCTGTAAATTGAGGTTTCAACAGATTACGTGGAGGTTAAAATGAGTTTTTGGGTTTTATTACAAGGGTTTGGATTAGGTGCGAGCATGATTATTCCAATCGGAGCGCAAAATGCCTATGTCTTAAATCAGGGTATCAAGCGCAATCATCACCTCACGACAGCAACTATCTGTAGCCTTTTGGATACTCTGTTTATCTCACTCGGTATTTTTGGTGGCGGCGCGATCCTATCTCAAAATGAGATTCTACTGACATCAGTCACTCTGGGCGGTATCGCTTTCTTGAGCGTGTATGGTCTGTTGTCTTTAAAAAGTGCATTTAAAGCAGAAACAGAAAGTGAATCGAAGGGAGAAGTGCTGGCACGTGGCAAGCGTACCGTTATCCTAGGTGCATTAGCCGTAACCGTACTCAACCCTCACTTGTATCTAGATACTGTGGTTATCTTGGGTTCGATTGGTGGCCAGTTTGAAGGAAACGATCGCCTTTCGTTTGCTTTAGGGACAATTCTAGCGTCGTTTGTTTGGTTCTATTCGCTCTCGCTAGGTGCAGCAAAATTAGGCCCAACACTATCAAAGCCAAAAGTGAAGAAAGGCATCGATATTGCTGTTGCGACAATGATGTTTACTATCGCGATTTTACTTAGCAAAGGACTCATCGAGCAGTACTGGTCAATGTAAATAGATAACCAGCTCGCTCAAAATGACAAAGGCGGATAACTGAGTTATCCGCCTTTTTAATACTCTAAGCTAAAACGTTATGCTTCAACTTTATTGAGATGCACATCCATTTGTGGGAATGGGATCTCGATACCTTCTTTATCCAAGCCTTCTTTGATTGCTTGCATAAGGTCGAAGTAAACACTCCAGTAATCAGCTGTCTTAACCCATGGGCGAACCACGAAGTTAACTGAAGAGTCCGCCAGTGTATGAACACCAACTTGAACACCAGGCTCTTTCAATACTCGCTCATCTGATTCACAGATCTTAGTCAACAGCTCTTTTGTCTGTTGAAGGTTAGCACCATAAGAAACACCAATCATCAAATCAACACGGCGCGTTGCATGACGCGAGTAGTTAGTGATTGGGCTACCGATAACGCTGCCGTTTGGTACCACAACCATCTTATTATCTGGTGTTGTCAGTACAGTTTGGAAAATCTGAATAGAATCTACAGAGCCTGCAACACCACCAATCTCAACGTAGTCGCCAGACTTGAATGGACGGAACGCAACAATCAGTACACCCGCAGCAAAGTTAGATAGTGAGCCTTGAAGTGCAAGACCAATCGCTAGACCTGCCGCACCAATAACTGCAACGACAGAAGCTGTTTGAACACCCACACGACCTAATGCGGCAATCAGAACAATTACGAATAACAGGTAACGAACAAGACCATGAATAAATTCGATAACGGCTTTGTCCATTTTCTTCTTATGAAGAACTTTAGAAACGCTATTGGCTACACCTTTTACGATCAAGTTACCAATAAACAGAATCAAAAGAGCAGAAATAATATTCACACCATATTGAATCAATAGGTCAGAATTATTTGTTAACCACTGTTCTGCGTGAGACAACGTATCCACAATTGGAGTTTCAATTGTTGCCATTTCTTCAGCCATAACGAGCATCCTCTATAAAATATGCTAAAAGCTAAACTGCCTTAAGCTACAAAAACCCAACGCCAAGCAGAGATAAAGAAGCTCTCGCAATAAGCATTCAGTCGAAGGGAGTAACCAGGTCCTTTCTATAAAACGGGGTCAGACCCAATTTTTCGGCACGATATCCTATCTTTGACAGATTGCAAAGTCATATTTATGTAAGCTTTTGAATAAAGGAAACTTACGCATAAACACAAATACCGATACTTAAAAGACTACGAAATTTATTCACCATTCGCTAGAGTTTTTACATAATTCATACAAGTTTTTATCACATACAAAAAAACCCGCTCAATGAGCGGGTTTTCAAAACGTTAGCTGTACTTAATTCAAAAGAATTATAGTACGTCTACAGCGTTAAGGTCAGCGAATGCTTTCTCAAGACGAGTAACCATAGAAGCTTGACCAGCACGTAGCCATACGCGTGGATCGTAGTACTTCTTGTTTGGCGCATCTTCGCCAGTTGGGTTACCAATTTGACCTTGTAGGAACTCACGGTTTTCCGCTTCGTATGCACGGATACCATCCCATGTAGCCCACTGTGTATCAGTATCGATGTTCATTTTGATAACACCGTAGCCGATAGACTCTTGGATTTCAGCTTCAGTAGAACCAGAACCACCGTGGAATACGAAGTTTAGAGCGTTAGGTGCGATACCGAACTTCTCTGCACAGTATGCTTGAGAGTCACGTAGGATAGTTGGAGTTAGAACAACGTTACCTGGCTTGTATACACCGTGTACGTTACCGAAAGATGCTGCGATAGTGAAACGTGGGCTAACAGCGCTTAGTTTCTCGTATGCGTATGCAACGTCTTCTGGAGAAGTGTAAAGCTCAGATGCGTCCATATCAGAGTTATCAACGCCGTCTTCTTCACCACCAGTACAACCAAGTTCGATCTCGATTGTCATGTTCATTTTAGCCATGCGCTCTAGGTACTTAGCACATGTTTCGATGTTCTCTTCTAGAGACTCTTCAGAAAGGTCTAGCATGTGAGAAGAGAATAGAGGCTTACCAGTTTGAGCGAAGAACTCTTCACCAGCGTCTAGTAGACCGTCGATCCATGGAAGAAGTTTCTTAGCCGCGTGGTCAGTATGCAGGATAACTGGAACACCGTAAGCTTCAGCTACAGCGTGTACGTATTTAGCACCAGCTACAGCACCAAGGATTTGAGCGCCTTGACCTTCAAGTTTAACGCCTTTACCTGCGAAGAAAGCAGCACCGCCGTTAGAGAACTGAACAACAACTGGAGACTTAACTTTAGCAGCTGCTTCTAGTACTGCGTTTACAGAGTCAGTACCAACAACGTTTACTGCTGGAAGAGCAAATTTGTTTTCTTTTGCTACTTCAAATACTTTCTGTACGTCATCGCCAGAAATTACACCAGGTTTTACAAAATCGAAGATCTTAGACATGGAAATAGTCCTATTTATTCTATCGTTTTAAGATTAAAAAACTTAAGTTTAAAAACTTGCAAACGTTTGCTCACAACTTATGCCATTCTAGCAAAAAAGTGTGACGTGCAGCAAACGTTAAAGGCGGGTGTAATCACCCGCCTTCATATTCATTACGCCTTAGCGCGCTCTTCTAGCATAGCAACTGCTGGAAGTACTTTACCTTCAACAAACTCAAGGAAAGCACCGCCGCCAGTAGAGATGTAAGAAACGTCAGCTTTGATACCGAACTTGTCGATAGCTGCTAGCGTGTCACCACCACCTGCTACAGAGAAACCTGCAGACTCAGCGATTGCTTTAGAGATACCTGCTGTACCCGCTTCGAAGTTCTTGAATTCGAATACGCCTACAGGGCCGTTCCAAAGGATAGTTTTAGCGTTGCCGATGATTTCAGCTAGAGCCGCTGTTGATTCTGGACCTAGGTCGAAGATCATGTCGTCGTCTGCAACTTCAGAAACGTGCTTGATTTCAGCTTCAGCGTTTTCGTCGAATGCTTTTGCACATGCTACGTCAGTTGCAACTGGGATAGCACACTCTTTCATTAGCTTCTGAGCTGTTTCAACTAGGTCTGCTTCGTATAGAGACTTGCCTACGTTGTGGCCTTCAGCAGCGATGAACGTGTTCGCGATACCACCACCAACAACAAGTTGGTCAGCAACTTTAGATAGAGACTCAAGAACAGTCAGTTTAGTAGATACTTTAGAACCACCAACGATAGCAACTAGTGGACGCTCTGGGTTATCCATTGCTTTACCTAGCGCTTCTAGTTCAGCAGCAAGAAGAGGACCAGCACATGCTACAGGAGCGTGAGTACCAACACCGTGAGTAGATGCTTGTGCACGGTGAGCCGTACCGAATGCATCCATTACGAAGATGTCACAAAGAGATGCGTACTGCTTAGACAGTTCTTCTTCGTTCTTCTTCTCGCCTTTGTTAAAGCGAACGTTTTCTAGAACAACAAGCTCACCAGCGTTCAGCTCTAGGCCGTTTAGGTAATCTTTAGCTAGTTTAACGTCACACTCTAGAGCGTCGTTTAGGTAGTTAACTACAGGTTGTAGAGAGAACTCTTCGTTGTACTCGCCTTCCGTTGGGCGACCAAGGTGTGAAGTAACCATTACTTTTGCACCAGCTTCTAGACAAAGCTTGATAGTTGGTAGAGATGCAAGGATACGAGCATCTGAAGTTACTTTACCGTCTTTTACTGGTACGTTTAGGTCAGCACGGATAAATACGCGTTTACCTGCTAGTTCCAGGTCAGTCATCTTGATCACAGACATGATTTGTCCTCTCAAATTTAAATAAATATAAAGTTTTGGAAACTCAGCAACCCTGCTAAGCCTATAAATTCTTCAACTGGTCATAATATGTGGATACTTGGCATTTATTTCAAGCTTAAAAATAAATAATCCGCATATTTGCTTCCGGGCCTTACTTCTCGCCTTCAGAAGCTTGCATTGCAAGTACCGTATCCAGCATTCGGTTTGCAAAGCCCCATTCGTTATCACACCACACTAGCATTTTTACTAAGTGGCCGTTGCTCACTCTGGTTTGAGTACCATCCACAATCGCGCTATGGGGATCGTGATTAAAGTCGATGGATACGAGCGGCGCTTCAGTATAGTCAACGATGTTGTGTAATGTACACTGAGATGCGTTAACAATGGTTTGATTTACGTCATTAACTTTCACATTCGTATTAATTGTGACACTTAAATCCATTGCTGTAACGTTAACCGTTGGTACTCGCACAGAAATCGCTTCAAACTTGTTAGAAAATTTCGGAAAGATTCGCTCAATACCTTTATGAAGTTTGGTATCAACCGGAATAATTGATTGGCTCGCAGCACGAGTACGACGTAAGTCCGAATGGTAAGCATCAATCACTTGTTGGTCATTCATCGACGAGTGAATCGTGGTGATGGTGCCAGAATCGATACCAAACGCCTCATCAAGAACCTTGATGATAGGTACGATACAGTTTGTGGTACAAGAACCATTGGAAACAATGCGGTCACTGGCTTTGATGGTGTCATGGTTAACGCCATAAATAATGGTGTTATCGAGGTCGTTCGCACCTGGGTGTGAGAACAGTACCTTTTTAGCGCCAGCTTCGATATGAGCGAGACCATCGGCTCGGCAACCATACACACCGGTACAATCAAGCACGATATCCACTTCAAGATCGCGCCAAGGAAGCAGGTCAATTTCAGCTAAATGGAGAATGCGAACAGTATCAATTTCACCACTGTCATGATGAATATAAATATGCTCTTGATCGTTTGAGATCCTTTTGCCGAAACGGCCATGACTGGTGTCGTATTGAAGCAGATGAGCCATAGCATCAGGTTGTGCTAACTCATTAACTGCGACGACTTTGATTTGTTGGCTTTTGCCACTTTCATACAGCGCTCTTAGAACATTGCGCCCTATTCTTCCAAATCCGTTGATTGCGACTTTTAGCATAGTTCCATACATCTAACCAAAATTTCGTGCAACAGATGATAACTGAATCCTACCTAAAAGGCATTAGTTGAGTGATCTAACTCGCTAAAAATAATTGATAGCAACCATCAATAACAAGCTATCAATATACTGATAGTGAAAATGAGCTAGTCAAACCTGCGGCTGTTTCTCCTCTCGTTTTTCAACCAAAGGGAAAGGTTATGTCTGGATATCCAGCGACTCATTTTTGTAAAACGTGCAACCAAGAGACACCTCACAGTGAGATACTTGTTCGCCAACCCAGCCATTATGACGTAGATAAAACATGGCTAGGCAAAGTGAAATTATTTGCCCACTCCATTATCAATGGTGGTCACTACTACAACATGGATCGCTACGTGACATGTAAAGTATGTGGGACCAAAGAGCGGGATAACTGGGGAAATGAGTTCGAGTAACCTACTTTCGTTGCACTCAATAAAAAAACCGAGCTATTAAAGCTCGGTTTTCTATTTTCACATCAGCAGCAAGGCTTCAGTGAGAGACTCAAATTAAGCTAGAAGCTCTTGAGCTGTGCTTACTACGTTTTCAGTTGTGAAGCCGAACATCTTGAACAGTTCACCCGCTGGCGCAGATTCACCAAATGTTGTCATACCGATGATGCGACCGTCGAAGCCAACATACTTGTACCAGAAGTCAGCAATACCCGCTTCGATAGCGATACGTGCTGTTACGTCTGATGGTAGAACTTCTTCACGGTAGGCTGCGTCTTGCTTGTCAAATGCATCTGTTGATGGCATTGAAACAACGCGTACTTTCTTACCTTCTGCTGTTAGCTGTGCTGCTGCTTCTACTGCTAGCTCAACCTCAGAACCTGTTGCGATAAGGATAAGCTCTGGCTTGCCTTCGCAATCTTTCAGGATGTAAGCACCTTTCGCGATGTTAGCAACCTGCTCTGCATCACGTGGTTGCTGTGCAAGGTTTTGACGAGAGAAGATTAGAGATGTTGGTGCATCTTTACGCTCAATCGCTAGTTTCCAAGCCACTGCAGACTCAACCTGGTCACATGGACGCCATGTGCTCATGTTTGGAGTCAGACGTAGAGAAGCCATTTGCTCAACTGGTTGGTGAGTTGGGCCGTCTTCGCCAAGACCGATAGAGTCGTGCGTGTAAACTTGGATGTTCTGAACTTTCATCAGAGCAGCCATACGCATCGCATTACGTGCGTACTCCATGAACATTAGGAATGTTGCGCCGTAAGGAACGAAACCACCGTGCAGAGCGATACCGTTCATGATCGCTGTCATACCAAATTCACGAACACCGTAGTGAATGTAGTTACCAGAGAAGTCATTCGCTTCAAGAGACTTAGAACCAGACCACATAGTTAGGTTAGAAGGTGCTAGATCAGCAGAGCCACCCATGAATTCTGGTAGCATTTGACCAAACGCTTCTAGTGCATTTTGAGACGCTTTACGTGATGCGATGTCAGCAGGGTTTGCTTGAAGATCAGCAATGATTGCGTTTGCTTTCTCTTCCCACTCAGCTGGTAGTTCGCCATTTAGACGACGCTTAAGCTCTGCAGCTTCTGCAGGGTAAGCCGCTGCATATGCTTCAAACTTCGCGTTCCAAGCTGCTTCTTTCTCAGCGCCCGCTTCTTTTGCATCCCATTCAGCGTAGATGTCTGCAGGAACTTCAAATGGACCGTGAGCCCAGCCTAGAGCTTCTTTGGTCGCTGCGATTTCGTCATGACCTAGTGGTGCACCGTGACAGTCGTGAGAACCAGACTTGTTTGGAGAACCAAAACCGATGATAGTTTTAGTACAGATGAGCGTAGGGCGTGGATCTGCTTTCGCTGCAACGATAGCTGCGTTGATCGCTTCTAGATCGTGGCCATCTACAGCAGGGATTACGTGCCAGCCGTATGCTTCAAAACGCTTAGGCGTGTCGTCCGAGAACCAACCTTCAACTTCACCGTCGATAGAGATGCCGTTGTCATCCCAGAAAGCGATAAGCTTACCAAGACCTAGCGTACCTGCTAGAGAACATGCTTCGTGAGAGATACCTTCCATCAGACAGCCATCACCCATGAATGCATAAGTGAAGTGGTCAACGATGTCGTGGCCTTCTTTGTTGAACTGCGCAGCCAGTGCTTTCTCAGCCATCGCCATACCAACTGCGTTAGTGATGCCTTGGCCTAGAGGGCCAGTCGTTGTTTCGATACCCGGTGCGTAACCGTACTCTGGGTGACCTGGAGTCTTAGAGTGCAATTGACGGAAGTTCTTAAGATCTTCGATAGATAGCTCATAACCGCTTAGGTGAAGCAGAGAGTAAATCAGCATTGAGCCGTGGCCGTTTGACAATACAAAACGGTCGCGGTCTGCCCACTCTGGATTTGCTGGGTTGTGGTTCAAGTGACCACGCCAAAGAACTTCAGCGATGTCAGCCATACCCATAGGTGCGCCTGGGTGGCCTGAATTAGCTTGTTGAACACCGTCCATACTAAGTGCGCGGATTGCATTTGCGAGATCTTTACGAGAAGGCATGTCTGCTCCTGAGTGCATAAGCGATTTGAAAAATGAGAAATAATTGCTAGTTATTAGCGCGGTTATTCTCTCAAACGGCCATGGCGACTGCAAACGTTTTACTGAGGTTTTCAATGTCAGTTTTCGCACTTTTGCAACATTTCCCTCGTTTTTAACGGGCTGGCACAAATGAGAAAGCAATCGTTTGGTTATGACATATCATAAAAAAGAGCTTGTAATTCGACCGTTGGAATTTAGAATAGACGTCTAGATGTAGAAACACCTACAGAAATTATTGAATTTAATCTCGGCGCAGCCTCTGCGACGCAGATAGAAACTTTGCACCTAATACTAAAAGTGGAGCTCTCATGGCTAAGCACCTTTTCACTTCTGAATCTGTTTCAGAAGGCCATCCAGATAAAATTGCAGACCAAATCTCTGATGCTGTTCTTGATGCCATCTTAGAACAGGATCCAAAAGCACGTGTTGCTTGTGAGACATACGTGAAAACGGGCATGGTTATGGTTGGCGGTGAAGTAACAACGTCTGCATGGGTTGATATCGAAGAGATCACTCGTGAAACAGTTCGTGAAATTGGTTACGTTCATTCTGACATGGGCTTTGATGCTGACTCTTGTGCAGTACTAAACACAATTGGTAAGCAGTCTCCAGACATCAACCAAGGTGTTGATAAAGCAGACCCTAAAGAGCAAGGCGCAGGCGACCAAGGTATCATGTTTGGTTACGCAACAAACGAAACTGAAATCCTAATGCCAGCTCCAATTACTTACTCTCACCTACTTGTTAAGAAGCAAGCTGAAGTTCGTAAGAGCGGTAAACTAGACTTCCTTCGTCCAGATGCGAAATCACAAGTTACTTTCCAGTACGACCAAGGCAAGATCGTTGGTATCGACGCTGTTGTTCTTTCAACTCAACACTGTGATTCAGTAACAACACCGGATCTACGTGAAGCAGTAATGGAAGAGATCATCAAGCCAGTACTGCCTTCTGAGTGGATCAACAAAGACACTAACTTCTTCATCAACCCAACAGGCCGTTTTGTAATCGGTGGTCCAATGGGTGACTGTGGTCTAACAGGTCGTAAGATCATCGTTGATACCTACGGCGGCGCAGCTCGTCACGGTGGCGGTGCATTCTCTGGTAAAGATCCATCAAAGGTTGACCGTTCTGCAGCTTACGCAGCTCGTTACGTTGCGAAGAACATCGTTGCAGCTGGCATGGCTGATCGTTGTGAAATCCAACTGTCTTACGCTATCGGTGTTGCTGATCCAACGTCTATCATGGTGGAGACTTTCGGTACTGAAAAAGTATCTCACGACATCATTATTGAAGCCGTTCGTCAAAACTTCGACCTACGTCCATACGGTCTTCAAGAGATGCTGAACCTTCTTCAACCAATCTACAAGCAGACTGCAGCATACGGTCACTTTGGTCGTGAAGAGTTCCCATGGGAAGCAACAGATAAAGCAGCAATCTTAGCTGACTTCGCTGGTCTAAAATAATTTAGCACCACGTAAAAAATTTCCAAAAGCCCTTACTCTTTAGTAAGGGCTTTATTTTTATACAGTTACCTCAAATCACCCGCCTTATTTCATCAACTTCTCTGCTTAACCCCCACTCAAAAACACCCTGGATAATTTGTGTTTTTTGATAGTAGTGACAATAGTTAAAGTACTCCTAGGCGATCAAGCTCACATTTGGTGCAACAACTGGTTAGGTTACACCCCGTTAGGAAACACGAGACAACTCTCTAGGACATGCTATTTCAATAACAACTCGACCAAGATGACTCGCTGCCATCCGCAGTGAGGAAACACAAGGTTGAATCTAGGACGTTATTTTAACTAAGGGGAAGTTATGCCTCGTACCGCAAATCCATCCGACTTTAAAAAAGACAAGAATAGAGTGAGTGACAGTGAATACGCTCGCACTATTCCATGTAACCAAGTCAGTATTTCCGCTCCTTTTCATTGGCTGTCGCTCGCACTGCACGACCTAGTACGTATGCCGATGATCAGCGCGTTTTATGGCTTATGTTTTATGGCCGCTGCCGTTGCAATTGTTCAGCTTGTTCAATGGCAAGGCACGCATCTAGTGGTGATGCCAAGCTTAATTGTCTACATGCTAATCGGTCCATTCTTGGCGCTCGGCTTATACGATGCTAGCTGGGAAAGAGAAAAGGGACACAACGCTAGCCTATTCCATTCGATGAAGGCCATCACACGCAACTCTACACACCAATGGGCATTTGCCATTGTATTAATGGTGGCTATGATTTTCTGGATGAGAATCGCTGCACTGCTACATGCGCTCTACCCATCGGTTCAGGGCGCACCGCTAACTGAGTTTGCACCATTCTTAATCACGGGGTCAGTAGTAGGCTTTGTGATTGCTAGTCTTATTTTCAGCATCTCGGCCTTTTCAATCCCATTAATGATGGAGCGTCGAGTTGACGTAATGAGTGCGATATTCACTAGTTTTAACGCGGTGAAATCTAACCTACCCGCCATGGTAGTCTGGGCTGCCATCATTTGTGGCGGTATCTTGATTGGGTTTGCCACTTATGGCGTGGGTATGATCGTGACTATGCCGCTACTCGGCTACGGTACGTGGCACGCTTATCATGAGACCATCAAGAAAAAGCATCACATGTAATGCCTGACCTCAATCAGGAGCAATGATAGGATAAGACCTTAGCATCGAGCTAAGGTCTTTTGTTTGGAGTTTCATCTTTGTCGTCTTACAGTCCATTGCATCACCGTGCCAACAAGAAATTGGCTGAGTGTATTCACACCGCAAACTCACACTTCTCTCGCCAATTTCCAATACCAAAGCTGACCTATCAAGTGCGCGGTAAGGCTGCCGGCAAAGCCTACTTACAACTCAACGAAATACGCCTCAACTCAGTGCTGTTCAATGAAAACCCTGACGCTTTCATTGATGAAGTGATTCCTCACGAGATCGCCCATCTAGTCACTCATCAAGTCTTTGGCCGTGTAAAGCCACATGGGAAAGAGTGGAAGTTCGTTATGGAGCAGGTATTCAAGGTACCAGCAAAGACCACACACAGCTTTTCAATCGCTTCAGTACAAGGCAAAACGTTCGAATATCGTTGTGACTGTACTCTCTATCCTTTAACCATCCGTCGCCACAATAAAGTGCAACGAAGTCAAGCTAGCTACCGCTGTCAGCAATGCAAACAGCTTTTAACTTTCACTGGTACACAGCTCAGCTAGGCGTAATAAACGCTGAGATAAAATGTAATAGAGAAAAGTGTCATTTGAGTGCTAGACTGATAATTATCATACTTTTATCAGTCTTTTTATATGAAAAAACCACCTTCAAAAGCATTTGGCCTATCGGTGTCTTTTTGCCTTTCTATACTATTTGGCCTACTGGTAACCCAAAGCGTTTTCGCCGCTCCCCCAAGCTCATTTTCTAAAGCAAAACGAGAAGCCGTAAAGATCTATCTAGACCACCCAACTTCCTTCTATTGTGGCTGTGACATTACTTGGAAAGACAAAAAGAAAGGGATTCCAGAGCTTGAGGGCTGTGGTTACGAAGTAAGAAAGCAGCAGAAAAGAGCTTCTCGTATTGAATGGGAACATGTGGTCCCTGCATGGCAATTCGGCCACCAGCGTCAGTGTTGGCAAAATGGTGGTCGTAAGAACTGCACCCGTAATGACAAGGTTTTCAAATCAATGGAGGCGGATCTTCATAACCTAACGCCTGCGATTGGTGAAGTGAACGGTGATCGCTCCAACTACAATTTCAGTCAATGGAATGGCACTGATGGGGTGAGCTATGGGCAATGCGAGATGCAGGTTAACTTCAAGCAGCGTAAGGTTATGCCACCAGACAGAGCAAAAGGTTCAATTGCTCGTACCTACCTCTATATGAGCCAAGAATACGGTTTCAAACTTTCTAAGCAACAAACTAACTTGATGATGGCGTGGAATAAGCAATTCCCCGTCGATGAGTGGGAGTGTACTCGCGACGAACGCATTTTCCGCATTCAAGGCAACCATAACCCGTTCGTTTACGAGAGCTGTAAGTAACCCTACTCACCTGTTTTAATCTTTGTTCTAGACACCAGAATTTCATATTGCCTTGAAACTCTGGTATCACCCTTGTTTTTTCTTCATTGCGCATCCATGTTAGGCTGAGATACTAAACCCCAGATAAACTATTTACAGGTCAACCAACATGAGAATCCCTCGAATTCACCACCCTGAACCCATTCATCAATTAGGTTCTCTTGCACTTGGCGAGGATGCTGCGGGGCATGTTGGACGAGTATTGCGCATGAAAGAGGGTCAAGAAGTTCTACTTTTTGACGGCAGCGGCGCTGAGTTTCCGGCTGAAATCACCGAAGTCTCGAAGAAGAATGTGACGGTTAACGTGACAGAGCGTGTCGAGCGTAGCAGTGAGTCACCACTCGACCTGCATCTTGGTCAAGTTATCTCTCGCGGCGATAAGATGGAGTTCACCATCCAAAAATCGGTTGAGCTTGGCGTCAACACCATTACCCCACTTATCTCTGAACGATGTGGTGTGAAGCTTGATGCAAAACGCTTCGAGAAAAAGCTGGCGCAATGGCAGAAGATTGCGATTGCAGCCTGCGAACAGTGTGGGCGCAATACCGTACCAGTAATCCGCCCAATCATGCAGCTTGAAGAGTGGTGTAGTGAGCCAAGCGAAGCGCTTAAGCTGAATCTGCACCCTAGAGCAAAGTACTCAATTAACACATTGCCAGAGCCTATCAACAAGGTTCGCCTACTCATTGGCCCAGAGGGTGGATTGTCAGCTGAAGAGATCAGCATGACAGAAGAATACAAATTTGAAGAGACGCTACTCGGTCCGCGCGTACTGCGTACAGAGACAGCGGCTCTAACTGCAATTACAGCTTTACAAGTTCGTTTCGGCGATCTTGGTTAAACGGAGAAAAATAATGATCAAACTCGGTATTGTGATGGACCCAATCTCGTCCATCAACATCAAAAAAGACTCTAGCTTTGCCATGATGCTTGAAGCGCAACGCCGCGGCTACGAAATCCACTACATGGAGATGAATGATCTTCACCTCGATCAAGGCGTCGCAATTGCAGATACAAAAGTCGTTGAGCTAAAAGAAGATCCAAACGGCTGGTATGAGTTCAAATCAGAACAAACGATCGCTTTGTCTGATTTAGATGCGGTTCTAATGCGTAAGGATCCTCCGTTTGATACAGAATACATCTACGCAACTTACATTCTCGAGCGTGCCGAAGAAAACGGTGCACTCATTGTAAACAAACCGCAAAGCCTTCGTGACTGTAACGAAAAACTATTCACAGCATGGTTCCCAGAGCTAACTCCAACGACGATCGTAACGCGCAAAGCAGAAAAGATTAAAGAGTTCCGTGAGAAACATGGCGATGTGATCCTTAAGCCTCTTGATGGTATGGGTGGTGCGTCGATCTTCCGCGTTAAAGAAGGTGATCCAAACGTCTCAGTGATCATCGAGACGCTGACTAACCACGGTCAAAACTACGCAATGGCGCAAACTTTCGTTCCAGACATCAGCAATGGTGATAAGCGCATTCTTGTGGTTGATGGCGAGCCGATGCCTTACTGCTTAGCACGTATCCCAGCGAAGGGCGAAACTCGCGGTAACCTAGCTGCTGGCGGTACCGGTGAAGCTCGTCCTCTTAGCGAAACCGACTGGGAAATTGCTAAAGCCGTCGCTCCAACTCTGAAAGAGAAAGGTCTTATTTTTGTTGGCCTTGATGTGATTGGTGATAAGCTAACAGAGATCAACGTAACCAGCCCTACCTGTATTCGCGAAATTGAAGGTGCCTTCGATATCTCAATCACAGGTAAGCTAATGGATGCGATTGAGCGCCGCATTAGCGCAAAATAACCTAAGCTAATAATTAGACAATAATATTAGCTGACAGAGTTAGCATGAGAGCGGCGACCAAGCCGCTCCGTTTCCCTTTAGAGCAGGAGGTACTATGAATCTCACTAACCATTTTCTGGTCGCAATGCCTGGAATGAAAGATCCTTACTTCCAAAACTCAGTGATCTACCTTTGTGAACACAACGACGAAGGCGCGATGGGGTTGATGATTAACGCCCCTATTAATGTCACTGTAGGCAATATGCTCAAGCAAGTTGAAATCGACGCAACTCAGCCTAAGTTGAACCAAGCTAGCTTAGACAAACCCGTCTTAAGTGGCGGCCCAGTTGCCGAAGATAGAGGCTTTATCCTGCATAAGCCCAGCGGCAATTACCAATCCAGTATCAGCATGACGGATCAGCTATCTGTCACAACATCACGCGATATTCTGACGGTTCTGGGCACTGAAGATGAACCTCAACATTACCTTGTCGCTTTAGGTTATGCTGGTTGGGAACCGGGGCAGCTAGAGACTGAACTGACAGAAAACTCTTGGCTTACCGTTGAGGCCGATCCTAAAGTCATTTTTGACACCCCTATCGCAGAACGTTGGAAGGTTGCCGTACAGATGCTCGGTATCAACGCAGCACAACTGTCTGCTGAATCTGGTCACGCATAACCTTTATCCATCTCATCAATTTGGAAACACTATGTCACGTACAATTATGGCATTCGATTACGGTACAAAAAGTATCGGTAGCGCTATTGGTCAAGAAATTACTGGGACAGCCAGCCCACTAAAAGCCTTCAAAGCAAAAGATGGCATCCCAAACTGGGACGATATCGAAAAGCAGATTAAAGAGTGGCAACCTAACCTGATTGTTGTTGGGTACCCGACCGACCTTCATGGTAAAGAACTAGAGACCATTACCCCACGAGCAAAGAAATTTGCTAACCGCCTCAAGGGCCGTTTTGGGGTCGATGTTGAATTACATGATGAAAGACTTTCTACGGCTGAGGCTCGCTCGGAGCTGTTTGATATGGGCGGCTATAAGGCGCTGAGTAAGGGAAATGTCGATAACCAGTCTGCTGTCGTCATTCTAGAAAGCTGGTTTGAAGCACAATATTCTTAGTAAAAATTAAGTGGTCGATAATTCGACCTTTTTATGATCTCACTCTTAACTCATGACGTAGTACTGGTGCTATTCATAGTCAAAGTGGGAGTTCATATGAAGATTTTTCTCGTTGTCTTTGCCGCTCTAACAATCTCTGCTTGCAGCTCATTAACTAGCTCAGCAGGCTACAGCGGTAATCAGTACCCTGAAAAAATAAAGCTTGAGAAAGAGAGAGGCTATTCCTCTGACAACCGCAGCTCTTTGCACAACTAAGTTTTCTCAAGTGAAAGGATTATAAAGCCCTGGACTCGTTCAGGGCTTTTGTTATTTATCCCATATCAATCTTAACACCAGCCAAGGATCCGCTGCCGTAGTCATCGTCACCACGCTGAGTTTTCAGCATCAAGCGTAGGTCGTTTGCAGAATCAGCACTGTGGAATGCATCCTCTTCACTGATTTTCCCTGCTACGACTAAGTCATATAAAGCTTGGTCAAAAGTCTGCATGCCGATCTCTTTTGATTTGGCCATCGTTGCTTTGAGCTCATGCAAATCACCACGACGAATCAGATCAGATACACGTGGGCTGTTGAGTAAGATCTCAAACACACCATGACGACCACTGCCATTTTTATCACGAATTAACTGCTGAGCGACGACACCCCGTAGGTTCATCGACAGGTCGAACAAGAACTGCTCTTTTTGCTCTTTAGGGACCAAGTGAAGAATACGTTCTAACGCTTGGTTAGCATTGTTGGCGTGCAATGTGGCCATACAAAGATGACCCGTTTCAGCAAAGGTCATCGCGTATTCCATGGTTTCACGGCTTCGAATTTCACCAATCAAGATCATATCTGGCGCTTGACGTAACGAGTTCTTCAGTGCCACCTCATAGCTTTCAGTATCTAAGCCCACCTCACGCTGGGTGACAATGCACTTCTTATGCTCATGCACAAACTCAATTGGGTCTTCTACCGTGAGGATATGACCAGAGCGATTGCTATTACGGTAGCCTGTCATTGCTGCCATAGACGTCGACTTACCAGAGCCTGTTGCACCAACCACCAGCACAAGACCGCGTTTAGCGATGGAGAGATCTTGCAGAACATCAGGGAGCTTTAATTGCTCAAAGGTTGGAATATTCGTTTCAATGCGACGAATCACGGCTCCTGGTAGCTCTCTTTGAAAGAAAGCACTGACACGAAAGCGACCACTGTCTCGAACAATAGCAAAGTTTGCCTCGCGCGTTTGACGGTACTCGTCACGTCGTTCTTGATCCATCATTGCATCAAGAAGCTGTGACACTTGAATCGCGTTGAGCACTTCACCTTGCGGGCGCAACTCACCATCGACACGAAACAGCACAGGTGCATCAACCGTAATATAAAGATCGGACGCTTTTTGTGACAGCATGCCTTCGAGGATCTGATTTAATTCCATGTTCGATACCCTTGACTAAAACAGCGCTGTTTCGATTTCAATTTTCTTTTGGACCTCTTCTGAGTCAACCACTCCCTGAGCAATCAACTGTTTCGCGTTTTGCTCCATGGTCTGCATGCCGTGTGCAGCACCTGTTTGAATGATCGAGTACATCTGAGCGACTTTGTCCTCACGAATCAAGTTACGGATTGCTGGCGTTGCCATCATGATTTCATGACAAGCGACACGCCCACCGCCTACTCGCTTCAATAACTTCTGAGCAATCACCGAGCGTAAAGATTCAGAAAGCATAGAGCGCACCATGTCCTTATCGCTGCCAGGGAAGACATCAATAATACGGTCAATGGTTTTAGCCGCAGAGCTCGTATGCAGCGTGCCAAAAACTAGGTGACCAGTTTCGGCTGCGGTCAACGCTAAGCTGATGGTCTCTTGGTCACGCAGCTCGCCGACCAAGATAACATCTGGGTCTTCACGTAGGGCGCTTCGAAGAGCCGCTTTAAAGCTGTGAGTATCACGATGAACTTCACGCTGGTTCACAAGACACTTGTTGTTGGTGTGAACAAATTCGATAGGGTCTTCAATGGTAAGGATGTGTTTGTTGTAGTTACGGTTTACATAATCAACCATCGCCGCCAGTGTCGTTGACTTACCCGACCCCGTTGGACCTGTAACTAACACCAAGCCTTTCTCAAAATTAGCGATCTTTTCAAAGATATCAGGAGCGCCTAACTGCTCCAGTGTTGGGATTTCAACAGGGATGGTTCGAAATACCGCAGAACAACCGCGCGATTGGTTAAACGCATTCACACGAAAGCGACCAACATTCGGTAGCTCAAATGAAAAATCGACTTCTAGCTTCTCTTCGAACTCACTGCGCTGTGAATCGTTCATGATCTCAAAAACCAAACGATGAACATCAGCATGACTCAAAGCCGGTATTCCAAGCTTCCTAACTTCACCATCTATACGTACCATTGGAGATACACCCGCAGAAAGATGTAGATCTGACGCGTTATGCTTTACACTAAAATCCAGTAACTCAGTGATATCCATTTATTTTCCCTTAAGTAAAGTCAGCTATGAGTAGTATTCAACAAAATATCGAGCAAATCACCTCGCAGATTCGAACTGCAGAGAAAAAATGTGGCCGAACTCCAGAGTCGGTGCAACTTTTAGCCGTTAGTAAAACAAAACCGAATGACGCGATCCTTGAAGCGGCACTCGGTGGACAGGTTGCCTTTGGTGAAAACTACGTTCAAGAAGGTGTCGATAAAGTAAAACACTTTTCAGAACAACATTCTAACCTTAATTTAGAGTGGCATTTTATTGGACCAATTCAATCTAATAAAACGCGACCAATTGCAGAAAACTTCCAGTGGGTGCACTCCATTGAGCGCGATAAGATTGCCCAACGCTTAAACGATCAACGTCCTGCTAATCTAGAACCACTACAAGTACTGATTCAGGTTAATACCAGTGGTGAAGATTCAAAATCAGGCACCGATGAAGAATCAGTTTTTGCACTCGCAGAGTTGATTTCATCACTTCCAAACCTCACTTTAAGAGGGTTGATGTCAATTCCTGCTAACGTGTCAGATTATGAGTCACAGCTTGCTGCATTTAACCAGCTATCAAGCTTGCAGCAGAAACTGAGCTCAAAGTATGACAACATTGATACGCTCTCCATGGGAATGAGTGGAGATATGGAAGCAGCAGTTGAAGCAGGAAGCACCATGGTACGTATCGGTACAGCAATATTTGGTGCACGTAACTACGCAAAATAGAATTAATCGTTTTATCTCATCAGCGTTCAACTGGTGATGAAGCTCAGGATTGCATATATGGAACATAAGAACATCGCCTTTATCGGCGCAGGCAACATGGTACGTTCTATCGTGGCTGGTTTAGTCGCGAGTGGTTACCCAGCCGATAAGATTACCGCAACAGCACCATCAGAAACGCGCAGAGTGCCACTGGAAAAAGATTACGGTATCAATACAACCAGTAACAATATCGACGCAGCCACGCAGGCTGACGTAGTGGTACTCTCTGTAAAGCCACAAATGATGGAAGAAGCGTGTAAGCCACTGCAGCAGGTCGATTTTAGCAACAAGCTTGTTATCTCCATTGCGGCGGGCATCAACGCAGCTCGATTTGATGAAATGCTAGACTCTTCGTTAAGCCTTGTTCGAGTAATGCCAAACACGCCATCGCTCGTCGGTAAAGGCATGAGCGGTTTGTTTGCCAATGCTAAAGCCACTGAAGACGATAAAACCTTTGCTGCGCAGCTTATGCAGGCAGTCGGCAAAGTCACTTGGGTTGAGCAAGAGTCTGGAATTAACAATATCATTGCTGCCGCGGGTAGTGCTCCAGCTTACTTCTTCCTATTTATGGAAGCGATGCAAGCAGAAGCCACCAAGCAAGGCTTTGCACCTGAAACTGCACGCCAATTAGTTCAGCAATCCGCACTCGGTGCAGCAGAGATGGTGGTAGCAAACCCAGACACTGAGCTTTCTACATTGCGTGAACAAGTCACATCTAAAGGTGGAACGACAGCAGAAGCTTTGCGCACCTTTAATGAAAATCACCTATCAGAGATTGTGGCCAAAGCGATGCAAGCTGCGGTTGCAAGAGCTGAAGAGATGGAAAAACTATTTTAAGAACAGCATAGCGATCACTGGATCGCTATGAATTACTCCGAAAAAGGAACCTATATGAACTCGATGAGCTTCTTGATCTCGACCGTTTTTGATCTCTATATCATGGTGGTGATCTTACGTATTTGGTTACAAGCATCACGCGCCGATTTCTACAACCCATTCTCACAATTCATCGTAAAAGCCACTCAGCCAGTTGTTGCGCCGCTGCGTCGTGTCATTCCGTCTATCGGTAGCATCGATATGGCGACGGTGTTATTTGCCTACGCACTTTGTGTACTTAAGTTTGTAGCGCTGAATCTGATCATCTCAGGTGGTGCGGCCGTATTTGATATCAGCTTCCTAATATTTGGGGCGCTGTCATTGCTGAAAGCGGCGGGTGGTTTGCTGTTCTGGGTACTACTGATTCGCGCAATCCTGAGCTGGGTTAGCCAAGGCCGTAGCCCAATTGAATATGTGTTTCATCAACTAACAGAGCCTATGCTAATCCCAATCCGCCGAATTCTTCCTGACATGGGCGGTTTCGACCTAAGTGTACTGGTTCTGTTTATTGTGCTGCAGTTTGCTAACTTCTTGATGGGTGACCTAGTTGGCCCTATCTGGTTCCAACTATAATGTCAGTAGCCGTCTGGAGAGAGGAAGACGACATTCTTCTGCGGCTCTACATCCAACCCAAGGCAAGTCGAGACAAAATCATCGGCTTGCACGGTGAAGAGTTAAAAATCGCCATCACAGCACCGCCTGTTGATGGCAAAGCCAATGCCCATTTAGCCAAGTATCTGTCGAAGCAATTTAAAGTCGCGAAAGGGCTGGTTAAGATCGAAAAGGGCGAGCTAGGAAGACATAAACAAGTTCGAATATGTTCTCCTAGCCAAATACCAAACGAAATTAAAGCCATCTTGTGATGGCTTTTTGCTATTTATTGGAGTCACTATGCGTTTATGGATTACAGCACTACTTACAAGCTTGATTGCTCTGCCAACGTGGGCAGGCCAGTTCAAAAACATCAAAGATGTTGAGGTGCATTACTCTGCATTCAACTCAACATTCCTAACCGCTCAGGTTGCTAAACAGTACCAGTTAAAACGAAATGGCTACTCAGCTATCCTAAACATCAGCATTCTAGATACCTCTGCACTAGGCAAACCCGCTACGACTGCTAAAATCTCTGGAACGGCAAGAAACTTAGTCGGCAATACTCGAACTCTAGAGTTTCGTGAGATCAAAGAAGGCGATGCGATTTACTATCTCGCAGAGTTTCCAATCACACACGAAGAGAACATCACGTTTGATATCGATGTAAACTCTGGCCTCAAAGGCGCAGGTCCGCTTCGTTTTACCCAAAAGTTTTATGTTGAAGAGTAATCTCTTCACTTCCACTATTTCAATTTAGAGTTACCCCAATGAATAAGATCGTTCTAGCTACAGGCAATCAAGGCAAAGTTCGCGAGATGGCAGATCTTCTGTCTGACTTCGGCTTTGAAGTTCTCGCACAAAGCGAATTCAACGTGTCTGAAGTTGCAGAAACCGGAACTACTTTCATCGAAAATGCGATCATCAAAGCGCGTCATGCCGCCAAAGAAACAGGGCTTGCAGCCATTGCGGATGACTCAGGTCTAGAAGTTGATTACCTAAAAGGTGCGCCGGGCATCTACTCGGCACGCTACGCTGGTGAAGACGCATCAGACCAAGAAAACCTAGAGAAGCTTCTAAAGGCGATGGAAGGTGTGCCAGAAGCCGAACGTACAGCTCGTTTCCACTGCGTATTGGTATTGATGCGTCATGAGAACGATCCAACGCCTATCGTTTGTCATGGTAAGTGGGAAGGTCGCATCCTAACGGAAGCGCATGGTGATAATGGTTTCGGTTACGACCCAATCTTCTTCGTACCTGAAGATAACTGCGCATCAGCGGAACTTGAACCAACACGCAAAAAACAGCTCTCTCACCGTGGTAAAGCGTTGGCTACTCTATTCAAAACGCTGAAAGAGCAAGCTCAGTAATGAGTCAAACCACATTGATTCCACCAGCACTTAGTCTGTATGTACACATCCCATGGTGTGTACAGAAGTGCCCATATTGCGACTTTAACTCGCACGCTCTTAAAGCCGATATACCGGAGAACGAGTATATCGATGCTCTGCTTGAGGATCTTGATACTGATATTGAAAGGTATCACCTCAATCAGTCACCGAGACCTCTGCACTCAATTTTCATTGGTGGTGGAACACCTAGCTTATTCTCACCTCAAGGTATCGAAAGAATACTTAAAGGGGTTGAACAACGCATCCCTTTTAAAGCTGATATTGAGATCACCATGGAGGCAAACCCTGGCACTATCGAAGCTGAACGCTTTGCGGGTTACCGAGAGGCTGGCGTCACGCGCATTTCCGTCGGCGTTCAAAGCTTTGAGCAAGAAAAGTTAGAACGACTAGGGCGTATTCATGGCCAAGATGAAGCAGTCAACGCTGCGCACCTTGCACATAAGATCGGTCTAAACAGCTTTAATCTCGATCTTATGCATGGTTTACCGGATCAAAGCATTGAACAGGCGCTAGCGGATCTTGATAAGGCGATTGAACTCGATCCGCCGCATCTATCTTGGTATCAGCTGACCATAGAACCAAACACCATGTTCTACTACAAGCCACCTACGCTGCCAGACGATGATGACCTTTGGGATATCTTTGAACTGGGGCATAAGAAGCTTGCGGAAGCCGGTTATGTGCAATACGAGATCTCAGGCTACAGTAAGCCCGGATTCCAGTGTCAGCACAACCTCAACTACTGGCGCTTTGGTGACTACCTCGGCATTGGTTGTGGCTCTCACGGTAAGCTGAGCTTTAACGATGGAAGAATCGTACGTACCACTAAGGTTAAACATCCTAGAGGCTATCTTGCAGCGTACCAGAACCTCGCGAAGCCTTATCTTTCGGATGAGTTTGAGGTTGCTAATGAAGATAGACCATTCGAATTCTTTATGAACCGTTTCCGCTTAATGGAAGCATGTCCGAAACAAGACTTCTTAGATACCACTGGTTTGGGTTTTGAAGCCGTTCAAGAGACCATAGATTGGGCTGTAGGCTTAGGCTATCTGCAAGAGACAGAGACGCACTGGCAGATCACCGAAAAAGGAAAGTTATTCCTAAACGATTTGTTGGAAGCGTTTATGGCGGAAGAAGACGAGTAATTCGAGATTCGAGATTCGAGATTCGAGATTCGAGATTCGAGATTCGAGATTCGAGATTCGAGATTCGAGATTCGAGATTCGAGATTCGAGAAAAATGATGGAAGGGTTGGCTTTAGGGTCAACCCTTTTTATTGTAAGAACCTTCTCGAAGCGAAGTGCTCTATAGGACGAAGTCCGTACTCGCATCTCGCATCTTTCTTCTAAAAAATCGAGCGACCAATACGCTCTGAAAGCAGCTCGAGAGCTTTAGTACCAGCCAATGAGTTACCAGAGGGATCAAGCTCTGGAGACCACACCGCAATCGTCATCTCACCCGGTACAATAGCGATAATACCTCCGCCTACTCCAGATTTACCCGGCATGCCAACGCGATATGCAAATTCCCCTGCCCCATCGTAGAGGCCACAAGTCGCCAGTAACGCATTTAACTGTTTTGTTTGGGTTGGCGTAATCACCTGCTTTTGAGTCTGCACAGAGGTACCTTTGTTCGCCAGATAGCTAAAGGTCTTCGCCAAGTCAACGCAGGTCATTTTCAGCGCACAAGCATGGAAGTAGTTGTTCAATACCGGAATCACTTCATTGTCGAAGTTACCAAACGCTCTCATCAAGTAAGCAATCGCCGCATTTCGATCACTGTGCATCATTTCTGAAGCCGCAACGACCTTGTCGTAGACAATATGCGTATCACCAGAAAGCTGACGTACAAATTCTAATAAGCGTTGTCTTGGTGCAGAGAGGCGACTGTGCAATAAGTCAGAAACCACAATGGCTCCCGCATTAATAAACGGGTTACGCGGAATGCCTTGCTCCATCTCAAGCTGAATCATTGAGTTGAACGCTTGCCCCGATGGTTCTTTGCCTACACGCTGCCAAATTTCTTCTGGCTTATAAAGCACCATGGCTAAGGTCAAGCTCAGTGCTTTAGAGATAGATTGAATAGAAAACGCTTCTTCCGCGTCTCCCGCTTGAATCACTTCACCTTCATTGGTGTAAACGGCAATAGCAAGCTTTTGATTCGAGACTTTGGCCAGAGCCGGAATGTAATCAGCCACTTTCCCTTGGCCAATTAAAGGGCGAACTTCTTCTAGAATCTCCGCCAGAATAGCTTGTGTCGGTTTCATGCTTGTGTACTTCTGTATTGTTATTCTTGTAGGGCTGGCGTGTCACACCATTTATTCATCAGCTAAGGACAAAAAAGCCAACATTACAACAATGTTGGCTTTAATCAATACTACAAAGTGTAGGGACAATAGCTCAGCGACTGAGCTCATTCACTCTGCTTTGAATTACTTAGTACGCTTGTACTTAATATCCCAAACACCGTGACCTAAACGGTGGCCACGAGCTTCAAACTTAGTTAGTGGACGCTCATCTGGACGAGGAATAAAATCACCCTCTTCTGCCATGTTTTCGAAGCCTGGTGCTGCGTTCATCACTTCGATCATATGCTCTGCGTAGTTTTCCCAGTCAGTCGCCATATGGAAGATACCCGTTTCAAGGTGTAGCTTCGCACGAACCATCTCTGCAAATTCAGCTTTAACAATACGACGCTTGTGGTGACGCGCTTTGTGCCATGGGTCTGGGAAGAATAGCTGTAGCGTATGAAGGCTGCTATCTGGGATCATGTGCTCAAATACTTCAACCGCATCGTGACACATCACGCGTAGGTTAGTTACGCCAGCGTCGCGCGCAGTACCAAGACACGCACCTACACCAGGGCTGTGAACTTCGATACCTAAGAAGTTTTTCTCTGGCGCGTTCTTCGCCATTTCAACCAGTGATGCACCCATACCAAAGCCGATCTCTAGTACTACAGGGTTATCGTTACCGAAAACTTCTTTCCAATCTAGAAGTTCTGGGTTGTAGTCGATACCCATAGTTGGCCAACACTCGTTCATCGCGTTCTCTTGGCCTTTGGTTAAGCGGCCTTCGCGGCGAACAAAGCTGCGGATCTTACGAACCAGTTTGCCGTCTTCAGTATATTCGTTAGTGGTCACTTCACTCATTGATTTTTGCCTGCACATTGATTAATCAAAGCGGGGATTATCCAAAGAATTGCCGTCGGTGCAAGTCTTTCTGTTGATAAATTCCCACACAATTTGTCTGTTTTACATCCAACCACAAGTGTGGTGCAATTTCGTTTCTAATAATAGCAAAGCAATGAGCAAGTCGTGACTCCTTTCGCATCCGCCATATTAAAGTGGTATGACGCCTATGGGCGTAAAGAACTACCTTGGCAACAAAACAAAACTGCCTACTCTGTTTGGCTCTCTGAGATCATGCTTCAGCAGACACAAGTCGCTACCGTGATCCCATATTACCAACGTTTTTTGGAGCGTTTTCCAACCGTCATCGATCTTGCTAATGCAGAGCAAGACGAGGTGCTGCACCTTTGGACTGGCCTTGGTTACTACGCAAGAGCTCGTAACCTACACAAAGCAGCAAAAATTGTGGCAACTGAGTACGGTGGAGAGTTTCCAACCAACATTGAAGAGATGAACGCCCTGCCCGGTATTGGCCGTTCGACCGCCGCCGCCGTACTGTCATCGGTCTATAAGCAGCCTCATGCGATTTTAGATGGCAACGTAAAACGAACATTAGCCAGAAGCTTTGCCGTCGAAGGTTGGCCGGGACAGAAAAAGGTCGAAAATCAGCTTTGGGAACATGCCGAGTCAAATACTCCCAAACAAGATGTCGATAAGTACAACCAAGCGATGATGGATATGGGCGCTATGGTGTGCACTCGAAGCAAACCGAAGTGCACGTTATGTCCAATCGAATCGATGTGTGAGGCAAATAAACTCGACCGTCAGCTCGACTTTCCCGGCAAGAAGCCCAAGAAAGAGAAGCCTGTAAAAGAGACTTGGTTTGTGATTCTTTATCACAACAATCAGGTTTGGTTGGAACAGCGACCGCAATCAGGCATCTGGGGAGGACTTTTCTGCTTCCCTCAACATGAAAATCAGGAGATTGACCACCAACTCGACATCCGCTCGATTGGACCAGCTTCTATTCAGGACCAAGAAACTCTGATTGCGTTTAGGCACACCTTTAGCCATTACCACTTAGATATCACCCCTGTCTTGGTAAAATTAGACAAACAACCAGATTTGATAATGGAAGGGACAAAGGGTCTCTGGTATAACTTATCAAAACCTGAAGAGATAGGCTTAGCTGCCCCTGTAAAACAGCTATTAGAAAGCCTAACCTTTGAATTAAACGATCACGTTTAAACAGACGAATACGACAAGAGGAACCATTATGAGCCGCACTGTATTTTGTGCTCGCCTACAGAAAGATGCTGAAGGCTTAGATTTTCAACTTTACCCAGGTGACTTAGGTAAGCGTATTTTCGATAATATTTCTAAAGAAGCATGGGCACTATGGCAAAGCAAGCAGACCATGCTTATCAATGAAAAGAAACTAAACATGATGGATCCTGAGCATAGAAAACTGCTTGAGACAGAAATGGTTAACTTCCTTTTCGAAGGTAAAGATGTCGTGATTGATGGTTACACGCCACCAAGCGAATAAGACATTTATTTACACCAAGTTTAATGACATCATGGTTCGCGCTGTGATGTCATTTTTGTATGAGGACCTATGAAAAAGCTGAGTTACTTCCTAGCGGCTATGCTACTTACCGGTTGTAGCCGAGAGTTCATTGAGAGCATTTATGACGTCAATTATGAACCGACCAACCGTTTTGCAGGCAACCTTGCCGAGCTACCGGGTCAATTCGAGAAAGATACAGGCGCACTCGATGCCCTGATCAATAGCTTCTCGGGTAACATCCAAAAACGTTGGGGCAGCAATGAAGTAAAGATCGCAGGTAAAAGTAACTATGTGAAATACATAGATAATTACCTAAGTCGTTCAGAAGTAAACTTCTCAAAAGGTCTGATTACTGTCGAAACGGTTTCATCAACGGAGCCGAAAAAACACCTAAAAGATGCGATCATGACAACCTTGTTGACACCCGATGATCCAGCGAGTGTCGATCTATTCTCGTCTAAGAGTATCAAGTTGGAGGGTCAGCCGTTCCTCTACAATCAAGTTGTCGATCAAGACAAGAAGCCTATTCAATGGACTTGGCGTGCCAATCGATTTGCTGATTACTTAATAGCAAACAACCTAAAAACGAAGAACGTCGACTTCAAAAAAGCCTACTACGTTGAGATCCCGATGGTGGCCGATCACGCAAGTAAGCGAAGCTATAAATACGCAGACATCGTTCAACGCGCCTCTAAGCGCTATGACATCCCAGAAGATCTTATCTACGCCATCATCAAAACAGAAAGTAGCTTTAACCCTTATGCCGTAAGTTGGGCTAACGCTTATGGTTTGATGCAAGTCGTGCCTAAAACAGCAGGGCGTGATGTCTTTAAGCTAGTAAAAAATAAGTCCGGAGAGCCTAGCCCTGAATACTTATTTAACCCAGAAAACAACATTGATGCAGGTACCGCGTATTTCTATATCCTTAAAAACCGCTATCTAAAAGACGTTCAGCACCCGACCTCACTAGAGTACAGCATGATTTCTGCGTACAACGGAGGCACTGGCGGTGTGTTAAATACCTTTAGTCGCGACAGAAAACGCGCAATGAATGACCTTAATTCCTTGCAACCCAATCAAGTTTACTGGGCGCTCACCAAAAAGCACCCCAATAAAGAATCGCGTAGATACTTAGAAAAAGTAACAAAATTCAAAAAAGACTTTAACCAAGGCAAAACCTAACCCTCACTTTTGAATAAAAAAACAACTAACGAACGTTTTTTTTAATTATTTTGAAAAAAGGTGTTGACGGTTATGCAGAAAATCCGTTTAATAGCGCTCCGTTGCCCGGATAGCTCAGTCGGTAGAGCAGAGGATTGAAAATCCTCGTGTCGGTGGTTCGATTCCGCCTCCGGGCACCACAATTTGATTTGTTGGTGTCAGCGCTTTTTAACAGGAAGCATTAGCACGGACAAAAGCACAAAGAATATTAGTGTGCCGACTTAGCTCAGTAGGTAGAGCAACTGACTTGTAATCAGTAGGTCACCAGTTCGATTCCGGTAGTCGGCACCATTCTTTTGCCTCGATAGCTCAGTCGGTAGAGCAGAGGATTGAAAATCCTCGTGTCGGTGGTTCGATTCCGCCTCGAGGCACCATTATTTGGTGCTTAACAAATAATGGTCTTTAAGACCTGATGTTGACACAAATAATTCCCCCTTAGTTCAGTTGGTAGAACGGCGGACTGTTAATCCGTATGTCGCAGGTTCGAGTCCCGCAGGGGGAGCCATTTACAATTGAAGTGATTGATATCATTTCATATAAAATGAAGAGTAACTTCTTCAGTAAAAGATATAGTGTGCCGACTTAGCTCAGTAGGTAGAGCAACTGACTTGTAATCAGTAGGTCACCAGTTCGATTCCGGTAGTCGGCACCATTCTTTTGCCTCGATAGCTCAGTCGGTAGAGCAGAGGATTGAAAATCCTCGTGTCGGTGGTTCGATTCCGCCTCGAGGCACCATTATTTGGTGCTTAACAAATAGTGTTCTTTAAGACCTGTTGTTGACACAAATAATTCCCCCTTAGTTCAGTTGGTAGAACGGCGGACTGTTAATCCGTATGTCGCAGGTTCGAGTCCCGCAGGGGGAGCCACATTCAAGAAGCCAAGTCGAAAGACTTGGCTTTTTTCGTTTTAAAATGCGACTTACTTGTTCCAAGTAATGTCTCAGCCGAAACGTCGGACCGTACTAGCCGCCCGCGTTGAGTTCCGCAGGGGGAGCCATTTTAGAAAAAGCCTCATCACACGATGAGGCTTTTTCGTATCTAATACTCCTGCTTTGTGCCAAAGCAACGTCTCATCCGAAACGTCGGACCGCCCCAGCGAAAGGCTTGGATCTTTCTCTTTCATTGAATTAACTTAATCCCGCTTTCCCTTAACAAGCTAAGTGCCTCCTAAACAGTTCAGACGTTTTAAAACGAACAACACCTTTCACAGACAACACCGCTTTATAAAACCACCATTAGACAAGTTTCATTCAAGAAATTTATGCGTACAACACTAACCAAAGATTGAACGAACCTTTTAATTTGTTCAAACCGAATACAGATCTGTTACTTTTTTTGCACCGTAAATTTAATCTCTATCATACTTTCACTCATTTCCGATATCTGCCCTACACCACTTAGATTACTATCCGATGAAACAGCTATATTATTTTCGCTGCTGTGTGAGGAAACATGAAATTAAAAACGCAAGCTTACATACTATCTGCAATTATCTTGGTCGCCCTATTGGCACTAACGGCAACTGGCTTATGGACCTTAAGAGTCGCCAGCAACATGGACAACAAAGCTCGTGTAACTGAGCTTTTTAAGAGCGCCTACAGCATTCTCACAGAAGTCGAGAAAATGGCGATTGATGGCACCCTAGAAGAAGAGCAAGCGAAACGACTCGCAACACGCCTACTGCGTAACAACATTTACAAAGACAACGAATATGTCTACGTTGCCGATGAGAACATGACCTTTGTGGCAACCCCGCTTGATCCGCAACTTCATGGAACCAGCTTTAATGATTTTAAAGACGGGAATGGAAACAGTGTCGGTCAGCTTATCCAAAGGGTATTAGGTAATCGTACTGGACAAATTGTTGAATACACCTGGACCCAAAAACTGCCAGATGGAACCATTGAAGAGAAACTGTCTATCGCAGAGAAAACGCCACATTGGGGCTGGGTTGTGGGTACGGGCATTGGTTTTAACGAAGTTAACGCACGTTTTTGGTCGACTGCTCAATGGCAACTGTTTCTCTGTTTAGTTATTGCAGGAGGCATCCTTTCGAGCCTAGTCTTCTCAATCAAGCGCATGCTCGCATTATTAGGTGGAGAGCCTAAAGATGTGAGAGAAGCCGTCCAAGCCGTAGCACAAGGTAAGATCCAGACATCATTCGATACCAAACCTGAAGACGGTAGTATCTACCACGCAGTACAGCAGATGAGTCAGTCATTGGCTGAGCTGGTTTCAAACTTGAATGCATCTATGTTGGCGCTACGCGGCGAATTACAACGCGTAGAAGATCGCGCTGGCTCAATTGCACAACTTACGGAAACTCAGCAGCAATCTACGGAAATGATCGCGACAGCAATGACTGAAATGGCCTCTTCTGCAAACAATGTTGCTGATTCAGCAGGCGATACCGCGCGTAACACCGACGAAGCCGATAAGCAGAGTCAACACACTCAGCGCCTGATTCACAACACCGTAGACAACATCCAGGGGCTTGCTGGTCAGCTTAATACGGCTAGCGAAGCTGTTGCTAACCTAGATAACGATGTAAACAACATTGTTAAGGTACTGGACGTGATTGGTGACATCGCAGAACAAACGAACCTGCTGGCTCTAAATGCTGCAATTGAAGCTGCTCGCGCGGGTGAACAAGGTCGAGGGTTTGCTGTAGTCGCTGATGAGGTACGTAACCTAGCAGGTCGAACACAAGACAGCACTAAAGAGATCCAATTGATGATTAACAACCTTCAAGAAGGCTCTCGCAACGCCATCCAAACGATGGAAGTGTGTGCTGAAACAAGTCAAAGCACTGTAACAGAGTCTCAGAACGCATCAGAAGCACTACAACAGATTGTGATCGCATTGGAGTCCATCTCTTCGATGAGTCATCAAATAGCAACAGCCGCAGCCGAGCAGACTCAGGTGAGTGACGATATCTCTAAACGTATCAACATGATTGAAGAGAGTGGCAATCAATTAAGTGGCGTCGTGACAGAAAGTCATAACAGCACTCAAACTCTCGCTTCACTTTCCAATGAACTTGAAGCTTGGGTTAACCGTTTTGAAGTAAAACACTAATTCGCCATTTATTTATCTGACGAAAAAAGCACGTTTTCATACGTGCTTTTTTTTATTTAGCCACTTTTCTTGCGACTTAAACTCTCTTTCCATCTTTTTTAGCGCATGCCTGGCCTAGGTTTTTCATACAAAATGAATAAAAACACCCCACTAAGTATAGAAAAACACCAAACGATACTTTTTTTGCAATTTAATGTTGACCCAGAACCGGAAAACACGTTTAATACACCTCGTCGCCCGGATAGCTCAGTCGGTAGAGCAGAGGATTGAAAATCCTCGTGTCGGTGGTTCGATTCCGCCTCCGGGCACCACAATTTATTTGTTGGTGTCTAGTAGACAACAGCAGTAAAGCACGAAGAAATTATCAGTGCCGACTTAGCTCAGTAGGTAGAGCAACTGACTTGTAATCAGTAGGTCACCAGTTCGATTCCGGTAGTCGGCACCATTTCTTTCAAGCTTTAAGAATAATTCCCCCTTAGTTCAGTTGGTAGAACGGCGGACTGTTAATCCGTATGTCGCAGGTTCGAGTCCCGCAGGGGGAGCCACATTTAGTGTGCCGACTTAGCTCAGTAGGTAGAGCAACTGACTTGTAATCAGTAGGTCACCAGTTCGATTCCGGTAGTCGGCACCATTTATATTATTGAGAAGATTTATCTTCTTAAATAATTCCCCCTTAGTTCAGTTGGTAGAACGGCGGACTGTTAATCCGTATGTCGCAGGTTCGAGTCCCGCAGGGGGAGCCAAATCAAGAAGCCAAGTCGAAAGACTTGGCTTTTTTCGTTTTTAGCTTTGACTTACTTGTTCCAAGTAATTGTCTCAGCCGAATCGTCGGACCGCCCTAGCCGGCCACGTCGAATCCCGCAGGGGGGAGTCAAATCAAGAAGCCAAAACTAGGCGTCCCCGACGAAAGACCTGGTGTTTTTGGTTTTAAGATTCGACTTACTTCTGGCCTCTACTTCACATCCCTAGCCACTGCGATCTCTAGCGTACAAATATCCCATAACTTCAGACTGTTACTTTCGTTATCTAACACCTTAATATATATTGAGCTAAGCGTTACCTGCGCTTCCTACTCGCGGAAAGAGTCAAACTCAAGGTCATCAATCAGCTCCCTTCTAGGGAAACTACAATTTGATTTACCTTCTCTTCTGATCAGCGAGTACAGAAGTTACGAGACGGTGAATATATGAATGCTTTTTCTCTCAATCTGACATATCTAAAAAAACACGCTAAATCTCGACTAAAACGAATCAGATTGGGCTCTGTCGAAGACTTACGTTGGCTACTCGCTCTACATCCTAACCCTCACCTTTCTGCTGATAGCATTAAGCTGGCGGACGTACACTTATCGTTAGCGCGAGAGCTGGGCGTCAGCAGCTGGAGTAAGCTTTTATCGCATATTGATAGCTTAGACAGGAATAAAAGCGCAGATGGCGCCCCTCTACCTGCTCTAGACAATGACTTGAAAACCCTACATGTTCGTTGTGGTCACGATATACAGCAAACATTAGAGCAAGCAGGATTCAGTGGAGACTTCCTCCCATACATAGAACCACTATGCATCGGCCCTCTATGTTTGGATGAAAAGACGCTTTCAGTGATCAGAGCAGAATATGTATCTGATCGACTTCTGTCAGAGATGAAAGAGGTAGAGAAGTCACTTGATCAAGTAAAGTCTGAAGCCAAGCAAGCGACGAATAAGCTCTTAGACAATGACTATCAACGTATTGTTTTATGGGTCGAACACGACAATTACGATCAACTGATGCTGATTAGATCTTTGTATCTACTTTCATACCCAAACATTAACAGAGTAGAGATTATCGAGGTTAGTACCTTCCCAGGTAGAGAAAGGTTCATCGGTTTAGGTCAATTGCCTCCAGAAGCACTGCGTTCGCTCTGGAACAGTAGAAAAGTCGTGACTACCAAGCATATCGTTTCAGCGACAGAATTGTGGAAAGCCTTCTGTTCAGAGAGTCCCTTAAAGTTGGTCGACAGTTATCACAACGTAGACCAAAATCTATTCCCTAATATCAGAGCCGTGATATTCAGACATTTACAAGAATTACCACACATAGATTTAGGATTAGGGTTAGTCGAGCGCATTACCTTTAATATCTTGAAAGAAGCTCAAGATTCTATGACGTTCAACAAACTGTTTAAGCGCTATATGGATTCGGAGCCACTCGTTTATTTGGGTGATGTTATGTATTGGGCTCTCATTAAACCATTAACTGAAGGCCCTGAGCCGCTTATAGAGGTCACGCAATCTGACCCTGAGGATTTGTATAAGTACACACTCTCATTATCCGTAGCTCACCATTCAGAACCAGACATACTCACAGAGAAATGGGTTGGTGGAATTCATTGCACTGCCAGGGATTTTTGGTGTTGGGATCACCAAGACTTAACGACAATATCCAGAAAAACTAAGCAAGCTTAAGGCTGTCTGCTATGTGGAGTGCTTCTGCGTACTCCACAATACTCCTATTCAAGACAGGCTATCACCTCTCACAGTTTAATAAGTAGCGACGATGTTAGGGCCGTAGGCGACCGGGACTCGTTGGTCGAAAACCAAAATATCTACTCTTCAAAACGACGAAAGCCTAGTCGTAAGACTAGGCTTTCTAATAAGTAGTGGAGTGGCTGAGCTGGCATTCCAGCGGGACTCTTTTGACCGAAGGGCGAACACAATCGTTTAAACGTAAAAAAGCTCTGCTATTTCTAGCAGGGCTTCCTTAAAAGTGGCGGAATGGCTGGGGTCGCAGGCGACCGGGACTCATTGGTCGAAGACCAAAAACCTACCCACTAGAAACGACGAAAGCCTAGTCATAAGACTAGGCTTTCTGATAAGTGGCGGAGTGGACGGGACTCGAACCCGCGACCCCCGGCGTGACAGGCCGGTATTCTAACCAACTGAACTACCACTCCGCAGTGTCTATTCAGCTTAAAGCAATTTGAGCCTGACGATGTCCTACTCTCACATGGGGAAGCCCCACAATACCATCGGCGCTATTGCGTTTCACTTCTGAGTTCGGCATGGAATCAGGTGGGTCCACAATGCTATGGTCGTCAAACAAATTCTGTGGTTAATTTGAGTAATCAAATCAACGAAATAAATGGTGCTAGTACCCAGATTTGAACTGGGGACCTCACCCTTACCAAGGGTGCGCTCTACCAACTGAGCCATACCAGCACAAAATTTGGAGCCTGGCGATGTTCTACTCTCACATGGGGAAGCCCCACACTACCATCGACGCTATTGCGTTTCACTTCTGAGTTCGGCATGGAATCAGGTGGGTCCACAACGCTATGGTCGCCAAGCAAATTCTTTCTTCTCTGATTTTCTTTCAGAAAAGTAATTTGGAAAGCTGTTTATTCTCTAAACTCATTCAAGTGCTCTTGTTTGCCTCTGCTTTTTAAAGCGGAAACAATGTTTTGAGTCCATCAAAACCCCTTGGGTGTTGTATGGTTAAGCCTCACGGGCAATTAGTACAGGTTAGCTCAACGCCTCACAGCGCTTACACACCCTGCCTATCAACGTTCTAGTCTTGAACAACCCTTTAGGACACTTAAAGTGCCAGGGAAGACTCATCTCAGGGCTCGCTTCCCGCTTAGATGCTTTCAGCGGTTATCGATTCCGAACTTAGCTACCGGGCAATGCCATTGGCATGACAACCCGAACACCAGAGGTTCGTCCACTCCGGTCCTCTCGTACTAGGAGCAGCCCCCTTCAATCTTCCAACGCCCACGGCAGATAGGGACCGAACTGTCTCACGACGTTCTAAACCCAGCTCGCGTACCACTTTAAATGGCGAACAGCCATACCCTTGGGACCGACTTCAGCCCCAGGATGTGATGAGCCGACATCGAGGTGCCAAACACCGCCGTCGATATGAACTCTTGGGCGGTATCAGCCTGTTATCCCCGGAGTACCTTTTATCCGTTGAGCGATGGCCCTTCCATTCAGAACCACCGGATCACTATGACCTGCTTTCGCACCTGCTCGAATTGTCATTCTCGCAGTCAAGCGGGCTTATGCCATTGCACTAACCTCACGATGTCCAACCGTGATTAGCCCACCTTCGTGCTCCTCCGTTACTCTTTGGGAGGAGACCGCCCCAGTCAAACTACCCACCAGGCACTGTCCGTAATCCCGATTCAGGGACCAACGTTAGAACATCAACACTACAAGGGTGGTATTTCAAGGACGACTCCACCACATCTAGCGACGCGGTTTCAAAGTCTCCCACCTATCCTACACATGTAGGGTCAATGTTCAGTGCCAAGCTGTAGTAAAGGTTCACGGGGTCTTTCCGTCTAGCCGCGGGTACACTGCATCTTCACAGCGATTTCAATTTCACTGAGTCTCGGGTGGAGACAGCGTGGCCATCATTACGCCATTCGTGCAGGTCGGAACTTACCCGACAAGGAATTTCGCTACCTTAGGACCGTTATAGTTACGGCCGCCGTTTACCGGGGCTTCGATCAAGAGCTTCGACCGAAGTCTAACCCCATCAATTAACCTTCCGGCACCGGGCAGGCGTCACACCGTATACGTCATCTTACGATTTTGCACAGTGCTGTGTTTTTAATAAACAGTTGCAGCCACCTGGTATCTGCGACTCTCGTCAGCTCCATCCGCGAGGGACTTCACCGATAAGAGCGTACCTTCTCCCGAAGTTACGGTACCATTTTGCCTAGTTCCTTCACCCGAGTTCTCTCAAGCGCCTTGGTATTCTCTACCCGACCACCTGTGTCGGTTTGGGGTACGATTCCTTACAATCTGAAGCTTAGAGGCTTTTCCTGGAAGCATGGCATCAATGACTTCACCACCGTAGTGGCTCGACATCGTATCTCAGCGTTAAGAAAGTCCGGATTTACCTAAACTTTCCGCCTACGTACTTGAACCTGGACAACCGTCGCCAGGCCCACCTAGCCTTCTCCGTCCCCCCATCGCAATTGTAAGAAGTACGGGAATATTAACCCGTTTCCCATCGACTACGCCTTTCGGCCTCGCCTTAGGGGTCGACTTACCCTGCCCCGATTAACGTTGGACAGGAACCCTTGGTCTTCCGGCGAGGGAGTTTTTCACTCCCTTTATCGTTACTCATGTCAGCATTCGCACTTCTGATACCTCCAGCAGCCCTTACAGACCACCTTCAACGGCTTACAGAACGCTCCCCTACCCCGCACACTAAAGTGTGCAGCCGCAGCTTCGGTGTATAGCTTAGCCCCGTTACATCTTCCGCGCAGGCCGACTCGACCAGTGAGCTATTACGCTTTCTTTAAATGATGGCTGCTTCTAAGCCAACATCCTGGCTGTCTGAGCCTTCCCACATCGTTTCCCACTTAGCTATACTTTGGGACCTTAGCTGGCGGTCTGGGTTGTTTCCCTCTCCACGACGGACGTTAGCACCCGCCGTGTGTCTCCCGGATAGTACTTACTGGTATTCGGAGTTTGCAAAGGGTTGGTAAGTCGGGATGACCCCCTAGCCTTAACAGTGCTCTACCCCCAGTAGTATTCGTCCGAGGCGCTACCTAAATAGCTTTCGGGGAGAACCAGCTATCTCCAGGTTTGATTGGCCTTTCACCCCTAGCCACAAGTCATCCGCTAATTTTTCAACATTAGTCGGTTCGGTCCTCCAGTTGATGTTACTCAACCTTCAACCTGCCCATGGCTAGATCACCTGGTTTCGGGTCTATATCCAGAGACTGAACGCCCAGTTAAGACTCGGTTTCCCTACGGCTCCCCTAAACGGTTAACCTTGCCACTGAATATAAGTCGCTGACCCATTATACAAAAGGTACGCAGTCACGGGACAATGCCCGCTCCTACTGCTTGTACGTACACGGTTTCAGGTTCTATTTCACTCCCCTCACAGGGGTTCTTTTCGCCTTTCCCTCACGGTACTGGTTCACTATCGGTCAGTCAGTAGTATTTAGCCTTGGAGGATGGTCCCCCCATATTCAGACAGGATATCACGTGTCCCGCCCTACTCGATTTCACTGATTATGATGTGTCGGTTACGGGGCTATCACCCTTTATTGCGAGACTTTCCAGACTCTTCACCTGCATCATTAAAAGCTTAAGGGCTAATCCAATTTCGCTCGCCGCTACTTTCGGAATCTCGGTTGATTTCTCTTCCTCGGGGTACTTAGATGTTTCAGTTCCCCCGGTTTGCCTCTTGCTGCTATGTATTCACAACAAGATACTTACTTATGTAAGTGGGTTTCCCCATTCGGAAATCCCAGACTCAAAAGGTTTTTACTACCTAATCTGGGCTTATCGCAAGTTAATACGTCCTTCATCGCCTCTGACTGCCAAGGCATCCACCGTGTACGCTTAGTCACTTAACCATACAACCCGAAAGGGTCTCTGTTTTACTTTCACTTTTGAAAAGTGAAAACAAACTAGTATGGCAACTAACCAAGGTTTTTGGTTGTAATAAGAAGGGTTAATTCTTATTACGTGTTTGCCGGACTCAATGGTGAATCAAACTAAGTTTGATTCGAATACAAGACACTTGAATGTGTTTGTGTTGTGTTTATCCAAAGGATAAACATTGAGAACTTTTAATTTGATTTAAATAACTTTGTTATTTAAATCAGTCAGCTTTCCAAATTGTTAAAGAGCTAATCACTTCTTAATGAAGTAACCATTTTTAAAGATTCTTAAGGAAGAACACTTAAAGATGGTATCCCGTAGGGGAGTCGAACCCCTGTTACCGCCGTGAAAGGGCGGTGTCCTAGGCCTCTAGACGAACGGGACACTAAGATATCTCTTAACTTTCTAAACCATATCAATCTGTGTGGACACTTATCGTGAATATCTTCGTATAAGGAGGTGATCCAGCCCCAGGTTCCCCTAGGGCTACCTTGTTACGACTTCACCCCAGTCATGAACCACAAAGTGGTGAGCGTCCTCCCGAAGGTTAAACTACCCACTTCTTTTGCAGCCCACTCCCATGGTGTGACGGGCGGTGTGTACAAGGCCCGGGAACGTATTCACCGTAGCATTCTGATCTACGATTACTAGCGATTCCGACTTCATGGAGTCGAGTTGCAGACTCCAATCCGGACTACGACGCACTTTTTGGGATTCGCTCACTCTCGCGAGTTGGCCGCCCTCTGTATGCGCCATTGTAGCACGTGTGTAGCCCTACTCGTAAGGGCCATGATGACTTGACGTCGTCCCCACCTTCCTCCGGTTTATCACCGGCAGTCTCCCTGGAGTTCCCGACATTACTCGCTGGCAAACAAGGATAAGGGTTGCGCTCGTTGCGGGACTTAACCCAACATTTCACAACACGAGCTGACGACAGCCATGCAGCACCTGTCTCAGAGTTCCCGAAGGCACCAAAGCATCTCTGCTAAGTTCTCTGGATGTCAAGAGTAGGTAAGGTTCTTCGCGTTGCATCGAATTAAACCACATGCTCCACCGCTTGTGCGGGCCCCCGTCAATTCATTTGAGTTTTAATCTTGCGACCGTACTCCCCAGGCGGTCTACTTAACGCGTTAGCTCCGAAAGCCACGGCTCAAGGCCACAACCTCCAAGTAGACATCGTTTACGGCGTGGACTACCAGGGTATCTAATCCTGTTTGCTCCCCACGCTTTCGCATCTGAGTGTCAGTATCTGTCCAGGGGGCCGCCTTCGCCACTGGTATTCCTTCAGATCTCTACGCATTTCACCGCTACACCTGAAATTCTACCCCCCTCTACAGTACTCTAGTTTGCCAGTTTCAAATGCAGTTCCGAGGTTGAGCCCCGGGCTTTCACATCTGACTTAACAAACCACCTGCATGCGCTTTACGCCCAGTAATTCCGATTAACGCTCGCACCCTCCGTATTACCGCGGCTGCTGGCACGGAGTTAGCCGGTGCTTCTTCTGCAGCTAACGTCAAGAGATGCCGCTATTAACGACACCCCCTTCCTCACTGCTGAAAGTACTTTACAACCCGAAGGCCTTCTTCATACACGCGGCATGGCTGCATCAGGCTTGCGCCCATTGTGCAATATTCCCCACTGCTGCCTCCCGTAGGAGTCTGGACCGTGTCTCAGTTCCAGTGTGGCTGATCATCCTCTCAGACCAGCTAGGGATCGTCGCCTTGGTGAGCCATTACCTCACCAACTAGCTAATCCCACCTAGGCATATCTTGACGCGAGAGGCCCGAAGGTCCCCCTCTTTGGCCCGTAGGCATTATGCGGTATTAGCCATCGTTTCCAATGGTTATCCCCCACATCAAGGCAATTTCCTAGGCATTACTCACCCGTCCGCCGCTCGACGCCGTTATCGTTCCCCGAAGGTTCAGATAACTCGTTTCCGCTCGACTTGCATGTGTTAGGCCTGCCGCCAGCGTTCAATCTGAGCCATGATCAAACTCTTCAATTTAAGATTTTGTCGACTCAATGAATACTGATTACATTACATAGTAATGTTGAATTGACTGTGCCGAATCTTACGATTCGAATTGGTCACTCAGTTCATTGAAATCAATTTGTTACCGAAGTAACTGTCATTACCGAAATAACAACGTTTTGATATTCATCAACGAGTGCCCACACAGATTGATAGGTTTAAATTGTTAAAGAGCTTTTCTTCGTTGTGACTTACATCACTTCGGAAGTGGCGGCCATTCTAGCGACTTAATTCTAAGTGTCAAACACTTTTTGAAAATTAATTTCTACTTTCTAAAAGTAGAAGCGCAATATCGCTTTAAGCTAGTTGCCGAACTAACATTCTTCGCTGAAGCCTTGTGGCGTCTGCCGTGTCAGTGAGGCGGCATTATAGAGATGCTCCTCACATTGGCAAGCTTTAATTGAAAATAAATAGAGAAATAAGTGTTAAGCGAGCAAATATCGCCCAAAGCCTTATTTGTACAAAAATATACGCATTTTTATACAAAATACCCACAAGCACCTGTGGATAAATCAGCTAGTGCTATCAAAAAAGTAAGTAATCCTAGCCCTTGGGTTTAAGTATTCTTGCACCTGCTGTGGCAACTTACTTGGATGAACTGCGCTCTCAATCTTTATCCCCTTACTTGCTAGGTCGATGATCGGGGCTTGAGTGCTAGGCACGCTCGGGTCATAGATCAAAACATTTGGGTAAAGGATATGTTCCGCATTCACTGAGATAACAATGCCAATAGATTCATTGGACAACTGAACCACCGTTCCTGGCGGATACACTCCCATAAGCTTCACCAAGTGATTCAAATTTTCATGACTATAAAGATGTTTGCAACTCTTATATAGATGAGACAATGCTAGATAAGGGATTTTCTGCTCAGCAGCCACTCTATTATGACATAGGGAATCAAAAGCATTCGCGACCGCAACCACTTTGGCAAACTCATCTATTTCATGTTCTTTCAAGCCTTCTGGATACCCTGAGCCATCATTCATTTCATGATGCTGAGCAATAACTTTATGAACGCTCTCAGGCATGCCCTCTATCGCACCTACTATATCTACACCATATTTAGTATGTAGCTTAAGGTAATTCGCTTCTGGGACTGTTAATGGAGTCTGCTTGCGAAGAATAGCCACCGGAATTTTCACTTTTCCGATGTCATGGAAAAGAGCACCCAATGCCAACTCTTTTAGTTGATCGCTATCGTAACCCTTCGCTTTACCGATCAATAGAGCAATAACCGAAACATTGAGTGAATGAAAATAGAGATCTTCAAACTCACCTTGGCCCGTCATTAAATGCAGTGAGACATTATCATCACTTAAAAACTTGTCGACGATGTCATCAACTAAAGACTTCACTTCTTCTGCTGCGTCTAAAGGACGGTTTCTTATCTTAGTCATGATGGCGCGCATGCGTGCAAGAGAGCGTTCAAACTCTTTTTCACAATGACTAACTTTTCGGCGGTATGAGCTCAGCGTTTCGATTCGCTCACGTTTATGCTTCCACATAGCCTCTGTTTCTAATGAGACATCTGACGCTTCATCTAGAGGTTCTAACGCTGCTTGCTCAACGGGTAGAGGTGCTGTATCGCTTTGACTAGGGTTTATATAGACGTGCTTGATACCGAGATGACGGATAACTCGAACTTGTTCTTCATCTTTGATTTTAAAGCTATTAAATAAAAATGGGTGTTCATTCCACTTAACCGGTAATCGTATATGTAGGCCCGGTTGAATACGGTCCACTGTAATTTTTATGCTGCCCATTTTATATATAACTTTGATTATAAAACTCTATTTATAATTCTAATCAAATGAGGCAGCAATTTCATTATGCAACTTTGCGCATCAGTTCATTGAGTCGCAATGTATCATCCAACGCATACCAAACTTATCTTCGACTTTACCAAAGCGAGCTCCCCAGAATGTATCAGCCAGGGGCATCATCACTCTTCCCCCCTGTTCTAACCTTTCGAATATTTGCTCTTGCGTTGCTATATCTTCTGTAACCAATGATAAAGCGAGATTGTTACCTTGAAGCTCTTTTGCGTGAACACCATCTGACATCATAAGCTTCATACCAAAGGCTTCAAATTCAGCGTGCATAACCCAATCAGGTTCAGCCCCTTCAACCACTTGTGGCGCGTCTTTAAAATGTTGTTTAGAAAGAATGACGCCACCAAAACATTTTCTATAAAACTCTAAAGCTTCGTCGCAACGTCCATCAAAAAAAAGGTAAGGGGTCAGTTTCAGCATAGATATCTCCTTGTTGTCTATTTAAAACATAGACAACAGAAGATAAATTGAAAGGTAATCTTATGATTTATTTGAGATAAAATTTCTATAGCTTAAAACACTAGTCAAATGGAAACAGTGACGTTTGATTACGCCCCGATTGTTTCGACTGGTAAAGTGCTTTGTCTGCAGATTCCAGCCACTCCAAATGACTCGCGATACAAGGTGATAATTCACATACTCCTAAGCTAATCGTAAAATTAATAGGACCCGAGGAGGTATCAACGCCGTACTCTTCCACTCTTTTACGTAACCGTTCAGCAAAGTAATGCGCTTGATCTGCTGTTGTTCCAGGTAACAATACCGTGAACTCTTCACCTCCGTAACGGCCACAGAGATCAGAGTTCCTTGCTGTTTTCTTAAGTAGGCGAGCAGTTTGTCGGATGACTTCGTCACCCGCTCCATGACCATAGGTATCATTCACTTTCTTGAAATGGTCAATATCAAAGATCACTAACGTCGATGGCTGGGTTAATAGCTTTGCACTTTCGTATTCTTTAGATAAACACGATTCCCAATACGCTCGATTGAATAACCCCGTTAATCCATCTGTGCGGCTCATCGTCGAGAGTCGTTCATTTGAATCACGCAATTGCAGTTTGCTACTCGCGACATCCGACACATCTTGCACCATCACGCACACATGAGAAACGCGCCCATTTAACGATGTTAAAGGTGTCATCACTAAATTCTGGTACATGTTGATACGTTGATGTGACAACGGTGAATAGTTCTTAAAGTCGAAGATATGAGGTCTATCTTCCCAATTTGAAAAGATCCGACTTTTAAGTTCACTACAAGCGGCAATTTGAGCTTTAAGCCACTCTTCAGGAAGATTGGGGACGACATCAAATAGATTTTGATGCAGGATTTTATCGCCATTGATGCCACTGTAGCTCTGCATAAAACTATTCCACAGGCATACATTATGCTCTATATCTAACACCACTAGCCCAACATCAATGGTATCCATGACTTGCAAAGCCCAATGCAATTCATCCATTTCGAAGGTGATTTGGCTCATTACAACACCTCCATCAAACGGTATAGAGTCTCAACTGACTCACCATCTAGAAGCAATAACACTTCACACTCGAAATCTAGATTTTCAGCAAGATAGGTGAATTCGACAGTAAATGCGCTTTGCTCTACATGGTGGATGGATAAGAACTCATCTTGCTCATTTTTCGCCACTGTCACGGGTTGACGCAGCGAAAAATCAACGACTAACTGACTGGCTAGAGAATTCAAGTAGGTCGAAACCAACAAGTTGGCAATATTAAGTATCATCTCATTATGGTTCGACTCAGTAGTCGGAAAACCTAGAGCATGCCCTAATCCACCTATATCTTGTCCTCTCATGCAGACTAAGGACTCGCCATGAATACCATTACCAACAAACCGCTGAGTCACGGCGTGTACTGAATCTCTGTGCAAGGCATCAGCAATGATCATGTTCAACTCACTCGCTTCAACGATCCCTACATTCGGCACAGGTAGATCAATAAACTTACCAATACGGTCAGAAATCACCGCTGCGCCTCGCCCAAGCGCAATATTGGTGATCTCTCTAAATTTACTGATCGGATCGATATCGGGCTCTTGTTGAACAAAGTGCTGAGGTTGAACAGCGGAGGGATTTTTAAAAACGTAGCTTTGTATAAGGTGAGCGACTTCGTCTTGATTAAACGGCTTGGCAATAAACGCAGATGCGCCAAGCTCCATGCATCGTCTTTTGGCCTCTTGCTGAACATCACCAGAGATCACCACTACATCCGTGCTTATTGCGTAGTCTTGCAAATATTGAAGCACTTCGTAACCATCCATCTCAGGCATAGTGAGATCAAGAAACATCAAATCGATCTTGTTTTCAATAACAGTCGCAATTGCTTCACGCCCATTCGAACACAAAAAGGTTACAATGCCTAAAGCTGCAGGAGATATACAACGCTGAAGAGACTTTCTTGCTAGAGAGGAGTCGTCACAAATGACTATGTTCATACCAATACTCGATTTACGCGTAACATTGAGAGCCTTCAGCTGTACAAGACTCGCGATTAAATCTAACTGTTGTTCAAGACAATGCTAAAGTCGAATTCAAAAGTTGTTGTTTAAACAAACACTAAGACCTCGAGTATTATTTAAAACAATTATGACAGCACCATTATGATACAAAGGTGGAATGATACCAGTTTCACCCTCTCCCTTCTAAAGCGAACCTCTTAGTTTTCCCTCTCATTAATTACAAAACTATCACTAATAAGTAAGATCTTGCTTCCATTTATCAAATGAGGCAAAAATCCGCTGAGTCGATCTTTCTTGCAACAGAATTCAATCTCAGCGGAATTCCACTTTTCATCTTATGCTCAGATTAAAAAGCATATTTTTGTTTGATGGGTTCACAAACTAATTGGTATCTCGCATTGGCGGCTTCCACTCCAGCAAATTCAACCATTGCTTCTGAATACCCCATAGCGGTACCAAACTCTTCCATGATATACGGGTCTTCTTTGACGCTCTTCGTTCGCCCTTTTGATAGTTCAACAATGAACTTTGCGTAATCTTGATTCTTATCTAACCCTGCAGCCCAGCCAAAACAATGCGCTGCATCTTGCTTAGGGAATTCATTGAAATCTTCTCCCTTCACCTCTGCCATAGCTGTACCTGCGACCAATGCTGTAAGTAATGAAATTCCGGTAATTAATGTTCTCATTCTGTTTGCCTCAATATTTTGAATATGAAGCTATAGTAGCGCCCAAGATGTGAATTAAATCTGAACACATTTGTCATGTTTATACATTTGGGAATTTAAAATTCACAGACACCCAAAACGACGAAAGGCCGCTATAAAGCGACCTTTCTATATATGATACCGGTTAGGCGGACTGATTGGACAGGCATTCCTGCAGCTACAACGAAGGCAACGTTTCCCAGACTCCAGATACAACAAAGCCCCAACTTTCGTTGAGGCTCTGTCATTTAAATATGACACCGGTAGGCGACTTGGCTGGGCTTGCATCCAAGCCGACACGCTGGATTTCAAATTCACAAACGCCCAAAACGACGAAAGGCCGCTATAAAAGCGACCTTTCTATATATGGTACCGGTTAGGCGGACTGATTGGACAGGCATTCCTGCCGCTACAGCGAAAGGCAACGTTTCCCAGACTCCAGATACAACAAAGCCCCGACGTGAGTCGAGGCTTTATCATATTGAATATGGTACCGGTAGGCGGACTTGAACCGCCACGCCCGAAGGCAACGGATTTTGAATCCGTCGTGTATACCAATTTCACCATACCGGCATTATCTGGGGGCTATTGCCCTTTCGATGCTTGGCATTATACGTATGCTTATGAATGTCGCAAGTATAAAAACTTGAAATTCCGTGTGTTTGCCGATAATTTCGCCACTAAGTTATAAGCTGTGCGCAATGTCTCTTTCCACTTTTGAGCTTAGCCTATATTCTGACGCCAAATTTTTAAAAGAAGTATAGTCATGACCTCTACTAACACACTGCCACAAGCGGGCATGTTTCGCCGCTTAGGTGCTCTATTCTATGATGCGCTGATTGTCCTTGCTATTGAGATGATGGCCGGAGGCGTCGTTGTTGCTCTGCTCCATGCTCTTATGGCAACGGGACTGTTTAGCCATGCGGGTTATGCCGATGTGAGCGACTTTCTAACCAATCACCCAATTTGGAGCCCGGCTTACACTTTCTACCTTATCGTAGTTTGGTGCTACTTCTTTGTATTCTTCTGGACTCGCGCAGGACAAACTCTTGGAATGCGAGCTTGGAAGTTGCGTGTACAAAACAGTGACGGTTCTGCGATTAGCGTGACTCAAGCACTTATTCGATTAGGCACTTCTGGCTTTGGTTTGGCGAACTTATGTGTTCCGTTTGATCCTAAAAAACGTGGCTTCCATGATATCTGGGCGAAAACACAAGTTGTAGTATTGCCAAAGGCACAGTAGCAATTACACAAACTCATTTCAGAGACAAAAAAGGGAAGGCACTCGCCTTCCCTTTTTTCATCTATAACTTTCGCCTTAGCAGCATCACAGCAATACCAAAGAATACGATGCTTGGCGCCACCGCTCCAAACACAGGAGGTATCTGATAAACCAAGCTGACGGGTCCAAAGAACTCACTGGATATATAGAAGGTAAAGCCCGCAATTACACCCGACAAAATTCTCGCACCCATGGTTACACTTCGTAGTGGTCCAAAGATAAACGAGAGTGCCATCAACATCATAACGGCAATAGATAAAGGCTGGGTTACCTTACGCCAGAAAGCGAGCTCATAACGAGACGCATCTTGTTCAGAAGCTTGTAAATAAGAGACATAATCATATAAGCCACTTAACGAAAGCTCTTCTGGCTTCACAGTAACAATCGCCAGTTTGTCGGGAGCAAGTGAGGTTTGCCAAGAATAACTCGGTAAGCTCTCTTTGGTGATTTGAACATCGTCCTCGAATGATGTGATCTGCACATCGGACATTGTCCACGTATTGTTACCGTCGTAATCAACCTGCTCAGCGAAGATGGTCGACTGTAGCTGTTTGTCTTGGTCAAAGCGCCACATGTTCATACCATACAATCTTTCATCATCTACCTTGGCGATAAAGATAAAGTCGTTGGCATCTCGAGCCCATACACCACTGCGTGTCGAGACAATACTACCACCAGAGATAGAGATAGCTCTTAAGTCACGAGCCATTTTCTGCGCTTGTGGTGCACCCCATTGACCAAGCAAGGTTACGATGATCATCAGCGGTACTGCTGTTTTAAGTACCGATAAACCGATATCTAACTTAGAGAAGCCTGCAGCTTGCATAACCACCAGCTCAGAACTCGCTGCTAGCATGCCTAAACCGATCAACGCTCCCAACAGCGCCGCCATTGGGAAGAACATTTCGATATCACGAGGGATACTTAAAAGAACAAAGTATAAAGCCTGAAGTAAATCGTATGTACCGCGCCCTACTTTTCTTAACTGCTCTACGTATTTGATGATTCCAGAGAGACCAACAAATGTGACAAGCACCAAAGCAGTGGTAGAGATAATGGTTCTGCCAATATATAAATCGAGAATCTTAAACACGGCTTAGGCCAACCTTTTCTTCTTGAATTTTTCTTTCATGCGCCTTACTGGCACGCTATCCATAAAGTTTGCAGAGACCGCTACAATCAACAATAAGGCGTTGATTGGCCACATACCAATCGTGGCGGGGATACTGCCCTCTTCTATTGATGACTTAGTTGCACTGATCGCTAAGAAGTACGTTAGGTAGATCAGAATCGCAGGCCCCATTTTGGCGAAGCGACCTTGTCTTGGGTTAACCGCAGACAACGGCACAACCAACATGGTAAGCAGCGGAATACAGATCACCAAGGAGATACGCCACTGTAACTCTGCCTTAGCATTATTATCTGGATGATTAATAAGTTCCAAAGTTGGGATCGCTTCCCAGTCACGGCCTTTCTTCTTCACATCTCGCTGACCAATCAGACCTTCGTATTCATCAAAGTGCGTCATCATATAATCAACACGAGTTGGAACGCCCTCATAGCGAGTACCGTCATACATCGCGATCACTTGTCGTCCGTCACTCAGCTCTTTTACATCCCCTGACGACGAGAACATCACACTTGGTAAGATTGAATCGCGAGGCGTGAGCTGTGCAACGAAGACATTTTCAAGTTTATTGCCTTTTATGTCATCGATAAAGACAACCGAAGAACCGTCAGGTGTACTTTCAAATTTACCTTTAGGTAATAAGTCGACACTATTTTCAGCAGCCACTTGCTCATACAACTGTTCAACCTTGTCTTGCGACCATGGTGATAACCAAAGCGAGTTAAAAGCTGCAACACTGGCGGTAATCAAAGCTAAATAAAGAGCCGCCTGAATCAAAAATTTATTACCAATACCGGTGGCATTCATCACCACGATTTCACTTTCAGCGTACAAACGGCCAAACGTCAGCAAAATACCGATATAAATACTCAGCGGTAACATCAATAGCCCCATCGCTGGCATGTTCAGGCCAACAATCGATAAAATGAGACTTGCGGGAATATCACCGTCCGAGGCGTCAGCCAAAACACTGATAAACTTTTGGCTAAGAAATACAAGAAAAAGGACAAAAAAGATCGCAAATTGGCTCTTGATTGTCTCGCGGATCAAATATCTAACAATAATCACGCTGAAATTACCTATACAAAACTTGTTTTTTTGATTGAATCACTATAATTTCCCGTTGAACCTTTTATTTTTTAAATTTTTAGCTAAGTGTTAGCGCTCTTCTATAAGGTTAGTTCCATTGTAGGATCCAACAAGTAAGATCGCATTATCTAACATTTAGTTCTATTTGTCTTCAGGATGTAGGAGTACGCATGGAGTTCAGTGTAAAAAGTGGCAGTCCAGAGAAACAACGCAGCGCATGTATCGTTGTCGGTGTATTCGAACCACGCCGCCTTTCTCCTGTAGCCGAACAGCTAGATAAGATTAGCGATGGCTACATCAGTTCACTACTTCGCCGTGGTGACCTAGAAGGTAAACCAGGCCAGATGCTGCTACTGCATCAAGTACCAGGTGTACTTTCAGAACGAGTTCTATTAGTAGGCTGTGGTAAAGAGCGTGAACTTGGTGAGCGCCAATACAAAGAAATTATCCAAAAGACCATCAGCACGCTTAACGAAACCGGTTCTATGGAAGCCGTATGTTTCCTTACTGAGCTGCACGTTAAAGGTCGTGACACTTACTGGAAAGTTCGCCAAGCGGTTGAAGCGACTAAAGATGGCCTTTACACGTTCGATCAGTTCAAGAGCAATAAGCCAGAAACTCGCCGCCCACTGCGTAAGCTAGTATTCAACGTACCAACGCGTCGTGAACTAAGCCTAGGTGAGAAAGCAATCTCTCACGGTCTAGCAATTGCTTCTGGTGTAAAAGCATCGAAAGACCTTGGCAACATGCCACCAAACATTGCTAACCCTGCTTACCTTGCATCTCAAGCTCGTCGTCTTGCTGACGACTTCGACACCGTGACAACTAAAATCATTGGTGAAGAAGAGATGGAAAAACTGGGCATGACTTCTTACCTAGCGGTAGGTCGTGGTTCTAAAAACGAATCTATGATGTCTATCATGGAGTACAAAGGCGCACCAGATTCTGATGCAAAACCAATTGTACTTATCGGTAAGGGCCTAACGTTTGATTCAGGCGGTATCTCACTTAAACCTGGTGAAGGTATGGATGAGATGAAGTACGACATGTGTGGTGCTGCGTCTGTATTCGGTACAATGAAAGCACTGGCTAAATTGAACCTGCCAATCAACGTTGTTGGTATCCTTGCTGGTTGTGAAAACATGCCGGGCAGCAATGCTTACCGTCCAGGTGACATCCTAACAACCATGTCTGGTCAAACTGTTGAGGTATTAAATACCGACGCGGAAGGCCGTTTGGTTCTTTGTGATGCACTCACTTACGTTGAGCGTTTCGAACCAGATTGTGTGGTTGACGTTGCAACGCTAACAGGCGCATGTGTTATCGCTCTAGGTCACCACATCAGTGGCGTTCTATCGAACCACAACCCACTTTCTCACGAACTAGTTAACGCTTCTGAGCAAGCAAGTGACCGTGCATGGCGTCTACCAATGGCAGACGAGTACCATGAGCAACTAAACAGCCCGTTTGCTGACATGGCAAACATCGGTGGCCGTCCTGGCGGTACTATTACTGCTGGTTGTTTCTTGTCTAAGTTCACTAAGAAATACAACTGGGCACACATCGATATCGCAGGTACTGCGTGGAAGTCTGGTGCAGCGAAAGGCTCTACTGGTCGTCCAGTCTCAATGCTAGTCCAATTCTTATTGAACCGCAGCGGCCATGAGACTGAAGAGTAATCTTCAAAATAATAAAAAGGGCCTACGGGCCCTTTTTTAGTAATGATGGGAAATTTATCCCTCGCTTTTATCGAGTTTGGATAGCGTTATGCAGACAGCCACTTTTTACATCGTGTCGCCAGACAGCCCTCAAGCAGAACCACAAGGTTTTGCCGAGTACGTGCTGTTTCTCGCTCATCACTTTGCTAAGCAAGGCGCAAAACTCTACCTAAACTGTAACGACAAAACGCACGCCGAGAGCCTTGCAGAAATCTTCTGGCAAGTCGAACCCGAGCAGTTTATGGCGCACAACTTGGTTGGTGAAGGTCCAAAGTATGCCACTAATATTGAAATCGGTTACGAAGGCGTGAAGCCTAATTGGAACCGTCAACTGGTAATAAATGTGGCCGATAATCATACAACCTTTGCGAACGCCTTTGCTCAGGTGATAGACTTCGTGCCTTGCGAAGAAAAAGCGAAGCAACTCGCGCGCGAAAGGTATAAAATTTACCGTCAAGCTGGGTATCAATTACAAACGATTGAGATTCAGCATCCATAGTCAAACCTCATAGTTAAAGCTATCTTTGAATTAAGGTTCAAGAAGCTTCACTTATGAAGTTTGACCAAGATTAACCATTCACAGTATCCGTAAAAGAGCACTATGGAAAAGACATATAACCCAACATCAATCGAACAAGCCCTGTATCAGGCTTGGGAAGAGAAAGGCTACTTCAAGCCACACGGTGACACATCAAAAGAAGCTTACAGCATCATGATTCCGCCACCGAACGTCACTGGTAGCCTACACATGGGTCACGCGTTCCAAGACACTATCATGGATACTCTAATCCGTGCTGAGCGTATGAAGGGTAAAAACACCCTTTGGCAAGTGGGTACTGACCACGCTGGTATCGCAACTCAAATGGTTGTTGAGCGCAAGATTGCTGCAGAAGAAGGCAAAACTAAGCACGACTACGGCCGTGACGCTTTCATCGACAAAATCTGGGAATGGAAAAACGAATCTGGCGGCACAATTACTAAGCAGCTTCGTCGCCTTGGCGCATCTGTAGACTGGGACCGCGAGCGTTTCACAATGGATGACGGCCTATCAAACGCGGTTCAAGAAGTGTTTGTTCGTCTATACGAAGAAGACCTAATCTACCGTGGCAAACGTCTAGTAAACTGGGATCCAAAACTGCACACTGCAATTTCTGATCTTGAAGTTGAAAACAAAGACAAAAAAGGTCACATGTGGCACTTCCGCTACCCGCTAGCGAACGGCGTGAAGACCGCTGAAGGTAAAGACTACATTGTTGTTGCAACCACTCGTCCTGAGACAATGCTTGGTGATACTGGTGTTGCTGTAAACCCAGAAGATCCACGTTACAAAGATCTTATCGGTAAAGAGATCCTTCTTCCTATCGTTAACCGTCTGATCCCTATCGTAGGTGATGAGCACGCAGATATGGAAAAAGGCACAGGTTGTGTGAAGATCACACCTGCGCACGACTTTAACGACTACGAAGTTGGTAAGCGCAACAACCTACCAATGATTAACATCCTGACCTTCAACGCAGACATCCGTGATGCGGCTGAAGTCTTCACAACTAACGGTGAAGCGAGCGATGTTTACTCTACAGAACTGCCTGCTAAGTACCACGGCATGGAGCGTTTCGCTGCACGTAAAGCTATCGTTGCTGAATTTGAAGAGCTTGGTCTACTAGACGAAATCAAAGATCACGACCTAACCGTGCCTTACGGCGACCGTGGTGGTGTTGTTATCGAGCCAATGCTAACTGACCAATGGTACGTACGCGCTGCACCTCTTGCTGAGCCTGCTGTTAAAGCGGTTGAAGACGGTGAAATCCAGTTCGTACCTAAGCAATACGAAAACATGTACTTCTCTTGGATGCGTGACATTCAAGACTGGTGTATCTCTCGTCAGCTTTGGTGGGGTCACCGTATCCCAGCATGGTACGACAACGACGGCAATGTATACGTAGGCCGTACTGAAGAAGAAGTACGTGCAAACAACAACCTTGCACCTGTAGTCGTTCTTCGCCAAGACGACGATGTACTAGATACATGGTTCTCTTCTGCACTATGGACATTCGGTACTCAAGGCTGGCCTGAGCAAACTGAAGACCTGAAGACATTCCACCCTTCAGACGTTCTAGTAACGGGCTTCGACATCATCTTCTTCTGGGTTGCGCGTATGATCATGATGACCATGCACTTCAACAAAGATGAAAATGGTAAAGCACAAGTACCATTCAAGACAGTTTACGTTACCGGCCTAATCCGTGACGAAAACGGCGACAAGATGTCTAAGTCTAAAGGTAACGTTCTTGACCCTATCGATATGATCGATGGTATCGACCTTGAGTCTCTAGTAGAGAAGCGTTGTGGCAACATGATGCAGCCTCAACTAGCGAAGAAGATTGAGAAGAATACGCGTAAGACTTTCGAAAACGGTATCGAACCATACGGTACTGACGCACTGCGTTTCACTCTTGCTGCTATGGCCTCTACTGGCCGTGACATCAACTGGGACATGAAGCGTCTTGAAGGTTACCGTAACTTCTGTAACAAGCTATGGAACGCAAGCCGTTACGTACTGATGAATACAGAAGAGCACGATTGTGGCATGTCATTATCTGCTGAAGACCGTGCAAACATGGAATTCTCTCTAGCGGATAAGTGGATTGAATCTCAATTTGAACTAGCAGCGAAAGAGTTTAACGCTCATCTAGACAACTACCGTCTAGACATGGCAGCAAACACGCTTTACGAATTCATCTGGAACCAATTCTGTGACTGGTACCTAGAGCTAACTAAACCAGTTCTATGGAAAGGTACAGAAGCTCAGCAACAAGCGACTCGCTACATGCTGATCACTGTTCTAGAGAAGACACTACGTCTTGCTCACCCAGTGCTTCCTTACATCACTGAATCTATCTGGCAAAGCGTTAAGCCGCTAGTAGACGGTGTTGAAGGCGACACTATTATGACTCAAGCGCTTCCTCAGTTTAACGAAGAGAACTTCGACGCTGAGATCGTAGAAGACATCGAATGGGTTAAGACTTTCATCACGGCTATCCGTAACCTACGTGCAGAGTACGACATTGCACCAAGCAAAGGTCTAGAAGTGATGATCAAAGTTGCTAACGAGAAAGACGCGGCGCGTATCGAAGCAAACAAGGTGGTTCTGAACTCTCTTGCTAAGCTAGATAGCCTAACTGTTCTTGCTCAAGATGCTGAAACGCCTGCATGTGCGACTAAGCTAGTGGGTCAATCTGAGCTGATGATCCCTATGGCGGGTCTTATCGACAAAGATGCAGAACTTGCTCGTCTTGATAAAGAAGTGAAGAAAACGCACGGCGAAATCAAGCGTATCGAAGGCAAGCTAGGTAACGAAGGTTTCGTTGCTAAAGCACCTGAAGCGGTTATCGCGAAAGAGCGTGAGAAGCTAGTTGGCTACCAAGAAACACTAGCTAAGCTTGAAGAGCAGAAAGCGACTATCGCAGCACTGTAATTGGTTAATTAACTGACCAATTCAAGCATATAAAAAGGGCAGATGATTCTGCCCTTTTTTGATCCTGTCGTTTCTCTAATGACTACTTTTCAATGAATCAATACGTTCGGAGAGTTCTGGGTGAGAGCTCAACCACGCTGGTATTTCAGCCTCATAATCGGAACTCTCTTGTAACAATTCAAACATCTCAATCATTGGTTGATTGGTGCCATGTATCTGCCACATCGAATCCGAGGCAAACCTATCCGCTTCTCGCTCTGCATGTTGCGATTGACCATTGTTAGCAACGAAAACACCGATCCCTGCTAAGTTATCGATCACGCCAGAACTCTCTCCTGTTAGTATCGCGACAGAGAGTGAAAGCAAACTAGAGCGCACAATCGTTTTCATGACATGCTGTTGTTCAATATGCCCCAACTCATGCATCAAGATACTATCCAACTGCTGCTGAGTTTTCGTTAGCTGAACCAAGTCATCAAGTACGATGATGGTATTGTGGCTCAACGCAAAAGCATTTGCCCCGAGTTCAGAAGAGCGAAACAACAAACGAACGTCCCCATCAATACCCAGCTCTCTCAAATGCCCTTCAAAGCGCTGACGAATCGCAGCTTGCCGCGACAGTGTTAACTCCGATGGTTCAAACAACTGCTCATCGAAAGAGACTAAGACCCGCTCCTCTACTATTTTTGAGACAGAATCTGGAAGATAAACAACCACTTTATCTGTCAGCCAAGGAATACCATGAGTAAAGGTTCCAATGGTCAAAGCCAGTATTGCGATACAGCAAATTAAGATCGCTGAGACATTCTTTTCAAGCTTGCCCATCCAGTCATGTTGGCCATGCTGTTTAAGAAATGCCGTGAGTTCATCACATGGTTGTGCCACAAACAACCAGCCGTCAGGAAATGTAAATTTACTTGGTGTCGAACCAACACCGACATTGATTTTCACATCAGCAATGTTAGCTGAACTACGCTGATCGCTGGCATTAATAACCAACATCCCATCGAGCGAAATATCGAGAGTGGCCTCACAGCGTTTTGAGCTGCGAGGCGGATGAGCGACACCGTTCAACATTAACCAATACCAAGGTCGACATCAAAGGCTTGCACAACCTCATCTGAAACGGCTGACTTAACGTTAGAGTCTTGATCGCTTGCAACCAACGAGTCTAAATCACCGTAAACAAAGGTATTCTCAGCGAGGTAATGTGTTGTTCGAACCATAACCCAAGGTCGAGCTAAACCAATGGTTACCACCTGAAGTAAGAAGTTCGTGACCACTAAACTGACATAACCTTTAACCGTTAGCGTTGAGGAGAAGCTAAATTGCGACGCTTCCTCAGCATCCTTACCTTCAAGAACCAACTGCGAGAATGTATAGTTACGCACTTTTACTTTAAGGTAAGCGCCAATTGCGAGACCGATAGCAATAAAGGCTAAGTAGTATCCGATCATAAAGGTCACTAGATCGCTGTGTCCCATGAGATCAACAAAAGACTCAGGGTTACTAACTAGGTTCACTCCCACAATTGCAACAAAGCTCACCACGACAAGAGCCATTAATACCATCCAAATCAGTGTCGCAATCAAATAGGTTTTAAAATAGAACGCGTTGGTGTAATCAGCTTTAAACTGGCGCTCTCCGTAACGATATCCATTAGCGAAATAGTTTGCGATACCCACTAGTGACCAAGCCTGTAGATAAACATAGGCCGGCAGTAACACCAACATCGCAACAACTCCCGCAATCACATTGAGCTGCATTGCAAACACAACCGCACCCATCGCAGCGACGAAGCCTAAGGTTGCAAGCGTACCACGCCCTAAAATCGCCCAATACGCTCCCGCGATCGTGCCATGAAACGAGAAATGCACATTGCGGAAACTGGTCATCGCAGAATCAAAGCGCGCATTGCTGCGTGACAATAGAGGTAATAGCAGTACAAATGCCACGATTAAGCCTAAAGATAGCAGAGGTGAGATTTGTTCAGACACAGACCAAATCACCACACAAACGACTGCGATAATTCGCCCCTTTAAGATCTGCATAGGTGTTCCGTGATACTCAAAGCTATCGCCTGCAATTGACGTGTGACCATAGAAATAGCGCTTATTGCGCACTTTCGCCCACGCTGAATAAATCCCAAGCGTAATTACCGATAGCAGGATATTCACAATCCATATGCCAAAGTACTCTTTGCCTTTCCCACTAAAGTGAACTTTAGTCTCCAACCCTTTGGTTTCCATTTTTTACTCCATCTGACGTTTATCATTAACCCATGTACATCTAAGTGCACATTGGGAGAATGCACGCTATAGAAACACGCCGTGCTAATCAATCAGCTAGGTTGATAAATCAAAGGAAGTTATCATAATTTTTATAAATAATTACAATCAGTTAGATGATTTTAATTGATGCGTTTATCAGTATTTCTATCGTGACTTTTTTGCGGAGTCTTCCCTGTTTGTTTCTTTGATAGCTTTTACCTATCAAAACAATATTAACTTCCCATTAGATTTAATGATAATTATTCTCAATAATAAACCTATCGAAACACATCAACGATTGAGTAATTATCATGAAAAAGACACTAACCTTTGCAGCACTTCATTTTACTATCGCGTTTAGTGTCGCTTACATTCTGACTGGCGACATTCTAATTGGTAGTTTAATTGCCATGATTGAACCTTCAGTAAATACCGTCGCTTTCTATTTTCATGAAAAGGCGTGGGCTCAGGTCCCTGCGCTAAAAGCTCGTCAATGGATGACTAAATTGAAGACCGCCAGCTTCGCTACCATTCACTTCAGCGTCGCATTTACCGTGGTTTACTTATTAACAGGTGATGCCTTTGTGGGCGGCGTAATGGCCATGTTAGAACCAACATTGAACACAGTCGCTTACTACTTCCATGAGAAAATTTGGCTGAAACAAACAAGTAGCCAGACAAGACAACCTCAGTTTTGTTTGCATCAACACGCTTAGTCGCAATATATTGGGTCACTTATCAGTGGCCCATTTTTATAGGCAAAGTATGGAAATTATTGCTGGCTTTAACCTCAGACCAATTCAACCACAAGACAACCCAAGCATTGCTGAGGTGATTCGCCAAGTCTCCGCAGAACACGGCCTCACCGAAGACAAAGGTTATGGGGTTGCTGATCCAACTTTGGATGATATGTACTCTGTCTATTCTCAAGATAATGCGATGTATTGGGTAATTGAGTATCAAGGAAAGGTGGTTGGTGGTGGCGGTTTTGCTCCGTTAGCCGGAAAGCCGGAGGTGTGTGAGCTACAAAAGATGTATTTCTTAGAGCAGACGCGCGGTCACGGGTTGGCCAAACGTATTGTAGCCCTAAGTCTTAAGCTCGCTAAGCAACAGGGCTATAAGCAGATGTACTTAGAAACGACTGAGTGTTTAGGTGCTGCAATCAAGCTCTATGAGTCTTTAGGTTTTGAACACCTAGACAGTGCTTGGGGAGAGACAGGCCACGACGCATGCGAAGTGGTCATGGCCAAAGCGCTTTAATATAGTGGAATAATAGCGATATTCTCTAATGATATTAGCGCAGAAAGTTGCTCACACATGAAGCCGGGTTAAGGGCAACAAAAGAGCTCTCTTTCTGCCCATCAAGCTCAATCTCTAATTCATATAAATGTTTAGGATTGGGCTTGTTAATGTCAAATACCAGCGGAGCTTCAACCTGGAAAATCACGCCAGTATGCTCGGCGCGTACATCAATCGGCATCACGAGCGTCATCCCATTGAACTTAATTGATGCTGACACCAGTCCCGATTTGAGTGTCTGATAAATCACATCGACTTTGAATTCACAACCACCACCGTGGTGCCAGATCTGCTCAGTCACTACCTGCTCTAGCTTTATATGGCGAACAAACTGTAAGTATGGTGCCTGCCAAACTCCCATACGTGAATCAGACTTGGCTACGGGTGTTGTCGGCGTTGCCTCTTCCATATCTTCTTCAAGTAGCAGCCCCTCTTCTTCCTCAAGGAACAAGATCTCAAAACGATTACGACCCGCTTGCATGTAAGGACGGATATCTTTGCGGTACTCTTCTTGGCTACCATCGCAATCGAAGACGGCTACACCATTAAGTCGAACCTCGGCAAAATAGTCGACGCCCGCCATAACCAGCTCTACGAAAGGGCACGCTAACATTGCATCATCGACTTCAATGTCGTGCATCAAATGCCACTCTTGAGCTGCAATCTCTTCTTCACTTAGCGAGTCTGGGAGTTTTGCGCTCAGCGGTGCAGGAAACGTAATATCATCTTGGGGTATAGAGAGGTCAGTTAATGGCGATATTTGCCAAAGACCATCAAGTTGCAGCCGCATATCATTCCTTGAGCTAGATCAATTTTGACCGCATTATAATGAATACACGCACATAAAGACATTGGTTTTTATATGGGCAAAAAAATACCAGCAACAATGTGCTGGTATCTTTCAATTCAGTAGCGAAGTTACTCTTCGTCTTCATCATCTTGTGGGTAGATAGCATCTTCACCTTCGTAGTAAGTGCCCCAACCGTCATAGATGATGTCAAATTTCTCAGCCAGATTAACCAGCTTCTCAACTTGCTCGTCAATCGCTTCTGCATTAAGAGCCGACTGCATAGTCGCATCACAGCAAAGCAGCTTGTTGCCGTCTTCGTCTTCTGTCTCTTCTGCTTCTAATACTTCAAAGCCCATCTTGAATGCTTCAACAACCGCTTTCTCAAGTACATCGAAATCTTCAGCAAATAGGTGGTGCTCAATTTCGTAAAGTGCATCAGGATCGCTACCGTCTTCGATCAATGCTGCAATGATATCGCGAGTCTCTTCCTTTTGAATCTCAATTAATTCTTCTACTGATAGATATTCATCTTCGTGAGACATGTTTCTGCTCCAGAGTGTTGACTATGAAAGGATCAAATTTGATTGCCACGAAATATGGCATGGATCGCGCAGAAAAGCCACCTAGATCATCGGGCAACAGCAAACTTTATCCCTTCGTAAAGCCACTCAAACAGAGCCAAAAGTAAAATCACAATCACAGAAACAAATATTCAACATATTATTAACCAAAAGCACTTTTAGCATTTCATTTCAACGACTGTTCTGGTTGTGTTTGATTGGAAATGCCTGATTAATCACTGTGAATGCATACATACAATTTGTGTGACTTGCATAAGATCTCGCTCTATTCAATTAAAGTGCATATTAGTGAATAAAAAATCACTTTACCGCTGTTTTTAATTTCTATTTCCCAGATGAATAGCAGCATAGAAACGCAGAAATCGATGATTTGGTTCCAACCCATCAAAATAGTCAGAAAATAACAAATATGGCCTAATGGCGAAATTTTTATCCAAATTTATTCAAATAACCTGTTTTTTCTATCTTTAGCTAGGCTTGCATAATGCGATCAAGCTTGTCATAAATAGACGCTGGATTAAAAGTAAGGATGCAAAATGAGTAAGCTGTACGTTGGCTCCGAAGTCGGTCAATTAAGACGAGTTCTATTAAATCGACCAGAAAGAGCACTCACCCACCTCACCCCTTCAAACTGTCACGAACTTCTTTTTGATGATGTGCTAGCAGTAGAAGCAGCGGGTGAAGAGCACGATGCCTTCGCATCAACACTTCGCAACCAAGGCGTTGAAGTGCTATTGCTACACGACCTATTGGTCGAAACATTAGATGTTTCTGAAGCTCGTGAGTGGCTACTCAATACCCAAATTTCAGATTTTCGCTACGGCCCAACCTTTGCGCGCGATCTAAGAAACTACTTAGCGCAAATGGATAACGAACACCTCGCAACAATTTTGCTTGGCGGTTTGGCTTATTCAGAGCTACCTATCGCTTCATCGTCAATGCTGCCAAAGATGCACCGTCCATTGGACTTTGTGATTGAGCCGTTACCAAACCACCTATTTACCCGTGACACCTCTTGCTGGGTATATGGTGGGGTGTCGCTCAACCCAATGATGAAGCCTGCACGTCAGCGTGAAACTAACCACCTACGCGCTATCTACCGCTGGCACCCGGTATTTGCGGGGCAAGATTTCATTAAATACTTTGGCGATGAAGACCTACACTACGACAACGCTAATATTGAAGGCGGTGACGTATTGGTTATTGGTAAAGGCGCGGTTCTTATCGGTATCTCTGAACGAACCAAGCCACAGGGTGTAGAGAACCTTGCCGCTAGCCTATTCAAATCAGGCCAAGCAAAAGAGGTTATCGCTATCGACCTGCCTAAGCACCGTTCATGTATGCACTTAGATACGGTGATGACACACATGGATATTGATACCTTCTCTGTATACCCAGAGATCGTACGCAAGGATCTTGATACATGGCGTCTAACACCGAAAGAGAACGGTGAGATGCGTGTTGAGAAAGCGGATAACTACTTGTCAGCGATCGAAGGTGCACTAGGCCTAGATCAGCTTAAGATCATCACAACTGGTGGTGACAACTACGAAGCAGAGCGTGAACAGTGGAACGACGCAAACAATGTCCTTACTGTAAAACCAGGCACAGTGATTGGCTACGAGCGTAATGTCTACACCAATGAGAAGTACGACAAGGCAGGCATCGAGGTTCTCACCATTCCAGGTAATGAATTAGGCCGTGGACGTGGTGGTGCTCGTTGTATGAGTTGTCCAATCGAGCGTGACGGCATCTAATTTCAACTTCCTCCCTTCCCTTCTCAAAGGTCGGCTCTAACATGCCGACCTTTTTTATCAAATTAACAAAATAAATATTCACAAATATAGCATTTTTATGTTTAACTAAAGCCTTCATTGATTCTATTTGCTCAAGGAGCGAGATATGGCTTTTAATCTTCGCAATCGTAACTTTCTAAAATTGCTCGACTTTACTCCAAAAGAGATTCAATTCTTACTGGATCTGTCAGCAGATCTAAAGAAAGCTAAGTATGCAGGTACTGAACAGAAAAAACTGGTCGGTAAAAATATCGCACTGATCTTTGAAAAAGCCTCTACTCGTACTCGATGTGCCTTTGAAGTTGCCGCGTTTGATCAAGGTGCTCAAGTCTCTTACATCGGGCCATCTGGCTCACAGATCGGTCAAAAAGAATCAATGAAAGACACCGCTCGCGTACTGGGTCGTATGTACGACGGCATTGAGTATCGTGGTTTTGGTCAGAGCATTGTTGAAGACTTAGGAGCCTATGCAGGTGTTCCTGTCTGGAATGGCCTTACCGATGAGTTCCATCCAACTCAGATCTTAGCCGATTTCCTGACCATGCTAGAACATGGCCGTGGCAAACAACTGCACCAACTCAGCTTTGCCTATCTAGGTGATGCGCGTAACAACATGGGTAACTCGCTGTTAGTTGGCGCGGCAAAAATGGGCATGGACATTCGCCTCGTGGCTCCGAAAGCGTTCTGGCCTGAAGAGCAGTTGGTTGAAGAGTGCCAAACCATCGCACAAGCAACAGGCGCGATAATTACGTTAACGGAAGACGTAGCTGAAGGCGTGAAAGGCTGTGACTATTTATACACGGATGTTTGGGTCTCTATGGGTGAATCCCCTGAAGCTTGGGATGAACGTGTCGCAGTAATGAAGCCGTATCAAGTGAATATGGATGTGATCAAGCTTACTGGAAACCCACAAGTGAAGTTCATGCACTGCTTACCTGCGTTCCACAACAATGAAACCGTAATTGGCCAGCAAGTTGCTGACAAGTATGGCATGAATGGATTGGAAGTGACCGATGAAGTCTTTGAGTCCGATTACTCAATTGTCTTCGATGAAGCAGAGAACCGTATGCACACCATCAAAGCAGTCATGGTTGCAACACTCGGATAGGCCATCAATGTCATAACAATAAAAGGTTGATGTAATCGCTTGCGCTCACAAATTGAAAGCGTATAATTCTCGGCAATTTGTCTGAGAGTAGTGAAAATGACACCTATCAATATTATGACATCGTTGAATATTGCGCGTAAGCTGGCTAGCTTACAAGGTCGTCTATTCTGCTCAGAAACCTCTTTTTAAAGCCTCCCATTATGGGGGGCTTTTTTATGGTCATTACATTATTGTGGGGAAGAAGATCATGGCGAACTCGCTCTATAAAAAGCACATCATCTCAATTCCAGAGCTTTCTCGTGAAGAGCTAGAATTGATTGTTCAAACAGCTGGTCAGTTGAAAGCGGAACCGAATCCTGAGCTGATTAAAAACAAAGTTGTCGCGAGTTGTTTCTTTGAGCCTTCAACACGTACTCGCCTCTCTTTCGAAACAGCCATTCAACGCATTGGCGGCGACGTGATTGGTTTTGATAGCGGCGGTAACACTTCTCTAGCGAAGAAAGGTGAAACCCTAGCGGACTCGGTACAAGTTATCTCTTCTTACGTCGATGCTTATGTTATGCGCCACCCTCAAGAAGGTGCAGCACGTCTGGCTTCTGAGTTTTCTAACGGCGTGCCTGTGATTAACGCCGGTGACGGTGCTAACCAACACCCAACACAAACGCTACTAGACCTGTTTTCTATCGCTGAAACACAAGGTCGTCTTGATAACCTTAACGTCGCGTTCGTGGGTGACTTAAAGTACGGCCGTACCGTTCACTCTCTGACTCAAGCACTGGCCAAGTTCAATAACATTCGTTTCTACTTTATCGCGCCTGAAGCTTTAGCAATGCCAGATTACATCTGTGAAGAGCTAGACGAAGCGGGTATTGAATACCAACTTCTGACTGATATGGATGCGGTAATTCCAGAGCTGGATGTGCTGTATATGACGCGTGTACAAAAAGAGCGTTTTGATGAGTCAGAGTACGCACACATTAAGTCTGCTTACATCCTAACAGCTGCGCTACTAGAAGATGCAAGAGATAACCTTAAGGTTCTTCACCCGCTACCGCGCGTCGATGAAATCACTATCGACGTCGATAAAACGCCACACGCTTACTACTTCCAGCAAGCTGAGAATGGTGTTTACGCACGTGAAGCACTGCTAGCCCTTGTTCTTAACGAAACGCTGTAATAGGAGAGATATCATGTCTAAAGGAACTCAGTTAAAAGTTGAAGCGATCAAAAACGGCACGGTAATCGACCATATCCCAGCGAACGTCGGTATTAAGGTATTAAAGCTGTTTGATTTGCATAACTCTCACCAGCGCGTCACTATCGGTCTTAACCTTCCTTCTTCTGCATTAGGTGGCAAAGACCTATTGAAGATTGAGAATGTATTCGTAACAGAAGAACAAGCGAACAAACTGGCACTTTACGCACCACATGCAACCGTGAACCAGATTGAAGAATACGAAGTCGTTAAGAAACTAGCACTGGAACTTCCAGACCAAATCAACGATGTATTTGAGTGCCCTAATACCAACTGTATTACTCACAATGAGCCAGTTGAGAGCAGCTTTAAAATCTTTGAAAAGAATGAAGATATTCGCCTGAAGTGCAAATACTGTGAAAAGGTCTTCTCTCGCGAGATCGTCACTGAGAGATAAGCTTCGTGTAGCACGAGCTTAATGTAAAAACTATGAAATACCTCGCCTGTGCGGGGTATTTTATTCTTTACCTAATGCAGCTTTGAAGGCACACTGAATTTCGATTTTTATCTAATAAAATGATGGAACCTATAATGACTAAAGTACTTCACACAGAATCAGCTCCAGCAGCAATCGGCCCATACGTACAAGGTGTTGACCTAGGCAACATGGTACTGACTTCAGGTCAGATCCCAGTAAACCCAGCTACTGGTGAAGTGTCTTCTGACATCGCAGAACAAGCTCGTCAATCTCTTGAAAACGTTCAAGCTGTTGTTGAAGCTTCTGGCCTAACAGTAAAAGACATCGTAAAACTAACGGTATTCGTTAAAGACCTTAACGATTTCGGCACAGTAAACGAAGTTTACGGCAAGTTCTTCGACGAGCACGGCGTTGCAAACTACCCTGCACGTTCATGTGTTGAAGTAGCTCGACTTCCTAAAGATGTTGGTATCGAAATCGAAGCTATCGCAGTTCGCAAATAGTTTCGACCAGATACAAAAAAGGTTGCCACGACGGCAACCTTTTTTAATATCGGATAAACGCTAAAGCGATTACTTGCTGTTGAGTGCTTTCACTTCTTCATCAAGCTCAGCAAGTTTTGCTTTCATCTGCTCACGACATTCATTCGCTAGTTCACGAACATTCGACTTATCAAAGCCTTCAACACTAACTGGTGGTAGCATCTCTACGATAACGTGACCGTTATTCCAACGGTTCAGCTTAACTCCGCCTGTTGAACTACAAACGATTGGGATAATCGGTAGACCAGCACCAATAGCTGCATGGAATGCGCCCGTTTTAAATGGCAGTAAACCACGGCCACGCGAGCGAGTCCCTTCTGGGAACATCCATACCGATACATCACTGCCTTTTAAGTTATCAACCACTTGGTCAATTGTACCAACCGCTTTGCTACGGTTCGCACGGTCAATCAGGATATTACCTGTCAGCCAGTAAAGCTGACCAAATAATGGCATCCACGCTAGGCTTTTCTTACCAACGGTAACTACTTTTGGTGTTACAGCAGAAGAAACTGTGAATAGATCCCAGTTATTTTGGTGGTTGGCAATGTAAACGTGTTGGCCGCGTGAGTAGGCGTCTTCTGGAATACGTAGCTCCAAAGTGATACCGAAGATCTTTGACATACGGCCAAAGTAACGACCAAAAGTAAATACGTGCTTTGGATTACGTGGGCTCAACAAGCAGTAACCACAACCAAACACAAACATGAAAATCGCAAATATTGCTACAGCGAAAATACGTAATATTGCTATCATTTTGTTCCTCAACAACCGCTTAACTAGGTCTGTTTTTATTACGCATGATGGTAACAGAGTCGTAAGCGGCAAAATACAATAAAAAAGCCGAAACCAAAGTTTCGACTTTCTTTTTTATTATCTCGTCATGCTTCGTAATATCGAGGCTTAGCTCGATTCACGAAAACGCGTGATGTTCGCACCCAAAGCAGACAGTTTATCTTCAATCTTATCGTAGCCACGATCGATGTGATAAATACGGTCAACAATGGTTTCACCTTGTGCGATACAACCTGCAATCACTAAGCTTGCTGACGCTCGTAGATCCGTTGCCATCACTTGAGCACCGCTCAGTTTTTCAGTCTCACCACAAATTGCAGTATTACCTTCAATCTCAGCTTTTGCGCCCATACGCTGCAGTTCAGGGATGTGCATGAAACGGTTTTCAAAAATCGTTTCTGTAATCACGCCACTGCCCTTCGCCATCATGTTCAACAGCGTAAATTGAGCCTGCATGTCAGTTGGGAAACCTGGGTGTGGAGCCGTTACAATCTTAACTGCTTTTAGCTCGCGATCTGTCATATCCAGACTGATCCAATCTTCACCGGTTTCAACCTTTGCGCCAGCTTCTTCAAGCTTTGCAAGAGCCGCTTCTAGTAGATGTGCACTCGTGTTACGACAAACCACTTTACCACCAGACACAGCAGCAGCCACTAGGAAAGTGCCTGTCTCGATACGGTCAGCAACCACAGAGTGTTTACCCCCACCAAGGCGCTCAACACCTTCGATAGTAATGGTATCTGTGCCTGCACCAGAGATCTTAGCACCTAGTTTGTTTAGGAAGTCTGCAGTATCAACAATCTCAGGCTCACGCGCTGAGTTATCCAATACTGTAGTGCCTTCTGCCAGTGTTGCCGCACACATGATAGTGATGGTTGCACCAACACTCACCTTGTCCATTACGATGTGCGCGCCCTTTAGGCGACCATCAACATTGGCTTTCACATAACCGTCTTCTAGTGTAATTGTCGCACCTAGCTGCTCTAGACCGTGAATGTGAAGATCCACAGGACGAGCACCAATCGCACAACCACCTGGCAGTGAAACTTGGCCTTGACCAAAACGCGCCACTAGTGGACCTAAAGCCCAAATCGAAGCACGCATTGTTTTTACTAAATCGTACGGTGCGCAAAATTCATTAATCTCGCTACCATCAACATGTACGCTACCATTGCGTGATACTTTTGCACCTAGGCGCTTTAATAGCTCCATAGTCGTGTCGATATCACGTAGGTGAGGAACATTACTTACTTCAACTGGCTCTTCCGCCAAGATTGAAGCAAACAAAATAGGTAGTGCAGCGTTTTTTGCACCAGAGATCGTCACTTCGCCGTTTAACGGCTGATCGGATCCAATAACTCGAAACTTTTCCATCATAAACCTTAAAGTGACATCAGTTTCTTATCACGTTCCCACTCTTCTGGCGTGTACGCCTTAATAGAAAGAGCATGGATGTCATTGCGTTGAATGTATTCCATTAGTGGGCCGTAAATCAGTTGCTGCTTCTTAACGCGGTTCATGCCGTCAAAACATGCATCCACTGCAACAACTTCGTAATGGCTGCCTTCACCCTTCACGATAATCTCTTGAAGGTTAAGTGCCTCTGCTAATAATTCTTGTACTTTTGTGCTGTCCACAAATAGCTCCTGCCTAATCTTTTAAGTGTTCTGCCATCATTGGCTGGATATTGCTCAATTGGAACAACGTTCGTAATTGTTCTGGCACGAAACTGAACATTATATGACAGTTTTGATTTTTTGCATGCTCTATTAAGTGAATTAGCATCACCATTCCTGATGAATCGATGCGCTCAACGGTGTTGAGGTTCACTTGCACGTGAGATTCTGTCGTTTTCCATGCTTGTAATGTGCGCCAAATTGCAGGCACGCTGTCGCGGTCAAGATCGCCACTTAGCTGAAATTCGACGGAGCTGAGTTCACTCCATTGCGTTTGACTCATTTTTTCGAGCTCTCAAAACGAATAGGTTGTGCTGCTAGCTGCTCTAATTCTTTGGCAACAGATAGAATACCCTGCTGGCGAATCTTGGTGTTCCATTCCGACTGCTTGCTTGAGAGTAAGCTAATACCCTCAGCTACCATATCGAAAGCTTTCCATTCGCCCGTTTTCTTGTCTTTACGTAGCTTGAATTCAAGCTTGATGTTTGGTCTTGGCGAGTCAATGATGTCGACCTTGATGCTGGTAATGCGGCTATCAGGCTTAATCTTTGGCTCAGGGCCAAACTGAATAGTTTGATCTGTGTATTGCGTCAGTACTTGAGCGTAAGAAGACACTAGATATTTACGAAACGCGCCAATGAAAACACGCACGTCCTCTTTCTTTGCGCCTTTCAGGTTAGGACCCAAAAGTTTAAGTGCTGCATACTGTGCGTTGACGTAAGGCATCAACTCTTCTTCAACAATTACCTTCAACAGCTCAGGATCTTGTTTGATGTTCTCTTGCTCAGCCTTCAGACGATTAAATGCCACCTCAGAAACCTGAGTCATCATTTGATAAGGTTGGGTGCGGTCGATATTCTCTTCTGCCACAACATTGGTCGCAAAGATCATAGCCACGACCACCATAAACATTCTTTTTAACATGAATCTATTCCTCAGTTGTCGCTTCGTCAGAGCCGCCAACGCTGTATAGCACTTGGCCAATCAGATCTTCTAATACTAATGCAGATTTGGTGTCTTCGATAACATCACCATCAACCAGCATCTCTTCATCTTCGAAGACAAAACCTGGAACGAGGCTAATGTACTGCTCACCGATCAAACCTGATGTCAAAATCTGTGCGCTTGACGTCTCAGAGAACTGATCATACTTCGCATCAATCGACAGCTCGACAACAGGCAGATAGCTTTCTGCATCTAGCTGAATGCTGTTCACGCGGCCAACAACAACCCCACCGACCTTCACAGGAGAGCGCACTTTCAAGCTGCCGATATTATCAAACGTCGCTTTCAGTGTGTAAGTATGGTTGGAACCGAGCCCTTTCACGTCAGCGACTTGAAAGATCATGATTAAGATTGCGCAAATTCCTGCGATAACAAAGCTACCGACCCATAATTCTAATTTTCGAGTTTGTTGCATGATTAATTCCCGAACATCAATGCTGTAAGAACAAAATCTAGCCCTAACACTGCTAGAGAAGAGTGAACCACGGTACGCGTGGTCGCACGGCTAATACCTTCCGAGGTTGGTATTGCGTCATAGCCATTAAAGAGAGCAATCCAAGTTACGGTAATCGCAAATACCATACACTTAATCATGCTGTTGCCGATGTCTCGGCCAAGTTCCACCGATGACTGCATCGCCGACCAGAAGCTGCCATGGTCGATGCCCTTCCAGTCAACACCAACCAATTGACCGCCCCATATACCAATGGCCATAAAGATCATCGCCAATAGCGGCATAGAGATGAGACCGGCCCACAGTCGTGGTGCAATAACTCGTTTAAGAGGATCCACCGCCATCATTTCAAGGCTGGAGATTTGCTCGGTTGCCTTCATGAGTCCGATTTCAGCAGTCAGCGCTGAACCTGCTCGACCAGCAAATAACAGTGCCGTCACTACCGGCCCCAATTCACGTAGCAGCGACAGTGCAACCATTTGACCAAGGTTGCCTTCTGCCCCGTAGTCAATCAACACAACGTAGCCTTGCAGACTAAGCACCATGCCGATAAAGAGCCCTGAAACCACAATGATCGCAAGTGACTGTACACCTACGCTGTAGAGCTGTTTCACCAATAATGGGAAGTTTTTCAAGCGAGGAATACCAAAGAAAGCGCCCCACAACATCAAGCTTGCGCGACCAAATGCTTCGCACATAGCTAGTGTTCGGCGCCCAACCCCAGCGATATAATTTACAAACATACTAGAATAGATCCTTCTCTAAACTCTGAGCTGGGAATCGAAACGGCACTGGACCATCTGCTTCACCATTCAAGAACTGCTGCACTCTTGGATCGCTATTTTGTCGCAACTCCTCAGGTGTCCCTTTGGCAATAATTTTGCCATCGGCCAATAAGTAAACCCAATCGGCAATGCTCATCACCTCTGGAACATCGTGTGACACCACAATTGAAGTGAGACCTAACGCTTGATTGAGATTGCGGATCAACTCTACCAGTACACCCATGGTGATAGGGTCCTGACCAACAAAAGGTTCGTCGTACATAATAAGATCGGGATCGAGCGCAATTGCTCGCGCTAAGGCAGCACGCCTTGCCATACCTCCCGACAGTTCGCTTGGCATCAACTGTGCGGCACCACGAAGCCCAACGGCCTCCAACTTAAGCAGCACAATGGTACGAATCAGTGATTCATCCAGCTCAGTATGCTCACGCAGTGGAAAGGCGACGTTATCGAAGACATTCAGGTCAGTGAAAAGTGCCCCTGACTGGAACAACATGCTCATTTTTTTACGAGCTTGGTAAAGCTTGCGGCGCGACAAACGAGGAATGTTGTCGCCATCAAACCAAATTTCACCTTGGTCTGGAGGGAGCTGACCACCGATCAAGCGCAACAAGGTTGTTTTACCAATCCCTGATGGCCCCATGATGGCTGTCACTTTTCCTTGAGGGACTTCGAGATCGATATTATCGAAGATCATTCGCTCCCCTCGAGAAAAGCTGAGGTTTTTAACTTTCACAAGCTCATTGTTTAGCATGCTTTTGTTATTTCCTTGCTCTAAAAAACGCCAATAAATGTGCTCATGATAAGTAGTCTGAATGAGAATTAAAAGCACTGTTCGATTAATTGTAGCAAATCAAAACCTCGAGCAGGGAATTGAAAGTATTAAGAAATATCCCTACAAATGCACTTTCTTTACAACTTAGTCAGAATTAATTGTATCCGTGACTTCCCTTTTATCTAGCAACACGTCAAAATTAGCGGTTAATTGTCCATTTTTTATTAATTTTTAGGAATCATCATGCTTGAAGCGATTGCGTTTCTTATTATCGGCCTAGGTTTTTTGGTGTGGAGTGCAGATAAACTGGTTTACGGTGCGGCGGCATTGGCTCGCAACTTCGGAATCTCCCCCCTAGTTATCGGTATGACGATTCTTGCAATGGGCTCTTCTGCCCCTGAAATGATGGTTTCTGCAACCGCTGCGCTTGACGGAAAAACGGATACAGCCGTAGGTAACGTGCTTGGTTCTAATATCGCCAACATCGCACTGATTTTAGGTATTACTGCACTGATTAAGCCGCTTTCTATTAGCTCTGCGGTTATCCGTCGTGAACTGCCACTAATGATTGGTGTCACACTACTAGCTGGCGCACTTCTGTGGGATAGCTACCTTGGCTTCTATGAAGGTGTTTTACTGTTCGTACTGTTTGGTGCTTTCTTGTTTGCGATGTTGCAAATCAGTCGTCGTGAAAAGAGCAAAGGCGACGCTTTTATCGAAGAGCAAGAATCAGAGATTCCTGAAGGTGTGAGCAACATCAAAGCGGCAATGTGGGTGGTTGTTGGTCTGATCATCTTGCCTATCTCTGCTGATATGTTGGTAAACAACGCCGTCGTTATCGCAAAATACTTTGGTATGAGTGACCTTGTTATCGGTCTTACCATTATTGCTGTGGGTACTAGCCTACCTGAATTGGCGGCCTCTCTTGCGGGTGTCATGAAAGGCGAAGACGACATGGCCGTGGGTAATATCATTGGTTCAAATGTCTTCAACATTCTTGCCGTAATGGGTATCCCAGGTATTTTGAACCCTTCTATTCTAAGCGAATTCGCTATGGGTCGTGACTTCTGGGTCATGCTCGGCGTTTCTCTGCTGTTGGTTGTTATGGCGCTGGGTAAATCGCGCAGCGTCAACCGCATTGAGGGTGGTGCTCTTGTGATCTGCTTCTTGGCATACCAAGGCTACCTGCTGATGAACATGTCAGCGTAATCACTAACAAAGTATTCCTTTTATAAGACTCTGGAGTATCTGATGTCTCAGTCATTCGATTACCGTAGTGTTGCTAAACAAGTATTAGAGATTGAGGTTGCTGGCCTCAATCAACTTGACCAGTATTTTAATGAAGATTTCTGTCGCGCTTGTGATCTCATCCTTAACAATAAAGGCAAAGTCGTTGTGATGGGGATGGGGAAATCAGGTCATATCGGCAATAAAATTGCTGCAACACTGGCAAGTACCGGTACCTCTGCGTTTTTTGTTCACCCAGGTGAGGCAGCGCATGGCGATTTGGGCATGGTTGAGTCGGGCGATATCGTGCTTGCTATCTCCAACTCAGGTGAATCAGATGAGATCCTTAGCCTATTCCCAGTATTAAAACGCCTGAACATTAAGATCATCAGCATGACTGGTAAGCCAAAGTCAAACATGGCGACTCTGTCTGATATCCATCTTCAAATTACCGTACCTGAAGAGGCATGCCCGCTTGGCCTTGCGCCAACCAGTAGTACAACGGCTACTCTCGTTATGGGTGATGCTCTGGCTGTCGCTCTGCTACAAGCTCGTGGCTTTACCGCAGAAGATTTTGCTCTATCCCACCCTGGTGGAGCCCTCGGTCGACAACTGCTTTTGAAACTTGAAGATATTATGCATACCGGTGATGCACTACCTATGGTATCGCCTAACGCACTGGTTCGTGACGCTCTGCTTGAGATATCGCAAAAAGGCTTAGGTATGACAGCGGTTGTAGATGCACAAGGCAAAATGCTCGGCATCTTTACTGATGGGGATTTACGTCGAATTCTCGACAAGCGTGTCGATATCCACACCACTCAGATTGGTGAAGTGATGACACAAAACCCAACCGTTGCCAATCCAAACATGTTGGCAGTTGAAGGCCTTAATTTAATGCAAGAGAAAAGCATCAACGGCTTGATGCTTTGCCAAGATGGCGATCTCGTTGGTGCACTTAACATGCACGACTTATTAAAAGCAGGAGTAATGTAATGGCTGAAACAGTATCAACACTTTATGGCTCAGTCGATGCGGACGTTTTTAAGATCGCAAAAGAGATAAAGCTGCTAATCTGTGATGTAGATGGTGTGTTTTCTGATGGCCTTGTTTACATGGGAAATCAAGGCGAAGAGCTCAAAACCTTCCATACTCGTGATGGATATGGTGTGAAATCTCTGATGAACGCAGGGATTGAAATCGCCATTATTACTGGACGCCAATCGCAAATCGTTGAAAACCGCATGACCGCTCTTGGTATTAAGCTGATCTATCAAGGCCAAGACGACAAAGTTAAAGCTTATCAAGATATCTGCGATAAACTGAATATTGCCCCAGAACATACTGGCTACATTGGTGATGACCTGATTGACTGGCCAGTGATGGAAAAAGTCGCATTAAAGGTGTGTGTTGCAGATGGACATCCACTGTTGGTTCAACGTGCAAACTACGTAACCAATATCAAAGGCGGTCACGGCGCAGTACGCGAAGTTTGCGACCTCATTTTACAAGCAAGGGATGAGCTAGACGTGCACAAAGGTCTAAGCATATGAGTTTAACTCGTATTATCTATTTAATTTTATTGTTTGTTGCTTCTTGGTCAGCCTATTACCTGTATGACAAAGAGCAGAACACAGCGATCCAGGTTGCTCCTAACCTGGAGTTGCCAGTATTCAGTGGAAGAAATCTAGATAATATCAGCTACGACCAAGCCGGCATTCGTAGCTATCAAATTGAATCAAGTCATCTAGAGCACTACTCCAAAAGTGGCGATACCATTTTTGAAAACCCAGTGCTCTCGGTATTTCGCGACGGCCACACGATCGAATGGCAAATGATCGCAAGACGTGCGGTACTCGACGAAGACCAAACCCTGACACTTTATGATAATGTAATAGTGAAAAACCTATTACCAGAAGCCAGCTTCGACAACATGACTATGGATAAGTTGGTTGTTGAGCTCACCAGCCGAGACTTTCATTCGGAAAGCACAGTACGTCTGATCGGCCCATTATTTGAAACAGAGGGACAAGCTATGAAGGGCAACTTCGATAGCAATACTGCAACCCTCTTTGAAACTGTTCAAGGTAGATATGAAACTCTTACACCTTAGTTTACTAGCTTTCGCGTTTGCAGCGCCAAACGCCCTTGCCCTGTCATCCGATACAGAGCAGCCTGTTTATATCGACTCTGATAGCCAGCAGCTCGATATGAAGAGCAACAAGGTTACGTTTGAAGGCGATGTAAAACTTAAGCAAGGCAGCATCAATATTAACGCTGACAAAATCATCGTTACGCGTAATGCAAGCAGCGGTGAAATCGAGGCGATTCAAGGTTTTGGTAAACCAGCGCTTTTCTCACAGCTTACCGACGATGGTAAAACGCTAAACGGACAGGCGTTTGAGCTGAATTATCAGCTGAGCACAGACAAGCTCATCATGACCAAAGAGGCACAACTGTCTCAAGATGGCAACTTGATTCGTGGTTCTAAGATCACCTATCAGATCTCCTCACAAAAACTGGTTGCTGACAGCGATAAAAATGAGCGCGTTTCAACCGTTCTTCAACCTGCACAAGTGAACAAATAACTATGGCAGTCTTAAAAGCGCAAAACTTAGCTAAGACCTACAGCAAACGTAAGGTCGTGACAGACGTGAGCCTACAAGTTGAGTCTGGACAAATTGTTGGCTTGCTGGGTCCAAATGGCGCCGGTAAAACCACCTCTTTCTACATGATTGTGGGCTTGGTTGCGCGTGATGAAGGCACCATCAGTATCGACGATAACGACATCAGTATCCTACCGATGCACAGTCGTTCACGTTTAGGTATCGGCTACCTGCCACAAGAAGCTTCGATCTTCCGCAAATTGTCAGTTGAAGACAACATCATGTCGGTACTGCAAACGCGTAAAGAACTGACCCCTGAAGAGCGCCAAGATAAGCTCGAAGACCTACTTGAAGAGTTTCACATCCAGCACATTCGTACCAGTAACGGTATGGCGCTTTCGGGTGGTGAGCGACGTCGTGTTGAAATCGCTCGTGCGCTTGCTGCAAACCCTCAGTTTATTCTGCTCGATGAGCCGTTCGCGGGTGTTGACCCAATCTCAGTTATTGATATCAAGAAAATCATCGAACATCTGCGCGATCGCGGTCTAGGTGTATTAATCACAGACCACAACGTTCGCGAGACGCTAGACGTGTGTGAAAAGGCTTATATTGTGAGCCAAGGGCACTTGATTGCGGAAGGTTCACCGGAGGATGTTCTCAATAACGAACAGGTGAAACAAGTTTATCTAGGCGAACAATTCCGTCTATGATTATATAGAGCGTATCGAGAATTCTAAGAATAATAACTAGGTAAGTAATACTGAATGAAACCCTCATTACAACTTAAGCTAGGCCAGCAATTAGCAATGACCCCGCAGCTACAACAAGCGATCCGTTTGTTGCAGTTGTCTACGTTGGATTTGCAACAAGAGATTCAAGAGGCTTTAGAGTCGAACCCACTTCTCGACGTAGAAGAAGGGAATGATGACGCTCCTACGAACTCTGAAGAAAAGCCTAGCCGTGACGAGAAAGAAGCAGCAGAAGCGACTGCTGAACCAGACTTACCTGACAGCTCAGATCTAATTGAAAAATCAGAGATCGGCAACGACTTAGAAATCGATACCACCTGGGAAGACGTCTACAGTGCCAACACTGGTAATACAGGCATTGCTATCGATGATGACATGCCAGTTTACCAAGGCGAGACCACCCAAAGTCTGCAAGACTACCTGTTATGGCAATTAGACCTGACGCCGTTTTCTGAAACAGACCGCACTATTGCATTAGCGCTTATTGATGCTATTGATGACTACGGCTACCTGACTGTCTCAAGCGAAGACATCCTTGAGAGCTTCGACAACGAAGAAATTGAACTCGACGAAATTGAAGCTGTTCGTAAACGTATTCAACAGTTCGATCCTCTTGGTGTTGGTTCGCTTAACCTACAAGATTGTTTGTTGTTACAACTCGCAACTTTCCCTGAAGATACCCCATGGCTGAAAGAGGCTAAGTTAGTACTTACTAGCCATATCGACCAACTGGGTAATCGTGATTACAAGCTAATCATCAAAGAGACTAAGCTTAAAGAGGCAGAGCTACGTGAAGTTCTGCAGCTTATACAGCAGCTAGACCCACGTCCAGGCAGTAAAATCACACCGGATGAAACCGAGTATGTGGTGCCTGATGTATCGGTGTTTAAAGACCTAGGTAAGTGGTTAGTGACCATTAACCCAGATAGCGTACCAAAGCTGAAAGTGAATCAGCAGTACGCCGATCTAGGCAGTAAAGGCAACAGTGCTGACAACCAATACATTCGCTCCAACTTGCAAGAGGCAAAATGGCTAATTAAGAGCCTAGAGAGCCGAAATGAGACGCTACTCAAAGTTGCGCGATGCATTGTTGAACATCAGCACGATTTCTTCGAACATGGTGAAGAAGCCATGAAACCTATGGTGTTAAATGATGTTGCACTTGCAGTCGACATGCATGAATCAACAATATCTCGTGTTACGACACAGAAATTCATGCACACACCACGAGGCATCTTCGAACTGAAATATTTCTTCTCTAGCCATGTCAGCACTGACAACGGCGGAGAGTGTTCATCAACAGCAATTCGCGCTCTGATCAAGAAACTGGTGGCCGCTGAAAACACAGCCAAGCCGCTCAGTGATAGCAAGATTGCTGCTTTACTGGCTGACCAAGGAATTCAGGTAGCTAGAAGAACCATAGCAAAATACCGTGAATCTTTAGGCATTGCCCCTTCGAGTCAGCGTAAACGCCTGCTATAAGCTAATTTAGCTATAGATATCAGACAACTAACTGAAAAGGAAAGTCTATGCAAATCAATATTCAAGGCCATCACGTTGATCTTACCGATTCAATGCAAGACTATGTTCACACCAAATTTGAAAAGCTTGAGCGCTTTTTTGAGCACATTAATAACGTTCAAGTTGTATTAAAAGTTGAGAAAATCAACCAGATTGCAGAAGCTACGCTTCATGTGAATCAAGGCGATATTCATGCGACAGCTACCGATGAAAATATGTATGCTGCAATTGATTCATTAGTTGATAAACTCGTCCGCCAACTCAACAAGCACAAAGAAAAGCTAAGTAGTCACTAACATGCAATTAAGCGAAGTACTTTCATTGGACTGCACCAAAAGTGCAGTCCAATGCACAAGCAAGAAAAGAGCCCTAGAAATCATCAGCCAGATCGCAGCCGAGAGTTGTGGTCAAGACTCAACAGAATTGTTCGAGTGCATGCTGAGCCGAGAGAAGATGGGCAGTACCGGCATCGGAAATGGTATCGCTATTCCCCATGCCCGTATGAATGTCAGCGATAAAGCGATCGCAGTCCTATTGCAGTGCCAAGACCCTATCGAATTTGATGCAATTGATAACCGCCCTGTCGACCTACTATTTGCACTTTTGGTTCCTAGTGAGCAATGTAAAGAGCATCTTAAAACCCTTTCTTGTATGGCAGAGCGACTCAACGACAAACAAACATTGAAACAACTGCGTAATGCGCAAAGCGACCAAGAGCTTTACGACATTATGATTCAAGTGCCAACTTGCGAGCAATAACATGCGCCTTATCGTAGTCAGTGGTCAATCGGGAGCTGGGAAAAGTGTCGCACTGCGAGTTCTTGAAGATCTCGGTTATTACTGCGTTGATAACTTACCTGTCGACCTGCTCGGCAACTTTGTCGAATCAGTCAAAGAGAGCAACCAAAACGTAGCAGTAAGCATCGATATACGTAACCTTCCTAAAGAACCTCACCTTGTTACAGAGACGCTGGTTCAGTTAGAAGATGCCGCTAATATCGATGTCAGCGTACTGTTCTTGGATGCGAGTAAGCAAACACTGCTAAAGCGCTACAGCGAAACTCGTCGCATTCACCCACTCTCGCTGGGTAATGACAAGCTCTCTCTAGAACAAGCCATCGACCTCGAAAAACAGCTGCTTTCGCCATTGTCTGACCAAGCCGATATCTTGCTCGATAGTAGTGATTGCAACCTCTACGAATTAAGTGAGCAGGTGCGCCTTAAGATTGAAGGCAAAGAGAAGCAAGAGCTGATTATTGTTTTCCAATCCTTTGGTTTTAAATACGGTTTACCTAGCGACGCTGACTACGTATTTGATGTGCGCTTCTTACCTAACCCGCATTGGGAGCCAGACCTAAGACCGCTAACAGGGCTTGATGCGCCAATTCACTCTTTCCTAGAGAAACATCAGGAAGTGCTCGAATTGAAGCAACAAATTCAAGGCTTTGTCGAACAATGGCTACCAATGTTAGAGAAGAACAATCGCAGCTATCTCACTGTAGCGATTGGTTGTACTGGCGGTAAACATCGCTCTGTATACCTGACTCAAAAGATCGGTGAATACTTTGACCAACTCGGTCACCAAGTACAGATTCGACACGCTTCATTAGAAAAGAACCAACAGGCCTAAATCATGGAATTGACCCGCACTGTACTCATTCAAAACCGTTTGGGACTTCATGCTCGCGCAGCAGTCAAACTGGTCGAGCTTGCTCAGAGCTTTAATGCCACTCTGACAATCCATAGCGAAGACGAAAAAAGCGCAACCGCAGACAGTGTGATGGGACTGCTCATGCTTGAATCGGCACAAGGTCAACACATTCGCATTCAAGCTGAAGGCGATGATGCCCAACAAGCACTTGATGCCGTGTGCCACCTAATCGAAGACAAGTTTGACGAAGGCGAGTAACTAAAACGAGGGTACTATGCCCTCGCTGTTATCTCCCCTTACAGCTCCTACCAAGCCTAAATCTTAGTTCTCTATAAGTTAATGATTTAAATACGTCATAGAATTAAGTTACTATTCCTAGCATCCGAAGAATAATGAGAAGAGGAGGAAAACATGGCCGAGCAACTAGATTTTGACCAAGCTCACCAAACCCTCCAAGAAGTCAGCGAAGCCCTTGAAAACGGCCGATTTGTTCACGTACGTCGACAACTTCAGGACATGGAACCTGAAGATATTGCACACCTTTTAGAAGCCTCCCCTCGCAAGAGTCGTGACGTACTTTGGCAACTTACCGATCCTGAAGACTACGGTGAAATTCTTGATGAGCTGAACGAAGACGTTAAGGATGCGTTGGTGTCAAAAATGGCACCCGAAACCCTCGCAGAGGCAACCGAAGGCATGGAGACCGATGATGTCGCCTACGTACTTCGAAGCCTGCCTGATGATGTGTCTCGAGAAGTTCTTTCACAGATGGACTCAGCAGACCGAGCCTTGGTTGAGAATGCTCTTTCCTACCCTGAGGACTCTGCGGGTGCGTTAATGAACACCGACGTAATCACCATTCGTGGTGATGTCGACGTCGATGTTGTTCTACGTTATCTGCGTATTCGAGGCGAACTGCCAGATGCGACCGATGCTCTTTATGTTATTGATGAAGAAGACCGTTTAATCGGTAACCTCTCTCTAACAACGCTGATTACCACCCAACCAGATACGCTTGTTTCTGAAGTAATGGACGATGCGGATGAGGCAATCGCAGTTGAGACGAATGCGTCTGATATTGCCAGCCTGTTTGAGCGTCGTAATTGGGTATCTGCGCCGGTGGTTGATGAAAACCAACACCTTGTCGGTCGTATCACCATCGATGACGTGGTCGACGTGATTCGTGAAGACGCCGAGCACTCGATGATGAGTATGGCGGGTATGGATGACGACGAAGATACCTTCGCGCCGGTCGTAAAATCTGCGCGTCGCCGTAGTGTGTGGCTTGGTGCAAACGTGTTAGCGGCACTCGCTGCAGCTTCTGTATCGAATATGTTTGAGGCGACCTTAGATCAGATGGCCGCCATTGCGGTACTCATGACCATCGTACCGTCAATGGGTGGTGTGGCAGGCAACCAAACTGTTGCTCTAGTGATTCGTGGCTTAGCGCTAGGTCACATCGGTGACAGTAACAAACGCGAATTACTACTCAAAGAGGCCGCCATCGGCTTCCTAAACGGCATTCTATGGGCGTGTATCATTGGTGGTATTGTGGTTGCTTGGAAAGGCAATTGGATACTCGGTGGGATTATCTCAGCCGCAATGATGACTAACCTGATTGTGGCAGGTATTGCTGGGGTAACCATCCCTGTCATGCTCAAGAAGATGAACATCGATCCAGCATTGGCTGGCGGTATGGCACTGACCACTGTGACTGATGTAATCGGCCTATCGGTATTCTTGGGCTTAGCCACGATACTGATCTAATCTGAGCAATAGCTTGCTTGATACGAGACACCAAATAACAAAAGGGAGCCAGCGGCTCCCTTTTTAATTGTTCAGATTTGCGAGAGTTGAATTACTCACCCGCTACTTTCATAGATTCAAGCAAGATAGAACCTGTTTGGATCTGAGAGCGAGTCTCGACATCGCTACCAACCGCTACAATCTGGTTAAACATATCTTTCAGATTGCCTGCAATGGTCACCTCAGACACAGGGTATTGGATTTCACCATTCTCTACCCAGAAGCCAGCAGCACCACGAGAGTAATCGCCCGTTACTGTGTTTACGCCTTGCCCCATAACTTCCGTCACAAGGAAGCCTGTGCCTAGCTCTTTCAGCATTTGCTCAAAGTTTTGACCTGTCGACTGTACAAACCAGTTGTGAATACCACCAGCATGCCCCGTTGGCGTCATATCCATCTTGCGAGCTGCGTAGCTAGTCAGTAGGTAAGTCGCAAGCACACCGTCAGTAATGATTTCACGGTTTTGGGTATAAACGCCTTCGCTGTCAAATGGGCTCGATGCTAAGCCACGCAAGATATGCGGTCGCTCAGAGATATTGAACCACTCTGGCAAAATCTTCTCACCAAGGTGATCAAGTAAGAACGAGGCTTTACGGTAAAGGTTACCGCCGCTGATCGCCATAACGAGGTGCCCGATAAGACCGGTTGCCACATCGGCAGCAAACATGATTGGGTATTGACCTGTTGGGAGCTTCTTGGCATCCAAACGGCTAATGGTCTTCTCTGCTGCTTCTTGACCAACACGCTCAGGCGTCCACAGCTCATCACGGTGACGTGCAACGGTGTAGCTGTAGTCTCGCTCCATTTCACCGTTTACGCCCTGTCCAATCACACAACAGCTGGTGCTATGGCGGCTTGATGCATAGCTCGCGAGCAAGCCGTGGCTATTACCGTAAACCTTTACGCCGTAGTGGCTATCGTAGCTAGCACCATCGCTCTGCTTGATCTTATCGCTGTACGCCAGTGCTTGCTTCTCAGCCGCAATCGCGATCTCAGCTGCGTAATCAGGGTTTGGTTCATCTGGGTGGAACAGATCCAAGTCTGGTATTTCTTTAACCATGAACTCTTTTGGAGCTGGGCCTGCGTGAGGATCTTCAGAGGTATATTGAGCGATATCCAAAGCTGCGGCTACCGTTTGGGCAATCGCCTTTTCGCTCAAATCAGATGTAGATGCACTGCCTTTTTGTTGGCCGCGATAAACAGTAATACCAAGGGCACCATCACTATTAAATTCAACGTTTTCAACCTCACACATGCGTGTAGAGACACTCAAACCCGTTGATTTAGTAATAGCCACCTCTGCAGCATCCGCACTGACTGAAGCCATATCTAACGCTTTTGCTACTGCTGCTTCTAACTCAACACGTTGCTGAGCGACTTGCTGTTTTACATCCATATCTATTCTATTTTTGAGGGTCAATATTACGTAGGATAACAAGAATTTCGCTTTCTCCCCAAGATTCTTGCTAAAATAGCGGATATATTCGATTGAGATAGTGATATAGGCAGAAAAGATGGCTCGCAAAAACCAAAAAGCCCCATGGGAACCAGAAGAAGAAATCATCTGGGTAAGTAAGACGGAAATGAAAGAAGACATGGAAGCGCTACAAAAGTTGGGCGAAGAGCTCGTAGAACTTAAGCCTTCTGTACTAGAGAAATTCCCTCTGTCTGAAGATTTGGCGGAAGCGATTAAAGATGCGCAACGCTTTAAAAATGAAGCGAAGCGTCGTCAGCTGCAATACATCGGTAAAGTGATGCGTAACGAAGATCCAGAGCCAATTCAGGCTGCTCTAGATAAGGTTCGTAACAAGCACTCTCAAGCAACGGCTGAACTGCATAAGCTTGAACAGTTGCGTGATCGTATTGTTGAAGACGGTGATGCTGCTATCTCTGAAGTTGTTGAAGCGCACCCGGAAGCAGACCGCCAACGTCTACGTCAATTAGCGCGTCAGGCAAACAAAGAGAAAAAAGCTGGCAAGCCAGCAAAAGCGTACCGCGAGATCTTTCAAGTTCTTAAAGAACTGAAGCAAGACGAGCTTTAAGACTTACAGTGCAATCGAAAAGGCCTAGCTTCTGCTAGGCCTTTTTCATATCTGCGTATTTTCTACTAAACCTATTTTAGAGTAAGAGATTACTCACCGGCTCGGACAAAGGCTGCCAACTCAGGTTGCGAGTGCTTTGCAGTAAGCGCGTCTATCGCATCAGCCACCAGCACCTGCCCTTTAGCAACAAACGCAAATTTATTGGCGATACTGCGAGCGTCTCCCAGATGATGAGTCACCATAATCACCGTAATATTTCGCTCAGCCGCTAACTGCTTCACCAAAGCCAACATCTCTTCTCGCAACAAAGGGTCAAGAGCAGAGAATGGTTCGTCTAATAGCCAAATAGGATGCGGCTGTACAAAGCATCGAGCCAGCGCGACGCGCTGACGCTGCCCGCCAGAAAGATGCTCCGGTAATCGGTCGAGATACTCTGCCACACCCACCTGTTCTGCGGCTTGTAACACTTGCTGTTGCTGCTCTTTGGTTAGCTTAAGACCTGGGTGCAACCCTAAGCCGATATTTTCTCTAACGGTAAGATGCGCAAACAAATTGTGTTCTTGGAATAACATTGCGAGTGGACGCTGATAGGCATCCAAACCGACAAGGGATTGGCCGGAGACCGAAATGGCTCCTGATGACGGTTCAATGAACCCAGCAATCAATGCCAGCAGTGTCGACTTACCCGCACCGCTCGGCCCCATCAAGGCAACAACATCACCTTGTTCTGCCATGAAATCAAAGTGAAATAGCTCCTGATGGTAGTGGTAATCAACATCTTGCATCACTAACATTAGGCACCTCTCTGGTTAGATGTTCGAGTAAATAAGAATTCAATGAAACTGAAGCTACCCACACTCAGTATCAGTAGGCTAACAGACACCACCGCTGCCGCTTCCATCTGATAGCTGCCCAGCAGCTGAAACAGGTATAAAGGTAGAGTTCTAAAGTCTGCGCTTCCAAACAGCGCGATTGCACTCAAGTCCCCCATCGACAACATGAAGCTAATCGAGAAAGCTTGCGCCATCGGTTTACGCAGAGCACGCCACTCCACCAACTTAAATCGGTGCCACCCTTTCATACCTAAACTCGCACACAAGTACTGATATTGCTGGGCAACGTGCAGCATAGGCTGAGCTAAGTTTTTAATCACGTACGGGAGCGCCATCAAGCTATTAACGGCAATCACAACAAAAAAGGCTAAGCTAAACACATCGGTTATTGAGCGAAGCAATAGAAAGATACCAGTGCTCACCACCAAGCCGGGAGTCACCAAAATAATGGTGCCGATGAGCTCAATCTTATCAGCGCGAAAGGTCTTGTTTTGCAAGCGCCATGCTCGACTGGTCATCAAAATGGCGACCCCGACTAATAGTGCAATCACACTTGCACTAAGTGCCACTTTCAGTGAGTTCAACAGCGCTAACCAAAACGGCTCGCTGGTTAGCACCGTTATCGCTTCACTGTTTAAACCACCCACAATCACCATCAACAGTGGAGGTAAAACCAGTAATGAGGCTACGATGATCCAAAAGCTATCCCAAGCTTTTGAACTATAGGTGTCCTTAACCAAGAACTTCGCTTCAGACAATTGGCCAACGCTGACGGATACAGGCTTGGAAAGGCGTTGAATACTCACAGCCAATACACCACAGAGCAGCATCTGCCAGATTGCTAACAGAGCCCCAGCTTGAAGATCAAAATCAAATTTAATCGCTTGATAGATAGCAAGCTCGATGGTTGTTGATTTAGGGCCACCACCCAGAGCCATCACAGTCGCGAAGCTAGTAAAGCAGAGCATAAATACCAAACCACACACATGAGGCAACTGCTGTTTAAGACGCGGCCATTCAACCCATTTAAATTTGTCCCAGTGACTCATTCCAAGGTGAGCACACAACTTGTGTTGCTCAACCGGAACCGTGTCCAGAGCTTGAAGTAGCAGCCGACTTGCATAGGGCAAATTGAAAAAGACATGCGCGAGCAAAATACCATTCAATCCATAGATGGAGAATGGCAGATCCAGTTCAACCGTTTGGAGCAGTTTAGCGAGCCAGCCACTGTTACCATAGATAGCTAAAAGACCAAAGACACCAACCAAAACAGGCAGAACTAAGGTTGATGCGAACAATCTTAGCAGCAGAGAACGCCCTGGAAATTGACGACGTGACAAGGCATGTGCGACTGGAATAGCAAAAACGACACTCAACAAAGTAGATAGCGTCGCTTGATAGAAACTGAACTTGGTAACGTGCCAGTAGTAAGGATCAGACCATACTTGACTGATATCAAGAGAAGGGGCATTGCTTAGCAATGCCCCTACCGATGAAACCACAAAGGCGGTAATGATCATCGCGACCCAAATACCCACCTTAGGTGTATTCTTTAACATAAAGGGTGATTGTCTCGATGTTTATCCTCTAAAATAGATAGAGGCTGAGTACCCAACACTGGGCACTTAATTAAAAAGTCAGGGCGTTTTGCCACTCACGAATCCACGGCTTACGCTTCTCTGCCACTTCCTCTGAGGTAAAGCTCAGAGATTTTTTAGGCATAGTTAGCTGATCAAATCCTTTCGGCAACTCCACACCTGTCACTGGGTACATCCAGTTACCGGTTGGCATCGCCGATTGGAATTCATCACTTAGAATGAATGCCATGAACTCATCCGCTAGCTTCTCATTATCACTGCCTTTCACTTTTGCTGCCACTTCAACTTGCGTGTAATGACCTTCAGCAAAATCTGCAGACGCGTACTTAGTGTCGCTCTCTGCAATGATGTGATAAGCCGGAGAAGTCGTGTATGAAAGCACCATATCTGACTCTCCCTCTAAAAACATAGAGTAAGCCTCAGACCAACCTTTAGTTACGGTCACGGTTTTCTTTGCTAGCTGTTTCCAAGCTTGCGTTGCATCATCGCCATAAACCGACTTCATCCAAAGCATCAAACCTTGGCCTGGAGTTGAGGTACGAGGATCTTGGTAAATCACTTTTAGATCATCACGCTGCTCAACCAACTCTTTCAAGCTCTTTGGTGGGTTTGATAACTTTTCTGTGTTGTAGATAAATGAGAAGTAACCGAAATCATAAGGAACAAAGGTGCTGTCGTCCCAGCCATTAGGTAGCACAACAGAAGAGGTATCAACGCTGTGTTCAGCAAGTAGGCCTGTTTTCTTCGCTTCCGCCATCAAGTTCTGGTCAAGACCAAGCACAACATCGGCTTTGCTGTTACCGCCTTCTAGGCGCAAGCGGTTAAGAATAGAAACCCCGTCCTCCAACGCAACAAAGTTGACGTCACAGCCACATTTTTCTTCAAACGCTTTTTCCACAGCTGGGCGTGGGCCCCAATCTGCAGCGAAGGAATCGTAAGTATAAACAGTTAACGTATTATCGGATGCTAATGCGGAAAAAGAAGCAGCTGTGGTTACAGCAAGAGTGGTTAATGCAAATTTCACTGGACGCTCTCCATGGTCTGAGCGGCACAGGCTTGAGGGAGGACAATGGAAAAGTACTGCCTAACTCAATTCCTACGCCAGCATTATCTGGTTCAGGTTTACGGGTCCCAAGTTGATACTTGATCTCAGCCGCCATTCATAATTTGAATGGTTAGCTCCCCGATGAGTGAGCAGAATTGTAATTGTATTTTAACCAATAAGCTACAAAGTTCGCCTTAATGGCGCTGATCGTAACCCCATCTTGGCACTAACCCCTGCTCTATGCCCAAGTGGTCAAGAATGCGAGCTACCATGAAATCTATGAGGTCATCGATCGACTTTGGCTGATGATAAAAGCCAGGAGCAGCAGGCATGATAGTCACGCCCATGGTCGAGAGTTTGTGCATATTCTCTAAGTGCAGAGTTGAGAATGGCGTCTCTCGAACGACGAGAAGCAGTTGACCGCGCTCTTTCATGACCACGTCTGCAGCGCGTTCAATTAAGTTATCTGACATACCGTGAGCAATCGACGCAACACTTCCTGCCGAGCAAGGGCAAACCACCATCTGCTTGGGAGCTGCGGACCCAGAAGCAACAGGAGAGAACCAATCGTCTTTGCCACACACTACTAAACGGTCAGGGTCGCAATCTAGATGTTTAACCAACGCTGCTTTAGCAGCATCCGGGCCTGAAGGCAGTTTGAGATCATGTTCGGTCGCAAGCACCACTCTAGCCGCCGACGAGATCAACAGGTAAACCTGATAATCAGCGGCGAGCAAGCACTCTAATAAGCGCAAACCATATGGGGCACCGGAAGCGCCAGTGAATGCGAGGGTAATCGCTTTACTCTGTTTCGTCATGATCTCTCGTACTTCTAAAATCGATTGGAACGCGTGTATTTAACCTTTGGCTGCCAATCCATCAAGCAATTTCTGATGAATGCCGCCAAAACCACCATTGCTCATCACCAAAATTTGATCGCCTGGTTGTGCTTGCTCAACAATGCTCTTCACGAAGGCATCGAGGTCATCACTGACTACTGCGGGTTGGTGGCAAGCATCTGCGACGTCTTGAACCGACCAATCAATGTTGTCTGGTTGAAACAAGAAGGTGCTGTCGGCTTGCTTTAACGAATCGGCAAGGGTTTCTTTGTGAACCCCTCGTTTCATCGTAGCAGAGCGAGGCTCTAACACAGCGATAATTTTATTGTTGCCGACCTTATTACGTAAACCACCCAAGGTTAGTTCAATTGCCGTTGGATGATGTGCAAAGTCGTCGTACACCGTTACCCCTGCCACTTCCCCTTTAAGCTCTAAACGGCGCTTAGTATTGATAAATTTCGCCAAAGACTCACACGCCAAGTCCGGAGTCACACCCACGTGTCTTGCGGCCGCGATCGCCATCAAGGCATTATTAACGTTATGGTCCCCGACTAGCGGCCAATCGACCTGACCAACACATTCACCTTGGAAGAACACATTAAACTTCGAGCCATCTTTGACTAGCTTTTCAGCACGCCAATCCGCCTCTTCACCAGCAAATTCAGTTTCACTCCAACAGCCGCGAGACAAGACATCTTCCAAAGCCCTATCCTGCTGAGGAGCAAAAATTCGACCATTGCCCGGAACAGTACGGATCAGGTGGTGGAATTGACGCTTAATCGCCTCAAGATCGTCGAAAATATCCGCATGATCAAACTCGAGATTATTCATAACCAAGGTGCGCGGATGGTAGTGAACAAACTTAGAACGCTTATCAAAAAAAGCACTGTCGTACTCGTCAGCTTCGACGACAAAAAACATGCTTTCACCCAGTCGCGCTGAGATACCAAAGTTACCCAACACCCCGCCAACTAAGAAGCCCGGCGCATAACCACAATCTTCGAGAACCCATGCCAGCATACTGGCAGTCGTGGTTTTTCCGTGTGTCCCTGAAACAGCAAGAACCCAACGGTCATGCAGCAGGAACTCTTGCAACCACTGCGGACCTGAGGTGTATTTCAGGTTGTTATCCAGTACATATTCAACACAAGGATTACCACGGCTCATCGCATTGCCAATCACGACCAAATCAGGTCTTGGCTCTAACTGGCTTGGGTCAAAACCTTCAATAATTTCGATACCTTGAGACTCTAATAGTGTGCTCATTGGCGGGTACACATTGGCATCACAACCTGTCACTTTGTGACCTAATTGACGGGCTAATACCGCTGCACCACCCATAAAGGTGCCGCAAATTCCTAAGATATGAATATGCATATATCGCTTCCAAAAACGGGGCAAAAAGACTGATTTCTTAATCAAGATTATGTGCATTTCTTATCATGAATCGCCCAACAAAAGCGAGTCACAATGCAAAACAAATTTAGTCGACATTCTAAGTGAGATCTGTGTCGCTTACTTCATTACCATTAAAAAGATCTAAAGCTTAGAATTTAAGTAAGCGACTAGATGAATAATGCCCACTTAAGAGGCAACCCAGTAGCGCTTGAATCCCCCAATTATTCAGAGAAGTTTAAGGAAATAACATGTCTGAGATGCGCACCCTTGGTGAGTTCATTGTTGAGAAACAAAGTGACTTTCCCCATGCAAGTGGTGATCTATCATCCCTTTTATCGTCGATCCGTCTTGCTGCGAAAATCGTTAACCGAGAAATCAATAAAGCGGGTCTTGTCGACATTACAGGTGCTGTCGGCACCGACAACGTACAAGGCGAAGCTCAACAGAAGCTTGACCTTTACGCGAATGACAAATTCAAAGCAGCTCTGGAAGCTCGTGACCAAGTATGTGGTGTAGCTAGTGAAGAGGAAGACGAAGCGGTAGCATTCAATAAAGAATTGAATAAAAACGCTAAGTACGTGGTGCTAATGGATCCTCTAGATGGTTCATCAAACATCGATGTGAACGTTTCTGTGGGTACGATCTTCTCGATCTACCGCCGCGTATCACCGATTGGTACTCCACCGACTCAAGAAGACTTCCTACAGCCTGGCAACAAACAGGTTGCTGCAGGTTACGTAATTTACGGCTCTTCAACCATGCTGGTTTACACAACAGGTAATGGCGTAAATGGCTTCACTTACGACCCATCGTTGGGCACTTTCTGTCTTTCTCACGAAAACATGATGATTCCTGACGAAGGTAAGATCTACTCAATCAACGAAGGTAACTACATTCGTTTCCCAACGGGCGTGAAGAAGTACATCAAGTACTGCCAAGAGAATGAGCCAAGTGATAACCGTCCATACACTTCACGTTACATTGGTTCTCTGGTATCAGACTTCCACCGTAACCTTCTAAAAGGCGGTATTTACCTGTACCCAAGCACGCAAAGCCACCCGAATGGTAAACTGCGTCTTCTTTATGAGTGCAACCCTATTGCCTTCATCATGGAACAAGCAGGCGGCGTAGCTTCTGATGGTGTTCAGCGTATTATGGACATCAAGCCAACTGAACTGCACCAACGTGTGCCATTCTTTGTTGGTTCCAAGAAAATGGTAAACAAGGTAGAAGAGTTCCTTGAGCTAAACCGAGATGAAGCTTAAAACTTAATTCTCCCTGAAACTAAAAAGCCAGTACTCACGTACTGGCTTTATTGTTTTTAGAGTTTCGAAAGGTCTAGCGAAGATCAAACTTCGACTGCGCACCACCTTCAAACTTAATACGGAACCACTTGTCTATATCATCACAGATACCGTGGTATTGCTCACCTTTACGACCTAATGATCTTGGATTCTGAGAGCAATACTCAATTCGTCCCGCCTCGTATCCTTTGTCATAAGCCGCATAAAGTTCAGAATCAACAGGTGATGCAGCTGACTTAGACAGTGTCGCTTCATCTTTTTTCGTGTAACCCTTCATCGCAGTTTGTTCACCAAACAACTGCCAATCATCAACATTCGATGTAGATGGTGGGGATTGAGCACAACCGAAAAGCACTAAAGAAAACACCAATACTAGATATTTCATAATTTCCTCCTACTAGAAAGACTCACTGAGACTCTAACTACTACGTCGGAACTTTACTCCTGGCTCATACTTCAAACACTTATTTTCGTTTACACCAGTCACCAGAAAGAATCTCTCGTTGCTCAGATAAATCAAACTGATACAAATAAACCCACGCTAATCCAAATATAGTCTCAATTTGTTCACGACGGTACTCAATAGGTACATCTTCGAGCCGATCGAGCGAAGCCAAAACATCGTCGTTGACTATATAGACCTCCCCAACCACTTTTTTCTTTCCGAAAATCATGCCTGGGTAGCGGCCTAAATCGTACAGTGCAAATTGAGCTGGGGTTACCCAATCGCCCAACTTCTTGCTCTGCTTTAGAAAGTGATGGTTATGCTGCCCTTTTCTAAGCGTCCCATAGACAAATACAAGGTGCGACATCATCTAGCCCAACTCATTTATCGATTACTCAAACTCGAACTGATAGAGCAGGTCTACCGCACTATCTACGCCAGACACCGCTTCTACATATAGGTCTTGCATCAAACGGTAACGCACAGTGAACTCGCCCAAAGAGTCGAAGATACCAACACCGTATTTCACTTGTAAGCCAGGTAAGATATAACCACTCACTGTCACTTGTGAGTCTTCACCAGAACCCGCGGTATCAAGCTGAAGATCTTGGACACCGAAGGCCTCACCAATCTCTCCCACCACCTTACCGCTCTTAGCTAAGCTTAAGCCAATCAAGGTTGTTGTCATCGAGCCACTACCCGCTTCACCATCGATATCTTGTCCACGAAGCAGGTACGAAAGCGCATTAGCTTGTGGCATCGAAGGTTCCGAGTAGATATCAATTGTTGGTTCCGTCGCTGGTCCTGTCACCCTAACACCCGCGGTCACATCATCTTGGGTATTGTCAGGGTTTCGAATTGCGTTGATTGCGACATAAGGCTGATCAGGTGGACCATTCATCAAGATCTTACCTTCTTCAATGATCAAATCCTGCCCAAAGGATTGGTACGTACCATCAACGATATTAACCTCCCCCGTAATGAATGGGCCTTGATCTTTTTGAGCCACATTCAATTTACCGACTAGGTCACCTTCAAGGCCGAACGCCGACAGTTTAAAGTCATCACCAATCGAAATATTGATATTCGTTTCGACATTAAATGGAACTTTAGTTTCGCCCTCTGGTTGCAAGTCTTTATTGAGAATCACTTGATCCGAAGATATGCCAACAGCACTTGGTGGCAGCTCTTCAACCACTATCCGTCCCCAAGGCAGTGCAATATCACCCGTGATACGAGCAAGCTTTGGAGAGACATCAATCGTCATGTCAGGTACAACTTTCACTTTGACCATTGGCGGGACATCGACCATCAGGTCATCTGCAAATACTCGCACCTGAGTACTCCACGCCTCAAGATCTTGCCATTGCCCGGTACCTTCAACATCTAGTTGCCCATCAGGGGTAACGATGTCTGCGTCCAGTTTTGCACTATAGCCATCAAAATCGAGTCCGATACGCCCATCTTTAATATCAACAGGCGTAATGTCGCCCTTCATTTGCATGTCATCTACCGCAAATGAGCCAAAGACTTGAGGGTGCATCAGAGAACCTTGTACCTTAAGGTCACTCGACAAGTTTGCTTGTAATAAGCTGTATTCACCTAATAGCGGCGCAAGGAAATCAAGGTGGAAAGTGCTGAGCTTGAGCGCAGCTTCTACTTGCTTATCTTCAACCACAACATCAGGCAATACCAGTGAGCCGGTTAGGTCTCCATTATCGGTCACATCAAGTAGCCAATCTGCCTCAAGTCGATTGTCCTTCAACTCGGCATTAACGGTTATGCTCTCCCAGCCTAATGTGATGGACTCTCCTGCATCTTGAATCACTTGACCTTTTGGCAGCTCTACTTGAGCGTTCACTTGAGGTGCGAGCTTCTCATCCCACTTCGCTTCAGCTTGAACATTTATTGAACCTGTTAGTTGAGTGGCCTTAGGGATGAACTGTTTTACCTGCTCAAAGTCGAAATCAGTGATCGCAAGTTTAGCTGCACCAGATTTACCCGCTCTAATATCTTCCGTTAAACAGACACTTGAACCAGCCTGTAACCAACAGTGCGCGGCAACGTCGGCAAATTGCTTATCAATATCCGCTGTGATAGCAACTGGCTTCTCAAGTCGCCATGGCCCCTGCTCTGTTGTGATCGTCACGCGTTCAAGTGCACCTTTCCAGATCATTGATGGCTTCTGAACCAATTCACCAGAGATAGCCAGACTGGTTGAGACAATGTCGGACACCACATCTAGAGTGAGCTTATGGTTCTTCTCACCGCCATCAACTCTGAGCTCAACACTCTCTACTTTCTGTTCTTGATAGCTGATGCCATTAGCATTGAGCACAATGTCAGCTTGAGGAGCCGGTAATGGTGTCACAGAGCCGTTTAAAGCTAAGCTGTCGAGTGTTGCCTCGTCTTTCCATTTAACGCTATTGATGTTCAGACCCAAATCGACATTTGGCTCTTTCATTGGACCCGATAGAACGATATCGCCAATCAAGGTACCTCTTAAATCAGGGACACTTTTCACCAACTCAGGGAAATCAATGGATACATTCATATCCCATTGCTTATCAAGCTTACCCACTACGTTGATAGCATTGATACCATGCGATAAACGTAATCCAGATGTCTGAACGCTTGGTTCTCCAGAGGCTGTTTTATCAGATGCGGAAAGCTGACCTTGAATATTGAGGGGGTACTCTCTCAAGATGCCATCGATATCTAAAGTTGGTAGCTCCACCTGCCAGCCACCAGCCTCAGTTAAACTGCCTGATGTTTTTAGGTTACCACTGATGTCCCCTTCGGCTTCTGGCCATTGCAACCCAGGCTGAATATGTTGTAAGCCAATGTCCGCTTGCCAGTTCACAAGGTCTTTCCAATTGGCTTTCACAGCACCAGTGACATGCCCACCCAATGTTGCGATATCAAGGCTCTGCAAGTCGATGTGCTCTGTGCTACCCGCACCTTCAACATTAAGACCAATATCCGGGATATCTTTCCCCTTAGCGTCCGCATCCAGATTTAATTGGAAACCTTCCAAAGAGCCATTGGCTTTTAGTTGTTTGATAGCAACCTGATAATCACTACTCCCTTTCAAAGGCCATTGCGCTTGCCCATCCGTCAGTTTAAGGTCAAACGGCAAGGTAGGTTCTAGAGGTTTAAGTTCGCCAGAGAGCTTTGCTTCAATCAAATCCGATAAGGTAGCATCCAGCGTCAACTCTTCCACGCTGCCGTTTGCTGATAGTTGTAGCTTTTGCCCAGCAACATCGGTCTCTTTAACCAATGCACTGAGGTCAAGTTCAAGAGGATAGCCGCCCTTTAGAGCCACTTTTGCTGCTAGGTTTGCTGTGGCTTGTGGCATGTCCAGCTCAAGTGTTTGCACATCCACATCATGTCCACCGACTTTCGCTTCTAGCCCTAGGTGATGAACGACAATGGGTGTCTCTTGCTCAAGCGTAAAGCGATTCAAATCAAAGCGTTCTAAAGCGATGGTCAATGGAATCCAAGCTTCTGGTAAAACTATTGCTTCGGCTTCTTTAGTTGCTTCAGGTTTTGCATCCTCTTCAACGGAAGGCTCTGCTTCCGCAAGCTTAACCGTTAGATCATCGAACAAGGTCGGAGAGATGGTTAACACGTCCCCTTTCATATTCATCGCCGTAGAAAAACGCTGCCAATCGACCTTATTTCCCAAGATATCGAGGGAGATATCCTCAAAATTGATTCGATTCAATGTAATAGGTAACGGCGTCGAGATAGAAGTCAGTGGTGCTGTTGGTTCTGGCTCTTCTTCTGCTGGGGGTGGCAGTTCAGTAAAGGCGAAATCGAGCCCTTTTAGCGTCAGTTCATCTACGCATACCTGAGGGTCGAGTAAACATCTTGGATTGATCGCCAGCTCAACCTTTTCGAGCTGAGTATTGATATGTAGGCTGTCATCGACAAATTGGACATTATGAAGGCTAAAACGAGGGAAAAGCGCCCCTTTGGTGCTCTCAACCTTTAGTTGTGGTAACGCTTTTTCGGCTCCCCAAAGCACAGCATTTAAGCCTGGATTGGTAAACAGAGCGAGGCCAACTAAGGTCAAGACAAGAAGCAAAATAGAGACGATAGAGATCGAAGTCCATTTGAAAATTTTGCCGATCACTTTAATCATAACTCAGGTCCTAAAGTGAAGTGGATTTGGAATTCATCACCTGGGTCTGCATCTAGACCCCATGCGAAGTCTAGGCTAACCGGCCCCACTGGAGATGCCCAACGAATACCGACACCAGTACCTGATTTTAAATCAGGTGTATCATTGAAGGCATCACCAACATCATAGAACATAGCCCCCCACCAGTTGCCATAGAGACGATACTGATACTCAAAGCTTGCTGTGGTCATAAACTTTGCACCCGTTAGTGCATTACTCTCATCTCGGGGGGAGATAGACTCATACCCATAACCACGAATACTATTGTCACCACCCACGAAGAATCGCAGAGATGGCGATAGCTTTTCAAATTCATCCGCAAAGTTAGCGCCATATTCCAAGCGCGTCAGGCCGCGATGATTCTCACCAAGGCTACGAATCCAAGCTGTACTGCCCTGAAAACGAATCACCTTAGTCTCAGACAGTAGTGAATCATCACCTGCTTCCAACATAATAGTTTGCTTGTCACCCCACATCGGCATCGCCCCACCACGAGTTCGTGTGCGAGAGAAAGAGACACCCGGCAAAACAAACTGAGCGACATCATCTTGAAGACCCTGCTCATAGTTCTCTAATAGGTAACGAACAAACACCGTGCGTTGCCAACCATTGTCCAAACGCCAATAGCGCTCAAGTTTCAGGTTTGACTCCAAGCTCTTAGTATCTCGGTTATCGACATTTTTCATACCGTAAGTGACTTGGTAGTAGTCGTTAAGCACATCATCAAGCGGTATTTTATAACTCGCCGTAATGGTCTGTTCTGGTTTTGAGATTGAGAGACTGCTATTGAAGCTGTGGCCGCTGCTATTTACCCACGGTTTTTTCCATTTCAGGCTACCTTTAACCCCTAAATCAGTAGAAACACCAATACCCGTTTCAATCTGATTTCGAGCTTGAGGCGCTAAACTCACCTTCATTGGAATCTCGCGGCCGCTGCCTAATTGACCAAGGTCGGGTTCAACGAACACAGAAGAGAACCAATCAGTGTTAGAGAGGTTTTGGTTATATTCCCCCACTTTAGCGATTTCGTAAGGCTGACCTTGCTCAAAAGGCTTCAATGACTGCACTTTATCGTCTTCAATCTGGCTGCCTGTCACGGTCGTTTCACCAAAGTGATAGCGAATCCCACTGTCGTAATGCAATCGAACATAAGCGCGATTCAGTTCGGGAGCGACCTCTAAGCGACTCAATTCGTAATTGCCATCAAAGTAGCCTTTGGCTAAACCCAGATTACGCATTGATGACTTTAACGAGTCGTAATGGCTGTGGTTAAGAACTTTTCCCTTCTCTAGGTTGCTCTTTTCTACTAACGCTAAGAAGTCAGGATCGTTTTCCGCTTCACCAGAAATAACAATATCAGAGGTGTAGATGATAACAGGCTCACCAGGCTTAACGTTGACCAAGAGTTCAGTGTTGTCTTCAGAGGGCGTGAAGGTAATTTTAGGGTGGTAATAGCCGAGCGCGTTAACCGCTTCTTTGATCATCGATTCTAGACGGGATTGAAAACGTAAAGATACAGAATACTCCTCTTCTGGAATGGCGCTTAGGTAAGCATCTACATTATCTTCAAGCGCACCATCTAGCCCCTCAATCTCAAGAGAGACATCGGCAAAGGCAAGGCTTGATGACAGCAAAGTGCCAATCAGAACTGGTAAAGTTTTTCTTATCATGTTTAATTGGTGAAAGTTATCAATACGTTAAGAATCAAAGGGAAATCATACCGCTAATTCAATGTCGCGTCTGTAATAATTCAAGCAATAAAACGGTCTAATTTAAAGAGTTAGTCGTATATTTAAAGACGTTTAAAGCGTAATGATACCTCTAAAAGGAACACAGACATGCTTAACAAACAACAAATGGTTTCTGAAGCAACGGCTTTGCCAGGGAACCTTCACCCCATCACAGTATCTGAACCACATTTCGTCAACCAAAGTGATCTGTCTGCTCCACCAGCCGCTGGACAACAAGAAATATTACTTGGCCTTGGGTGTTTTTGGGGGGCTGAGCGCTTGTTCTGGCAGCTTGAGGGGGTCGTTTCAACCTCTGTCGGTTATGCTGGTGGCTTCACTAAAAACCCGACATACCAACAGGTTTGTACTGGTGAAACAGGTCATACAGAAGTAGTACGCGTGATATTCGACCCGAGTATCTTACCTCTTGAAACACTGCTCAAAACGTTTTGGGAACGTCATGACCCAACTCAAGGTATGCGCCAAGGGAATGATTTAGGAACACAATATCGCTCTGCAATCTACACCTTTAGTGAGCAACAACAATCAATTGCTGAATCCTCGAAACAGAGTTACCAAAAAGCAATGCAAGCTGCGCGAGGATCAGAGATCACCACTGAGATACAACCAGCCGGTGAGTACTTTTATGCAGAAGATTATCATCAACAATATTTAGCTAAGAACCCAAACGGCTATTGTGGACTAGGCGGAACAGGAGTTTGTTTCCCACCTCAGTAACACGAGTCACTCATCGACAGAAACAAAAAAGGGCTTTGATATCTCAAGCCCTTTCATTCCAGCTATATCAGTCAAGCAATTACATCGACATACAAGCGATGGTGCCATTCACTTCTTTAAATACATTTAGCTTTTTTTGATCCGTTACTTCAGGAAGAAGAACTTTACCTTGGTCGAATCTAAATTCACCGATACCTTCGATGCTGAATTGACCTTTGAATAGGACTTTAACGAAACGCGCCACTTGACGAGGGCGGTAAGTAGAAAATTCACGTAGCATAAACAACCTCAATTCCTTTTGAGTACAACAGTTTGTGATCAGCTCTTCACTTTTGAGCAAAGCACAAATAACAGCCATATCCGTTGGCTGATAGCAAGAAAACCTGCCGATTCCCCTGATATAGTTGCATTATACCCTTTAGTAACAACTCCGCAACACCTTTCGACAACGTACGATAAAAAAGTAAGCAAGGCATTTTGTTTATTTCATATTATACTTCGAGGGCAAACCAACAAGCGGAACAAAAATATAATGAAAAACAAAACTCTACTGGCTTTATTAGCCGCAGCCTCTCCACTCTTCGCCAATGCTCACAACCTAACGGTCGGCGAAACTCTACCACCTGTCAGCGTCACTGCTCATGGTGAAATCACCTTAAATGACGGTTCGACAGGCTATCAAGCTTGGGCAACCACAGACATGCTAGGTAAGGTACGCGTTGTTCAAGCGATTGCTGGACGCAGCAGCTCGAAAGAGCTCAATGCTCCTCTAATGGCAGCGATTACCGCTTCTAAATTTCCAGAAGATGCTTACCAAACCACAACCATCATTAACCAAGATGATGCCATCTGGGGTACCGGTTCTTTTGTGAAGTCATCGGCAGAAAGCAGCAAGGAAGAGTTTCCTTGGTCTTCAATGGTACTGGATGAAGAAGGTACCGCAGCATCTGCTTGGGCTCTACAAGAAGAGAGCTCTGCGATTATCGTTCAAGACAAACAAGGTAAAGTCCTATTTGTAAAAGAAGGGGCGTTAAACGAATCCGAAGTCTCTGAAGTCATTCAACTTATTAAAGCAAATCTTTAATAATAATTACTCTCTTTTACGAGATTTCTTGAAAGGACATTGTTATATTATAACAACGTCCTTTTTCTTTTTTGGTTCAACTCATCATGATCTGGCGAGCCCACTCACTCACAACTAGACGTTCTGTCCTGTGCATGCTCGGGTTAATGATCATGTTGTCGTGGTCTGTGGCCCACCACATCGTTGATGCCGACATTGAACACCACACACACCATCAATGTGAACTTTTTTCAGCCAGTCAGCTTGGTTTTGCTCACGATTTACCACAACTGCCTGAATTAAGTATCAATTTCATTGTCCTAACCAGTGAACCAGCTCGTAAGCTACAAAGACTATACTTTGCTTATCTCGCGCGTTCACCACCTGTGAAGATGACTTAATCAATTAACCTGCTTTTAATTCATCTTTTTTATTTAGGAATACCCAATGAAACCTTCTATTTTAGCCGCTGTTATCGGCATGACTGTATCTGCTACCGCTATCGCTGATGATCACTTCCGTTCTCATGATGCTCACGTTCACGGAGCGGTTGAAGTCAATATCGCTCAAGATGGCAACGAGCTTTTGGTTGAAGTAACCGCTCCAGGTGCTGATGTTGTTGGTTTTGAGCACGCACCTCAGACACCAGAGCAAGTCGCAGCACTAGAAAAAGCAACTGCGCTACTGAATCAACCAAGTAAGCTATTCATGTTCGAAGGTGCGGATTGTACGCTAGAGTACAAATCTGTAACTCATACCTTGGGTGAAGACGAGCATGAAGGCCATGATCACGACGACCACAAAGGTCACGACCATGACAAACATGATCATGATGACCACGAAGGGCACGACCATGACAAACATGATCACGATGACCACGAAGGTCACGACCATGACAAGCATGAGCACCATGACCACGAAGGTCACGACCATGACAAGCATGAGCACCATGACCACGAAGGTCACGACCATGCTGCAGGTGGGCACGGTGAGTTCACTATTGAATACCATTACCAATGTTCAAACGTGGCTAAATTAGACACAGTTGAGACACAGTGGTTTTCTAACTTTGCCAATACAGAATCAATCACAGTTAATCTATTAACAGATCGTGTACAGACTCAACAGAAGCTAGCACCAAACAACACTAGCTTCCGTTTCTAACACTGTATTGATACAGAAGCACAACGTACAGCAGCCAAGTGAGCACTCACTTGGCTGCCTTGCTCTCAAACCAGTAGAGTTGCCCCAATGGTGATTCCTTGAGCAACTATTAAGAATATCGATTTAAGCAAAACCGCTTAGCGAGCAGGAGCTTATATGTCCTTTGACCAATCATCGCTTGTCGTTAAATTGGAAAATGTCAGTTTCCGATGGAAGCCAGACCTACCACCAACGCTCGAAATACCCTCTCTTCATATCCATGCCAAAGAGCACCTTTTTATTAAAGGGCCAAGTGGCTGTGGAAAATCAACATTACTAGGGTTATTGACGGGAATAAACCAAGCACAGCAAGGTGAGGTTTCTATCTTAGGTCAAGACCTAAACCAACTATCGCCGCGTCAACGCGACAAGTTTAGAGCCGACCACATAGGCTATATTTTCCAGCAATTTAATCTGTTGCCCTATCTATCTGTAACGGACAACGTGACACTACCTTGCCAGTTTTCCAACATCAGAAAGCAAAATGTCATTCAGGGAAATAGTGGATTAAAGGCAACCGCAGAAACCCTTCTTCAAAGGCTTAAATTGCCGGAAGCATTGATGGATAAGCCAGTAACCGAGCTCAGCATTGGCCAACAACAACGTGTTGCGGCCGCAAGAGCGTTAATGGGGCAGCCACAAATCATTATTGCCGATGAACCAACATCCGCACTAGACCATGACAACAGAGAAGCCTTCATTGAACTGCTGCTCGAGCAAGCGGACCAAGCTAACTCTACGCTTATCTTTGTGAGTCACGATCCCACACTGGAAAAGCTGTTCACACGCAGCATCGACCTTACGACCGTAAACCAAGCGAAGGCTATCGTATGAAAGTAATTACTCACTTAGCACTCAAAAGTGTGCTAAATCGTAAGGCCACCGCCATTCTTACGATTCTTACCGTAGCCGTTTCCGTCATTCTTTTGCTTGGCGTAGAGCGTGTACGTACAGAAGCCAAAAGCAGTTTCGCCAACACCATTTCAGGAACTGACCTTATTGTTGGCGGCCGTTCTGGACAGGTTAACTTGCTGCTCTATTCAGTATTTAGAATCGGCAACGCAACGAATAACATCGACTGGAAAAGCTACCAAGAGTTCAGCCAGCACAAAGCGGTAAAATGGGCGATCCCAATCTCACTCGGTGATTCGCACAAAGGTTTCCGCGTCATGGGTACTAACCACAGCTATTTTGAACACTATCGCTACGGCAGTAAGCAACTACTTACTATCGAGCAAGGACGTGAGTTTAATGAGCTATTTGATGTGGTTATCGGTGCTGATATCGCGAAAAAGCTCAACTATAAGATTGGCGATAAAATCATCTTAGCGCACGGTATTAGTGATGTGGCATTCAGTCGCCACGACAACCTGCCATTTACTGTCGTCGGTATCATTGCTCCAACAGGAACACCAGTAGACAAAACGGTACACGTGTCACTGGAAGCTATTGAAGCTATTCACGTTGGCTGGGAGTCAGGGGCTAACCTCGGCCATACACCAGATGCCGAGACACTTAAAACCTACGACTTTCAACCAAAACAGATCACGGCAATGATGCTTGGCTTAAACTCCAAGATTCAGACATTCGCACTGCAACGTGAAATCAACACCTACCATCAAGAACCACTGAGCGCAATCATGCCTGGTATTGCTTTACATGAATTATGGGGCATGATGGCGGTTGCGGAGCAGGCACTACTCGTTGTATCTGGTTTTGTCGTTGTGGCGGGACTACTCGGCATGCTCAGCAGTCTACTGACTAGCTTGCAAGAGCGTCGCAGAGAGATGGCTATCTTACGAGCGATGGGCGCAAGACCAAGGCATGTATTCGGTCTACTGATCAGTGAAGCCAGTGCGCTTACTTTCCTTGGTATTACGTTAGGCGTCGGATTACTCTTTGGTTTAATTGCAGTAGTTGCTCCTATCGTGCAACAAAGTTATGGTATCAACATATCAATATCCGCAATCACCCCACATGAGTGGAAACTCATTATGATGGTTCAGGTTGCTGGAATTATCATTGGCTTTATTCCCGCATTCCGAGCGTATCGTCAATCTCTTGCTGATGGCATGACCATTCGAATCTAATATAGGAACACATTATGCAGCACAAACTCTTGCTGATCCTTGGGTTGCTTCTTTTTCCGTTTGCGACAACCGCATACGCAGAAGCACCATCAACAGAAGAATCCGTCCTTACTTTGGAATGGATTGACCTAATTCCAGAATCGGAACGTGCCCAGCTCGACCCTTTTGGCATGCCAACCGTCGATCACAGCCAGGAAAGCCCTCAACAATCTAAACTAGGCGCTGTTCGTCCAGAACTGAATGGCAGCAAAGTAAAGATTCCAGGTTTTGTTATCCCGCTTGAAGGAGATGAGAATATGATCACCGAGTTTCTACTGGTGCCATATTTCGGAGCATGTATTCACGTTCCGCCACCGCCACCAAACCAGATCATCTATGTGAAGTTTCCAAAAGGCGCACCGATTCAACAATTGTGGGATGTTATCTATTTAGTGGGAACACTGAAAACAGAAACCATTACGCACGATTTGGCGCAGACTGGCTATCTAATTGAAGGGGTAGCAATCGAAGAATACGACGATATGTAGGGATATCGACTTATCGATTATGAAGATGGTAGCTCAATTGGGCTGCCATTTTTTATAGGCAACGTTTATAAGCAACTAGTGTTATAACAATTTTCTAACGATGAAGTATCGCTAGGTTAAGCAATATATTTAGACAGATACGCTAGAATAGCGACATAACTAACGAGTAATAGTCCGATTGCCAGCTGTTTCTTCAGCTTATTATCATTCACCTGATTCATAACTCCTCCTTGGATTACACAACAAATTTAACATTTTATTATCATCAGAAAAAGTAAATTTTGTTTAATCCTTCAACTTTACTCGTAATATCTAGTCACAAGTTCAATAAAGAGTTACATTTTAACCAGTTAGATTTCTGTCTTAAGGTTTGTAGGTATCGTTATGTCTGACTCTCAACAACCCGTGATCATTGAACACGTGAATGACACCGCTCCCAAGCAAGAAAAAAAGCCCCATATTGCTGACAGCGCCAGTCGCATGCTCAATATCGCCCAGAACTTCGGTTTAGATGCTCTGCTTAGCCCAGGAAGTAAATCGTCAGATAAAGGTGAGAAATCGCTAATAGAGCGAGCACTGCTGCGAGAAAAGAAGCGTAAAGAGCTACGTCAAAAGAACCTTGAACAGATCCTAAAATTAGCGCACATGTCGTGCAAAGATGAAGCAGCTGGCGACCCAGACCAAGACTGGCTGTATCGATTTTTCGACATGGCTCAAGAGATCCATAATAGCTCGATGCAGAGATTGTGGGCTCAAGTGCTAAAGAGAGAAGTGACCAATCCAGGCTCGACCTCAATGAAGGCACTGAAAATCCTGCAAGATATGACACCTAAAGAGGCACTAACTCTACAACGCGCTGCTTCGTTAGCATGTAGCTTTGGTAGCGACCATAGCCGCAAGCTATTGCTCGGTTTCAAAACGCAGGCGGGCTTATTCAGTTTTGGTAAAAGAACTGGCGCTAGCACTATCAATTTGGGCAGCCATAACCTGCCCTATTCAAGCTTATTGCATCTCATTGAGCTCGGTATTCTGCATGGAACAGAATTGGAATCCGGTGAAATTGATTTTGACCCAGCACTCAACCTAACCTATCAAGGAAAGCAGATGGCCATTACGCCGCTCTCAAAAGGGGTGAAACTTGTCTATTATCGCTTCAGCCCAACCGGTAATGAACTGTGTGTGCTGCTCGGAAATAAGCCTAATAGTGCCTATTATGACCAGCTTATTGCGCTGTTAAATCAGAAGTTTACGGTACAGGCCGAAGCGAAACCTGGCAGCGTAAACCACACCGTATAAAACAAAATAGCCTTGGTGATAAACCAAGGCTACATAGAGTTATGTTGACGATAACTTATTGTTAGTTAGCAATAATCTGGCGAGCTTCTAATGCTTCAATACACTGCTCCACCAGCTCATCTAATGTCTTATCACCAGCAGGAAGATCGATCTCTGGCGTTTCAGGAGCCTCATAAACGGAGCTGATGCCTGTAAAATTCGGGATCTCACCTGCTCTTGCTTTCTTATAAAGTCCTTTAGGGTCACGCTGCTCACACACCTCGATTGGCGTGTTCACATAAACCTCTAAAAACTCACCATCGGGTAATAGATTTCGTACTAACTCACGCTCAGCTTTATGAGGAGAGATAAAGGCAGAAAGTACGATGAGACCGGCATCGGCCATCAGCTTGGCGAGCTCACCAATACGACGAATGTTCTCACGGCGATCTTGCTCTGAAAAACCCAGATCACTACACAATCCATGTCGAACATTATCGCCATCGAGAAGATAAGTATGGTAACCCAGCTGTGCTAAGCGAGTTTCTAACGCACCAGCCACCGTCGATTTACCTGAACCCGATAACCCTGTAAACCACAATACCGCTGGTTTTTGTGACTTGAGTTGAGAGCGAAAGGCTTTATCAACAGAGTGCTCATGCCACACGATATTCTCGTCTTTCGGTTTCACTGCAGTGGTCATAATTAGTCCTTTAAATAAACAGCATTAAAATGGGAAAAAATAGGGGATTAGCGTGAGTACTAGCCCAGAATAAACAATGGAGATCGGGATACCGATACGCAGATAATCTGTCAGGTGGTAGTTGCCTACGCTATACACCAATAAATTGGTTTGATAGCCATAAGGGGAGATGAAACTCGCACTGGCTCCAAACAGAACTGCCATAATAAACGGCATAGGATCAACACCATAACCAACCGCCATGCTGTAGCCGATTGGAAAAGAGAGTGCTGCTGCGGCGTTGTTGGTCACCAGTTCAGTTAACACTAAGGTCATTAAATAGGTCGCCACCAGCGCACCAAATACGCCCCAGCCATTAAACGCTTCAATAAACATCTGCCCCATCTGTTCAGATAAACCAGATGAAATCATCAATTGTGCAATCGACAGCGCAGAGCCAACGATCACCACAATATCAACTGGGAAGCGACGTCTTAGCTCACTCAGCTGTACCACTCCAAACGCAACCAGCAATAACAGAAAACCAGCTAACCCTTTGATAATCGGTAGCATGTTAGTAAGCGCTAGGCCTATTACAGCCGCAAACCCCAATAAAACCAAGGCTGACTTATCCGAATCCAACTTGGCACTTGAATCCAAATCATTCATCAACACAAACTCTTTGCTGTGTTGCTGGCGTTGCTCTTCAAAGCGTTTACCCGGTACCAACACCAAAGTATCACCCGCCGTTAATGTGATGTTTCCTAACCCACCCTCAAGGCGTTCATGGCCGCGACGAATCGCCACGACTACCGCGTCAAATCGTTCTCTAAATTGGCTAGTTTTCAATGTTTTATTACAGAAGCTTGCTGATGAGCTCACGACCACTTCAACAAAGCTCTGGCCATTGAGATGATGCTGACCAAACAGAGTTAGTCCTTGGATTTCTTGCAGAGTCGCGACACTCTCGACATCGCCACAAAACAACAATCGGTCGCGTGCTTGCAACACGAAATCAGGGTCAATTGATGCCGTTGTCTTGCCATCACGAATGACTTCCGCCAGAAACAGTTTACGCAGTGCTCTGAGGTTATTTTCGCTTACGCTACGCCCTACCAGAGGAGAGCCAGGTTCAACACGAGCTTCCAAGAAATAAGGTAACTCATCTTGCGAGCCGTCATCGTAGCTTGGTAGGAAATAACTCAACGGAATCAAGATCAGTACACCACCGACTAACACCGCCAAGCCGATCAACGTCGGTGTGAAGAAGTTCAAACTCGGTAAGCCAGCGTCTTCCACAAAGCTATTGATGATCAAATTGGTTGAGGTGCCGATCAAGGTTAAGGTACCACCCAAAATCGCAGCATACGAAAGTGGGATCAGTAGCTTAGAAGGTGCATGTTGTTGATTGCGTTTGATCGCACCGATCAACGACACCACAACCGCAGTATTATTAGTAAAAGAAGAAAGTAACGCTGTGGAAACACCCAACTTTGCCACAACTGTACCAAGCCGACCTTCTGAAATGTTCCGGCTTACCCAGCTGATTAAGCGAGTTTTCTCCAACGCACTTGAAGCGAGAATTAGCAGCACTAAGGTAAGTAGTGATGAATTTGTGAAATTGCCAGCCAGACTGGATACATCGATCATTCCAGCCATAAACGCAATGAAAGCCGCACCTGCAAAAATAAAGCTCGGTTTAATACGCGTCGTTAGAAGGCAAGTTACGATGCCAAGCAATAGCGCTAATACAAATCTTTGTTGCCACATATACCTGTCCTTGTATGGCGAGAGCCTAAGCTCTCGCCGATTGCTTTACATCGAAGCTGAATTACTTAAGTAATTGACTGATATCTTTGGCATCCCAGTGTGGGAAATGCTTACGAACCAGAGCATTAAATTCGATCTCAAATGCTGAGAAGTCACCGACTTTTTGCTCAACAGAATCTAAGCGTTCACGGATTAAACCAGCACCAACCGTTACATTGGTTAGACGGTCAATCACGATGAAACCACCGGTATCCGCACTATCGCGATATTTATCCAGTGCAACGGTTTCATTTAATGACCACTCGCACAGACCAATACCATTAAGCGGCAGCTCAGAGGCATCATGTGTTGCAAGATTATTGATGTCGTATTGATGACGAACCGCTGTCACCTGACCTACCGTCTTCTTGCCCGCGATTTTGATATCGTACTCACGACCCGGTTGCAGAGCTTGCTCCGTCATCCAAACCACGTCAGCCAGGATGTGATTGGTTGATTGCACTTCAGCACTCTCAAGCACAATCAAATCACCACGACTGATATCGATCTCGTCTTCAAGCGTCAACGTCACAGCAAGGCCAGCCTGCGCCGACTCTAGATCACCATCAAAGGTAACAATGCGTGCTACTTTCGAGGTTTTACCTGATGGAAGCGCCTTGATTTCGTCACCCACTTTCACACTGCCAGAAGCTATCGTGCCGGCAAAGCCACGAAAATCTAGGTTTGGACGGTTCACATACTGAACAGGGAAGCGGAACTCACCTGCCGAGCGTTTCTGGTCGATATCAACGTTCTCAAGTACTTCAAGTAGCGATGGACCTTCAAACCAAGCCAGCTCTTTACTCGCCGCAGCAACGTTTGCACCCTCTAGCGCTGAAACCGGTAGGATTTGAATATTCGTCTCGCCCTCTAGGTTTTCTGCAAACTCTAGGTATTCGTCACGAATCTCTTCAAAGCGATCTTGTGAGTAATCGACGAGATCCATCTTGTTAACCGCAACCACGAAATGTTTCAAACCTAGTAGGTTAGAAATGAACGAGTGGCGACGAGTTTGATCCAGTACGCCCTTACGTGCATCAATCAAGATCACCGCCAGATCACAAGTCGATGCACCGGTTGCCATGTTACGTGTGTACTGCTCATGCCCTGGAGTATCAGCAATAATAAATTTACGTTTTTGAGTCGAGAAATAACGGTATGCCACATCAATGGTAATGCCTTGCTCACGCTCCGCTTGCAAACCATCAACAAGTAGCGCTAGGTCAGGTTTCTCACCCGTAGTACCTACGCGTTGGCTATCGTTATGAACCGCTGCCAGTTGATCTTCATAGATCTGTTGGGTGTCATGGAGTAAGCGACCGATCAAAGTACTCTTACCATCATCGACCGAACCACATGTTAGGAATCTAAGCATCGATTTATGTTGGTGCTGACTTAGGTAACCTTCGATCCCAAGTTCAGCCAATTCAGCTTCTACTGCACTATTCATTTTTCTTTCCTTAGATCCTTAGAAATAACCTTGACGCTTTTTCAGCTCCATGGAGCCCGATTGATCGTGGTCGATCGCTCGCCCTTGACGCTCACTGGATGTCGCCACCAGCATCTCTTCAATGATGCCTGTTAATGTATTGGCTTCAGATTCAATTGCCCCTGTCAGTGGGTAGCAACCAAGTGTACGGAAACGAACACTCTTCTCTTCAATCACCTCGCCTTCTTGCAGCTCCATACGGTCGTCATCAACCATAATCAGCATGCCATCACGCTCAACAACGGGACGCTTCTCTGAAAGGTAAAGCGGTACAATCTCGATGTTTTCTAGGTAGATGTATTGCCAGATATCCAGCTCAGTCCAGTTTGACAGCGGGAATACACGAATGCTCTCGCCTTTGTTTACCTGGCCGTTGTAGGTTTTCCATAGCTCTGGACGTTGGTTTTTCGGGTCCCATGTGTGGTTCTTGTCACGGAAAGAGTAAACACGCTCTTTCGCACGCGACTTCTCTTCATCACGACGAGCACCACCAAAGGCTGCATCAAAACCGTACTTGTTTAACGCCTGCTTCAAGCCCTGAGTCTTCATTATATCGGTGTGCTTTGATGAGCCGTGGACAAACGGGCTACAACCCATTGCTAAACCTTCTGGATTCTTATGAACCAAAAGATCGAAGCCGTACTTCTCAGCAGTACGATCACGAAACTCAATCATTTCACGGAATTTCCAGTCGGTATCCACGTGTAGAAGAGGGAAAGGGATTTTGCCCGGATAAAACGCTTTGCGAGCTAGGTGAAGCATCACAGAAGAGTCTTTACCGATGGAGTACATCATCACTGGGTTATCAAACTCAGCCGCTACTTCACGGATGATATGTATACTCTCCGCTTCAAGCTGTTTTAGGTGGGTTAAACGTTCTTGGTCCATTTCAGTGCTTCCTTTAAGGCTCGTATCACGAGCGATGCAATACTTGGTTCAACCAAGCATGGGAGTTAACTCATTCACCGTGATGTGAATTGGCGTATTCGGTAGCAACAAAAAATCTTTGCTATGCATTCAAGCCCAATACGCCCTCAATAAAAACATTATGACGAGCCTCTCATATTACTGGAAATTCTAAAATTTCATTTTTTATTCGAAAAGCTGATAAGGAATGGTTGTAACATTTATTCCTTATAGAAATGAATGGGCTACCTTTAATAAACGCTTGTTGCGTATGGATTGAGCGGTTTGGGATAAGGGTGGCAGAACAGCATAAAGTAATAAGATCCATGTCACGAATTAGCACATGTCGTACTCATTGTTTCATTCCACTTTGTTACATTACGCAACAAATTCTTCCCCATCCAATCTTGGAGCTCCATAATGAAAGTTGCAATGAAACCTTTATCGCTAGCGGTACTGGCTGGACTAGGTTTGACTCTAGCTGGCTGTACAACCACCCCAGACACAGATGAAGTAATCAAACTGCGCGTCGTAGAAACGACTGACATTCATACTAACCTAATGGATTACGACTACTACAAAGACAAGCCATCACAGAAGATCGGTTTAGCGCGTACTGCAACTCTTGTAAAAGAAGCTCAAAGTGAAGTAACGAACAGCATTCTTGTTGATAACGGTGACTTGCTGCAAGGTAGCCCTATGGGTGACTACATGGCAGACAAAGGCATTGTTGCTGGTGAAGTTCACCCAGCATACAAAGCGATGAATCAACTAGATTACGATGCAGCAAACATCGGTAACCACGAGTTCAACTACGGTCTTGAGTTCCTAGAAGAATCTATAAACGATGCTGATTTCCCATACATCAGTGCTAACGTTTACGATGCAGAAACTAAAGAACACTACTTCACGCCTTACATCATTAAAACTCACACCTTTGCAGATACTGCAGGTGTAGAGCATGAAGTAAAAGTGGGTTACATCGGTTTTGTTCCACCACAAATCATGACTTGGGATAAGAAGAACCTTGAAGGCAAAGTTATCGCTCGCGACATCCTAGAGACTGCGAATGAACTGGTTCCTCAAATGAAAGCTGAAGGCGCTGAGGTTATCGTTGCGATTCCTCACTCTGGCGTTTCTCAAGACCCATACAAAGCGGGCGAAGAAAACTCAACGCTTTACCTATCTGAAGTAGAAGGCATCGATGCGATTGCATTTGGTCACTCTCACGCGGTATTCCCAGGCAAAGGCTTTGACAACATCCAAGGTGTTGACAACCAAGCGGGCACAATGAACGGCGTTGCGGCGGTTATGCCAGGTCGTTGGGGTAGCCACGTAGGTATTATGGACCTAACGCTGGCACAGAAAGACGGCAAATGGGAAGTAGTAAAAGGTCAATCTGAAGCTCGTCCTATCTACGACAAAGTAGAGAAGAAATCACTGGCTGCGGCAGATGAAGGCATTGTGACAGCTCTGGAAAAAGATCACGCAGGTACTCGTGACTTTGTAAACCAACCAATCGGCCAAGCTGATGACGTGATGTACAGCTTCCTATCTCTTGTACAAGATGACCCTACGGTTCAAATCGTTAACCTTGCACAGAAAGACTACGTTGAGCGCTTTATTCAAGGCGACCCAGACCTGGACGGTACACCAGTACTTTCTGCAGCCGCTCCGTTTAAAGCAGGTGGCCGTAAGAATGACCCAGCAAACTTCACTGAAGTAGAGTCTGGTCAACTGACTTTCCGTAACGCTGCCGATCTATACCTATACCCGAACACGCTTGTTGCAATGAAGGTAAAAGGTAAAGAAGTTAAAGAGTGGCTAGAGTGTTCAGCAGGTCAATTCAACCAAATCGACGCGAACTCTACAGCTCCACAATCACTGATTGAGTGGGATAACTTCCGCACTTACAACTTCGATGTTATTGACGGTGTGAACTACCAAATCGACGTTACACAGCCAGCAAAATACGACGCGAACTGTAAAGTGGTTAACCCTGAGTCAGAGCGTATCATTGGCCTAACCTACCAAGGTAAGCCAATCGACATGAACCAAGATTTCTTGATTGCGACCAACAACTACCGTGCTTACAGTGCTAAGTTCCCAGGTACAGGTGTTGAGTACATCGCTTTTGATGCACCGGACGAGAACCGTACTGTTCTTGCAAACTACATCTCTCGCGTAAGCAAAGAGCAAGGTAAAGTAAGCCCAACAGCGGATAACAACTGGTCTTTTGCTCCAATCGAGACAAGCAAAAAGTTAGACATTCGCTTTGAAACATCACCAAGCGAGAAAGCGGCACAGTTCATCAAAGAGAAGGGTCAATACCCGATGAAACGTGTTGCGACTGACGATGTTGGCTTTGGCGTTTACCAAATCGACCTAACTAAATAAGATTTTTCAATCATCTTTAGTTAATGTTTCAAAAGGCTGAATTTAACGATTCAGCCTTTTTTTATATAGGTAAATCATCTCTGTAAAAATCTTTATTTTTCTGGATGTTAATCGTCAAAATCGTTTAATTTTAAGCAAGTCCCTTATCCCATAAATTCACAATTCCCTCCCCCTATTTCAGCTCTCAAGAGCGAACAGCAAGTACAAAAAGTCTACAACTCACTGCAAGTTTTTATCCACTGCCCGTGTCTATTTCATTTACTACACTCAATGAGTGGTCAGTAAGGCATTCATTTATACGATAGATAGGGACATTTGATGGGCACCATCGAAAGCATTCAAGCGTGGTTACATTCAGGGGAAGAGTCTCTGCTCTGGCTGATGCTCGGTACCATTGTGCTCTCTTATCTACTTGAAGACTTAGCCATTGTGTCTGCGGCAGGACTGGCGACTCAAGGCCTCTTGCCAGCACAGTATGCACTATTGGCTATTTTCATCGGTATCGCAACCGGTGACTTGGGGCTCTATTACCTTGGTAAATCAGGGCGATATTTTAGAGGTGTCCGTTATAAAGCTCTGACTAACCGTTACTTTCGCACGCTTCGAACCAAGCTTCGTCACAACTCATTCAGTAGCCTTTTTATCATTCGCTTTATTCCAGGGCTGCGCACTGTTGGTTTTACCTTAAGTGGCTTTTTCGTCATCCCTCTTCCGATTTTCTTATTGGCCGTTATCAGTGCGACTGCGCTCTGGACTGGTGTGGTCTTCTCTACCATCTACTATTTAGGGACATCAGCGTGGCTGCAAACCTCTGAATATCAATGGGTCGTTATCCCGTGTGCTATTGCATTGCTGTTTATCAGTAATCGATTAATGAATAAAACCTACTCTAGAGGACTGTCATGAGTTCACCGCAAGATATTCACATCATTCCAGCACATCAAATCAATGCCGGGATGCCCTTACTCGAAAAAGATACCGTGCGTAGCGTTTCTCCCTATGAGTTTCTTCCTGCTTGGTTTTTCTACACGCCAGTGGTGGCTCAGAGTTTGATTCAAGGGTTACGGCATTTTGACTGGGCCCTGCCTTTAGTTGCCAACCCAAGCATCAAACTCAGTGGCATGGTTGGAGAGTCAAAGCACGATATCTTGAGTCTTGCAGGATCATACAGTCAGCGCTGGATCTCTCCCTTTATTACGTTAACCAAAACCGATCTCAACAGTGAAAAACAGGCAGAGGATGCACACCGAGCCTTGATCCAATCGAATCTTGATTTCCCCGTCGTCGCTAAGCCGGATCTTGGCTGTCGCGGTGCGGGCGTTAAATTGATCAATACTCAAAATCAGCTAGAACAATATGTTGAGTCCTTCCCTCAAGGCGCTCGTTTTTTGCTACAAGAAAAAGCGCCTTACCAAGCAGAAGCGGGACTGTTTTACGTTCGTTATCCCAATCGTCGCCAAGGAGAGATCATTTCGATCACACTCAAATACGCGCCAATGGTGACAGGCGATGGCACATCTACAGTCAAGCAGTTAATTGAAAGCAGCCCACGCGCGGGACAGCTCAGCCACCTTTACCTGCCAAGGCATCAAGATAAGTTGGATCATGTACTTGCTGATGGCGAAGAGTTTCAACTCGCTTTTGCTGGCAGCCATAGCCGTGGCTCTATTTTTAGAGATGGTAATCAGTACATCACCAAAGCGCTAACCGAACGCCTAGATGAGATATTTAACGATTTTGATGGATTCCACTATGGAAGATTAGACGTCAAGTTCAAAGACATTCATAGCCTGATGAGGGGCGAAGAATTTACGATTCTTGAGGTCAACGGGGCGAGCAGTGAGGCAGCACACATCTGGGATCGAAACACCCCACTACGAGAAATATTTTCTACGCTGCTTCAGCAATATCGCATTCTTTTTGATATTGGCGCGCAACAGAAACAGCGAGGCCATCAGCCACCTTCTTTTAAAAGTCTGTTTGCTGCGTGGCAAGAAGAGCGACGCCTTGTTCAACAATACCCGACCACTGACTAACCTTATACGAGGATCATGAATGAACCCGATAGCCCAACCAAGCGCCTTCACTTCTTTCTCTCCTAGTATCCAAGGAGCTGTTGAAATATTGAATCAAGGCCAAGAGTTCTTGTTAGCCATCTCTGACAGTGACTACCTGATACGTGCTAAGCCACACGTCTCAAGCTCCATTGGTGAGCATACTCGCCACACGCTTGATCTCTTTCATGCTCTGATTTTAAAAGAGAACGCGACCATTGATTACAACACACGTCGCCGCGGTCATCCAGTCGAGTTCGACCGCTCGATTGCCTTAAAAGAGATCCAATATGTCATCAACTGGCTTGAGCGATTAGATCATGATGATCTCAAAGCTCCTATAACGGTCCAAACCGAGGTTTCAATGGATACTCAGGTGCTTGCAAATTTGCCTTCAACGCTCGAAAGAGAGATCACTTTTGCTGCCCTACATGCGAATCATCATTACGCAATGATCAAGGTGATCACCACCTTCCTTGACGTAGAAACCTGCAACACCTTTGGCTATGCCCCAACCACCAATAGCTACCTGAGGGAGCAGTAATCATGTGTTCAGTATCTTGGCTTCTCGAAGAAAATGGCTATCAGGTCTTTTTTAATCGTGATGAGCAGAAAACACGAGCGTTAGCTATGCCGCCGAAGCAATATCAGGTTAACGGTGTCGATATCATTATGCCGCTTGACCCTGCTGGAGGTGGTAGTTGGATCAGCATTAACGAGTTTGGTCTTTCACTGTGCTTGCTCAATAACTACCAAGGTATTGTGCCAGATGGTCCATTGACTAGCCGTGGGATATTGCTTAAGAACATGTCGTCATGTCGCAATATCAATCAGCTCACAGAGGCATTTCAGCGACTAGATTTGAATGCTTTCGCGCCATTTACCCTGCTCGCTTTCGCCCCCAATTTGACCCAACACAACGGTGTCGTCGTCGCTTACAAGTGGGATGGACTTGAGCACAACATTGTTGAAACCGATTCGCCACTGTTCTCTTCAGGCATCGATTTGGCAAGAGTGCAGGCCCACCGACAAGCAAAATACGACCAGCTTATCTCTGCAGGTAAGAACCAACAAAGTTTATTGAAGTTCCACTCTCACCATCACAGTGAACAACCCCATTTGGGTACTTGTATGCACCGTACCGATGCTCACACAGTCAGCTTTACCCATTTACGTAATCAGCAGGGCCAAGCGTCGATGTTCTACGCATCGGGAGCTCCCTGTGAACCGCTACAACCTGCTCAGATAAACCAGCAACGTTTCACCTTCGACCTTGCCCCAGCAATCAACTTATAGATGGAGTCTATTATGAGAAAACTACTCACGATGATCATGCTACTTGTAAGCCCATACGTGCTTGCCGCCGATGAAATCTATACCGGCTTTTTCAGCAATAAAGCACTCGATGGCTACGATACAGTCGCCTACTTCACTTCTGGCCAGCCCATTGAAGGAAGTAAAAAGTTCAGCACCGAATACAAAGGCGCGGATTGGTACTTCTCTTCTGAAAAGAATCTGACTTTATTTGTTAATAATCCTGAAAAGTATGCGCCTCAGTATGGTGGTTATTGCGCATGGGCCGTTTCTGCCAAAAACGACTTTGCACCTGGCGATCCACAATATTGGACCATAGTTGATGACAAACTTTACCTTAACTACGACCAAGAGATTCAAGAGACGTGGGAGCAAGACCGTGCACAACACATTCAACAAGCCGATAAAGCTTGGCCGAAGCTGATCAAGTAAGGGAATCACGAGGCATATTCCTAGCTTAACAACCTCCTTTAATAAGGTAGCTATATTATGATTGATAGTCCTTTTCGTTTACCACGTTACACGCCTTTTGGCCTAGGAGAGTCTGTTGTCGAGTGGGCAACTGGGCTATCTAAGCTAGACCGACTCTATCAAGATCGACAAGACGAGTTATCTAGCTTTGAATTCATGAATTACACCCTATCGGCACTCAATATTGACTACTCCATTGCATCGGGAAGCACGGACAACATCCCCAAAGAGGGGCCTGTGGTGATCGTGGCAAACCACCCGCTTGGCGCCATTGAAGGAGTGATCCTTGCTGATCTCGTCGGATCGGTTAGAAAGGATGTGAAGGTACTGGCCAATGAACTGCTCAAGCGACTGCCTGAGTTGGATGATCTTTTCATTGGTGTCGATGTCTTCAATAGCAAAGAATCAAAACGAACCAATGCCAAAGCGATCAGAGACGCTAATCGTCACTTAGCTGACGGCGGATTACTGATTGTATTTCCGGCTGGCGAAGTGTCTAGCTACCGTAAAGGAGCAAAAACACTCACTGATATCGAATGGAGCAAATCAGTCGCGAAATTCGTTAAACGTCATCAAGCCACAACAGTTCCTATCTTTATCAATGGCAAAAACAGTGAGCTTTTCTATCAAGCAGGGCGTGTTCACCCGCTGCTAAGGACGGCTTTACTTGGTCGTGAGCTCCTAAACAAGCAAGCGACAACCATCTCTATTTCAATTGGCGCTTCCATCCCTTATTCAGAGATAAAGTCGTTTGAACAAGAGATGGATATCGTCAACTACCTGAGGCTCAATACCTACCTAATGAGTCAACAAGCGAGTTCTGATAGCCCCATCCAAGCGCCCTCTTTTGATACTCAAGTGATCGCCCCAATTCCATCAGAGGTATTAGCGATTGAGGTTGGTTCACTTCCCAATGAAATGAAGCTCCTTGAGCAAGGCGAGTTTGAGGTCTACTGTACACCAAGCCAATCTATTCCTAATCTGATGCGTGAAATTGGCCGAGTTAGAGAAGAGAGCTTTCGAGAAGTCGGCGAAGGCAGTGGACTCGCCTGTGATTTAGATGAATACGACCTTTACTACCATCAACTGTTCGTATGGAACAAAGCCAGGGCGGAGCTGGTTGGTGCCTATAGATTGGGTATGGTGGACAAACTGATAGCCGAACACGGACTTGATCAGCTCTACTCCCGTAGCCTGTTTAACTACAATCAAGAGTTCATTGATACCCTTGAAAACAGCATTGAGCTGGGGCGTTCAGTGGTGAGTAAGCCTTATCAAAAGAGTCTTAATTCACTGTTGCTACTGTGGAAAGGCATCGCGACCTTTGTGTCTCGTCACCCACAATACACTCATCTTTTTGGCCCAGTCAGCATCAGCAACGATTACAGTCATAACGCACGATTGTTGATCGCCACGACCTTATCTATCCACCACTACGATGAAGAGAAAGCTAACCTAGTTTCACCATCATCGCCTTTGAACAGCAGTAGTCATGTGTTCTGGCAAAATCACTTGCTCTCTTCTTTGGCGAGTGTCCCATTGCTCTCCAAAGTCCTTGCACGCATGGAGCAAGGAAAAGGCCTTCCGGTGTTACTTCGCCAATATCTGGGCATGAACGGCAAACTGGTGTGTTTTAATGTCGACCCATCTTTTAATGACGCCTTAGATGGTTTGATTGTCGTGAACCTTAAAAAAGTACCGCTAAAAACGCTTGGTAAATACATGGGTAGAGAGCAAGCTCAAGATTACTTGGATTCTCATACCTCCTCTCAAGCTAAGTAATTCAACATAAGCTAGCGCTATACCTAAGCCATAGAAAGTGCGATTATCTTTGCATTGAAATGGCTTAGGTAGTGACCATGCACCACGCATTAACAGAACAATTAGAAAGCTTTGGCTTTACCCCATCCCAAATCGAGTCTCTCCTTGAGATAGCTAAACCACTAGAGTTGCCTACTCGACATATCCTCACCAATCAAGGCGAGGTGCCAGACTCGTTTTACTTCATTGTTGAAGGCCTATGCCACGCGTGTTATCTAACGCAAGAAGGTAAACAGTTCAGCAAAGAGTTCTATTGGGAGCATGATTGGGTGATAGGCTTTGAAAGCCTGATTAAGCAACAACCGTCTCCATACCTGTTAGAGACATTGACGCCAATCTCACTGTTTGAGCTACCAATGCAAGCCCTGACAGAGTGGCGCGATACGAACAACCCTCTGTACCTCAAGCTGCTCGAGACTCAATTGATGCACAAAGAGAACAAAGAACGCTTTATGTTGCTCTATACCCCAGAGCAGCGCTACCAACTGTTCTGTGAACATTACCCAGACTTGCTGCAGCGCTTGAACGACAATCAAATTGCAGCCTACCTTGGCATTACTGCAATCAGCCTGAGCAGAATCAAGAGCAGAATTAACAATGGTTAATGCACGGCATCCTCGGTGCTGCTAGATTGGCGCCAAGTACAGATTTAGGAAGATATTATGATCACTTGGTCTACCCCAACCTTTGCCGAATTAACCACAACCGAGCTTTATGAGTTACTGAAGCTGCGAGTAGACGTGTTTGTTGTCGAGCAAACTTGTCCCTACCCAGAACTGGATGGCAAAGACACTCAGCCTGGTGTGCGCCACCTCTTGGGGTATGAAGGCGGCCAACTGGTCGCTTGCGCTCGTTTGCTGCCTGCGGGTACCACCTATGACAATGTCAGTATTGGTAGAATCGCAACCAAAGCCGAAGCTCGAGGTGCCGGTTTAGGCCATAAGCTTTTAACGGAAGCCATCAAGCATAGCCATGAGCTGTGGCCAAATAGCACCATTGATATCGGTGCTCAACAACACTTAGAAGCCTTTTATCAAAGTCACGGCTTTGTCACGATCTCAGAGATGTACCTTGAGGACGATATTCCGCATATCGATATGAGATTACAGGGCTAATGTCCAACATTACACTTGGGATTTTGCTGCTGGTGGCGGGTAATTTTTTTGCTTCGCTCTCTGATGTGGCAGTAAAACTGCTCGATGGTGAAGTTCCGCCACTGCAATACATCTTCTTTCGCCAACTATTGTCGCTGCTCTTAATCACACCACTATGGCTGAGGCAAGACAAAGCAAAGCGCCGACTCAAACAGGCAAAAATAACCTTTGCTCGTGGTCAGCTTATACTCATCGGTAGTGGATGTATGGTTGTGGCCATCACTCACTTACCATTGGCAACAGCCAATGCCGTGTTTTATGTAGCGCCGCTGTTGATGTTGCCACTATCGATACTGCTATTAAGTGAACGACCAGCATTGGGGAAAGTGGTTGCCACAACGGTAGGTTTTATCGGTGCGCTCATCGTACTAAGACCATCACAATTTCATTGGGCTGCGGTGTTTGCACTTGGTACCGCATGCACGCTTGCACTGTTCAATGTATTGGTTCGCAAGCTCCCAAGTGAGCAATCCGTCGTTACAACCCTTTGGTGGACAACGCTGTTCTCGCTACCTGTGTCAATAGTACTGTGTATACTATTTTGGTCACCGGTGTCATGGGTTCATCTTAGCTACATAGCCTTAAGCGCAACGCTGATCTTGGCTTATAACGGGTTGGCAGTTTCGGCTTATCAGAAAGCACATTCGAGCCAAATTGCCCTAGCAGAATACTCGGGGTTAGTTTTCGTAGCGCTCATCGGTATGATTTGGTTTAACGAAGTCCCAGATATTCTCACTTTCATCGGTATTCTTTTGATTGTACTGCCATTAGCGCCAATTCCGCGCATAAAAAAAGGAGCGAGATAATCGCTCCTTTCTGAATTTTTTAATACTTACTTGCTGCGGCCAAAACCACCATCAGATAGGCGGAAGAACATCACCGAGCTGCTGCCTTTCTCAAGCTGAAGAATGTCTAACTGACCATTCTCTGCGAGCTTAAATCGAACTAATTGGCCTTTTCTGATCTGACTCAGAGGTTTATCGTCGCCCTCGATGCGTACCAGCGCATTAAGGTCAGACAACGGCAGTTGGTTATTACGAAATACCTGCGCTAAGGTATCCCCTTGTTGTACCAAGTACTCTTTCCAATGGCTTGATTTTAGAGACTGCTGTTGCTCACTTTTCTGCTCGCTCAAACCGACAGTATTAATCTCAAGCTCGACGCGGCTAGTTGCCGGCTCGCTTTGAGTCATTTCTGATTTTGGAAAAGGGACGATTAATAGCAACAATACGACAGGCGTCAGCACCATCAAAGCGCGTTGGTGTAATTTAGGCAAGCTCTGCCATAAGCCACTAATCTTATTTTTGACTTCGCCAAATTCGATGGCATTGAATTTATCTTTGCACAGCTGCAAATAATCTACTTGTTGTTTCTTCTTATGACGACGATTCATACGGCTGCGCCCTAACTATTGATTAACTACAGTATAAAAACCAAAACTTGAACAGTATAGATTTTTCCTTCATTACGGGAGCAATGCAATAAAAATAGTGCCATTGTGATTTGAGTACGTGAAAGCTAGGGCGAATCAGGGTGTAGCCGTTTCTTCGAGCTGTTAATACTGGTATTCTTACCTTTTTCGTACTGACACAAAAAGAGTAACTTTCATGTCTGAAGTAAAATTTGAAACTGTAGAGCAAAAAGCTAGCTACGGTATCGGTCTACAAATGGGCCAACAACTAGCTGGTTCTGGTCTTGAAGGCCTAAACGTTGACGCAATCGCTGCTGGTATCGCAACTGCACTAACTGGTGACATGCCAGCTATCGAAGTTGACGAAATCAACAAAGCTCTTCAAGAGCTTCACACTCGCGCAGAAGCAATCCGTCAAGAAGCAGCTAAAGCAGCAGCAGCTGACGGCGAAGCGTTCCTAACTGACAACGCTCTACGTCCAGAAGTAACTGTTCTTGAGTCTGGTCTACAGTACGAAGTAATCACTGAAGGTACTGGTGAAATCCCAACTGCTGATAAGCAAGTTCGCGTTCACTACCACGGTGAGCTAACAGACGGTACTGTATTTGACAGCTCTGTATCTCGCGGTCAACCAGCTGAGTTCCCAGTAACTGGTGTTATCCAAGGTTGGGTTCAAGCTCTACAAATGATGCCTGTAGGTTCTAAGTGGAAACTATACATCCCACAAGATCTTGCATACGGTGAGCGTGGCGCAGGTGCTGCTATCCCTCCATTTGCAGCTCTAGTATTCGAAGTAGAACTTCTAGCTATCCTTTAATTTTAAAAGCCCTTGGTAAACAATCTACTAAGAGCAAAATAAAGTTAAATTAATACAACGGCGATGTAACAACATCGCCGTTTTTCGTTTATAGTGAAAGTGACGATTACTTTATTACTTAAGGAAGAATAATGAAGAAAGCACTCATCACTGTATTCAGCGCATTGGCTGTTGCCTCTTGCGCAAGCACTTCAGACCAAGCTTCAACAAGCGCTGCCGCAACGACTGACTATTCTCAACTGACTCAAACAGCACTAATGGCTGCTGTAAACCTCTGGTCACAGCAAAATGAATCGACGCCTTTGGCAGATACTGTTGCTGAACAAGCATCTGTAAGTAGCGATCAAGCACTGGGTGGTATTGGTTCAATGCTGGCACTAGCACAAAACTCTCTAAGCAGTGCCGATAACAAAGAACTGTCTTCACTGATTCCAGGCATGTCGACGCTTGAATCGACAGGTTTAACTTCTATCCTAAATTCACAAGGTGCTGTAGAAAGTGCATTCTCTGGTCTAGGTATGGACTCTTCAATGATCACGACTTTTGCACCAATTATCCTACAAGCGCTTCAATCTCAAGGCGCAACGACTGGGTTACTTGATTCGTTATCGGCGATTTGGGGCTAATCCTTCAACCGATATGAGTTTAGATAGTTTGTATTAAGGGCACTTCGGTGCTCTTTTTTGTGGGTGTTAGAAATTGAGATACGAGATACGAGATACGAGATACGAGATACGAGATACGAGATACGAGATACGAGATACGAGATACGAGATACGAGATACGAGATACGAGATACGAGATACGAGATACGAGATACGAGATATTTTGAGAAAGGAACGCCGTAAAGCAAGAGAAAGTGCCAAGTATCATGATGCAAGATTGAAAAGTACCAGATACAAAAAAGCCGAGCTAGGCTCGGCTTTTTGTATTAACAATCTAGTATAGATTACTCAGCAGCTTCTTCAGCAGCTGGGCGGTCTACAAGCTCAATGTATGCCATTGGAGCTTTATCACCAGTACGGAAACCACATTTAAGAATGCGAGTGTAACCACCTTGGCGAGCCGCGAAACGCGGGCCTAGTTCATTAAATAGTTTTGCAACAACTTCGTTATCACGAGTGCGTGCGAATGCAAGACGACGGTTAGCAACACTGTCTGTCTTAGCTAGGGTAATCAACGGCTCAATTACGCGACGTAGTTCTTTTGCTTTTGGCACGGTAGTTTTGATAACTTCGTGACGAACAAGAGAGCTAGCCATGTTGCTGAACATCGCTTTGCGATGACTGCTGTTGCGGTTGAGTTGACGACCACTCTTACGATGGCGCATGACCTAATCCTTCTAACTTTTTCGATTAATCTTCAGCGATTGACGCTGGTGGCCAGTTTTCTAGACGCATGCCTAGAGATAGACCACGTGAAGCAAGCACATCTTTAATCTCTGTAAGAGATTTCTTACCAAGGTTTGGCGTTTTAAGTAGCTCAACCTCAGTGCGCTGTACAAGATCACCGATGTAGTGAATCGCTTCTGCTTTCAAACAGTTAGCAGAGCGAACTGTTAGTTCAAGATCGTCTACAGGACGTAGTAGGATAGGATCGAATTCTGGCTTCTCTTCCTTCTCCTCAGGTACACGTACATCACGTAGATCTACGAACGCATCCAGTTGTTCAGCTAGGATAGTAGCTGCGCGACGGATTGCTTCCTCAGGTTCTAGAGTACCGTTCGTTTCCATATCGATAACAAGCTTGTCTAAGTCAGTACGTTGTTCTACACGTGCCGCTTCTACAGCGTAAGCGATTTTATCAACCGGGCTGTAAGTAGCGTCAACTAGTAGACGACCGATTGGACGCTCATCTTCTTCAGTATGGATACGAGCTGAAGCTGGAACGTAACCACGACCACGTTCTACTTTGATACGCATAGCGATCTCAGCGTTGTCATCCGTTAGGTGACAAATTACGTGCTCAGGGTTAGCGATCTCTACATCACCATCGTGGGTGATGTCACCTGCAACAACAGGGCCTGAGCCTGATTTGTTCAGTGTAATAAACACTTCATCTTTGCCTTCAGCAACGCGTACAGCCAAACCTTTTAGGTTTAGAAGGATTTCAAGGATATCTTCCTGAACGCCTTCTTTAGTGCTGTATTCGTGTAGCACACCTTCAATTTCAACTTCTGTTACGGCACAACCCGGCATAGAAGATAGAAGAATGCGGCGAAGAGCATTACCTAGAGTATGGCCGAAACCGCGCTCTAATGGCTCAAGAGTTACTTTTGCGTGTGTCGTATTGATCTGTTCAATGTCAACAAGACGCGGCTTAAGAAATTCTGTTACAGAACCCTGCATTGTGTCCTCTCTTTTTTTAACCTTACTTAGAGTAAAGTTCGACGATCAAGTGTTCGTTGATGTCAGCTGATAGGTCAGAACGCTCAGGCATACGCTTGAATGTACCTTCCATTTTGCCAGCATCTACTTCAATCCAAGTTGGTTTTTCACGTTGTTCAGCAACTTCTAGAGCAGCTTTAATACGAGATTGCTGTTTAGCTTTCTCGCGGATAGAAACAACGTCATTAGCCGCTACTTTGAAAGAAGGAACGTTTACAACTTTACCGTTAACTAGGATAGCTTTGTGGCTAACTAGTTGACGAGATTCAGCGCGAGTTGCACCAAAGCCCATGCGGTAAACTACGTTATCAAGACGACCTTCAAGAAGCTGAAGTAGGTTTTCACCTGTGTTGCCTTTAAGACGTGCAGCTTCTTTGTAGTAGTTACGGAATTGTTTTTCTAGAACGCCGTAGATACGACGAACTTTTTGCTTCTCACGAAGCTGAACGCCATACTCAGATAGACGACCGCGACGAGCGCCGTGTACACCTGGTGCGTTATCAATTTTACACTTGGTATCGATCGCGCGAACACCAGACTTAAGAAATAAGTCAGTGCCTTCACGACGGCTAAGCTTCAGCTTAGGACCCAAATATCTTGCCATGATCTTTCTCCAATTATCCTAGAAACGAATTAAACGCGACGTTTCTTAGGTGGACGACAACCGTTATGAGGGATTGGAGTCGCATCAACAATGTTTGTGATACGGAAACCAGCAGCGTTCAGTGCGCGAACAGTAGATTCACGACCTGGACCTGGACCCTTAACCATAACTTCCAAGTTCTTTAGGCCATATTCTTTAGCCATTTCACCACAACGCTCAGCTGCAACTTGTGCTGCGAACGGAGTAGATTTACGAGAACCACGGAAACCTGAACCACCTGCTGTAGCCCATGCAAGAGCGTTGCCTTGACGGTCAGTGATAGTTACGATTGTGTTGTTGAAAGAAGCATGGATGTGCGCTACGCCATCAGCTACTTGCTTGCGTACGCGCTTACGAGCGCGAGTTGGTTGTTTTGCCATTGTACTCTACCTTATCCGATTATTTCTTGATCGGCTTGCGCGGACCCTTACGGGTGCGAGCGTTGGTTTTAGTACGCTGTCCACGTAGTGGTAGACTGCGACGATGACGAAGACCGCGGTAACAGCCAAGGTCCATAAGACGCTTGATGTTCATCGATACTTCACGACGTAGATCACCTTCTACAGTGTACTTAGCTACACCATCACGCAGTTGATCGATCTGCTCTTCAGTTAGTTCACTGATCTTAGCATCTTCAGCAATACCCACTTCAGCTAGAATAGCTTGAGAGCGAGTTTTACCGATACCGTAGATTGCAGTAAGTGCAATCACAGAATGCTTGTGATCAGGAATGTTAATGCCTGCTATACGGGCCATTATTCACTCCAATGTTTCATAAAAGAATTATCCGCAGCAAAGCCCGTTATGGATACGCTGCGGCATACTACTTCTTTTGCACGCAAAAGGTAGGCCGAGAAATATACTCGACTCTACCTTGTATTTCAAGTAAAAATTTCTGCTAATTAGCCTTGGCGTTGCTTATGCTTTGGCTCACTGCAAATCACGCGAACGACACCGTTACGCTTGATAACTTTACAGTTACGGCAGATTTTTTTAACGGAAGCACGAACTTTCATTGCTAAACTCCGTAAATGGAACTGAACGTCACCGCCGGATTAACGGCCGTAACCTTTCAGATTCGCTTTCTTTAACACAGAATCATACTGTTGGGACATCAGATGAGTCTGTACCTGTGCCATGAAATCCATGATAACAACAACTACGATTAGTAGTGATGTACCGCCGAAGTAGAAACGTACGTTCCACGCGACCATCATGAATTCAGGAATCAGACAGATAAAGGTAATGTATAGAGCGCCCGCTAGGGTCAATCTTGTCATCACTTTATCGATATACTTCGCTGTCTGCTCACCTGGGCGGATACCGGGTACGAATGCACCAGACTTCTTCAAGTTATCAGCTGTTTCACGTGGGTTAAACACCAACGCTGTATAGAAGAAACAGAAGAAGATTATAGCTGCAGCATATAGCATTACATACAGAGGTTGACCTGGGCTAAGAGCCAATGACACGTCAGTTAACCAACCGAACGCGCTGCTCTCACCATTCTGACCAAACCACTGAGCCAATGTTCCTGGGAACAAGATAATGCTCGATGCAAAGATTGCTGGAATAACACCTGCCATGTTGATTTTCAACGGTAGGTGCGAGCTTTGTGCTGCAAATACTTTACGACCTTGTTGACGCTTCGCGTAGTTAACAACGATTCGGCGTTGACCACGTTCCATGAAAACAACGAAGTAAATTACAGCAAAAGACAGTACAGCAATTAACAGCAGAAGAAGCACATGCAATTCACCTTGACGCGCTTGCTCGATTGTTTGACCGATTGCAGAAGGCAATCCAGCAACAATACCTGCAAAAATCAGAATGGAGATACCATTACCGATTCCTCGCTCAGTGATTTGTTCACCTAACCACATTAAGAACATGGTACCAGTTACTAAACTCACGGTAGCAATAAGCGTAAACATGGTTTGGTTGATAACAACCAGATTATCGACCATGTTTGGTAAGCCCGTTGCAATACCAATAGCTTGGAATGTTGCAAGTACAAGCGTGCCGTAGCGTGTATATTGGCTGATCTTACGACGGCCTGCTTCACCCTCTTTCTTGAGTTCCGCTAACGCTGGATGAACTACAGTTAACAATTGGACTACGATCGATGCCGAAATATACGGCATGATACCCAATGCTAATATAGATGCACGCTCAAGAGCACCACCGGAGAACATGTTAAACATTTCAACGATGGTACCTTTTTGCTGTTCGAACAAATCGGCAAGTACAGCAGCGTCAATACCAGGGATCGGCACAAAAGAGCCTGCTCGGAATACTAAAAGTGCACCAATTACGAATAATAAGCGCGACTTTAGTTCACTTAAGCCGCTCTGAGCACTACGAAAATCTTGTCCTGGTTTCTTAGCCATCTGTACCTCGTTCCTCGAGATTATTCCTCGATTTTACCGCCTGCAGCTTCGATTGCAGCTTTAGCGCCTTTAGTCACGCGTAGACCTTTAACAGTCACAGCTTTGCTAAGTTCACCAGAAAGAACGATCTTAACGAATTCGATGTTCTTAGTGATAACGTTAGCAGCTTTTAGGCTGTTCAGATCAACTACGTCACCAGTTACTTTCGCTAGCTCAGCTAGACGAACTTCAGCAGACACTAGGCTCTTACGAGAAGTGAAACCGAATTTTGGTAGACGCTGTTTCAGAGGCATTTGACCGCCTTCGAAACCTGGACGAACTGAACCGCCAGAGCGTGATTTTTGACCTTTGTGACCGCGGCCACCTGTTTTACCAAGGCCAGAACCGATACCACGACCTACACGCTTCTTAGAAGGTTTAGAGCCAGCAGCCGGTGATAGAGTATTCAAACGCATTCTGATTACTCCTCAATCTTAACCATGTAGTAAACCTTGTTGATCATACCGCGTACGCACGGAGTATCTTCAAGTTCTACTGTATGGTTGATGCGACGAAGGCCTAGACCTTTAAGACACGCTTTGTGCTTAGGTAGGCGACCAATTGAGCTTTTAGTTTGAGTTACTTTAATAGTTGCCATCGTGTGCTTACTCCGAAATAGATTCAACAGTTAGACCACGTTTAGCAGCAACCATTTCTGGTGACTTAACGTCTACTAGAGCACCAATCGTTGCACGAACGATGTTGATAGGGTTCGTAGAACCGTATGCTTTAGAAAGTACGTTGTGTACACCTGCAACTTCAAGTACAGCACGCATTGCACCACCGGCAATTACACCTGTACCTTCTGCAGCTGGCTGCATGTAAACTTTAGAGCCCGAATGACGACCTTTCACCGGGTGGTGAAGTGTGCCTTCGTTCAGCGCAACAGTAACCATATTACGACGCGCCTTTTCCATTGCTTTTTGGATCGCTGCAGGTACTTCACGAGCTTTGCCGTAACCGAAACCTACACGACCGTTACCGTCACCAACTACTGTTAGTGCAGTGAAGCTCATGATTCGACCACCTTTAACCGTCTTAGAAACACGGTTAACTGCGATCAGCTTTTCTTGCAAATCATTAGCTTGTTGTTGTTCTTTAGCCATCTTCCAACCCTACCTTAGAATTTCAGACCAGCTTCGCGAGCAGAATCTGCTAGCGCCGCTACTCGACCGTGGTATTGGAAACCAGAACGATCAAATGCAACAGCAGTTACGCCTTTTTCAAGAGCGCGCTCAGCAACAGCTTTACCTACTGCTTTAGCTGCATCGATGTTACCAGTGTTCTTAACTTGCTCACGGATCGCTTTTTCTACAGTAGAAGCAGCTGCGATAACCTCAGAGCCGTTTGCCGCGATAACTTGTGCGTATACGTGACGAGGAGTACGGTGTACTACTAGACGCTCAACGCGAAGTTCTGCAATCTTACGACGTGCACGTGTAGCACGACGGATGCGAGATGCTTTCTTATCCATAGTGATACCTTACTTCTTCTTAGCTTCTTTAGTACGCACATTTTCATCTGCGTAACGTACACCCTTGCCTTTGTATGGCTCAGGTTCACGGTAAGAACGAATGTCAGCCGCAACTTGACCAACTAGTTGCTTGTCACAACCAGTTACAACGATCTCAGTTTGGCTAGGGCACTCAGCTTTAATACCTTCAGGTAGAGCGTGCTCTACTGGGTGAGAAAAACCAAGAGTTAGAGCTACAGAGTTGCCTTTCATAGCAGCACGGTAACCAACACCCTTTAGAGTTAGCTTCTTAGTGAAGCCCTCAGTAACACCCACAACCATGTTGTTAACTAGAGCGCGAGCTGTACCAGCTTGTGCCCATGCGTTAGCAACACCTTCTTTCGGACCGAAAGTTAGGTTGTTTTCTTCCTGTGCGATAACTACGGCGTCGTTAAGAACGCGAGTAAGCTCACCTTTACCACCTTTTACAGTGATTTCTTGGCCGTTTAGTTTCACCTCTACGCCAGCTGGAATAGCGACAGGTGCTTTAGCAACACGAGACATAATCTACTCCTTATTAAGCTACGTAACAGATGATTTCACCGCCAAGACCTGCTTTGCGAGCAGCACGGTCAGTCATAAGACCCTTGGAAGTAGAAACAACTGCAATACCAAGACCACCCATCACTGTTGGTAGCGAGTCTTTATTTTTATAAACTCGTAGACCAGGGCGTGATACGCGCTTGATTTGCTCGATTACAGGTTTAGCTTGGAAGTACTTAAGAGTAACTTCTAGCTCAGGTTTTGCTTCGCCTTCTACAGCGAAGTCAGTGATGTAACCTTCAGCTTTTAATAGTGCAGCAATTGCAACTTTAAGCTTTGAAGAAGGCATTTTAACAGCAACTTTGTTTGCTGCCTGACCGTTACGAACGCGGGTCAGCATATCCGAAATCGGATCTTGCATGCTCATAAGATTTACTCCAAATGATTAAGTGGCAATTACCAGCTAGCCTTACGAAGTCCAGGAATCTCGCCTTTCATGCAAGCTTCACGAACTTTGATACGGCTTAGACCGAACTTACGTAGGTAACCGTGTGGACGACCAGTTTGGTTACAACGGTTGCGCTGACGTGATGCACTTGAATCACGTGGAAGAGCTTGCAGTTTAAGAACTGCGTTCCAACGTTCTTCTTCAGATGCGTTTACATCGCTGATTAGAGCTTTTAGTGCTGAACGCTTTTCAGCGAATTTAGCAACTAGCTTCGCACGCTTAGCTTCACGTGCTTTCATTGATTGTTTAGCCATAACAGTAACCCTTCACCTTACTTACGGAATGGGAAGTTAAAGGCAGCCAGCAGAGCACGGCCTTCCGCATCAGTGCCAGCAGACGTCGTGATAGTAATATCAAGACCGCGCACACGATCGACTTTATCGTAGTCGATTTCCGGGAAGATGATTTGCTCGCGAACGCCCATGCTGTAGTTACCGCGACCGTCAAAAGACTTAGCGCTAACACCACGGAAATCACGTACACGTGGAAGAGCGATAGAGATAAGACGCTCTAGGAACTCCCACATACGTTCGCCACGTAAGGTTACTTTACAACCAATTGGGTAGCCTTCACGAATTTTGAAACCTGCAACAGATTTACGCGCTTTAGTGATAAGAGGCTTTTGACCAGAGATCGTTGCCATATCAGCTGCTGCGTTTTCTAGCAGTTTCTTATCGTTGATTGCTTCACCAACGCCCATGTTTAGGGTGATTTTCTCAATCCTAGGGACTTGCATGACGCTTGTGTAGCCGAACTCTTTGGTAAGCTCAGCGACTACAGACGACTTGTAGTAATCATGCAGTTTCGCCATAGTAGAACTCCAAATTACTTCTAATTAGTTAGAAACAGTTTCGCCGTTAGACTTAAAGAAACGAACTTTCTTACCATCTTCGATACGGAAACCGATGCGGTCTGCTTTACCAGTAGCCGCGTTAAAGATTGCAACGTTAGAAGCATCGATTGCTGCTTCTTGTTCAACGATGCCACCTTGTTGACCTAGAGCCGGTTGAGGCTTTTGGTGCTTCTTAACAAGGTTGATACCTTCAACGATAACTTTACCAGTTGTCAGAACCTTAGTTACTTTACCTTTCTTGCCTTTATCTTTACCAGCAAGAATGATTACTTCGTCATTACGACGGATTTTAGCTGCCATGTTGCCGCTCCTTACAGAACTTCAGGTGCTAGTGACACAATTTTCATGAATTTCGCGTTACGAAGTTCACGAGTCACAGGACCAAAGATACGTGTGCCGACTGGTTGCTCAGTAGTGTCGTTTAACAATACACAAGCATTACTGTCGAAGCGAATGACAGAACCGTCTGGGCGACGAACGCCTTTACGGGTGCGCACTACAACCGCCTTCAGAACATCACCTTTCTTTACTTTACCGCGAGGAATTGCTTCCTTAACTGTAACTTTGATGATGTCACCGATATGTGCATAACGACGGTGAGAGCCACCCAGAACCTTAATACACATTACCTTGCGCGCGCCAGAGTTATCTGCTGCGTCAAGTGTACTTTGCATCTGGATCATTGTTAGTGCTCCGCTAAATATTAAAACTAGACCCTCTCGGGTCGGGCTGCCTCTTTAAAAGGGACGCGAATTGTACCACCCTTTTTTGGAATTGGGTAGACAAAAAACAAGCGGCCCCAAAAAATATTTTGGAGCCGCTTATAAGTTATAGAATTACAAAGATTAAATCTTCGCTTTTTCTAGAACTTTAACCAATGTCCAAGACTTAGTCTTAGACAGAGGACGACACTCAGCGATTTCAACTTTGTCGCCTAGGCCACAAGTGTTGTTCTCGTCGTGTGCGTGTACTTTAGTCGTGCGCTTAACGTATTTACCGTAAATTGGGTGTTTTACAGTACGCTCGATAGCAACAACGATAGACTTGTCCATCTTGTCACTAATTACACGACCTTGCTGGATGCGGTTAGTTTCGCTCATTATGCGCCTGCCTTTTCAGTCAAAACAGTTTTCACACGTGCGATATCACGGCGTACAGCTTTTAGAGTATGAGTTTGCTGAAGCTGACCAGTAGCAGCCTGCATGCGCAGGTTGAACTGTTCGCGTAGCAAATTCAATAGCTCAGCGTTAAGCTCTTCAACGTTCTTTTCGCGTAGATCTTGTGCTTTCATTACATCACCTGCTTAGTTACAAAAGTAGTTTTAACAGGCAGTTTACGTGCCGCTAGGCGGAACGCTTCACGTGCCAACTCTTCTGGTACGCCATTCATTTCGTACATAACCTTACCAGGTTGGATTTGTGCTACCCAGTACTCAACGTTACCTTTACCTTTACCTTGACGAACTTCAAGAGGTTTTTCAGTAATCGGTTTGTCTGGGAAAATACGAATCCAGATTTGACCTTGACGCTTAATGTGACGTGTCATAGCACGACGTGCCGCTTCGATCTGACGAGCAGTGATACGGCCACGGCCAACAGCTTTAAGACCGAATTCGCCGAAGCTTACTTCTGTGCCTTTAGCTAGACCACGGTTACGACCAGTCTGAACCTTGCGGAACTTAGTACGTTTTGGTTGTAGCATCGTTCGACTCCTTACTTACGGCCTTTACGCTGCTTCTTAGGCTTATCGCCTTTAGGCTCTACTGCGTTAGCAGCTGGCATACCGCCTAGAATCTCACCTTTAAAGATCCAAACTTTAATGCCGATCACACCGTATTGAGTGTGAGCCGAAGAAGTTGCGTAATCAATGTCTGCACGTAGAGTGTGTAGAGGCACACGGCCTTCACGGTACCACTCAGAACGTGCGATTTCAGCGCCGCCTAGACGACCGCTTACTTCCACTTTGATACCTTTAGCGCCTAGACGCATAGCGTTTTGTACTGCGCGCTTCATAGCACGACGGAACATAACACGACGCTCTAGTTGAGACGCGATGCTATCAGCTACTAGCTGACCATCCAACTCAGGCTTACGTACTTCAGCGATGTTAATCTGCGCTGGTACACCTGCGATTTTAGCTACAGCTGCGCGTAGCTTCTCAACGTCTTCACCTTTCTTACCGATAACAACGCCAGGACGAGCTGTGTGAATTGTCACACGGATGCTCTTAGCTGGACGCTCGATAACGATACGAGATAGTGATGCTTTTTGTAGTTCCTTAGTAAGGAACTGACGTACCTTGAAGTCGCCGTCTAGGTTGTCAGCGAAATCTTTGGTGTTAGCAAACCATGTAGCATTCCAAGGCTTAACGATGCCAAGACGAATACCATTAGGATGTACTTTCTGACCCATTGCTTACTCTCCTAGTCTCTAGCGATCTGCTACAACAACAGTGATGTGGCTTGAACGCTTCAAGATACGATCCGCACGGCCTTTAGCACGAGGCATAATACGCTTCATGATAGGGCCCTCATCTACGAAGATTTTAGCGACATTTAGATCGTCGATATCTGCACCTTCGTTATGCTCCGCGTTTGCGATAGCTGACTCTAGAACTTTCTTAACTAGAACAGCAGCTTTTTTGTTGCTGAAAGTTAGAATTTCTAGAGCTTGGTCTACCGACTTACCGCGAATTTGGTCTGCAACTAAGCGAGCTTTCTGTGGAGAAATACGAGCAAAGTTATGTTTAGCTAAAGCTTCCATCATCTACTCCTTACTTCTTCTTAGCTTTCTTATCTGCAGCGTGACCGCGATAAGTACGAGTTGGTGCAAATTCACCCAGTTTGTGACCGATCATTTCTTCGGTAACGAAAACTGGAACGTGCTGACGACCATTATGGACAGCGATGGTCAAACCAATCATTGTTGGGATGATCATTGAGCGACGGGACCAAGTCTTAATAGGCTTTTTGTCTCCGCTTTCCACCGCTTTCTCTACCTTCTTCAGCAAGTGTAGGTCAATAAAAGGACCTTTCTTGAGAGAACGTGGCATGGCGATTCCTCTTTATATAGATTACTTGTTACGACGACGTACGATGTACTTGTCAGTGCGCTTGTTCTTACGAGTCTTGAAGCCCTTAGTAGGAACGCCCCAAGGAGAAACTGGGTGACGACCACCAGATGTGCGGCCTTCACCACCACCGTGTGGGTGATCAACCGGGTTCATTACTACACCACGTACGGTTGGACGTACGCCGCGCCAGCGTGAAGCACCAGCTTTACCAAGTTCACGTAGCATATGCTCAGAGTTACCAACTTCACCGATCGTTGCACGACCTTCAGAAAGTACTTTGCGCATTTCACCAGAACGTAGACGGATAGTTACGTATGCACCGTCGCGAGCAACGATTTGAGCATAAGCACCAGCCGAACGAGCTAGTTGAGCACCTTTACCAGGCTTAAGTTCAACACAGTGTACAGTAGAACCTACTGGGATGTTGCGCATCGGCAGAGTGTTACCTGCTTTGATTGGCGCATCTACACCAGATTGGATCTGGTCACCTGCGTTAACACCTTTTGGTGCAATGATGTAACGACGCTCACCGTCTGCGTACAGAACTAGAGCGATGTTAGCGCTACGGTTTGGATCGTATTCTAGACGCTCAACTTTCGCTGGGATACCGTCTTTAGTACGTTTGAAGTCAATTACACGGTAGTGGTGCTTGTGACCACCGCCGATGTGACGTACTGTGATACGACCGTTGTTGTTACGACCACCGTTCTTAGAGTTTTTCTCTAGAAGTGGTGCGTATGGCTTACCCTTGTGTAGGTCAGCGTTAACAACTTTAACGACGTGACGACGACCAGGGGAAGTCGGCTTACATTTAACAATAGCCATTTTTAACTACTCCTGTTATTCCGCGCCGCCAACGAAGTCAAGATCTTGACCTTCTTTCAAAGTAACGTAGGCTTTCTTAACGTCTGAACGACGGCCTTCACGCATACCTTGACGTTTGGTCTTACCCTTAAGAACAAGAGTATTTACAGACTTAACTTCAACTTCAAATAGCTTTTCTACAGCTGCTTTGATCTCTTTTTTAGTCGCATCTTTAGCTACTTTGAAAACGATAGTGTTCGCTTTCTCAGCTGCCATAGTTGCTTTTTCAGAGATGTGCGGAGCACGTAGAACTTTTAAGATACGCTCTTCAGTGATCATGCTAGCGACTCCTCAACTTGCTTAACTGCGTCAGCAGTCATTAGAACCTTGTCAAACGCAATTAGAGATACTGGGTCGATACCAGCAACGTCACGCGCGTCAACTTTGTAAAGGTTACGAGCAGCTAAGAATAGATTTTCATCTACTTCGCCAGTAACAATCAGAACGTCGCTTAGCTCAAGCTCTTTAAGCTTAGCTACAAGTTCTTTTGTTTTTGGTGCTTCTACTGAGAAGTTATCAACAACGATTAGACGCTCTTGACGAACAAGCTCAGAAAGAATGCTCTTCATAGCACCACGGTACATTTTCTTGTTTACTTTTTGGCTGTGATCTTGAGGTTTCGCAGCAAAAGTAACACCACCTGTACGCCAGATTGGGCTACGAATTGTACCAGCACGTGCGCGGCCAGTACCTTTTTGACGCCATGGCTTAGCGCCACCGCCAGATACTTCAGAACGAGTCTTTTGAGCACGAGTACCTTGACGAGCACCTGCTGCGTATGCAACAACTACTTGGTGTACAAGAGCTTCGTTGAAGTCACGTCCGAAAGTAGTCTCGGAAACAGTTAGTGCATCAGCACCTTTAACCATCAATTCCATTACTTACTCCTAGACGTTATGCTTTAACAGCAGGTTTTACGATCACGTTGCCGCCTGTTGAGCCTGGTACTGCACCTTTAATAAGAAGCAGATTGCGCTCAGCGTCAACACGTACGATCTCTAGGTTTTGAGTCGTTACACGCTCAGCACCCATGTGACCTGCCATTTTCTTGCCTTTAAACACGCGACCTGGAGTTTGACATTGGCCAATTGAACCCGGTGCACGGTGAGACAAAGAGTTACCGTGAGTCATATCTTGAGTAGAGAAGTTCCAACGCTTAACTGCGCCTTGGAAGCCTTTACCTTTAGATGTACCAGTAACGTCTACTTTTTTAATTTCGTTGAAAAGTTCTACGTTTAGCTCAGCGCCAACTTCAAACTCTTCGCCGTTTTCTAAACGGAATTCCCAAAGACCGCGGCCTGCTTCAACACCCGCTTTCGCGAAGTGACCAGCTTCAGGCTTAGTTACACGGTTAGCTTTCTTAGCACCAGTAGTTACTTGGATTGCTGCGTAGCCGTCGTTCTCTAGAGTTTTAACTTGAGAAATACGGTTCGCTTCAACCTCAACAACAGTTACTGGGATAGAAACGCCTTCTTCAGTAAATACGCGGGTCATACCCACTTTACGTCCGACTAGACCAATCATTATTCTTATCTCCCTTAACCTAGGCTGATTTGAACATCAACGCCAGCAGCAAGATCAAGACGCATTAGAGCATCAACAGTTTTGTCTGTTGGCTCAACGATGTCGATCAAACGCTTGTGAGTACGGATTTCGTACTGGTCACGTGCATCTTTGTTGACGTGTGGAGAGATAAGAACAGTGAAACGCTCTTTACGAGTAGGTAGTGGGATAGGACCACGAACCTGTGCGCCAGTACGTTTTGCTGTTTCAACGATTTCCGCAGTAGAAGCGTCGATTAGCTTGTAATCGAAAGCTTTTAGGCGGATACGAATACGTTGGTTCTGCATGAGACAGAGCTCCAATTATTAAAAATTACACAAACAATATCGCCACTCAAACTCGAAAAGACGAGAGAATGCCGATTGATTTATGTGAAACCGTAGTATCCAAAATTAGGACACATTGTCAGTTAACTTTTGAAGTAAGACGAGCTTACTATTTTTATTAACCGCGAACATAAGCTGAGTATACATTACTAGGCAAAACCTACTCCTCAGTGCTCATTGGTTCACAACCAGCTTAAGCCAGTGCGGTGCATTATACAGATCACACTTTGGTATGCAAGTGGTGTTTGAAAATTAATCGCGAAAACTTCAAGCCCGACCTACCAGCCCCTTATATAACGCAAAAAGCAGAGGCAAGGTGCTCTCTGCTTTTTGCGATAATCTTACCGATTTTAACTAACTACTTTTAGCCATCGTCATCTTCATCAACATATTGAGCTTGTAGGTAGTTTTGGATTCCTGTCATTTTAACAAGACCTAGCTGTGTTTCTAACCAGTCAACGTGTTCCTCTTCGTCTTCCAATATTTCAAGGAACAGATCACGTGATACATAGTCATGAATATCTTCGGCATAAGCGATGGCATTTTTCAGATCCGGAATGGCCTCCATCTCTAAAGCTAAATCGCACTCCAACATTTCCTGGGTATCTTCACCTATTTTGAGTTTACCTAAGTCTTGCAGATTAGGTAGCCCTTCGAGAAACAAGATTCGTTCTATCAGGTGGTCGGCATGTTTCATCTCGTCAATAGATTCATGATATTCCTTATCAGCCAAATGCTTTAGACCCCAGTCTTTGTACATTCGCGCATGAAGAAAATATTGGTTAATGGCAACCAGCTCGTTACCAAGAATTTTATTGAGATGTTGAATTATGATTGGATCGCCTTTCATGAGCACACTCTCCTCTTCGGTTCTTCTAACTGTAGAACCAAATCGAGAAGTGTCAAAAAGCTTGGTTAAGTTCTAAGTAACTAACCAGCTTGCTTAAACAATGTGGCGGCGCTTTCGTTGATGATTTCTTTCGCTGAACGTACACACTTTCCGCATTGACTGCCGAGTGCCGTACATTTCTTAATTCCTTTTATATCAGTAATGCCCTCTTCAACAACGAGTTTTCGGATTTTCTTATCCGATACTCCATGGCATAAACAGACGTACATATTCAAACCTAAACTTATAACTTGAGATTAAATATAAAGAGGAATCATTCTTATTACCAGTCTTATCTTTTACTACTGTTAGACCGTTTTGTTATAGAAAAATCATGCTTTTCACAGATGGGAACACTTAGCGAAACTGCGTTAAGACTATATTCTGCTAAGTAATTGTATTACCGGATATTAGAGGTACGCGTTAATAGCGCATTTCAAAGTTTTCTTATAACCACTCGTATTTTACTCAAAATAAAAAAGGGAAGCCGAAGCCTCCCTTTTTATGATGCGCCTCTTCTAATGAAGAGAGAGCAAAATCATTCGTTATTAAGCGAAGATTTTAGCTACAACACCAGCACCTACAGTACGGCCACCTTCACGGATAGCGAAACGTAGGCCTTCGTCCATTGCGATTGGAGCGATTAGCTCAACAGTCATTTGAACGTTATCACCTGGCATTACCATCTCTACGCCTTCTGGTAGAGTGATGTCGCCTGTTACGTCAGTTGTACGGAAGTAGAACTGTGGACGGTAACCTTTGAAGAAAGGAGTGTGACGGCCGCCTTCATCTTTAGAAAGTACGTACACTTCTGACTCAAATTTAGTGTGTGGGTTGATAGAACCTTTAGCAGATAGTACTTGACCACGTTCAACTTCGTCACGCTTAGTACCACGTAGAAGTGCACCAACGTTCTCACCTGCACGACCTTCGTCAAGAAGCTTACGGAACATCTCAACACCAGTACAAGTAGTCATTGTTGTTTCTTTGATACCAACGATTTCTACTTCGTCACCTACGCGTAGGATACCACGCTCGATACGACCAGTTACAACAGTACCACGACCTTGGATCGAGAATACGTCTTCGATTGGTAGTAGGAACGGTTGGTCTACTGCACGCTCTGGCTCTGGGATGTAAGAATCTAGTGCTTCTGCAAGCTCAACGATCTTGTCTTCCCATTGCTTCTCGCCGTTTAGTGCGCCAAGAGCTGAACCTTGGATTACTGGTAGATCATCACCTGGGAATTCGTACTCAGAAAGAAGTTCACGAACTTCCATTTCTACTAGTTCTAGTAGCTCTTCGTCATCAACCATGTCACATTTGTTCATGAATACGATGATGTAAGGGATACCAACTTGACGACCAAGTAGGATGTGCTCACGAGTTTGAGGCATTGGGCCGTCAGTCGCAGCAACAACTAGGATACCGCCGTCCATTTGTGCAGCACCAGTGATCATGTTTTTAACATAATCCGCGTGTCCTGGACAGTCTACGTGTGCGTAGTGACGTGATGGAGTGTCGTACTCAACGTGAGAAGTTGCGATTGTGATACCGCGCTCACGCTCTTCTGGAGCGTTATCGATAGATGCGAAGTCTTTCGCTTCACCACCGTACACTTTTGCAAGTGTAGTACAGATAGCAGCAGTTAGAGTTGTTTTACCGTGGTCAACGTGGCCGATAGTACCAACGTTTACGTGCGGTTTCGTACGTTCAAATTTTTCTTTAGACACGATCGTGTTCCTTCCTAGTTATGATTCGCCACGACCATTATTGGTCGAGACGCGCCAGAAATTGCTATTTTATGCGCCAACTCTCGTTAGCGCAATATTTGGACGCATTAGATCTTTCAAAAAAATGAAAAAAATGCAGCCCTATTGTTTAACCACGCTCTGCAATGATTGCTTTTGCAACATTGTTTGGCACTTCAGCGTACTCACTAAACTCCATAGAGTAAGAAGCACGACCTTGTGTCGCAGAACGTAAATCAGTTGAATAACCGAACATGACAGACAACGGAACTTGTGCACGAATTATCTTCAGGCCAGCTGTCCCCTCGTCCATACCTTCGATGATGCCGCGACGACGGTTAATATCGCCAACAACGTCACCCATCCAGTCTTCTGGAGTAGTTACTTCAACTTTCATCATAGGCTCAAGCAGAACCGGTTGCGCTTCTAGTGCACCCGTTCTGAAAGCCATAGAGGCAGCGATTGTAAACGCCATCTCACTTGAATCTGTTTCATGGTAAGAACCATCATATAGTGTAGCTTTGATATCCAGAACTGGGTAGCCAGCAAGCACACCATTGTTCATCTGCTCTTCAACGCCTTTGGCCACTGAAGCGATAAACTCTTTTGGTACAGTACCATTGGCAATTTCATCCACGAAGACAAAGCCTTCGCCAACTTCTGATGGTTCCAGTTTCAGCCACACGTGACCGTACTGACCTTTACCACCGTGTTCACGGATAAATTTACCTTCCGCTTTCGCTGTACCACGAATTGTTTCACGGTAAGCCACTTGCGGATTACCAACGTTGCAGTTCACGCTAAATTCGCGCTTCATACGGTCAACGATGATATCTAAGTGTAGTTCACCCATACCAGAAATCAGAGTCTGGCCTGTTTCGTCGTCCATATCGACGCGGAACGATGGGTCTTCTGCTGCTAGCTTAGCTAGAGCAATTGTCATTTTATCTTGATCAGCTTGTGAGCTTGGCTCTACAACGATCTGGATAACTGGATCTGGGAACTCCATGCGTTCAAGAACAATCTTATGGTTCTGGTCACATAGCGTTTCGCCGGTAGTCACTTCTTTCAAACCAATAATGGCTGCGATGTCACCAGCTCGTACTTCTTTCACTTCTTCACGCTTATTTGAGTGCATTTGTACAATGCGCCCTAGACGTTCACGCTGTTTCTTCACTGAGTTGTAAGCCGTTTTACCACTTTCAACCACACCAGAGTAAACACGGATGAAGGTTAGAGTACCAACGAATGGGTCGGTTGCGATCTTAAATGCAAGTGCAGAGAACGGTTCGTTGTCATCTGCGTGACGCTCTGCTTCATTCTCGTCTTCGTCGATACCTTTGATTGCAGGTACATCAACTGGAGAAGGAAGGAAATCAACCACTGCATCAAGAACAGCTTGTACGCCTTTGTTTTTGAATGCACTACCACAAGTTGCCAGTACAATTTCATTGTTAAGGGTACGAGTACGAAGGCCTAGCTTAATCTCTTCTTCTGATAGTTCACCTTCTTCAAGGTACTTATCCATCAGCTCTTCAGAGGCTTCAGCCGCCGCTTCAATAAGTTCTGTACGATATTCTTCCGCCATTTCTTGCATGTCTGCAGGAATGTCTTCGTACGTAAACGTCATGCCTTGGTCAGCTTCGTTCCAGTTAATTGCCTTCATCTTGATAAGATCGACAACACCTTGGAAGTTTTCTTCGGCACCGATGTTCAATTGAATTGGAACAGGTGTCGCGCCTAAGCGATCCTTGATTTGATCAATTACACGTAGGAAGTCTGCGCCTGTACGGTCCATTTTGTTAACGAAAACCATACGAGGAACTTGGTACTTGTCGGCTTGACGCCATACTGTCTCTGATTGAGGTTCAACACCAGACGAGCCACAGAACACAACAACTGCGCCATCAAGTACACGAAGAGAACGTTCTACTTCAATCGTGAAGTCAACGTGTCCAGGAGTGTCGATGATGTTGATACGGTGATCTGGGAATTGAGCTTCCATACCACGCCAAAACGTAGTGGTTGCTGCTGAAGTGATTGTGATACCACGTTCTTGCTCTTGCTCCATCCAGTCCATGGTTGCTGCACCATCGTGAACTTCGCCGATTTTGTGAGAAAGACCGGTATAGAACAGAATACGTTCACTTGTGGTTGTTTTACCTGCATCTACGTGAGCAACAATACCGATATTACGGTAGCGCTCAATAGGAGTTTTACGAGCCACGGTTGAATCCTCTTTACTTAGAGACTTAGGGACTATTGCTATATCCAGATTAGTTGCTAAAAAAGCATCCCTCTAGAAATAGCAATAGTTCCTAGCATACGCATAGGAACTAAAGAAGTGCTGCAAGGAACCTTGCAGCACTGAAAAGGTATTACCAACGGTAATGAGCGAACGCTTTGTTTGCGTCAGCCATGCGGTGAACGTCTTCACGTTTCTTAACCGCAGTACCTTTGTTCTCAGACGCGTCTAGCATTTCAGCTGCTAGGCGTTGAGCCATAGATTTTTCACCACGCTTACGCGCAGCTTCAACTACCCAACGCATAGCAAGTGCGTTACGGCGAACCGGACGTACTTCTACAGGTACTTGGTAAGTTGAACCACCTACACGGCGAGATTTAACCTCTACCGCTGGGCGAACATTTTCAAGAGCTTCTTCAAATACAGCTAAGTGATCTTTACCAGATTTCTCAGCCATTGCATCTAGTGCAGTGTAAACGATTTTTTCTGCAGTAGATTTCTTACCGTCAACCATTAGGATGTTAACGAATTTTGCCAGCAGTTCAGATTTGAACTTTGGATCTGGAAGGATCTTACGCTGACCGATGACGCGACGACGTGGCATGGATTTTCTCCGTTGTCTTCTTCAGGTTATCCAAAACTTTTCAGTTTCTTCAAAAATTAAAATTAATTCAGTGTTTGGCCTTACTTAACGGATACCATTAAGATTTTGGACGCTTAACACCGTACTTAGAACGACCTTGCTTACGGTCGTTAACGCCAGCACAGTCTAGTGCGCCGCGAACTGTGTGGTAACGTACACCCGGAAGGTCTTTTACACGACCGCCACGGATTAGAACAACACTGTGCTCTTGAAGGTTGTGACCTTCACCACCGATGTACGAAGTTACTTCGAAACCGTTAGTTAGACGTACACGACATACTTTACGTAGTGCCGAGTTAGGTTTTTTAGGTGTAGTAGTGTAAACACGAGTACATACACCACGTTTTTGTGGACACGCTTCTAGTGCAGGCACGTTGCTTTTAACAACTTGCTTTGCACGAGGCTTACGTACCAACTGGTTAATAGTTGCCATTAACTAGCTCCTGAAATTTACTTGAAAGTAAGCTTTGTGAAAAATCTATCCCTAACTACACGTGGCAATTAGGGACGCAAAATTCTATTCAGCAGTGGGATGTGTGTCAAGAAATATACAGATCTTTTTTAGCCATCTAGAGCTAAGGATGCTCTATTCGGTCGATAAAAGTGGGAAAGGACTACCAAGTGATGGATTGTTGATGCTGCTCGGTGAGCGTAACGAAGCCCAAATAGTCCACTTTTGTTAATGATTCCGACACAAGAGTTTGCAAACCACGGCTGTTGAGATCTGGCTCCAGCACAGACACTTCTTCGATATCCATTAACTGCTGCGCAAGCTCATGACTTGGCAATGTTGCGTAAACCGCCTCTTCAGTTAACAATAAGTGTTCGCCAGGCTGACGATAGGTGAGTGCGAGACTGAGCTTTTCAATCGTCTTGATGATGTGCAGCATGTTAAACCTCTAAAATGTGAGTATCTGGTCGCATTGCGCAAATTGCTGCGCCATAGCACTTGGGGCCAACACTTGAGTATCAATCACGAGTTGCTCACTCGATAGTCCAAAGCGCTGTAAACTCTGCTCACATACATAGACCTGCTCGATATCGTAAAGCTCCATCAATTTAAATGCTGCGATATAATCGCGAGATAAAGACTCTCTTGGTTGCTGCTGTTCTAGCAGTTGTGTCACCCCATTACCGACAAAAAACACTGAGATCTCTTCGGTATAAGCTGATGCCGCTAGTAGCGCATCCAGGCCTTCTCTGCCCGATGCAGTACTATGAGGAAAGCTGTTAAATACGTACCCTAACTTTTTCAAAACTGTACTACCCTATCGTGAGTCAACATTGCCTCAGCCAGGCTACCTAAACCCGCTTGCTCAAAACCTTCTGCCAAGTTATGGCTATCAAGCTGATGTTGATTCGCTTCGTCTTCGCTCACCACACCTCGACGCAATGCCGCTGCCACACAAGTTTCCAATCGAACCTCATGTTGTGACGCTAACTTTTGCCATGCTCCAGCAAGATCGAATTCGTCATTAGCCGGTACGGTCAGTGCTGAACCATTGCTCACGCCGTCTTGATAGAAGAAGACACTCTTGAGTTGGTGTCCTCTCTCTATCACTGCAAGCGCAAACTGGTAGGCATTTTTCGCAGACTGGGAGCCGTAGATTGGCCCATTAACTAACAGGGTATACGTTAGGCTTGAACTCAACTCTCATCATCCTCTGTTTTACGCTGACGGATATACAGGTAAACCGTATGTTTTGAGATATTTAGGCGCTCTGCAACGCGGTTAATCGCATCTTTAATATCGAAGATCCCTTTGTCGTAGAGTTCCATGACGATTTGACGGTTCTTAGTGTTGTTCGACACCGACTTATCCGCATTGATCTCTTCGATTGTGCGCTCTACGGTTTGGTCTACCAGCTCTTCAACGTCACTTGCAAAGTTCACTGAAGACGCCGCTTCATCTGCATCTTGCGTTGGCATGAACGATTGCAACACTTGTGAGAACGGTGCATCAAGGTTTACGTTGATACAAAGCAGGCCAATAACTCGGTCGTCACCATTACGGATAGCCACCGTAATCGACTTCATTAACACACCACCTTTTGCGCGAGTAAAGTATGAACGAGAGAAATTACGCTTAGAGCCTTCGATATCTTTCAGCATTTTTAGCGCTAAATCGGTGATTGGAGAGCCAACCTGACGCCCAGTATTCTCGCCGTTGGCAATCTTAATCGCAGAGGTATTGAGATCCTCTAACGAGTGCAAAACGATTTCACAAAACGGACCAATAAGACTTGCGATGCCATCAACAACGGCCTCATAAGATCTTAGAATGATTTTATCGTGTTCACTGAATGGCATGACATTGACTGATTCCATTTCAAGTAACACATCCGCATTGACTGTTTCTGTAGTAGTCACTTAATTCCTTACCTTCGTGTGAAAAATCAACAAATTTATGTAAGTTTATCAGAAATTTTTAATTGCACACCTAGCTAACATTGCAACTAGTGATTTAGAACAAGTTAAAAAAACAAATACTCAAATTGAAAGCATAAAAAAAGGCCTAACTGAGTTAGGCCTTAGAACACTTCGTGAAACGCTTATTGTGCAGCTGTTTCTTCTGCGTTATCAATTTTCAGTAGCTCAACTTCGAATACAAGCGTTGAGTTTGCTGGGATTGTTGGTGTGTCTTGCTCACCGTACGCTAGCTCTGGCGGGATAACAAACTTGTACTTAGAGCCAACTTGCATTAGCTGTACGCCTTCAGTCCAACCTGGGATTACGCGGTTTAGTGGGAATGTTGCTGGTTCGCCACGGTCGTAAGAGCTATCAAACTGAGTACCGTCAGTTAGTGTACCTTTGTAGTGTACTTGTACTGTGTCAGTGTCTTTTGGAGACTCGCCTTCAGCTGCAGTCATCACTTGGTATAGTAGCCCAGAGTCAGTTTTTTGAACGCCTTCTGTCTTCTCAAACTCAGCACGGTACTCATCACCCGCTTTCTTAGTTTCTGCTGATTTCTCCGCAGCTTGAGCTTGCATTGTTTCTGCTACACGCTGATCAAGAGCTTCTAGTGCCGCGCGAGTCTCGTCTTCATTTAATGCTGTATTGCCTGCGAACACATCTTCGATACCTTTTAGTACCATCTCTTTGTCTAGGTTAATACCTAGCTCGCTTGGCTTATCAATGCTTGTGCTTAGGTAGTTTGCGAATGAAACACCGATTGCGTAAGCCGCTTTGTCGTCTTCTGTTTTAAAGTTTACTGCTTCAACTTTCACTTCTTCGACTTGAGGAGCTTCTGCCTTTGGTTCTTCTTTCTGACAACCAACTGCTAGCATAACCGTCGCGGCAAGCAGTGATACTTTTAAAACTGATTTCATTGAATACTCCAATTAATGGCCAAGCCATTGGTTATTGTGCACAAATCTAATGATTAGATTGGTGTGAATACGTTAGTTATAACAATATACTAGTTCTATGTCTTCTGACACAAACCGGATTGTTAGACGTGATGCGAATATTTTTTCACTCATTACTATATGCAATTGTCATCACTCTGTTAAATGGATGTTTTTTCTTCCAAGAGGATGATCAACGTTGGGATATCGAACCCAGCGGTGCCACCAGCTTTGCACTAAGCAGAGACGGTCGTTTTGCCCTGCTCTATTCCCAACAGAAACATTTGTTGCTTTGGGATTTAGCCGAGAATCAAGAACTTGCCCAGCTTGGAGAACAAGACCAAGAAAGCTCCCCTGTTACACGAATCAAAATCTCTGACAATGGTCGCTATGCGGTGACAGCCAGTCAGATGAACTTTGCCGTTTGGGACCTGACTTGGACACAAGCCGAAGGGCTTTGGTCGATCTCTGACGGATTAATCCGCGACGTCGACATCTCCAGTAACGGCGAGAAAGTCCTACTCGGGTTATCAAACGGTAAAGCCATCTACGTGGACTTAGTCACTGGCCGTCGCTTAGAGTTCCTTGCCCATCGAGAAAAAGTCAATTCTGTTTCGCTTTCTTCCAATGGTCGTTATGCACTTTCGGGGGGGAACGACTATAAAGCCTACCTTTGGGATACTGAATCAGGGTTGGTTTTACGTACCTTCGAACACGAACAGCGCGTTGTGCGAGTAGTATTGCAGCGTGATGGTGAATTGGCGTTTACTTCTGATGGTGGAAACCAAGCGATTGTTTGGGACCTTGAAACGGGTGAATCACAAGCAGAGCTGCAAAGCCTATCGCGCCAGCTGATTTTCTCTACGGCTCGATTCTCGGATGACGGTAAGCAGCTAGTCACGGGGACACCTTCCAGTCAGGTCAGTGTATGGGATACACAAACGGGTAAACGGATAGCTCGTTACGAAGCGGAGCCGTTAAAAGATGCTCGCCCTCCTCGTGCGGTAGTGTATGATGCAGCCTTTGATAATCAGAGCCGTGTAATATCGGGAACATCAGCGGGCATAGCCCAAGCTTGGAATGTGGACTAAGAACGATGACAGAGAAGCTAGTTGAACAACTAGAGAGCCGAGTGAATGACCTTGAGTGTCAGCTGGCTTTCCAAGAGCAGACCATTGAAGAACTCAATGAAGCGCTTAGCCAGCAACAGATGTTGATCACTAAGATGCAAGACCAAATGAAATACGTAGTGGGCAAAGTAAAGAACATTGACGGTTCTAACTTGGCTGATGCATCGGAAGAGACGCCACCTCCACACTACTAATGTACGTTGACAATGAGCTGCGGCTTGTTGGACTGGTTGAAAAACAAAAGGCGACAGAGAATATCTGTCGCCTTTTGTGTATCTGATTGGGAGTTTGAGTTACACCGGGACTTGGCTAGTCATCGGCATAGATCTTAACTTCCACTCGCCCTTCAGTATCAACGCTAGCACGGTACATACCCGAGCTGTTCATAGCGAAGTGAATATCACCTTGATTATCAATCGCGATCAAGCCACCTTCCCCGCCCATGGTTTTCAGTTCACCTTGGATGATCTGTTCACATGCGGTATGAACATCTTCTTTGAGATAACGCATGCGAGCAGCCACATCACTGGCCACCATTTTTCTTAAAAAGAACTCCCCCATGCCGGTTGTTGAAACCGCAACATTTCCATTCTCTGCAATGGTACCCGCACCAATGATTGGCGAGTCTCCTACGCGACCGTATTTCTTATTAGTGACACCACCTGTACTGGTCGCAGCCGCTAAGTTCCCTGCTTGGTCTAACGCCACTGCACCAACCGTGCCGTACTTTTTGTCATCTGGGTATTTGTCAGCTTGCTGCTCATCATATTTCGCTTCAGACAGCGCAAAGAGACCTTTTTCTTTCATCGATTGAAGCTGATCGTAGCGGCGCTCAGTAAAGAAGTAGTCTTGCTCAGTAAAGATATAGTCATGTTCAAAGGCAAACTTCTCGGCACCTTCACCAATCAGTAACACATGCTCGCTTTTAAGCATCACATCGCGAGCAAGTTCGATCGGGTTTTTAATGTGGCGAACACCAGCAATGGCACCCGCATCCATTTCACGACCGTGCATCACCGACGCATCCATCTCAACAAACTCATCATGCGTCAGAACGGAGCCCTTACCTGCGTTGAAATGAGGACTGTCTTCCATCACCTTTACCGATGCCACAACAGCATCCAAAGCATCACCGCCCGATTGCAACACGTGGTAACCCGCCAACACTGACTTCTCTAAAGCCTCAGTAATGCCCGCTTTTAACTCATCACTCATTTGCTCTCGCAAGATGGTTCCAGCACCACCATGAATCGCAATTGAAAAAGGCTGTGACATGTAAATTCTCCACTGACATATTCTTATGGTTTGTCGCTATCAATATCATATCCAAAGCCCTGTGTCTGATAGCCACAACAAATCTTTTGGTTAGCGTTATTGCTCTCGCTTTGAAACAATAACCTTAATATGAAAAAAGCCTCCGCAAGGGAGGCTTTCATATTCTAAAACTAAATCGCTAGTTCGATATTAGTGAGAACCACAGCTACCGCCGCCGCAGCAGCCGTCTTTTTTCTCTTCACCGTGGTCATGGCCTTCGCCACCACAGCAACCGCCTTCGTGATCATGGTCGTGACCGTGACCGCCACAGCCACCTTCTTGGTGTACGTGACCGTGTTGAATTTCTTCTTCAGTCGCTTCACGAACGGCTACAACTTCAACGTCAAACGTTAGAGTTTGGCCAGCTAGCATGTGGTTGCCGTCAACAACAACTTCGTCGCCATCTACTTCAGTTACTTCTACTGGGATTGGACCTTGGTCAGTATCCGCTAGGAAACGCATACCAACTTCGATTTGCTCAACACCTTGGAATACGTCAGCAGGAACACGTTGCACTAGTGCGTCGTTGTGCTCACCGTAAGCGTCTTCTGGAGTAACGGTTGCAGAGAACTTGTCGCCAGCAACTTTGCCTTCAAGCTCTTTTTCAAGACCTGTAATTAGGTTGTTGTGACCGTGAAGGTAATCTAGTGGAGCTTCTGCAGTTGATTGGTCAACTACTACGCCATCTTCAAGTTTCACTTGATATGCAACACTAACTACTACGTTCTTTTCAATTTTCATGAGAGCTCCAAGGAGGTTTGGACTAAGCTCCAACAATTGAGCTTAGGATAAATTCTGTACCCCGATATTATGGGGATCAATTAACGAAACTCAATCATTCTGGCTTAAAAATACCGATCATTTCTTGATTCGCATGTTCAGATTTCTCTACAGTTTTCGGTTTGCGCTGCTCTGTGAAGTCACAATCAACACACTCCACCAGCTCAATATTATTCTCAACCCACCAGCGTAGTGTGTCTTGAGTGTTGCAGCTTGGGCAGCTAGCACCAGCAATAAAGCGTTTTTTCTGTTTCACGTTATCTATCCTTTACAACTTGGATTCGTGCCATTCAACGATGGCCATTGTCTTTATTATTTTATGGGCAATGTGTTACTGCCAGTAGTTTCGAGATTGATGGTCATTCTCCATCTCATGTCCGAAAATCTCCTCCAACTCTTTACGCGCCTCTTTGGCTCTTTGCGCCAATTCAGCGTCTTCACTGTGCTGAGGAAGCAGATCTTTAAGCATGGCATTATCCAGTTTACGAAAGTGCGCCTCGGCACGCTTGGCTTTGTATGGGTGCATACCTAGCTCGGTGAGCGCTTGCCTTCCCAAGTCTAACGCCCCTAAGAAAGTTTCACGAGAGTAGTTGGTCACACCATGATTCAATAGTTGGTACGCTTCAACACGGCTTCGGGCACGAGCCAAGATCTTTAAGCGCGGAAAATGCTGACGACATAAGTCGACGGTTTTCATGATTTCGTCTGGAGAATCGGTACACAAGATAATCGCTTCGGCTTTATCGGCTCCTGCAGCACGCAATAGCTCCAAGTGGGTCGAGTCACCGTAAAACACCTTATATCCGAACTTACGCAAGATATGAATTTGGCTGGCGTCACTCTCTAGGATGGTAATACGAATCTTATTGGCATACATCAAGCGCCCAATAATCTGGCCGAAACGACCAAAGCCGGCGATGATCACGCGAGGGCTGCGATCCACCACATCAGAAGACATCGCATTCTCACTGATTTGATTTAATTGACGCGCAAAGAACTTATCTTGCAGTTTAAGCATCAATGGCGTGGTCACCATAGATAAGCTCACCACTACAAGTAGGAAAGAGACTTGCTCCATGCTCAAGATGCCTTGGGCACTGGCCGCGGTGAAGATAACGAAAGCAAACTCACCACCTTGGCTCAAGATCATCGCCATACGACTGCGTGCTTTAGCTTGTGTACCGAAAATACGAGCGAGGGCGTACAACACCAGACCTTTCATCACCACCAATGCCAGTACCGCTATCAAGATTGCAAACGGACTTTCAGCAAGCAAGCCTAAGTTTACGGCCATACCCACAGAGATAAAGAACAGGCCTAGTAACAAGCCTTTAAAAGGTTCAATCGCTATCTCTAGCTCATGACGGTATTCACTCTCGGCCAATAACACACCAGCTAAGAAGGTCCCGAGCGCCATCGATAACCCTATCTGCTGCATGATTACAGCAATACCAATCACCAAAAGGAGCGCTGCGACGGTAAACAGTTCACGCACACCGCTTAATACGACGTAGCGAAATAGAGGGCGAAGCAGGAAGTGACCACCGACCAACAAACCAATCACACCAGCCAGCATCCACAGCATATCTGCCCAGCTACCACCTGTATTACCCGCAAGCAGTGGCAGCATAGCCAACATTGGAATTACTGCGATATCTTGGAACAGTAATACGGCAAACCCAGACTGGCCCGCCTCTTTACCACTTAGCTCACGCTCTTCAATAACACGCAATGCAATGGCTGTTGATGAAAGAGCTAAGCCCATACCAATGACCAAACTGGTCTGCCAACTCAATCCAAATAGACAAGCGACACCCGTGATCAGTAAGGTTGTAATGACAACTTGGGCGCCACCGAGCCCCAATATCGGCCCGCGCATCGTCCAGAGCTTTTTGGGGTTAAGCTCAAGACCAATGAGAAACAGTAGCAGCACCACCCCGAACTCGGAGAAATGGAGAATCGCTTCGACATCGCTAATTAGCCCAAGTCCCCAAGGGCCAATCGCCACACCCGCTAAAAGGTAGCCAAGAACAGACCCTAAACCTGCACGTTGAGCAATCGGCACGGCAACAACAGCAGCCGATAAGAAAATCACACTGCTTTGGAGGAATTCATTGGTTAATGCCATTACTGCGCCTCCCTTTGCTGCTCTTCAAGAAGCTGCAATGGTTCCCTTAACCAGTTTCGGTAAGACTCGGCGTGTTGATAACGTGTCATGTCTGATACATTTCGAGCCCAATGCAGAACCAAAGGCTCTAGCCAATGCATTTGACATAAGGCAGCCGTCAGCTCAAAGGGTTGCAAGATCTCTTGTAGTGGATATTTATTATAGCCCGAAGCACCAAATGCCTCCTCTTTACCGCCTGTCGTAATCACGCTGCGCCAGTACTTACCTTTCAATGCACTCTGTTCACCGAACGCAAATCCTTTGCCTAGTACGCGATCAAACCACTCTTTCAATAGTGCAGGACAAGAGTACATAAACAGCGGATGTTGAAAGACGATGATGTCATGCTCAAGGAGCAATTCATGTTCAAATGGGACATCGATAAAGAAGTCTGGATAGGCCGCATAAAGATCATGAATTTTAACATGACCGAGCGACTCTATTTTTTTCAGCATCACTTGATTGGCAATCGAGGTTTGGGGCTCTGGGTGAGCAAATATCACCAAGACCTTGGGTACTGTGTTATTTGTAGATAACAAATCACTCATTCCTTTGAAACATTCCTTACAGGGCAAACGGTGGCAATGCCAAGAAAATTCTAACAAAAGTTATTAATATGTTATTGGCATCATAACCCAATTTGCATTGTGATCGACTTTTATCTGGTTTCCGCCTACTATGCAGGCGTCTGTTCACCTCTTAATTCATTGCGATTTCTATGATTACTTTCTCGGATATTCAACTACTGCGCGGCGGTAAACCTCTGCTTGACCAAGCATCTGCGACTCTACACCCTGGCGACAAGGTGGGTTTAGTCGGTAAAAACGGTTGTGGTAAGTCCACACTGTTCGCTCTTATCAAAGACGAACTATCAATTGATGCCGGATCATTCAGTAAACCAGCACACTGGGAGCTGGCATGGGTTGCTCAAGAAACGCCGGCACTCGAGAGAACCGCAATAGAGTACGTAATTGATGGCGATCGTGAATATCGCGGTCTAGAAGAGCAGCTGATTAAAGCAGAACAAGCGGACAACGGTACCCTTGTTGCTGAGATTCACGGAAAAATAGAAACCATTGGTGGCTACAGCATCAAAGCAAGAGCCGCAGAACTTCTGGACGGTCTAGGCTTTAGCCAAGATCAGATGAGTTGGAATCTGACCCAGTTCTCTGGTGGTTGGCGTATGCGTCTAAACCTAGCACAAGCGCTATTGTGCCGCAGTGACTTACTATTGCTTGATGAACCGACCAACCACTTGGATTTAGACGCCGTAATGTGGCTAGAGCGTTGGCTACAAACCTACCCCGGCACATTGATCCTAATCTCGCACGATAGGGACTTCCTAGACCCAATCGTCAATCGCATTGTTCACGTTGAGAACCAGAAGCTCAACGAGTACACAGGTAACTACTCATCATTTGAGAATCAACGTGCCCAGAAGTTAGTACTGCAACAAGCGATGTACCAGAAGCAGCAAAAGCAGATGGCGCACATGCAGAGCTACATCGACCGCTTCCGCTACAAAGCTTCTAAGGCTCGCCAAGCACAAAGCCGTATCAAAGCGCTCGAAAAGATGGAGCAAGTGTTACCAGCTCAATTCGACAACCCATTCAGTTTCGAATTTAGAGAACCTGACGCACTGCCAAACCCTATCTTGATGATGGATGAAGTATCCGCGGGCTACGGTGATAACCTGATCCTAGAAAAGATCCGCTTGAACCTTGTTCCTGGTAGCCGCATTGGTCTACTCGGCCGTAACGGTGCGGGTAAATCGACGCTGATCAAGCTGCTTTCTGGTGAACTGAAACAACAAGCGGGTGAGCTGAGCTATTCGCAGGGTGTAAAGATCGGCTACTTTGCACAGCATCAATTGGAGACACTGCATCCAGAAGAGACGCCGCTGCAACACATGATGCAGATTGCGCCGAAGCATACAGAACAACAGCTGCGCGATTACTTAGGTAGCTTTGGTTTCCAAGGTGATAAAGCACTTGATAAGGTCGCACCGTTCTCTGGTGGTGAAAAAGCACGCTTGGTATTAGCTCTGCTGGTTTGGCAAAAGCCGAACCTACTGCTACTCGATGAACCAACCAACCACTTGGATCTCGACATGCGTCAAGCGTTAACCATGGCGTTGCAAACCTTCGAGGGCGCAATGGTGATTGTATCGCACGACAGATACTTACTGCGTGCAACTACCGATGACCTATATCTAGTGCATGACCGCCAAGTTGCACCTTTTGACGGCGACCTCAACGACTATTACAAGTGGCTGACTGATCAGCAAAAACTCGAGCGTAAAGAGGCTCAAGCGCAAGCTCCTGCTAAAGATGGTGCCAATAGCGCAGCGGCAAAGAAAGAGCAGAAACGTCGTGAGGCAGAGTTTAGAAAACTAACAGCGCCACTGCGTAAAAAGCTGACTCAGTTCGAGAAGCAGATGGACAAGTTCACAGCCGATCTTGAAGACGCTGAGCAGCAATTGTCTGATACTTCTCTGTATGAAGCCGAAAACAAAGCTAAACTTAATCAAGTACTCGCGCTCCAAGCAACAAGTAAATCTCAGCTTGAAGAGGTTGAAATGGAGTGGATGTCTGTTCAAGAAGAGCTTGAGCAGATGGAACAGGATATGGAAAACTTATGAGTTCAGAGCATGCGTCGACCACACTAACACTAGAGAGACTTTGGCAATTTAGCCTGAGTTATTATAGTGCTCGTGGTGTTAAAGATGCATGCCTAACCCTACAAAACCAATATCATGGCAATGTAAACCTACTGTTGCTCCTCAAATGGCTAGATGAGCAACAGCTGGCTTTCGAAAAGACTGAATGGCATCACATTCAACAATGCTTAGGTCGTTCAGAGTCGCTGCTTCTTAGCTATCGAGAACTGCGCAAACATCTCAAACCTCATGTAGTCGACTCACTTTATAGAGAAGCATTGCAATTCGAACTTCAGCTAGAAAAGCAGCAACAATCTGACCTTGTCGACTGTATCAATGGTCTTCCTCTAACATTGAACACCGATATACCCTTGGTATTGCAGTACTGCCGCCTACTCTCCGCCGAGTCACTTTATGAGTTCTTTTCAGAGCCACTGGCACCGGAAGAACACAGAGTAATAAACTAGACATCACGCTACTGCACTTAAGTTTCAATGCATTAGCTACGTCAATTCTTGGTCAACACTCATCACTCACCACTTGCACAGCTCGCCAAGATAGACCAAGCTCAAAGAGAAACGCGAGTGATATCTCAGCCCCAGAGAATGATGGAACCTCTACTATGACAATTTTTACCGCTGCGACTGGCCTATCTAACCCCCACCTTCAAACCTTAGTCCCTAGGTTTATTCGCAAGCAGGCGTTGTTCCACCCTCATTGGCAAACATTGGAAACACCCGACCATGATTTTCTCGATCTCGCATGGAGCGAAGACCCAAGCAATGAAGGTCTAGACCGCAAGCCAATCTTCGTACTATTTCATGGTCTTGAGGGCAGCTTTGAAAGCCCCTACGCTAATGGCCTTATGAATGCGTTCGCTGAAGATGGGTGGTTATCGGTAATGATGCATTTTCGTGGCTGCAGCGGTAAGCCCAACCGTCTAGCTCGTGCTTACCACTCAGGCGAAGTGGAAGACGCTCGCTTTTTCTTAAGAAACCTGCATGCTCAGTTTCCTAATAATCCTAAAGTGGCGGTCGGTATCTCTTTAGGCGGTAACATGTTAGCCAACTATCTGGCCGAATACGCCGATGATCCTCTGCTCTCTGCGGCCACTATCGTCTCAGCGCCGTTTGATCTTGCCAGTTGCTCAAGTCGAATCGAAAAAGGGTTCTCTAAGGTTTACAAGAAGTACTTGTTGAACTCACTTAAATCCAACGCACTCAAGAAAGAGAAGCTGCTTTCAGAAAAATTAGGCATCACAGCAGATACGATCAAGAAGATCGAGAAACTGTATGAGTTTGATGATCTGATCACAGCTCCTCTGCACGGATTTAAGAATGCTCAAGACTACTATGCGCAATGTTCTGCGTTGCCGAAGCTTAATCGCATCAAGCTGCCCACGCAGATCATTCATGCCAAAGACGATCCTTTCATGACCGATGATGTGATCCCTAAGTTCATTCTGCCAGATAACATCGATTACCGACTGTTTCAGAAAGGCGGACATGTGGGCTTTATTACAGGCAGTACCTTTAACCCTAAATTTTGGTTAGAAGAAGCTTTGCCTGCCTACTATGAAAGTATTCAGGATTCGGCATAATAGCGCCACAATAAGGTAAATTGACAGCGGCTATGCTGCACTCACTCACCTTTACAAACACATACCCATGAACATAAAAGAGAGATGTATTTATGATCATTCCATGGCAAGACATCGCGCCTGAAACTCTAGACAATCTGATCAAAGAGTTCGTGCTCAGAGAAGGCACCGACTACGGTGATGTTGAGATCTCATTGCAATCCAAAATCGACCAAGTGAAACAGCAATTGCAATCAGGGGAAGCGAGTATTGTTTTTTCTGAGCTGCATGAAACCGTCGATATCCAACTCACTAAACGCTTCTAGGCTGCCATAAAAAAATAGCCGTGTTATAGTGGAAAACGATTGCTAACAAGTAAGTTATTCTAACGACAAGGGTTGTCATGTCCGCTAAACATCCAATTATTGCGGTTACGGGTTCTTCAGGAGCCGGAACCACCACCACCTCAGAAGCTTTCCGAAAAATGTTCAACATGATGGACGTGAAGGCTGCTTGGGTTGAAGGCGATAGTTTCCACCGCTTTACTCGTCCAGAAATGGATGTCGAGATCCGTAAAGCTCGAGAGCAAGGCAAGCACATCAGTTACTTCGGCCCGCAAGCCAATGATTTTGGTGCGCTTGAAGAGTTCTTTCGTCAATATGGCAACGAAGGTACAGGGCAAGTTCGACGCTACCTGCACACCTTTGACGAAGCGGTGCCTTACAATCAAATGCCGGGTACCTTTACTCCGTGGCAAGAGATCCCTGAAAACTCGGATGTGATGTTTTACGAAGGCTTACATGGTGGTGTCGTCGATGGCGACGTCAACGTATCACAGCACGTTGACCTGCTGATTGGCATGGTACCCATCGTAAACCTAGAGTGGATTCAGAAGTTCGTCCGAGACACACGCGATCGTGGGCATTCCCGTGAAGCAGTAATGGACTCCATTGTTCGCTCTATGGATGATTACCTCAACTACATCACTCCACAGTTTTCGCGCACGCATATCAATTTTCAGCGAGTTCCGACTGTTGATACCTCTAACCCACTTAATGCAAAAGGCATCCCTAGCCTTGACGAAAGTTTTGTAGTTATTCGTTTGCGTGGTATCAAAAACGTCGATTTCCCGTATCTACTCGCTATGATTGATGGCTCATTTATGTCACGTCATAACACGCTTGTTGTGCCAGGTGGGAAAATGAGCTTTGCTATGGAGCTCATCGTAAGACCTATCTTACAACAGCTCATCGAAACGGGAAAAATTGGCTAACGGAATGGCATTCTGGTTGATTACTTTTCATACCGTGATCATGTGCACAATTTTGCGTAAAAAATCGTAGCTTGGTCACGATTAAAATCAAGAAATAGTGACTGAAAAAGGATACTATTCTTAACCGAAACACAAGATAGCTTGCAGCACAGAACAAGTGCTCTTATCCTAAGAAGTCAAATTCAGGCTTAGCTAAAATATGGAAAGCGGCAAGCATACCCTGCAGAGGAAGTGAGATATTATGGTTCTAGGTAAACCTCAAACCGATCCAACATTAGAGTGGTTCCTTTCACACTGTCATATTCATAAGTACCCTTCAAAGAGTACTCTGATTCACGCTGGTGAAAAGGCAGAGACCCTGTACTACATCGTTAAGGGTTCTGTGGCAGTTCTTATCAAAGACGAAGAAGGTAAGGAAATGATTCTTTCTTACCTAAACCAAGGCGACTTTATCGGCGAACTTGGTCTATTCGAAGAAGACCAAGAGCGTACTGCATGGGTTCGTGCAAAATCTCCTTGTGAAGTTGCAGAGATTTCTTTCAAGAAATTCCGTCAACTTATCCAAGTGAACCCAGACATCCTGATGCGCCTTTCTGCGCAAATGGCTAGCCGTCTTCAAGTAACCAGCCAAAAAGTTGGTGACTTAGCGTTCCTTGACGTTACTGGTCGTATCGCACAAACGCTACTAAACCTAGCGAAACAACCTGATGCGATGACTCACCCAGACGGCATGCAAATCAAGATCACTCGTCAAGAGATTGGTCAGATTGTTGGCTGTTCACGTGAGACTGTAGGTCGTATCTTGAAGATGCTAGAAGAGCAAAACCTAATTTCTGCTCACGGTAAAACTATTGTGGTTTACGGTACTCGTTAATCTCGATTGACCGAGCAAAAATTCAAAAGCCACCAAATGCAAATTTGGTGGCTTTTTCTTTATCTAGATACGAGATACGAGATACGAGATACGAGATACGAGATACGAATGAAACACATCAGGCTCTCGCCTTGTAAACATTCTCGAAGCGAAGCGTGCCCGAATCTTAGGGCAACGCCTGTGCTCGTATCTTTCTTTAACCGTTGGTGCTCTCGAAGATCTTATCCGCTGAAGCAGCAACAAATCCGGTATAAAGCTCGCCATTGGCCATTGGGTAGCGCTTAGCAAACTCATAGAAACCACCTGGAACCAACTCTACCCCTTCTGAGAACTCAACCTTAACTTTGTCAGCCATTGTTGATGATTGCTCTAGTAGAACCTCTGGAGAGCCTTTTACTTGGCCACCGACACTGTTGATTGTAAAGCCAGACGCACTCAGGTGATCATTCACAGCTTGTACTTCGGTGAACTCATTTAGCTGATTCACACTCACGGTAAAGTGGTTAGCACCGTAACCGTGCGCCGCCAACCAAGAAGCGTATTCGCTCTCTGTCGCCAGTTGTTTGTAATCTTGGAAATCCAAGTTCCATAAGCGACCACCGAATAGGAAATTTTGACCTTCTAGCTTGCTTGCATCTACCTGCGCTACCAACTTCGCAACAATCGCTTGTAGCTCAGGAGAACATTCTTCTACTTTCAATTCACTGATGAACACTTTTGGTTGGTTTGGATCTGGGTGTTCAAAGTGTTTAGCCACTAGCTTTTTGCTTTCAAACACGTAGTCACCACACGCTTTATAGCCAAGTGCCAAGAAGGGTTTAGCCAGCGTATCAATCCCCAAAGGTGCGACATTAAATGTACGCAGCGCGATGTGATCATTAATGAGGTCTTCCTCTTCTTTCAACAGCTGATGTACCTTCTCAGCGGATGGGCAGAGGCGTTCGATATAGTCATCCCACAGGGATTTGAACAGTAGATCGGGTGTCATGGTGACTCCTTGTCGGGTTCTAGCAAGCTAGAGGATTGGATTAGAAAATGAGAGGCTGCGACAAAAAGTCAGCAGCCATCAGCTTGTGACATACTTATTTATAATTATATCTCGCGGAGTCAGACGCCCTGCGAGTAATCCAAAAGGAGGCCAAACTTCCCTGCCTCCGATTGATGGTTTACGTTGTTAGTGATGATGAATGATTACAGTTCGATACCAGGACTAAATGTCGCTGGAAGCTGAGTCTCACCGCCTTCCATCGATGCCATTGGGTATGCACAGTAATCCGCTGCGTAGTAAGCGCTTGGACGTAGGTTACCTGAAGCACCTGGACCACCAAACGGTGCATCACCACTTGCTCCGGTCAGCTGACGGTTGCGGTTAACAATACCCGCGCGGATATGGTCAACAAAGTATTCCCACTCTGAATCATCTGTCGATACCAGTCCTGCAGACAAACCAAAGCGAGTATCGTTCGCCAGTTCAACGGCTTGCTCAAGTGACTGGTAACGAACTACTTGTAGCAATGGACCGAAGTACTCTTCATCTGGCAGCTCGGCAATGTTAGTTGCATCGATAATGCCTGGAGAAACAAACGCCGCTTCGCCCGCTTTTGCTTCCACTAGGCTTACACCACCTAAAGATTGCAGGTTTGCTTGTGCATCCAGAATGAACTTAGCCGCTGCTTCTGAGATCTGTGGACCCATAAACGGTGCAGGCTCTGCGAAAGGTTGGTCGACACGAATCTTCTTAGTTGCCGATACTAGGCTATCGAGCAGTTGATCGCCCTTCTCGCCCACTGGAACATACAAACGACGTGCACAAGTACAACGCTGACCCGCACTGATGAAGGCTGACTGGATGATGGTGTATACCGTTGCATCCACATCACCAAAGTGTTCACTGATCACCATAGGGTTGTTACCACCCATTTCTAGTGCCAACATCTTACCCGGTTGACCAGCAAACTGACGGTGTAGGATATGACCCGTGTTAGCACTGCCGGTGAACAGCACGCCATCTAAGCCTTTCGCATCCGCTAGAGCAATACCCGTCTCTTTAGCGCCTTGAACAAGGTTAATTACACCGGCAGGTAGGCCAGCCTCTTGCCAAAGCTTCATCGCAAACTCACCCGTCCACGGTGTCTGCTCCGATGGTTTGAATACAACTGTATTACCCGATAGCAATGCAGGTACGATATGACCATTAGGCAAGTGGCCCGGGAAGTTGTAAGGCCCAAATACTGCCATAACACCTAGAGGGCGGTGACGCAGGACGATCTGGTTGCCCGCAGCTTCACGTGATGATTCACCAGTACGGTCGTGATATGCACGAATTGAGATAGCAATCTTGCCTGCCATTGCACCGGCTTCAGTGCGAGTTTCCCAGATAGGTTTACCCGTCTCTTTAGCAATGATTTGTGCGATCTCTTCGCTGTTCTCTTTCACTTTTTCCGCGAACTTAAGCACAATCGCTTCACGCTCGGCAAAGCTAAGTTTCTTCCAAGTTAAGAACGCTTCGCGCGCCGCAGCGACCGCTGATTCAACTTGAGCAGGTGTCGCACTGTCGCCCTTCCATACTACTTGGTTGTCGTATGGGCTTACTGATGTCATCGCTTCGCCTTGACCGGCTACCCATTGCCCTGCAATCCACTGAGTCATACTTCTATCCTTCTTTGACTAACCATCGAGCTCTATTGAGCCAACATACGAACAAAATCGCCTTCTTTAACTTCCAATGCCTCGGCCACATTTGGCGCAAGGATCACTTTACCGCTCGCTTGGTCATAAGCACCTTTAGCAGCGACCGCTCGGAAGTTTTCAAATGAGGTGTTACCAATCAGGTAATCTTGAGAGCTTGCATGCTCACTAATTTCAACCTGAGCACGAATCGAGTGGCGCACTGATTCAATATTACGCAAGTCACACTCAACCGTTGGGCCTGCGTCGAAGATGTCGACATAACCACGGTTGGTAAAGCCTTCACGCTCAAGCAGTTTCAATGCTGGACGTGTTTTATCATGCACTTGACCAATCACGTCTTGAGCTTCTTGGCTCAATAGGTTGATGTAAATTGGTAGTTTCGGCATAAGGTCAGCGATAAAGCCTTTCTTACCGATACCCGTTAAGTAATCTGCCAACGTGAAGTCGATTGAGAAGAAGTGCTCTTGTAGCCACTGCCAGAACGGAGAGTTACCTTCGTCGTCCGACACGCCACGCATCTCCGCAAAAATGGTTTCAGAGAAACGCTCTGGGTGCTCAGCCATTAATAGGAAACGACACTTAGACATTAAGCGACCGTTTAAACCTTTACGGTAATCAGGGCGTAAGAAAAGCGTACAAATCTCACTGCAACCTGTGTAGTTATTGCCAAATGTCAGTAGCTTAACGACGTTATTTACTTTAAGTCGTTGCGACGAATGCACCACTTTACTGATGTGGTAAGAGTAAAAAGGCACGTCCCAGCCAATCGAGGCTTCAATACCAGTCGTGCCAGCAACTTCCCCAGTTTCAACGTCAAAACCTACCATTAGGTAACCTTCGTCACCCGGCTCAGTGACGTTTTCTTTGGCAAAGCTATATTCAGAGTGTGTAATTCGATTGGTTAACAGTTCTTCATTAACCGGAAGTGATGTGAATCCATGTCCTGATTCGACCGCACATGTGTGTAGCGCATCGTAATCAGATAATTTAATTGGGCGTACAACAAGCATCATTATTCCCTCCAGATGCAAAACAGGCCCAAAACATTAAGCTTGGGCCTTGAGCTGTGCGTCATGAGATCGCTCTTGTGGCGATCATTTCTATGACGCCGCTTGAGGCTTATACTAGCGAAGCAATTGCTTTATCTAGTTTTGCTAAGCCCTCTTCAATTTCTTCTTTAGTGATCACAAGTGATGGTGTGAAACGAACCACGTTTGCACCCGCAACCAACACCATTAGACCTTCTTTACCCGCAGCAACTAATACGTCACGCGCGCGGCCTTGCCATTCGTCATTCAGAGCCGCACCCAGTAGTAGGCCTTTACCACGAACTTCACTAAAGATTTGATATTTTTCATTAATTTTCGCTAGACCATCACGGAATAACGCTTCACGAACCTTCACACCTTCAAGTGTGTCTGGCTGGCTAACAACATCAACAACTGCTTCTGCAACCGCACATGCTAGTGGGTTACCACCGTAAGTTGAACCATGAGTACCCACTTTTAGATGTGGCGCTAATTCATTGGTCGTTAGCATTGCACCGATTGGGAAACCACCACCTAGTGATTTCGCAGTGCTCAAGATATCCGGTGTAACACCTAAACCTTGGTAAGCGTAGAAGTTACCAGTACGGCCGTTACCCGTTTGTACTTCATCGAAAATCAGCAGTGCATTGTGCTTATCACACAGCTCACGTACCGTGTTTACAAACTCAGATGTTGGAGAAATGATGCCGCCTTCGCCTTGCAGAGGTTCCATCATCACAGCACAAGTACGATCAGAGATATGCGCTTCTAGTGCTTCGATATCATTGTACGGAAGGTGCGTTACGTCTCCTGGCTTAGGACCAAAGCCATCTGAGTATGCAGCTTGACCACCAACAGTAACCGTAAAGAATGTACGACCGTGGAAACCCTGTTTAAATGCAATGATCTCAGATTTTTCTGGACCATGAACGTCTGCTGCCCATCGACGAGCAAGCTTCAGTGCTGCTTCGTTCGCTTCTGCACCTGAGTTTGCAAAGAACACTTTCTCTGCAAAACACACGTCTGTTAGTTTTTTCGCTAGACGCAGTGCTGGCTCGTTAGTCATAACGTTACTTAGGTGCCACAGCTTATTTGCTTGCTCAGTCACAGCGTCAACCATCGCTGGGTGACAGTGACCCAAACAGCTCACCGCAATACCACCAGCGAAGTCGATGTACTCACGACCTTGCTGATCCCAAACGCGTGCCCCTTCCCCTTTTACTGGGATCATTTCCATAGGGTTGTAACAAGGCACCATGACCTCATCAAATAGACTACGTTCCACTTTATTTTCCACTGTCATCACACATTCCTTCTCGATACTGCAAGCTTCGCAAAATAAGCGTAATGGTTCATATCCGAGACAAAGGTATTTTGTCTCGCCATCATCCTGCTGCAGCATTATATTTACATTTAATTAACCTTTTCAATAGTAGATTATTCTTTCGCCACGCTAAATAGCCAGGCGAACGTTACTACCTATGACTATTTATGCATCAACGTATCTATTTTATGAAGCTTTTTTTACTTAGACGTGCTTTAACAAACAAGAAATGCAGGCAGAACAAGCTCTGAGAGGGGATCGAGAGGAAATAACGCGAATAACTTTGCATAGACACAAAAAACGGTATTCACATCTATAAATGTTATAAAAAGTGATCGGTGTCAGAAGGATTCAAACACTCAGCGGGCTAGAAAATTAGCCAGTAGTTGGTGCCCTTGCTCTGTTTTAATCGATTCGGGGTGAAATTGTACTGCGTCGATCGGCAAAGTCTTGTGCTGATAACCCATAATTTCGTCCATACGGCCATCTTCAAATTCTGTCCAAGATGTCAGTTCAAAACAGTCCGGCAAGGTGCCATTCTTCACCACTAAGGAGTGATAGCGCGTAACAGTCAGTGGGTTATTCAACCCTTGAAAAACACTCTTCCCAGTGTGACGAATCGGGGAGGTTTTACCATGCATTACCTGTCTGGCTCTCACGACTTCACCACCAAAGACTTGAGCAATCGCTTGATGACCAAGACAAACACCTAAGATAGGTAATTTACCCGCGAAGTGCTCGATAGCCGCAAGCGAGATACCTGCATCGTCAGGCGTACATGGACCCGGAGAGATCACTAGGTGGTTTGGTTTAAGCGCTTCAATGCCGGCGATATCAATCTCATCATTGCGCACAACCTTGACCTCTGCACCCAACTCACAAAAGTATTGGTACAGGTTATAGGTAAAAGAGTCGTAGTTGTCGATGATAAGTAACATACGTAAATCGTAACCGTATTGAAGAGAACAATAGGATGTGTATTGTGCAGTAAGAGATTAGAAAGGCAAGTATAAAGCAAGAGATAAACAAAAATAAGGCCAGCATAAGCCGGCCTTATTCATTTACAGCTATCTGATTATATTAAGCTTTACGGCGACGTAAGAAACCTAATCCAAACAGAGATAGAAGTGCACCAAAGCCAAAGCTACCGCCAGAACCGTCATATTCCGGATATACTGGCTTGACGTTACTTGAGTCACGTTTAGAGATGTTAACTTCCATACTCTTTGATTCAATCACTGTAGAAGATGATGCACCTGCATTTTGTGCAGCAGCACGTTCACCCTTAAGTGTCATTGAGATAGTGTAAGTACCTTCGTCTAAGCCTACCACATCAAACATAACGGTTTGTTCACCATTTTTTGTCAGTTTGACTTGCGGCAATGCTATTCCTTTAGGTTGTGGGGAAATTGATATTTCGGCAATATCGTTTTTCTGTGCAGAAGCTGAAACTGGGAACGCAATGTCAGCTCTACCACTTTTAGCTGCGATGCTAATTGGAGTCTCACCAGCTTCATTGTATTTATACCCGATACTCACAATTGCAGAGTCATGATCCGAAGAGCGGTATGGATCTTCAGAGTAAAAGGCATTTAGATTATCTTCCGTAAGCAACTCACCCTTTTGGTTTACAGGCTTCTTCTGATCATTTAATGCGTACTTATGTTCATTCTCATAGTCGAACAACGCACTCTCTGGAGCATTAATGTGCCAATCTTTAGCGTCAACCAGCCTACTTTGCATATTCTTGGAAACTAACAAATGATCTAGAGAACCAATCTCGTCGTTGTAAGAGTAGCTCCATGAAGTTTCACCTTCAGGTGTAAACAAATCTACAGCGTTGATATACCCAAATGTCTTGGTTATTTTCTTTCCTTCTGGGCCGAACTGAACATCACTACCAATTTTGGTATAACCAGCGGCATAGATTTCTTTGCCAGTTGGGTTAGAAGTCATAACGAGCATAGGGTCCTCATGTGCATAAGCATTAAAGTCACCTAAAACTACTTTATCCCCTTCAATTTTAGCGAGCTCTTCTCCCAAATGAGTAACAGCAGCAACACGGAAGTGTTCACAGTTGCCTTGGAAATCGTCGTTACGTACTTTATCTTTTTTAGGGTCGAACTTATACCAATCTTGCCACCCCTTCCAGTCTTCATAACACGTAGAGCCCTTTGACTTCAGGTGGTTTACTGCAACCGTTAGTTTTTTACCAGTGTTGTTCACTTTAAACGTTGCGGTAACAGTATTACGCTGATAATTCTTACCGTTTTCACGGACTTCACCTTTGCTGTCTAAGATTGGGGCGTTATTTTCATCAACGATCATAGGTGCATCTTGCCATGGCATTGGTATGACTTGACCAGAGATGACTGAAACCTTGGATGGGCGGTAAATTAGCCCTGTTGTAATGGAGTCACTGCCAATCGTATCTTCTTCATCAAGGACAGTATCGCCATTTTTATCAAACCCAACGAATACATATCGATTGTGAATTGAATCTTTGTCATTACGATCAGCGTAGTTTTCTTTAGTATATTTAGCATTAACTGCCGCTAACAGCTCTTTCATTGCACCGAAATCGCCGAAACCATTATTCTCAATTTCCATCAAACCGAGAATATCAGCATCTAAACCATGTATAGCTTCGACTATCTTTGTCTGCTGACGATTGAACTCTAGTTCAGACTCTGCGCCGCGATTGTCGCCAAATTGGTTATCAGAACCACCATATGGAGAGTTGAAGTAGTTTAATACATTTTGCGTTGCGACTTTTATTGTAAAGCCATCTTTGCCGTAGTATTCATTAATCTTTAACGAGTCTCGGTCCGTATTATGAACGAATTTAATTTCAGAAGAGTTCTTGCTTTCTAAAAGAGCAGGCACCGTTAAAGTAAAGTTGCCATATGAGTATCCGATAACCCCAGTAGCCCCTATAACGCTATCATTGATGCGAATATAGTTTTCGTTAGGCTTATCATTGAACTGAGGATAATACGGAATTTGCCCATTTTGTGCTTTAGTATCGGATTCAAGCAATAGTCGATAATCATCGTTCTGATCTGCTTGATCCAATGACGCTTGAGAACCCGCTACATGATCTTGGTTAGGCTGCGGGTTTGGTCGTTTGAAACTCAGGGTAATATTATTGCGGCGAGCTGAATAGTCATAGCTAAAGCTCTTAGAGACTCTCATATCAGTCTTCACTGACATTAATTCTTGCTTAAGCTCATCTTTCGCATCAGATAGACGTGTTTGGTACTCATCCTCAGTTTCCGCTTCATTTCGTTCAATGGTTAGACTTTGAACTTTCTCCTCAATAGCAGCTAACTCAACGGCATTTTTCCCCATGTCCTCAACGGTAGTCACTAGCATACCTTCGTAACGTTCAAGTGTTTCCGAAAATGAATCATCACTTGAAAGACTAACCAGAGAAACAGGTTCTACATTAGTTACCGATGAGTTTGTTACTTCCCATTTACCAGTATGTGCTAGGAGTTGCGTCAAGCCATAGTTTTCTTGAACTTTCGCGTAAACACATACTTCTTGACCAACAGTTACATCTGCAACATCAGATGCAGGGACAAAAATGCCATCGGAACTCAACACATCGCCGTCAGCATTATTATCATACAAGTAAAAACCTGAAACAGGATTATTCGTAACTGCAGACACGGTACCTGATACTTTGTAGTATTCTTCAGAGACATATCCGGAGGTGATTAGTGGGGAGAACTTTCCTACCCCCTGAACTTCACCAATATATTTCGCTTGTGATGATGAGTTTTGTGAACATAAAGGCGTAGGAGGGGCGATCAACTCCGGATTGCCCAAATGACTATATTGATCACTAGAATCAGCTATGGACCAATCACCGGGATCGTAAGAGTTTTTCTGATTAGGGAGTGTATTAAAACGACGTAATGTAACATCTGTACCAAAATATTGATCAGAATCAGCATACCCAACAACATCTAAAATTACAGGTGAATCTGAATCACTTACATCTCGAAGTGCCCAAGTATCATTACCATTACCATTCAGATTGCTATTACCTTGGATTGCAATTCCACCGTTGTCCGCAATGTTTTTTATGATCTCATCACTGGCTCTATCTGAGTCAGACTTGTAATAATAAACAACCGCACTTTTCCCAGTAGGCAAAACTAAACCAGCTAAAGCAGAATCACCATTAGAGTTATTGATTGTATACCATGTGCCACCGTTAGCTTGTTTACTTAACTCAATGTGGTCAGGGAAAGTGTAATCAACGTCTCCCAAGTTCGTAATTTCTACAGCTCTGTTTTTTGAACTATCTTTCCCATCAACAACTTCACTAATAACAACGTCCTGTAAACCAGCCAGTGCCGCGCTACTAAGCACACTACTAATCGCACCAGCAAGTAGAGTCATTTTTTTATTCATTTCGATATCTCTCTGATTTAATTAGAAGTAAACACGAGCGTAAGCGTAAGCGTCTTGAGCTGCTTCACCAGTGTTCCATTCAAGTGCGATCACACTAGAACGTGTTGGACGGTAGTTAACTCCCAATGTGCCCCATACGCGCTCATCACCCCAGCTGTGCATATCTTTGCCACTTGCTGCTTGCTCATTGCGATTGTCAATCGCCCATTGCTCATACTCTTCGTAGTTGTATGAAGCAGTGAACTCCCAATTATCAGTAAACTGGTACTTCGCTGAGGCCAGGTAACCTTTGTTCTCTAGAGTTTGAAAGTCATTGTTCACGTAGGTTTTATCGCCGGTAACAGGATCAACCGAAACCAGCGTTCTTGACTGTGCAATATCTTCTTCTTCGAAGAACGCATTAACACCAAGGTGGAAAGTTTCTGTCACAGCAAGGCGTGCGCCAGCACCTAATAGACGCTGCTCGCCATATTTAGATTCACCATCAGAACCACCGCGACCTTCCGCACCAGCTACGACAGAGAAGCGATCGCCAAAGTAACCAATGTAACCATTCACGATTTCGCCAAGCTCAGAGCCAGAAGATGATTCAGCGCGGTTGGTGTACGAAGCGCCAACTTTGATTGCGCCAAAGTATTTGCCCTCGTACTTAACGGTCATGTCTTGATCGCCCGCTTCGCCTGTTTCAACCGTTGTATCAAAAGTAAAGTCACCCCACTTGTCGTAATCATCAAATGCAGTATCGGTTAGACCTACCTCTATGTAGTGTTCTTGACTTTTGCTCTTGTACAGGTCGTATCCAATAAAGACCTTATCGATCGCCAGAACCATATCACCTGAACCGTATTCCCAGTTCTCACGCTCATAGTCCAACTCTAAGCGATAGTGCATCTTGTCTTGTTTACCTTTCACACCCATGGTTGCGAATGAGTCATCAATGAAGGTTTGGTCTGCGTAAAACTCACCGTATTCATAGTTAGCGCCAATATGGCCACCAACGCCGACCTCACCGTAGAGTTTTACAAAATCGCCATTTTCATCTTCGTAAATGGTGACAGCATTTACTGCTGAGGCCATAAATAAAGAAGAAATAGCCAATGCCACTGCATTTCTTTTCAACATTATTTTCCCTTAATTATTAGCTTGTATTGGAATATCGTTCCAAAGCCTTTTAATGCGCGAAAAATTACTTATTGGATGTGATTTAAGTAAATTTAGAGTGCAAAAGACCGCAGATTCACAGGCGTGATTCTGAATACAATAAAATTCAATAGTTTTTATAAACGAGTGTAATTTCTAATTTTTATGTAACAACATAAAGCCATAATCAGCACAAATGAGCTGCATATCACACTTGCATCGCGATTATTAAGAGACTAATGACAATTCCAACAATATGAGTAATTTATAGTTGAGTATAAACACTAAAAACTTAAAATTTGCTCTACACCTCAGAAATATAAAGCACTCAGTGTTATGCGAAATTAACTAGATAGTGAATTTCAAATACGCTTTTTTATTGTGGCCATTACCACACGAAGAATTTAATAGATAATATTTAATTATATTAATAAGGCGTGATAGAACAGATTAATAAAAGAGAAATAAAAAAGCCCCTGCAATGCAGGGGCTTTAAGAATATCGAACTTCTGTTTTAACTATGGGCGAGTCACAAAACCTACTGCTTCATATGCTTTCTTCAGGGTTACTGCTGCGCGCTCTGAAGCTTTTTCTGCGCCCGCTTTCATCACTGCGTCCATGTAGGCACGATCTTCACGAATGCGGCGGTATTCCGCTTGGATAGGCTCTAGCATCTCAACGATTGCTGCGCCAACGTCTTTCTTGAATGGACCGTACATCTCTACGCCTTGGTATTGCGCTTCAATCTCTTCAAACGTTTTACCCGTTGCTGCAGAGTACAGACCCATTAGGTTAGAGATACCCGCTTTGTTTTCCCAGTCGTGAGCGATGCGCGGTGGTGTTTCCGCATCTGTTTGCGCTTTGTTGATCTTCTTAATGATCGACTTAGGCTCTTCCAGAAGAGTAATCACGTTCTTACGGTTATCATCTGATTTTGACATCTTCTTAGTTGCATCTTGTAGGCTCATTACACGTGCATTCACTGTTGGGATGTACGGTTCTGGCACTTCGAAGATTGGCTGCTCAGGAGAGTAGATGTTATTGAATCGAGTCGCGATATCACGCGCTAGCTCAAGGTGCTGCTTCTGGTCGCTACCTACAGGCACTTGGTGAGCGCCGTATAGCAAGATATCTGCAGCCATCAGCACTGGGTAATCAAACAGACCTACGTTTACGTCGTTTGAGTGACGTGCAGACTTGTCTTTAAACTGAGTCATACGGCTCAGTTCACCCATTTGTGTGTAACAGTTAAGAAGCCAACCAAGTTGAGCATGCTCTGGTACGTGAGACTGAACAAATAGCGTGCTCTTCTTTGGATCAACACCGACAGCAAGACAGATTGCTAGTGCGTCTAGAGTCGCTTCATGCAGCGCTTTCGGATCTTGACGAACCGTAACCGCGTGAAGGTCTACAACACAGTATTGGCAATCGTAGTCATCTTGCATCTGTTGCCATTGACGTAGAGCACCCAAGTAGTTACCGATACTTAGTTCACCAGATGGTTGAACACCACTCAATACGATGGGCTTGCTCATGGTTTTAATTCCTTTGCTTATTCGCTAGCTTTTAACGTTGCGTCTTACAGACTAGCTTCTTAACTTAAAAATAGAAAAGCCGCACAGCTCTTCTGTGCGGCTCATCCAGTGTACTCATTGACAAGTATTTTGCCAGTAGCTTAACTAACTTTTGTACGCTTTATGCTGAAACGAGAACAACATCGAGCAATTGCGCGACACTATCGGCCACATAGTCAGGGTTTGATGCAGAGATCGGTTCACCGTGGTTATAGCCATATGTCAGACCGAACGAGTGGCAACCCGCATTCTTCGCCGCTTTGATGTCGTTACTTGAATCACCAACCATCAACATTTCGTCAGCTTCTACGTTGTGCTTTTTTAGCAACCAGTTTAGCGCTACTGGGTTCGGCTTCTTCTCTGGGAACGAGTCACCACCTAACACATCAACAAAGTACTTATCGATACCGTGCTGTGCTAACACGTCTGGTACAAACTTCGATGGTTTGTTGGTTACTAGAGCCAATGTGAAGCCCGCTTTGTGCAGTTCTGCCAGCGTCTCTTTTACTGATGGGTAAAAGTGGCTTAGCTTATGCCCGCCCTGCTCGTAGAAATCATCAAACAAGATACGCGCTTTCTTTAGCAGCTCTGGCTCTAGGTTTGGATCTACCGTTAGACTGCGGCTCAAGGAGCGTCCGATAAGAACATCAGCACCGTTGCCCACATAATCACGTACTTCCTCTTCGCTTACTGCAGGGAATCCCATCGCCTGGCACGCTTGGTCCGCGGCAACCGCAAGATCTGGCACGCTATCTAATAAGGTTCCATCCAAATCAAAGGCAATCAGTTTTATTGAGCTTAATGACATCTTACTTTCCTATTTTTTGTATTCGCCTTATGAGTTGAGCAATAAGACGTAAAAAGGGGCCAATCAGCCCCTTTATCTAAATTCTTTAGTTTAGGTCAACAGACCCTAGTTCTACTTTTATGCGTTAACTTTTGCAAGCTCTGCACGCATCTCATCAATCACTTCTTTGTAATCAGGCTGATTGAAAATTGCTGAACCCGCAACAAACATATCTGCGCCCGCTTCTGCGATTTCACGAATGTTATCTACTTTTACGCCGCCATCAATCTCAAGACGGATGTCACGGCCTGATTCGTCGATCATCTTACGAACCGCACGCAACTTATCTAAAGTGTGAGGAATGAAAGATTGACCACCAAAGCCTGGGTTTACCGACATCAGTAGAATCAAATCTACTTTATCCATAATGTAGTCTAGGCATGAAAGCGGTGTTGCTGGGTTTAATACAACTCCTGCTTTACAGCCGTGCTCTTTGATAAGCTGTAGTGTACGATCGATGTGCTCAGAAGCTTCAACGTGGAACGTGATCATCGATGCACCTGCTTTAGCGAAATCAGGTACGATGTTATCGACAGGTTTAACCATTAGGTGAACGTCGATCGGTGCGGTAATACCGTAGTCACGAAGTGCTTTACAGATAGGTGCGCCAAAAGTCAGGTTTGGTACGTAGTGGTTATCCATCACATCAAAGTGCACAACGTCGGCACCCGCTGCAAGAACACGTTCTACGTCATCACCAAGACGAGCAAAATCTGCAGACAAAATAGATGGAGCGATTAGAAAATCTTTCATACCAGACCTCTTAAGAGTGAGTAAAATGCGAATATCACCGCCTTGGTGGCATCTCATACACAAATATAAGGCTCAAACCCAAGACTATCTGGTGCGCAATTCTACCTAACCGATGAAAGAGATCCTAGCAGTTCCAAGGAATTGTTTATCAAAGTGCCAAGTCTGTTGTCAGTAACACCAACCGTGGAAACAATCTGTCAATTGACTCGGTAAAGCGTTGCTACTCAGAAGCTAGTTGGTTTTTCTCTGCATGGAACAGAGCCAGCAGCTCATCCACTTTATTACGACCAGCACCGTTACGGCTGATGGTTCGCTTCACTTTAACAACGTTAAGATCGGCACCGTGATAGAGGCGACGTGTCAAAGTCGTATCGTGATTAGAGATCAATACAGGGATACCACGCTCCATTGCCGTTTTCTCAGCAACATCAGCAAGTGCAGCTTGGTCATCAAGTGAAAAGCCATTACCTGCATAGGAGGTAAAATTTGCGGTATTTGATAGCGGTGCGTATGGAGGATCGCAATAAACGACACAGCCTTTACGAGCGCGACTAAAGGTTTCGCTGTAGCCTTCACAAACAAAGGTAGCTTTCTTGGCTTTCTCGGCAAAGAACTCAAGCTCCGCTTCAGGGAAGTAAGGCTTTTTGTAAGAACCGAACGGCACGTTAAAACCACCCTTCTTGTTATAACGACATAAGCCATTAAAACCAAAGCGGTTCATGTATAAAAATGCCAAAGAACGGTACATCACATTGTCAGTATCGTTGAATTGAGCGCGAATATCTAAGTACGCTTCTTTGCGGTTGTTTTCAGGACAAAACCAACGTTTTGCTTCCGCAATATAGGTCTCAGGATCGGTCTTGAGGAGATTATATAAGTTGATCAGATCAGGGTTGATGTCTGCCAGCAAGTATTGGTCATAATCCGTGTTCAGAAACACAGAACCAGCACCAACAAATGGCTCCACCAATTTACGAGCAGGCGGCAAGTGGCGTTGGATATCTTCTACTAGGCCATATTTACCACCAGCCCATTTTAGAAAGGCACGCTGCTTTTTCATTTACTGCTCTATCTATCAACTCAAAAATAAGGCTGCGGAATGTAACATATTTTGAGGCGAAGCTCAGCGTTATTTCGCACGTTCTATCTCTCGATGCACCTGATTCATCGATTTTGCCCAAGGTTCCAGTGCTTGCAAGCCTTTTGGCAAGGATTCAACCGCATCTCGCGCGACTTGAATGGTTGGATAATCTTGATAGGTGACAATAAACCACTCAACATCATTTCGAACTGTTGGGTAAATTCGAACATCATCAACAATATCGTACTGCTCAATAAAAGATTGAACATCTTCAAGCTCAGTCATTGCCCCTAACTGCAGCGTATAAGCTCGTGGTGATAACGCTTTGAGTTCATCTCTGGCAAACGAGAAAGTAATGGTTTTCGCAGGGGCTTGTGCTGCCTCTTGGGCTGCTAGCTCGGCTTGTTCACGAGCAGAGCCTTCATCATCACTGGAAGCTTCTAGTGCCGCTTGTGACGGAGCAACAGGCTCAGTGCTTGGAGAGCTGTTTGCCTCTACTGCATCATCAATATTTTGTGTATCGACCGTCTCTGGCTTGCCTTCTAAAAGCGCATCAACGACGTCTGAAGTAATAACAACGCGCTGCTGAGTATCTTGCTCTGCCCCAACGCTGACTGTCTCTTCAACCACAACGGGTGGTAAAGAAGACGTATCATCCTCTGCACCGACATAACTATCATCACCATCAGACTCTGGCGCAGTTACATCTTCCAAGTTCTCATCGCTTTTGCTCTCTTTGGTTTCAAAGGTAGGAATCGCCGTCTGCTCAATAGGAGCAATCAGAGATTCAGCTTTGTCGTCTGGCGTTGGTTGACTTAGCATCCACCAGTAACCACCACCAATCACAACCAAGAGTAAGGCAACCAAAATTGCGATGTTGGTTGGCGAGCCAATAATTGAGCGAATAATAATCCTTTTTTCCACTTTTAACTCTCCTAGAGCCATTAACTCACCCGGTAGAGGCGCGGCTTTTCGAAATGCGCTTCGTACCCGATTTTCCATATCGTCTTCAACATAACGCACCACCAGCGACTCAAAAAACTGCAGCGCCTCTTGTTCTGAAAGAGGCTCAATTTCAAGATCAATGGGTTTATGCTCTTGCCCATAACTCAAACGAGTTAACAGAGAATCTAAATGTCCCGCCTCTGAAAACAGAACAACATTAATCGTCCATTGGGGGTTGCTTTGCGCTTCGAGCACCAACAGCCAGAGCTCAGACACTAACACTTCCGATAAACGATGGGCATTATCAACCACGATCACGACATCGCACGAATCGCCATCGAGGATTCGCGTTAAGCTATCGCTTAAAGAGTCATGTTGATTAAAAAGAGGATCAGAAACAATTTGGCTCAGAATGAGCGCACGGTGTTGTTGGTCGTCTTGATTGGGGTGACAAAACAGTAGGCATTGATTTTTATCTGTAGCCCAAGCCTCAAGGTAGCGTTGTGCTAACCATGTTTTCCCTGAACCGGGTTGCCCCGCGACAGTGACTAAGTTTGAACCAAAATTGGTGAGGAGTTGTAACCGCTCTAGCAGCTCAACCTGAGACTCTAACTCCAATACTCTTAATTCATGAGCCAAACTCATTAGGCTTCCCTACTGACAAATCAACCAAACGTCGAGATTGTCACTCTGAGCCACAACAGCTCAGAGTAACGTTACTTCTTGCTTAAAGCGTACGACAGAAATCAATCGCTTGTTTGATGATGTCCTGAGGTACATCGGCAACCACCTCAGCTGTACCAATGCTAGTCGGTAGAACGAGACGGAGCTGACCAGAGAGCACTTTTTTATCGCGCATCATGTGCTTCATAAAGTCTTCAAAAGACATGCTTTCTGGAGTATGAATTGGCAACTTCGCACTCTTAAGTATAGAGATAATACGCTCAAGTTGCTGCTCGGTAATCAAGCCTTGCAGTTGCGCCGTTTTTGCAGCCATAACCGTGCCAGATGACACAGCTTCACCATGTAGCCAATTACCATAGCCTAGTTCTGCTTCAATCGCATGACCAAATGTATGACCTAGGTTCAATAACGCACGGATTCCTGACTCTTTCTCATCTTGTGCCACAACCTCAGCTTTAATCGCACAACAACGCGCAATCGCCGTAGTCAGTGCCTGCTCGTCAAGTTGATACAGCTTATCGAGGTTCTCTTCGAGCCAGCTAAAGAAGGCTTCATCGTAAATGATGCCGTACTTGATCACTTCAGCAATACCCGCCGCAAACTCACGCTCAGGCAGTGTAGATAGGCAGTTAGTATCGATGATGACAGACTTAGGTTGATAGAAGGCGCCAATCATGTTCTTACCCATAGGGTGATTAACGGCTGTTTTACCACCTACCGATGAATCTACCTGTGAAAGCAAAGTCGTAGGAATCTGAACGAAATCAATACCACGCTGGTAACAAGCCGCAGCAAAGCCGACAAGATCACCAATCACACCACCACCTAAGGCAATCACCACCACATCGCGGCTGTAGTTACCTTCAAGCATGTAGCTCATTACGGTGTTAAAGGTTTCAAGTGTCTTGTATTGCTCACCATCAGGTAACTCTAGTAGAGATGCTTGACAGCCAACGTCACTCAAAAGCGATAAGATTTTATCCGCATACAAAGGGGCAACTGTGACATTACTGATCACAACCACTTTTTGCTTACCGGATAAAAAAGAAAGGTACGCCGGGTCTTCAAATAACCCGGCGCCAATAGAGATAGGGTAGCTACGCTCAGCTAGATTGACCGTAATCCGTTCCATGGTTTGCTCTCCGAAAAAATGAACTTAACGTTCTTCTAGCATTTTTACGATCTGGTTGGCTACCACTTTTGCACTTTGGTCGTCAGTACGAACTGTGTAGTCCGCCACTTCTTCGTACAGTGCGTTGCGAGTCATTGCTAGATCTTCTAGCACATCACGCGGGTTATCCGTTTGAAGTAGAGGGCGCTTCTTGTCGCGGTTTGTACGCGCAAGTTGCTTCTCAATTGTTGTTTCAAGGTAAACAACAATACCTCGTGCAGATAGACGGTTACGGTTTTCTTTGCTCATTACTGAACCGCCGCCTGTCGCAAGAACAATACCTTGTTCTTCTGTCAGATCGTTGATTACAGATTCTTCGCGTTTACGGAAACCTTCTTCACCTTCTACATCAAATACCCAAGCGATGTCTGCGCCAGTGCGCTCTTCGATCACAGTATCAGAGTCTAGAAACTCCATGTGCAGTTGGGAAGCTAGGTGTCTACCAATTGTACTTTTGCCGGCGCCCATTGGGCCAACAAGAAAAATATTGCGTTTCTCAGCCATGTTTAGCAGTAATTTACAACGTTAATTCAATGACATCGCCACAAGGTAGGTCAGTACTAATACTGAAATTAAAAGGCCCGTGGCACCGATTCCTCACAGATAATTCGTGATAAGACCCGAAATTATCAAGGTTAGGTGCCACTAATGCAACTTTATTTTTGATCTAATTGTCCCTTATTGAATCACAACTTTAGGTGTAACAAAGATCAACAGTTCACTTTTCCCTACATTTTCATAACTTCGGCGAAATAATGCGCCTAAAAGCGGTAAATCCCCAAGAACGGGCACCTTATCGACGGTATTGCTCACACTATGTTGGAAAATCCCTCCCAGCACTACGGTTTCTCCGTTATTAACCAGTACCTGAGTGCCAATTCTTTGAGTATCGATTGCTACCGCTTCACCTGTCCCCGTTTTCACCACTTGCCCGGGTCTATCTTGGGTTACGCTAAGGTCTAGCACCAAGCGGTTATCTGGCGTGATTTGTGGTGTCACTTTGAGGCTCAATACGGCTTTTTTGAATGCCACCGATGTCGCTCCACTCGAAGAGGACTCCAAATAAGGGATTTCTGTCCCCTGCTCAATATAAGCGGGCTTCTTATTGGTCGTAATTAAACGAGGACTGGAGATAATTTCTGCTTTTGACTCTTGTTGGAGTGCCGAAAGCTCTAGATCAAGCAGAGTATCTGAGCCTAATTTCGCCACTTGAAAAGCGATACTCGATGCATTGGGAGAGGTCGCGCCAAGATTGACGTTAAGGTAGTTGTCAATTGCACTGGAATCATCACCGCTATCGTCACTGTTGTATGGCTGAATGGTTGGGTAGTTACCTTCAATGGATCCCCCAACTTTAAAGCTACCATTGGTCGATGAAACACCCCAGCGGACACCAAGTTCATCCAAATTGCCCTCCGTGACCGTGACAATTCTCGCCTCGATTTGAACCTGCTTTACCGGAATATCGAGTGACTCGACTATTTCACGGATCACCGAGATATTCTCGGCTAACTCTCGAATCAATAACGAGTTGGTGCGCTCATCAATGGTGATACTGCCTCTATCTGAAAGCATACTCACGGTGCCATCACCGCCAATCATATCAGCAATATCGGTGGCTTTGGCAAAGTTGATTTTAATGATCTCCGACTTAAGCTCCCCTAATTCTTGTTCTAATCTCGATTTTTCAAGCGCTTGCTGCTCTCGTAGATCGAGTTCCGCTCTCGGTGCCACCAATATCACATTGCCATCGACACGCTTATCTAACCCTTTGACCTGAAGAATAATGTCTAACACCTGCTGCCATGGCACCCCATCAAGACGAAGTGTGAGGTTACCCGCTACAGAGTCTGAAACCACCAAGTTAAAGTCGTTATAATCAGCGATGAGCTGCAACACGTTCCGCACAGGGATATCTTGGAAGTTAATCGAGATAAGCTTGCCCTCTTTGTCGAGAATGCTCTTTTCAGGCTCGTTCTCGACGACCACTGGCTTACTTACAACCACCTCGATTTCTCGTCCATTGATCTGATATTCATAGTCGTAGTCGGCACTAATGCTAGCGAATAAACGAACGCTCGGCGTTTCTCGAAACACCTCAATGTCTCCCACTAAGGTTGAAAAATCCTTTACATCCAAAAGGTACAGTTTGTCATCCGCCACTTGAGTATTAAGTATCTCGATACTCAAGCCATCTTGGGCTTTCTGTACATCGACGACGGTACTGCTCGATGCCAACTCTATGACAATCACCGCATCACGCGTTTGATTGACTCTAAAGTCGATACTCTTCAGTTCATTAGGTTGTGTCTGCGCTTTAGCCCCAACCGTGACGCAGCATAGCAACACAACGAAAGCAGCTTGGTACACTCGGCTCAATCCCCGATTTATTCCTTTAATCATATTTACATCTCTAATCCACGGCATGTGGTTGGTTTATTTGAGAGCTAAGCGGACATTGCGTCGATGCCAACAACCTAGACCATCTGGAAGGGTTTCATTAATCATTACGTACTGACTGGTGACCTTAGTAATACGTCCATTATTTAAGCCAATGAACTGGTCTTTCTGCACTTTAACGACATTGCCTTTTGGAGTTTGAACAAGGCCAGACACCTGACTGCCACTGCCCATAACTCCCTTGAGTCGCAACTGGTCAAGCGGGTATTTTTCTAACTTCCCGGTACGACTACGTCGCGTTGGCTGCCAGCAATCCTTTTTCGCTTTAGGCTGTGTCAGTACAATCGCCTCTTTGGGCAACTCAAACGGTGAGCGGTGGGTCTTTTGCTGATATTGCACAGCGACAAACTCAGAGGTAGGTCCTAACTGCTCCACATCTTTACGTGCTCGAGCCTCTACCTGCACAACAAAATCCTCTAACGAATCTTGGTTGGCCTTACACCCAGCAACAACTGAGACAATCAACAGCACCAGCAAGGCTCTAACGAGATTCATCTTTCACCTCTGCCTTAAATTGGTAGGTGTATGCGCGAACACGAAAATGCAGAGTACTGCTCTCTTGGCTGACCCTCTGCCAAGTCACATCATCAAAGTTAATGATGCGCGGCAACTTGGCTATTGCTGCGGAAAAGTCACCAATTTCATGGTAATCACCTGTCAGCTCGATATTCAGAGGTAAGCTATATAAGAAGGCCTTGTTCTGTTTTTCGCCCCAATCAATGCGTGTAAAGGTGAGTTTGTTATCTAGACCGAGCTCGTTAACCGAGGCAAGCATACTCGCCAACTCTTTTTGCACTGGTAACTGTTCAAGTAGATAGTCGTAACGACTGGTCAATTCATCGAGTTGATTCTGCAACGCAGGCAAAGTGGCCACTTTATTGGCTTTAATTCGAAGGGTGGTTTTTAGCGTCTGCTCTTGCTGTTTCATCTGCTCTAACTCGTCATTGAGTGGCATTACATAGAACCAAGCTCCGAAGCCTTGGATGATTAACATCAGTAAAACGATCACCAACAGCTGCGGTAACAGCGGCCACTCCGTAATTTCATCGACATCGAGATCTTGAAAATTAACCATGTGACGCCCCTTGAGCTGCGTTAAGTGCTGGCATCTGATCTACAGAGGAGGGAACAAAACCAAATGAAACCTTAAAGGTTTGAAACTCTTTATTAAAACGCTTGCGATTGTGCACAATAGAGTGCATTTCAACATTATTAAGGGAAGGAGAACGCTCTAGGTTATCGAGCATGGTGGCAAGCCGTGCGGTACTGTCGCTGATCCCAGACATCTCAATTTCTTGTCCATTCATCTTAATCTTATCGACATAGACGCCTTCTGGGATAAGTTCAGGCATCAGATTCATAAAGTGAGTGGTTTTGTTGCGCCCAGACTGTAAAGACTCCACCACATCTAACCGAGTTAGAATGGCTTTATGCTCCCGCTCTGCCACTTTCAAAGAACGAATCTGTTTATCAAGCTGACCAATATACTGTTCAAGATAGTTAAGACGGGCTTGCTGACGAGCTTTTTCTTGTTGGAAATAGTGCCCAATCGCCCACTGCCCCATGACCGCCATCAAGGTGCCTAAGATCACCAACTGAATGAAGCGTTTCTTGTGTTGCGCTCGAAGCTCATCACGCCAAGGAAGGAGATTAATTTGATGCAACATGCTTCACTCCTCGCCATTTCAAGCCACTCACGGCCATCCCTGCAGCAATACCAAAGACATGACGATCCATATTCTTATAACGCTTAGTAGAAGCCTTATTTTCAAACAGGGCTAATGGGTTAAGAGGCTCACAAGCCAACTGAAAATGACGCTCTAGTTGCTCGACGAGCATCGGTGTTTCTGCCCCTTCTCCCATCAACCAAATCCCTCGTAACGCCTGCAACGAGTTAACCGACGCATAGAGCTGAAACTGCCGTTTGAGTTTTTCGATCAGATTCACGGTAAAGGCTTGGGTCTGCTCTGCTGAACCAAAAGGGCTTGAAACATCTCCGAAATACTCTGACTGATAGAGCGCTTGAGTACCAAATGCGATGTCTTTAAAGAAAGGCACCCCACTTTGAGGGATAAGCCCGAGCGAGGTTTGATTCACGCCAATATCGATGATGATCCAACTCTGTTTCTCTGGATAAAGTCGAGTTGCCAACTGCCAAATGTTGAGCAGTCCATGGGCTTGAGTGTCGACCACAATTGGACGAAAGCCTGCTTTAGTCAGCGCTTGAGAGCGGCTTTCCACCACCTCTTTGCGCGTCGCATAAACCTGATAACTGGTGGTTGAACCTTTACCAAATCGCTTATCATCCAATTTAATGAAATCCAAGCTCAGTTCCTCAATCGGGAAAGGCGATTGATGAGCGAAGGTTTGATAGATAGAGAACTCTTTTTCTCGGTCTTCCAGGTCACTTTCTATCTGCAAGATTTTGCTAATCACGGTATTATCTGGGACTGAGATGGCCGCATGACGACAGCCAAACGGTAAGCCTTTCCTAAGTTCTTTGAGTTTCTTTACAGTTTTCTGATACTCCAAGGTGTGGTTATCTGTGAAAATGTCGTCCGTAATAGGCAGTTCTTTGTACCCCACTAAGGCATATAACTCTCCAACGGGCTTTAAAACCACAGCTTTGATGCTGTGATTGTTTATATCTATACCTGTAACTAATGACGAACCCATACCAGCTCCTGACATGCCAAGCATTTCGTTGCTTATATAGGGGTTGTGATTATTGGTTAAATAAGCGTTAATAAACGAAAGCTAAGTTTTTAGTCTAGAGTACAAGGGTTTGCTGCTTATCAGCCTTAACTAATCAGGGATTATCCGGTGAAGTTCATAAAGCGATTATTCATATTTACATTGGTTTGCATGATTCTTGGAGTCAGTACAATTTTTGGTTTTTATTATTACGTAAAACCAGAATTGCCAGATGTCGCGACACTACGCGATGTTGAACTTCAAACGCCAATGCAAGTCTTCAGTCAAGACGGCAAATTGATCTCTCAATTTGGTGAAAAGCGACGCAACCCTGTCAGCTACGACGAAATTCCTCGTCACCTAGTTGAAGCACTCATCGCTACCGAAGATAGCCGCTTCTACGACCACCCTGGCATCGACCCGATTGGTATTACTCGTGCTGCGATTGTTGTTGCTATGTCTGGCTCAGCAAAACAGGGCGCGAGTACGATTACCCAACAGCTTGCGCGTAACTTCTTCTTATCTAATGAGAAAAAGATTATGCGTAAGATCAAAGAGATCTTCATCGCGATCCACATCGAGCAACTGCTGAGCAAAGAAGAGATCATGGAACTGTACGTGAACAAGATTTTCTTGGGTCACCGCTCCTATGGTTTCGGTGCGGCTGCACGCGTTTACTTTGGTAAAGATCTTCCAGATCTGACCCTAAGCGAAATCGCAACACTAGCCGGTATGCCAAAAGCGCCATCAACCATGAACCCGATCTACTCACTAGAGCGTGCGACCAATCGTCGTAACGTGGTGCTAGGTCGAATGCTGGATGAGAAATACATCACTCAAGAAGAGTACGATGAAGCTCGTGCCGAAGAGTTAGTTTCAAAATACCACGGCGCAGAGATCGAACTGAGCGCACCTTATGTCGCAGAAGTTGCTCGTGCTTGGATGGTAGAACGCTACGGTGAAGATGCCTACACATCAGGTATGAAGGTCTACACGACGGTTGATTCAACTCTGCAAGATGCCGCAAACCGCGCAGCTATCACTAACCTTCTTAACTACGATGAGCGACACGGCTATCGCGGTGCTGAAAAAGTACTTTGGCAAACCGAGCAAGCTGCTTGGGATCAAGAACAGATCGTTAAACACCTAAAATCACAACCGACCTATGGTGATTTAACACCGGCTGTCGTGACCAAAGTAGATGCTCAACGCGCTCACGTTTGGGTTAAAAACCAAGGTGAAGGCGTGATTGAATGGCAAGGCATGAACTGGGCACGTAAGTTCCTAACTGACGACCGCCAAGGCCCTGCCCCATCAAACGCACAAGAGATCTTGGCAGTAGGTGAACAGATCTGGGTTCGTAGCGAAACTATCTCTGGCAAAGAAGCAACGGCCGAAGAGAATGAAGAGGCAACCGAAGTCGCTAATGCTGCACCAACTAACTGGCGCCTAAGCCAAGTGCCAAATGCAAACACCGCATTTGTCGCAATGAACCCTGATAATGGCGCTGTACTTTCTATGGTTGGTGGTTTCAACTTTGTTCACAACAAGTTTAACCGTGCAACCCAATCAATCCGCCAAGTAGGTTCAGGTATCAAGCCTTTCATCTACTCTGCAGCTATCGACAAAGGCTTAACGCTAGCATCGCTGATCAACGATGCTCCGATTAACCAATGGGATAAGAGCCAAGGGACAGCGTGGCGTCCGAAGAATTCACCACCAACGTATGTGGGTCCAACTCGTCTTCGCATTGGCTTAGCACAATCGAAAAACGTAATGGCGGTACGTGTACTACGTGAAGTGGGCTTAGATGATACTCGTAACTACCTAACACGCTTTGGTTTTGATATTGATGAAGTACCTCGCTCGGAAACCATCGCACTGGGTGCAGGTAGCTTAACGCCAATGAAAGTGGCTCAAGGTTACTCGGTATTTGCGAATGGTGGCTACTATGTGGAACCTTTCTACATCAGTCGTGTTGAAAGCCCATTTGGTGACGTAGAATTTGAAGCTTCACCAAAAGTCGTTTGTCACCAAGACTGTGAAGCGAACCTAGAAACAGATCCTGTTGCTGACGAGTTTGCTGAGCAAGACGTTGATGCCGAAACACAATACGCGCCACAAGTCATCTCAGAACAGACCGCATTCCTAGTTCGTGAAATGATGTACAGCAACATCTGGGGCGGTGGTAACTGGCGCGAAGGCACAGGTTGGAACGGCACTGGTTGGCGTGCTCAACCACTGAAGCGTCGAGATATTGGTGGCAAAACCGGTACGACCAATGACTCAAAAGACACTTGGTACAGCGGTTACGGCCCTGGCATTGTAGCCACCGTGTGGGTTGGTTTTGATAACCATAACCGCAACCTAGGTCGCACTAAAAACAACAGTAATTTAGGTAAAGACCAGATTACTGGTGCGGAAGCGGGTGCTAAAACCGCACAACCAGCTTGGGTTGACTTCATGGGCTTAGCTCTGAAAGATGTACCTGCGCAGCGTAAAGAGATCCCAGAAGATATCGTACGAGTGCGAATTGATAGAGACACCGGTCTCCTGACCAACAAATCTGATGGTTCTTCGATGTTTGAATACTTCGTGAAAGGCACTGAACCTACAGAGTACATCAGCGAGCGCTTTGGTGATGATATCTACTCATCATCAGGTGACGCTGAAGAAGAGCTGTTCTAATCCAACTAAGCACCAATTAAAGAGGGCTGATACCTAAGTATCAGCCCTCTTTTTATCTGTAAACTATAAGCTCAAAGCTCTATAGCGTTATTTTTCTAATTGCGTACGAATCGCTTCTGCAAGCTGTTCGAATCGACCACGCAGTGGCGATCCCGGTCGGTATGCGACTACGATGCGGCGAGAAGGGGTTGGATTCACCGCAGGCACGTAGCATACGCCGTCTTTTTTCTTTTCAGCAGGCAGGGATAGCTCGGGAAGCAACGTGATGCCCGCACCAGCAGCCACCATATTACGCAGCGTTTCAAGGCTGGTTGCTTTAAAGCGTTCATCATCTCGTGCGCCAGCTGCAAAGCAGAAACCCAATGCTTGGTCGCGGAGACAGTGACCATCACCAAGAGCCAATACTGTTTTACCATTGAGCTGAAGCATATCGACGCTATCTTGTTCCGCCCATTCATGGTCACACGGAACCGCAACACTTAGTGGCTCATCGTAAACATCGATCTCTTTAAAAACAGCGGTCTCATCTACCGCAGCTAATACTAGACAATCGAGCTTACCATCTTCTAATTGGCTCACCAGTTGGTGCGTTTGAGCTTCATGCAAAAACAGCTCGAGTTCTGGGAACTGCTCTTTCAAGTGAGGAACAATCTTAGGCAAGATATAAGGTCCCACTGTTGGAATAAAGCCAATGTGCATTGGTCCAGTCATCGCATCGCCATGACCACTCGCCATATCTTTAAAAGTCTTCACCTCATTCAAGATACGCTTAGCCTGCTCCACCAACTGCAATCCAGACTCAGTAAAAATTACCTTCCTTGGGCTACGTTCAGTCAGTTGTAATCCGATCTCCTCTTCAAGCTTACGGATCTGGCCGCTCAAAGTAGGTTGACTGACAAAGCACGCCTCTGCGGCTTTTCGAAAATGTTTATGCTCGGCTAAAGCCACCAAGTATTCAAAGTCACGAATGTTCATGATTGGTCTCTTACCTAAGGTGTAAAGAATGCATTTCCTATAAAGGAGAACCCTTAATAGAAAATACCTATCAAAACCATAACATCAAACGATTAGAGCTATCAAAGGATTTATCTAATAATGGGCTCAACAAAACGAAACAGAGCGCAGAAAAACGCTAAGCTCTATACGAACCAAATTAAAAGTAATCTCTAAGGAAACCATTATGTTTGCATCTAAAGAAGGTCAATCAATTCCTCAAGTAACATTCCCTACTCGCCAAGGTGATGCTTGGGTAAACGTTACAACAGAAGAGCTATTCAAAGACAAGACGGTTATCGTATTTAGCTTGCCGGGCGCATTTACACCAACTTGTTCTTCAAGCCACTTGCCACGTTACAACGAGCTTTACTCGGTATTTAAAGAGAACGGTGTTGATGACATTCTGTGTGTATCAGTGAATGACACATTCGTAATGAACGCTTGGAAAGCAGACCAAGAAGCTGAAAACATCACCTTCATTCCAGACGGTAACGGTGACTTCACAGACGGCATGGGCATGTTAGTTGAGAAGAACGACATTGGCTTTGGCAAACGTTCATGGCGCTACAGCATGCTGGTTAAAAACGGCGTGGTAGAGAAAATGTTCATCGAAGAAGACGTACCAGGCGACCCATTCAAGGTTTCTGATGCAGACACTATGCTTAACTACATTGCACCTGAGCACAAAGAGCAAGAGTCAATCACAGTGTTCACTAAGCCAGGTTGCCCGTTCTGCATGAAAGCAAAACAGAACCTAATCGACAAAGGCCTAAACTACGAAGAAGTGGTACTAGGTAAAGATGCAACAACAGTAAGCCTGCGTGCTATCTCTGGCCGCTCTACAGTTCCTCAAGTTTTCATCGGTGGTAAACACATCGGTGGTAGCGAAGAGCTAGAAACTTTCCTAGGCTAATCATTGCCAAATTGCTAACCCGCTTACCAGTGGGTTGGCTAACCCTATCGGGTTGAATCTAGCTTGTGGCTCGCTTTATCCACAGCCACAGGCTAAACCTAATAAAACAAACCACAAAACGCCACTATCCTGACTCTCAATGCACCATCAGAGTTGGAGGGAGTCGCGTAAGTTTAATTTAACCATTGCGAGAAATTATTATGAAACAAGTCAATGTCGATGTCGCAGTTATCGGGGGCGGTACAGCTGGTCTAGGTTCGTACCGTGCTGCAAAAGCACACACTGACAGTGTAGTGATGATTGAAGGTGGTCCATACGGTACCACTTGCGCTCGAGTTGGGTGTATGCCTTCTAAGTTGCTGATTGCTGCAGCAGAAAGTGTTCACCAAATCGAAAAAGCACCGGCATTTGGTGTTCACCCACAAGGTGAAACCATCATCAACGGCCGCGAAGTAATGGACCGAGTGAAACGCGAGCGTGACCGTTTTGTTGGTTTTGTTTTAGAAGGCGTCGATGAAATTCCTGCGCAAGACAAGATTGTTGGTTATGCAAAATTCTTAGACGACAACACGCTTCAAGTCGATGACCATACTGTCGTGAATGCTAAACGCATTGTGATCGCGACAGGTTCTCGCCCAGCATATCCTGCGGTTTGGAATGAACTGGGCGATCGTCTGCTCATCAATGATGACGTGTTCAACTGGGATGATTTACCGCAATCCGTTGCCGTATTTGGACCAGGCGTCATTGGTTTAGAGCTAGGCCAGTCATTACATCGTCTGGGGGTTCAAACCAAGCTATTCGGTTTAGGTGGTCAGGTTGGCCCTGTGACAGACCCAGAAATTATGGCTTACGCAGACAAAGCCTTTAACGAAGAGTTCTACCTAGATGCTGATGTAAAAATCGAAAGCATGAAACGTATTACCATTGAATCTGGTGAGCCGCGTGTTGAAATCCAATTCATCAATAAGCAAGGTGAACTAGAGACCAACATCGTTGAGTACGTACTGGCAGCAACAGGTCGTCGCCCAAATACGGACAAGCTTGGTCTAGAAAACACCTCTCTAGAGCTAGATGAGCGTGGTGTACCTATTGCCGACCATTACACGCTACAAACATCGTTACCATCGATATTTATTGCTGGTGATGCAAGCAACCAACTGCCTCTGCTACACGAAGCAGCAGACCAAGCACGTATCGCGGGTGATAACGCTGGTCGCTTCCCAGAGATTCGAGCAGGGCTGCGCCGCTCTAAAATCTCAGCGGTTTTCTCTGATCCGCAAATCGCGATGGTCGGTGAAACCTACAAAGAGATCACTACCCGTTTAGGCACTTGTGGATGTTTCGCTACGGGTGAAGTGTCTTTCGAGAACCAAGGTCGCTCACGAGTGATGCTACGCAACAAAGGTATTCTGCACGTTTACGGTGAGCAAGGGACAGGTCTCTTCCTTGGCGCGGAGATGATGGGACCAAACGCAGAGCACTTAGCGCACTTGCTAGCATGGGCACACCAGAACAAGATGACGGTATCAGAAATGTTAGACATGCCGTTTTACCACCCAGTGATTGAAGAAGGTGTACGAACCGCACTGCGTGACCTCAATGCGAAACTGCACTTAGGCCCAGAAATGGTGAAACACTGTCTAGACTGTGGTCCTGGTTGTTAATCTCGGTGGATTGAGACAGAACACATAGATTAGATACTAAAAAGGAAAGCCATTGGCTTTCCTTTTTGTTTTTGGCAACGAGCAAATAACAGATTCCCGATTACGCTCCTTCGTCGCTTTCGGGAATGACGTTGGTTTATTTAAGACACTAAACCAAAACTTAACCCGTCATTCCTGAATCGAGGGACGAGGTGTCCGGAATCTCTTACGTTGCCCGAAAAATTAACAGCAGCTGCTGCTCTTCTCTGCAGCAATTACCGAGATCTCAACCAACAGCGCTTCACGAGCCATGTCTGCTGTTACACAGGCGCGAGCTGGTGCGTGACCTTCTGGTACCCATGCATCCCATACTGCATTCATTTCTTGGAAATCATCCATGGTTTTCAGGTAGATAGTTGCAGAAAGCATGTGCTCTTTATCACTACCTGCTTGCTCAAGTAGCGTTTCTACCTTGTCTAGCATGGTTTGAGTCTGCTCTTTGATGCCTTGTGTCGCATCCGCACACACTTGACCACATAGGTAAATCGTACCGTTGTGCTTTACGATACGACTCATACGTTGTTTGGTTTCTTGGCGTTCAATCATCACTTTCTCTCTCGGTGTCACCGTGATTAACCATAGGGTGACGTGTTATTATCAAAGACCATTAGGATAACGCGAATTCAACCCAAGATGACATGTAAGCACTGCAATAAAAGCGAAAAAATCCGCGACAAACTCGGACGATGCCAGCGCTGCATGAATCAGTTGATGGTGTTATCGATTCTAAGCTGGGGAGTCTGGTGGTTATTTTTCTCAGACCAACCAAAGAGCATTAATGCGATAGCACTTTTAATGGCTGCGAGCGCCTTTAGCGGACTGTTGATGATCCATTGGATCATGAAGTGGCTTATCTTACCAAGAAGAAAGAATCGAAAAAGATCGTCAACCAGTTAAACAACACTGCGACTCATTGAGGTAAATGGCCGATTAACTGGTTAGGCAGAAAAAGTAGCAGGCATAAAAAAAGCCCTGAAGCCAATCGGTTTCAGGGCTTTCTTAGAAAATTCTAAGAAAAAGCAGTGGTACTTTAATAGACCGTGCTTCCCTTAATTTGTTCCCAGAAAAACGATCTTTTTTTATCTTTTTTCTAAGAACTTTAAAATCAACACTTTATGCAACGTTTGTCTTAGTAATCACTTGTTCCACAAGGTTGACCTCTAGTGCGACTTCATCACAAGCGTGCTGACGAGGACACTGATCACAATCTTTAAGCACTTTCTCTGGCAGTAGCGACTTCGACGTAGGCAAGAAGTCATGCTTCATAAAGAACTCTGGTGTACGTGTTAATACAAACACCTTCTTAATTGCCATCTGACGTGCTTTCTCTACAAGATGTTGAACAATCGCAGAGCCTTGTCCTTGACCTTGCCAACCCGCTTCGACGCCTAAAGAGCGAATCTCAGCTAGGCCTGAGTCATATACGTAAAGTGATGCACAACCTGTCACTTCACCGTGATGCTCAGCGACCGCAAACGAGCCTATATCACGTACTAATTCATTGCGTGAACGTGGTAGGTTCTCACCCATATTCGCCCAGTACGCCACCATACCTTCCAGCGCTTCAACATCGGTCAAGCGTGCAGGACGCACCTTAACAATTGAGGTATCACGCTGCGCGAGACGCTTCTCGGCTTGATCGACTGCGTAAGCCACCTGTTTTGGTGATACACCACCCAGAGCACTACGCTTCTCAAGACACGATTCAATGGTCAGGATGTCGTACACATCTTCTTCAATCACCTCAGAGAACTCTTTCATCTCTGCGATAGACAACTCTTCCAGAGCACAGCCTTTAGCAATAGCCGCGACAACAGTTACACCGACAATATGGTGCGCTTCACGGAAAGGAATGCCTTTTGCTACTAGGTAATCAGCGAGCTCTGTCGAGTTTGCATAACCTTGTTTCGCCGCTTCTAGCGTACGTTCGCCGTTGACTTTGATGCCGTCGAAACAAAGCGCTGCCATCTCCATACAGTCATTCCAAGTATCTAGAGCATCAAATAGACCCTCTTTGTCTTCCTGCATGTCTTTGTTGTAAGCCAAAGGTAGAGCTTTCACTGTCATCATCATGCCAGCAAGTGAACCGTAGACACGGCCGGTTTTACCACGGATAAGTTCAAGCGCATCTGGGTTTTTCTTCTGTGGCATCAGAGATGAACCTGACGTCACGGTGTCTGCTAACTCGATGAAGTTTGATTCACCAGAGTTGTAGAAAATCATATCTTCAGCGAGACGTGACAGATGAAGCATAGAGATAGAAGCAATCGACATCAGCTCCATCACATGGTCACGGTCAGAGACTGAATCGAGAGAGTTACGTGTTGCACGACGGAAACCTAAGTTATGCGCCAGCGCTTCACGGTCCATTGGGTATGCTGTACCCGCAAGAGCACCAGAACCCAGAGGACAAGTATCAAGGCGCTTAATTGCATCATTCAAACGCGAGTAATCACGCTCGAACATCTCAACGTATGCCAGACACCAGTGAGCGAAGGTGACAGGCTGAGCACGTTGAAGGTGAGTATATCCCGGCAGAACGGTCCCTTGATGCTGAGCCGCCACGTTCACCATTTGGCTTTGAAGGCGATCTAGCGCAATCAACAATTGCTGACCTTGCTGACGACACCAAAGTTTTAGGTCTGTCGCTACTTGGTCGTTACGAGAACGGCCGGTGTGCAGCTTCTTACCAAGATCACCAACCTTACCGATAAGCTGCTGTTCAACCCAGCTGTGAATATCCTCTGCATCCGAACGTAGGATTTGCTCAGGATCTTCCATCACCTCTAACTTCAGTTCATTCAGCGCCAGTTCAAGCCTTTGCTGTTCTTCTGCAGTTAGAACGTTGACCGACAGTAGAGCTTTTGACCAGGCAATTGAGCCCACAATGTCTTGCTCAGCCAAGCGGTAGTCAAAACGAAGTGAATCGTTAAAATCTTTAAACCGTGTATCTGCTGCTTGGGTAAATCTCCCGCCCCATAATGCCATTGCGTATCTCCTAATTGCCCAGTGCTCACTGTGTTTTGCAAATAATAAGTCTGATTGAAATTCAGTCTTTTTCTAATGGTTTAAACTTACGGCAAATCAGATTAAAAATAAAGTATAAATTCATTATTTTTACATATTTATTCACCAATAGCTGATAAAAACGATTTCTTGCAGCCGTGAGATGGGATTATATGCCATTCAGTCGTAAAAACCGATGCGCATTCACCAAACAAAAAGCCCACTCGCTAAACAAATAGCGAATGGGCTTTGAACAGTTTCCAATATCTTAAGTAACTGTATTCGTTACTTTTGGCTGTTTAGAGCACGGATACGGCTTGATAGAGAGTAAAGGCGGATAAAGCCTTCTGCGTGGCTTTGGTCGTAAACTTCATCTTCACCAAAGGTTGCAAACTCTTCTGAGTACAGGCTGTTGTCAGAACGCTTCTGAGTCACAGTTGCATGACCTTTGTATAGCTTAACAACCACTTCACCATTCACATCTTGTGCTAGCTCTTCGGTCGCCGCTAGGATTGATTTACATAGCGGAGTGAACCAACGGCCATCGTATACAAGGTGAGAAGCCTTAACACCTAGCTCTTCACGGAATTCGAATGCTGCTTTGTCTAGCACTAGTTGCTCAACCGCACGCAGTGCTTCCATGATGATCGTGCCCCCTGGAGTTTCGTAACAACCACGAGATTTCATACCGACAAGACGGTTCTCTACGATATCGATACGACCAACACCGTGCTTCGCACCTTTTTCATTTAGGTAAACCAGTGCGTTGTATGGCGTCATTGCTTCGCCGTCTACTTCAACCACTTCACCTTTTTCAACCTTCAGCGTTACCGTTTCAGATTCATTTGGTGCTTGCTCTGGGTCTACAGTCCATGCCCAACAATCTTCGTTTGGCGCATTCCATGTATCTTCTAGTACACCACCCTCTGTAGAGATGTGCCAAGCGTTTGCATCACGCGAGTAGATCTTGGTTAGAGAAGCTGTACAAGGAATGTTACGCTCTGCTAGGTAATCTAGACACTCTTCACGGCTCACAAGATCCCACTCACGCCATGGTGCAATTACGTGTAGATCCGGTGCTAGTGCAGCAAACGCACCCTCGAAACGAACTTGGTCGTTACCTTTACCAGTACAGCCGTGACATAGAGCGTCAGCACCCACTTTACGTGCGACTTCAACTTGCGCCTTAGCAATGATTGGACGAGCCATTGATGTGCCTAGAAGGTATTTACCTTCGTAGTAAGCACCCGTTTTTAGCGTTGGGAAGATGTAGTCTGCAACCATCTCTTCTTTTAGGTCAGCGATGTAACACTCAGAAGCACCAGACGCTTTCGCTTTCTCTTCAATGCCTTCAAGCTCTTCTGCGCCTTGACCAACATCGGCCACGAACGCTACTACTTCACAATCATAGTTCTCTTTTAACCACGGAATGATTACCGAAGTATCTAGACCGCCAGAATAGGCTACAACAACTTTATTAACTTTAACCTTGCTCATTTGAGTTTCTCCTAAATTCCCGGGCCTGCACTTTGGCGGTCAGCTCCTCGGGGTTTATCCATTCGACTTAATTAATTCTTTAACTTCACTTTCTGAGTTCAGAAGCTACTGAGATAAAAACATGTTACTGAGGTAAAAACTGAGTACCGATGCTCTCACCTGAAAATAGTTGTGCCAGTTTGTCTGGGTAGCGCCAGGTCGCGACTTCAATTGGGCGGCCAAGGTCATTAGCTGCTTCAAGTGCCGCTTGTACTTTAACGATCATGCCGTCGGTGATGACTTTGCCTTCAATCAACTCGTCCGCTTGTTGCTGGTTTAGGCTTGGAATAAGATGACCTTTCCCATCCAGAACGCCGCTCACATCTGATAGCAGTACCAACTCTGCATCCAATGCGCCCGCGACAGCAACAGCAGCTTGGTCTGCATTGACGTTCATCAATTGGCCTTGGTCAGTCAAACCGATCGAGCTGATGATTGGCAGTGCGCCCGTATCTAGGATGGCTTGCAGAACCTGAGAATTACCCGGCGCTGCTTTGCCTACCGCACCCAATTCAGGGTCTAGTTCACTTACCTGACATAAACCGCCATCAGCAAGGCTTAGACCCACAGCATTGAGGCCGTCTTTGATCGCTTGTCCTTGAAGAAGCTTGTTTGCTGTACCAGCCAGAGCACCTGCAATTACAGGAATCTGGTCATACGGAGTAACACGTAGGCCCTGCTTTTTTACGGTCTCTAGATTGAGCTTACCCATCAGCTCATCAACCAGATAGCCACCGCCATGAACGATGACGATAGGTCGCTGCGCTTGCTGTTTGTACTGTGAAATTGCCCCGAAAAGCTTGCTCAACGTTTCGCTACAAGAAAGTGCAGCGCCACCTAACTTTATGATTAATGGTTGATTATTTTGGCTCATTAGAGAATTCCTTACACTAGCGCAGTTAATGGCGCAAAGCCATACCGTAAATTTAAACACTGCATCGCTTGGCTAGATGCACCCTTCAGCAAGTTATCAATCGCTGAAACAACGATGATGTGTTGACCCTGAACCTTCCATCCCAAATCACAGAATGGAGTATGTTCAACGTCTTGAATTCTTGGCAGTGTCTCTTCAAGTAATCTCACTGCTGGCTTATCTTGGTAAGCGGTAGCAAATGCTTGCTGTACCTGCTCTTTCGTCACGCCATCTGCCAACTTCATGGTGATGGTTGCCAAAATGCCACGCTTAAAGTTGCCAAGGTGCGGCGTAAAAATAACGTCGCAGCCCAAGTGCGCAGCAATTTCAGGTTGGTGACGGTGATTAAATACCCCGTAAGGCTGTAAACTTACTTCACAGAAACTGTTGACCATACTCGCCTTACGGCCCGCACCACTGACACCGCTGGTTGCGTTAATCACTGGCCATTGGTTCTCGTCTAACAGTTTGCTTTCAACTAAAGGCTTAATTGCCAATTGAGAAGCCGTTGGATAACAGCCTGCAACAGCCACCAATTGCGCTTCTTTGATCTCAGCTTCATTCCACTCAGCCAATCCATATGCAGCGCTATCAAGCCACTGCTCATGCTGATGCTCAAAGCCATAAAAATCTTGATAGAAGTTTTCACCCTTAACTCTGAACGCGCCAGACAGGTCGAAAACTTGGCAACCGTTCTCAAGAAAAATCGGCGCAAGGTCATGGCTGACCTCATGTGCTGTTGCAAGAAAAACCACATCCGCTTCTTTAGCTACGCTAACTGGGTCGACTAATGGCTCGACTGGCATATCGATTAGACCTGCTAATTTTCCATGCAGACTAGAAATCGGTTTACCCGCATCTACACTGTTGGCGGAGACAAACAAACCTGATAGCGTTAACTCAGGGTGTTTATTTACCATTAGAGCCAGTTCTGCTCCTGTGTAGCCGCTTGCGCCAATGATCGTGGTTTTCAACATTCTCACACATCCATTCTTGAGGTAAGTTACAGTTCAAATTTGACTAATCATACCTAATTTTTGGTTTTATTTGATTTTTTATTCACTAAATATGATTTAATATGTGTTTTACCGCCTTATGGTTTTTCTGTCAATAGTAGAAGTGAAGATATTATGCAATTACCCAGTTTTCTTGAGGTCTACCAGGGCCTAATTTCCACCGATTCGATCAGCTCAACCGATCCGAGTTGGGATCACGGCAATGAAAAGGTCATCGAGAAGATGGCGCAATGGTTTAAAGACTTAGGCTTCAGTGTTGAGGTCGTGGAAGTCGAGCCCGGCAAGCATAATATGGTGGCAAAGATGGGGTCGGGCGAAGGCGGCTTGCTGCTTGCTGGCCACAGCGATACGGTTCCGTTTGATGAGGGGCGCTGGAACTTCAACCCTCATGCACTAACAGAGCACAATAATCGCTTCTATGGATTGGGCACCGCAGACATGAAAGGCTTTTTCGCTTTTATTTATGAAGCGGTAAAGAAGATTGACTGGAGTAAGCAGACCAAGCCGCTCTACGTACTGGCGACTTGTGACGAAGAGACCACCATGCTCGGTGCTCGTCATTTCACCGACAATGCCCCTTTCAAACCGGATTACTGCATCATTGGTGAACCGACGAGCTTAGTGCCGATTCGTGGTCATAAAGGTCACGTGGCGAATGCAGTGCGAGTAACGGGTAAATCTGGCCACTCTTCTGACCCTGCGCTCGGCGTGAACGCCATTGAGATCATGCATGAAGTACTATTTGCTCTGATGCAACTGCGCGACAAGCTCATCAAAGAGTACCATCACCCGGGATTTGCGATTCCAAGCCCGACACTCAACCTTGGTCACATCCACGGTGGTGACAGTGCCAACCGCATTTGTGGCTGTTGTGAACTGCACTACGATGTGCGCCCTCTTCCAGGCATTAGTTTAGATGGTTTAGACAATATGTTGCGCAGCGCGCTTAAAGAGGTCGAAGCTAAATGGCCGGGCAGAATCGAAATCACGCCACTACACGAGCCGATTCCGGGTTATGAGTGTCAGCATGATCATCCATTTATCGGCGGCATGGAGTCGGTATGTGAAACCGAGTCACAAACCGTGAACTACTGTACTGAAGCACCTTTCTTACAACAGCTATGTCCAACATTGGTGCTAGGGCCGGGTTCTATTGACCAAGCACACCAGCCAGATGAATTTTTGAGCTTTGACTTCATCGACCCAACCATCAATATTTTGAGTAAGTCGATCTATAAATATTGTTTCTAGTTATTGCGCGATAACTCAATATCGCTCGCACTATCGAACAAAAGCGACCTCGAAAGGTCGCTTTTGTGCTGTTTTGACATCATCATCGCTAAATTGTAATTAAATTTCACCTTCGTTCTCTCAGAAAATAAAATTTCTAACTTCGCCATTTATATAACCAATAATTGCAAACTTAGGATGCTTTATTTGACTAGATACAGCAGTTTTCGCTAGATTGTGTACTTAACAAGGAACAATGGATGTAATTTTTTTACGAGGCAGGATGACAATGAACGAGAAATACGCCGCTCTCAAGAGTAACGTGAGCATGCTAGGACGCTTGCTAGGTAACACTATTCAAGACGCGCATGGCGACGTAATCCTAGAGAAAGTGGAAACTATCCGTAAACTTTCCAAGTCAGCTCGAGCAGGTAACCAAGCTGACCGCGATAGCCTAGTTGAAGAGATCAAAAATTTACCTAACGAGCAACTGACCCCTGTCGCTCGTGCTTTCAACCAATTTCTAAACCTCACCAACATGGCAGAGCAGTACCATACGATTTCTCGCCACTGTGAAGAGCACGTTTGTGAACCAGACGTACTTCAATCTCTGTTCTCTAAGCTAAACCAAAATGACATCAGCAAGCTCGATGCGGCTCAAGCAGTACGCGACCTCAATATCGAACTTGTGCTGACAGCTCACCCAACTGAAATCACTCGTCGCACCATGATCAACAAGCTGGTTAAGATCAACGAGTGTTTATCAAAACTTGAGCTAAGCGACCTATCAAACAAAGAACGTGTGAAAACCGAGCGTCGTCTAGAGCAACTTATCGCTCAAGGTTGGCACTCAGACGTAATTCGTCAGCAACGCCCAACGCCGCTTGATGAAGCGAAATGGGGTTTTGCCGTTGTTGAAAACTCACTATGGGAAGCCGTACCAGAATTCCTGCGTGAAATGGATGGTCGTTTAAAAGGCTTCCTTGGCGAAGGTCTACCTATCGACGCTCGCCCTGTACACTTCTCATCTTGGATGGGTGGTGACCGAGACGGTAACCCGTTTGTTACGCACTCAATCACTAAAGAAGTACTGCGTCTCTCTCGCTGGAAAGCGGCTGACCTTTACCTTGGTGACATCAACGAGCTGATCACTGAGCTGTCGATGACCAAGTGCAACGACACCGTTCGCGAACTGGCTGGTGATGAGCACGAAGCTTACCGTGCCATCCTTAAGAGCCTGCGTACGCTCCTTACGGATACGCTTGAAGTGCTTGATGCGAAGCTACACGACGCAGAAGTACCAAAGAAGACCACACTACAGAACATCGACCAACTGTGGACACCGCTTTACGCATGTTACCAATCGCTGCATGAATGTGGCATGGGCGTAATCGCAGACGGTTCACTGTTGGATACACTGCGCCGTATCAAGGCCTTTGGTGTACACCTAGTTCGTCTTGATATCCGCCAAGAGAGTACACGTCACTCAGACGTTCTTTCTGAACTGACTCGCTACCTAGGTATCGGTGACTACGACCAATGGAGTGAGCAAGATAAGATTGCTTTCCTAACTAACGAGCTAAGCTCTAAGCGTCCACTACTTCCGCGTGATTGGGAGCCATCTGAGCCAGTAAAAGAGGTTCTAGACACCTGTAAGGTGATTGCGGCACAACCTCGTGAAGCCTTTGGTGCTTACGTTATCTCAATGGCACGCACAGCCTCAGACGTACTAGCGGTTCACTTACTGCTGCAAGAATCAGGCTGTCCGTACCGCATGGACGTATGTCCGCTGTTCGAAACCCTAGATGACTTGAACAACTCTGAAGCGGTAATGAAGCAGCTAATGGGCATCGACCTGTACCGTGGCTTTATCCAGAACCACCAAATGGTGATGATCGGCTACTCTGACTCAGCAAAAGATGCGGGCGTAATGTCTGCGGGTTGGGCTCAATACGATGCAATGGATAAGCTTGTTAAAGCGTGCGAAGAGGAAGGCATTGAACTGACTCTATTCCACGGTCGTGGTGGTACCGTTGGTCGTGGTGGTGCACCTGCACACGCAGCACTCCTTTCTCAGCCACCAAAAAGCCTGAAAGGCGGCCTACGTGTAACAGAGCAAGGCGAGATGATTCGCTTTAAGCTTGGTCTACCAGATGTCGCGGTTAACAGCTTTAATCTATACGCTAGCGCAATTCTAGAAGCGAACCTACTTCCACCACCAGAGCCGAAACAAGAGTGGCGCGATCTGATGGAAGTGCTGTCTCAAGTATCTTGTGAAGCCTACCGTAATGTTGTTCGTGGTGAAGAGAAGTTCGTACCGTATTTCCGTCAGGCAACCCCTGAACTAGAGCTTGGTAAACTGCCTCTTGGCTCTCGCCCTGCCAAACGTAATCCAAACGGTGGTGTAGAAAGCCTACGTGCGATTCCATGGATCTTCTCTTGGAGTCAAAACCGCCTTGTTCTACCTGCATGGTTAGGTGCCGGTGAAGCGATTCAATACTCGGTTGATCAAGGCCATCAAGCGCTACTTGAAGAGATGTGCCGCGAATGGCCATTCTTCTCAACTCGCTTAGGTATGCTTGAGATGGTTTACTCGAAGTGTAATATGGAAATCGCTAAGTACTATGATCAGCGTTTGGTCGACGAAGAGCTATTGCCTCTGGGTGAAAAACTTCGTGAACAGCTACAAAAAGACATCAAAGCGGTGCTAAATGTAGAGAACAACGAAAACCTAATGCAGAGCGACCCTTGGGGACAAGAATCTATCCGCCTACGTAATATCTACGTTGAGCCATTGAACATGCTTCAAGCTGAGCTGCTTTACCGTACTCGTCAGAGTGAAACGCCACCAGCAGAGCTAGAAGAAGCGCTTATGGTGACCATTGCAGGTATTGCAGCAGGCATGCGCAACACTGGTTAAGCAGAATAATATTCTAAATAGAGTACAAAAGGTCGCCCAGTGCGACCTTTTTATTTCACCCAACAAACACTATTGAGTCTTTTATCAGTTTTTTGGGTTATTTTGTCCATGTATTCTACTTTATGCTTATTATTTAGATATACTACTGCTCCGCTGCGAGAACACTCCAATCAAAATATTTCGTGGCATTGGACTAGGCAAGCTAGTCCGACTAGGTGATAAACGGCTTTATAAGGTGACACAACCAACAACAAAGAGTGTTGGTGCAACTTAAACATAACCCAATATATCGTGCCGCAAGAAGCACACTTGATGTTTAAGTATTTGTTTACTGTTTATTGACCATTTGGATTGAAGACATGTCATTACCACACGTAATTCTAACCGTTTTAAGTACACGCGATGCTACTGGTTACGATATCACTAAAGAATTCTCAGCAAGCATTGGATACTTCTGGAAAGCTAGCCACCAACAAGTTTACCGTGAGCTCAACAAAATGGCTCAAAATGAACAGGTAACTTGCGTGCTAGAGCCTCAAGAAGGCAAACCTGACCGTAAAGTTTACTCAATCACAGACGCTGGCCGTCGCGCTCTTGGCGAATGGTTTGAACAGCCAACGGCTCACCCAACTGTACGTGATGAGTTCTCAGCAAAACTGATGGCTTGTGCCGTTCAACCATCTGCTGCATACCAAGTGCAACTGGCTGAGCTAGTTGAAGAGTCTCGCAAGCTAGTTTCTCACTACAAAGAGATTGAAGCAGCTTACTACGCAACGCCATCAACACTAGACAAGCAAGCACGTCTAGAGCGACTAACTCTGCGTCGTAACCTACTTATCCGCGAAGCTTGGATCATGTGGGCAGAAGAAGTTCTATTAGAGCTTGAAACGCTAGCATAAGTTTGACACTGGTGACTTTCACTAGATAAGCAAAAGGCTTGAATACCAAGTATTCAAGCCTTTTTTGTGTCTGCTAGATAGCGTTGAATTACAGTGCTGCAACCTGAGGACGCACACCTAGGGTATGACAAAGTGCGTAAGTCATCTCAGCACGGTTCAGAGTATAGAAGTGGAAATCTTTCACACCTTCACGGCTTAGCGTTCTTACCATATCAATCGCTTGGCTCGCACCCACAAGCTGACGCGTTGTTGGATCATCGTCTAGGCCTTCAAACTGCTTCGCCATCCAACCTGGTACTTTCACGTTGTTCATCGCCGCAAAGCGAGATGCTTGCTTGAAGTTAGAGACAGGTAGGATGCCCGGTACGATCTCGACATCAATACCTGCTGCTACACAACGGTCACGGAAGCGTAAGTAGCTCTCCACATCAAAGAAGAACTGAGTAATTGCACGGTTTGCGCCAGCATCCACTTTACGCTTTAGGTTAAGTAGGTCGGCTTGTGCACTCTTCGCTTCTGGGTGTACTTCAGGGAAAGCAGCAACTGAGATATCGAAGTCATGGCGAGATTTAAGCAGTTTAACAAGGTCTGAGGCATACATCTCTGGAGCACCACCACCTGGGGGAATATCACCACGTAGAGCAACGATACTCTGAATACCATTCGCCCAGTAGTCGTCTGCGATCTGAATCAACTCTTCACGGCTAGCATCAATACACGTTAGGTGTGGTGCAGCCACAAGGCCAGTCTGATCTTTGATCTCTTTGATGATTGAGTGGGTACGGTCACGCTCACCAGAGTTAGCACCGTAAGTTACCGATACAAACTTTGGCTGCAGTGTTTTTAGACGGTGTACAGAGTTCCACAGCGTCTCTTCCATCTTCTCATTGCTTGGCGGAAAAAACTCAAATGACACATTAATGTTGTCAGAAAGCTCAGCAATATTCTGATTCAAAGCGTCTATGTGACTTGCGTGTGTGTATCCCATCTTACTCTCCCTGTGGCCAACTCAACCACTAAAATCTCAAACCTTCAAACCGACGTTTAGACGTCTATATGTCCACAGAATGTATTGAATACGATTTAATGTCAACAGATCGATTATGAATTTTTCTCAAGTTGATCGTGAGGAATCTTCAAGTCGATAAGTGGGTCGCAAAGCAATAATAACGTACAAAAAAGGCTGAAAAACACATTGTGCTTTCAGCCTTATTTATCTTAGTGGATAGTATGCTATTTACGCTTTCGGACAATCGATCTGAGTTTTAGAACAAGCTCGACATTCTGTTCAAATCGGACTGAATTGCACCGGCTGTTACTTCACGTCCAGCACCTGGTCCACGAATAACGAGTGGATTATCTTTGTACCACTTACTCTCAATCGCAAAGATATTGTCACACGGCAGTAGATTCGCCAGTGCATGCTCTTTCGATAGCGCCTCAACACCGACCGTTGCCTTACCGTTCTTTTCAAGGCGAGCAACATAGCGCAACACTTTTTGCTGTGATTGGGCTTTCTCTAGACGCTCAGCCAGCACTTCACTCAATGCCGATGCTTTATCAAAGAAGTCATCGACAGAAAGGTCTTGCAGCTCTTGAGGAACCAAGGATTCCACTTTGACGTTCTCTGGCTCAATATCCAAACCCGACTCGCGCGCTAGAATCACCAATTTGCGCATCACGTCAGAGCCATCGAGATCAGAGCGTGGGTCAGGCTCCGTTAGGCCTTGTTGCCATGCTAAGTCCACCAATTCACTAAATGGTACTGAACCATCAAATTGCTGGAACAACCAAGACAATGTGCCTGAGAAGATGCCTGATAGCGCGATGATGTCATCACCACTCTCACGAAGGTCTCGTACAGTATGGTTAATTGGCAAACCAGCACCCACAGTTGCGTTATACAACCAATGACGACTGATCTTCGCGAATGCATCTTGCACCTGATGGTAGTATTCACTCGATGCAGAGCCCGCGACTTTATTGGCAGAGATTAGATGAATACCCTGCTGAGCAATATCCAGATATCTGTCTGCAAGCACCTTGCTCGCAGTGACATCCAAAACAACCACTTCATCGTAGCCTTGAATTGAACCCAGCTTTGTTAGCCATTCTCCATCTTGATACGTCACCGCTTCGTCGTCAAAACGATCCGCGACAGCACGAGCATCGATACCTTGTTCGTCATACCAATAAGTTTGGCTATCAACGACAGCAACCAACTCAAAATTCATACCACGACGTTTTTCTAGCTCAACCTTTTGCTCGGCGAACAGTGATAGCCAGCTTGAGCCGATGTTCCCCTTACCACACAGTGCGATCGCCACGCGCTTCTGAGCTTGAAACAGTTGAGAATGAATGCCTTTAACTAGAGTTTCGGTTTCCGATTTACGAACCACTGCCACTAAGCTTAAACGAGATTGAGATTCTGAGATAAATTCAACCGGTGCGCCCTTGAGCTGCTGATAGAAGCCGTAACAATGGTTCGGGTTCTTAGTCACCCCCGCACCTACCGCAGCAACCAGTGAGTAGCCCTCTTTGAGTTTGATCTCTGCTTCAATCGCATGGTCTTGCAGATACTCTAGTGCGCCGCCTGCGATCTCTTCTGTGTAAGCAAGGCGCAAGCAGTTTTGATCAGATTGCAGTTCATAAGCCAGCGGTTCTAGCTGAGCACGCTTTAGCCCTTCGAGCACCTCACTTTCAAGGCGTTCAAAATCATGGCCGTGACCAAAGGTGAGCTGAATCAGTAACACATCATCCAGAGAGGTGATGATCTTCGCGCCGCGCCCCGACGCCAGTACACGCTCAATCTGTGTTGAGCCCGACTCTGGCTGGTAACTGCAACGCAGGCTGAGATCCATTGCGCTTTGGGCGACAGGTTGTAGGGTGCGACTGTGTAGCACAGGTGCAGCCAAGCGTGCTAGCTCACTCGCTTCATCGAGACGCAGCAAAGGCAGTAGACAAGCATCTGAAACCAATCTTGGATCGGCACTGTAAACACCCGCAACATCACTCCAGATCGTCACACGATCGACTTCCGCCAATGCGCCAATCACGGTCGCTGAGTAATCTGAACCATTACGACCTAACAACACCGTCTCACCGGCACTGTTCTGCGCCATGAAGCCGGTAATCACCACGCGGCAATGAGAATGTTGAGCAAGAGACTCTTTAATCAACGCGTATGAACGTGCGCGATCCACCTCAGGTTGAGCACCCGCCTCTGCACGCAAAAAGTCTCGAGCATCTTGCGCCACAGCTTGAAGATCACTCTGACATAAAAGCGCGGCTAGCAAACGCGACGACCACACTTCGCCATGGCCTAGCACTGCTGCTTTTTGTGCTTCAGTCAATGGCGCGGTTAGTTCACCTAAAGCCGTAAACTCTCGCTGTAGGGTTACGGTTAACTGCTCTGCAACCTCGCCCTCTAGGAGTTCTGAAACTAACTCCAACTGGAACTGACGCAGAGATTGCAGGCACTCATGAGCCAAGCGCCCATCTTTATCTAGCGCCTCTAAAAATTCGATCAATCGATTAGTGGTTTTGCCTGCCGCAGACACCACCACCAAATCAGTCTCGCTAGAGTACTCTTTAAGAATATTCACGACACGCTGATAGCACTCAGGGTTTGCCAAACTGCTACCACCAAATTTATGCAATTGGCGAAAGTTAGCCATTACTTACGCTCCCCGTTATCAATGAACTGCTGCGCTTTTGCGAAGGCTTGCTCAAGATCAGCAATCAGGTCTTCTGCATCTTCTAGACCCACCGACAGTCTCAGAAGTTGATGAGACACACCAGCTTCCGCTAGGGCTTCTTCACCCATTGCACGGTGTGTCATTGACGCAGGGTGACAAATCAAGCTCTCAACACCGCCCAGAGATTCAGCCAGTGAGAATAGCTCCAACTCCCCAACAAAGTGCTTAAGCGCCTCAAAAGAGCCTGCAAATTCAAAACTCAGCATAGACCCAAAACCAGATTGCTGCTTCTTAGCAATCTCATGACCTGGGTGTTCTGGAAGGCTTGGGTGATAAATGGTATCGACCAAAGGCTGTTTCTGCAGCGCCGTTAGAATTTCACGAGAGCTCTCTTCATGAACACGCATACGTGCACCCAGGGTACGGATACCGCGCAGTGTCATATAGCTATCAAATGGTGTCCCCGTTGCACCAATACAGTTGCCCCACCAAGCCAGCTCTTCGGCATGCTCTTCAGTTTTCGTAATCACTACGCCGCCAATCACATCTGAGTGACCATTGATGTATTTGGTGGTTGAGTGGATAACAAAGTCCGCACCAAGCTCTAGAGGCTTTTGGAACACCGGAGTCAAAAAGGTGTTATCCACCGCCACCAACGCACCCACCTCTTTTGCCTTGCGACAAGTCTCAGCAATATCAACTACGCGAACGAGTGGGTTTGATGGTGTTTCCAACAAGATCAACTTTGGTTTCAGTGCGATCGCAGCATCGAATGCCGCTTGATCCGATTGATCAACAAACAGCACCTTAAAATCACCCTTTTGTGAACGCGTATTGAAAAGACGGTAAGTACCACCGTAGCAGTCGTGTGGCGCCACGATCAGATCGTCACTACCAAGAAACGCCGAGACCCATAGATTAAGTGCTGACGTACCACAGTTAGTCACCACTGCTCCCTTGCCTGATTCCAATTCAAACAGAGCTGTCTCTAGCAAGCCTCGGTTTGGGTTGCCTGAACGAGTGTAATCATACTTAGGAACTTCACCAAAAGCGGGAAAACCGTAGTTGGTCGACAGATAAATGGGTGGAACAACGGCATGATGTTGAGTGTCTGACTCGATACCAGTACGTACGGCGATGGTTGCTGGTTTCCGGCTGCTCATAGGTGTTTCCTTACAGGTTTTGGCGTCTGAGAATCACAGCGGCTTGTCGGGGTTTTGCGGCTGTGTTAGATATATGTTATTCACTTTACTTTCATAAGAATGAGACGTCAACACTTCTAGACGTCTATATGTCTTTGCTTATGGCGGTAAATCCCGCTAAAATCACCCCTATTAATTTAATCTAACAACTAAAGTGATGAAGGTACGCAATGGCCGACTGGAATGGTGAATACATAAGCCCATATGCTGAGCATGGAAAGAAAAGCGAACAAGTAAAGAAAATTACAGTTTCTATCCCTCTAAAAGTGTTGAAGGTTCTAACTGACGAGCGTACTCGCCGCCAGATTAACAACCTACGCCATGCAACAAACAGTGAGCTACTATGTGAAGCCTTTCTGCATGCATATACTGGCCAGCCTCTACCAACAGATGAAGACCTGCGTAAAGATCGCCCAGACGACATCCCTGCTGAAGTGAAAAAGCTGATGACAGAGATGGGCATCGAGTTCGAAGCATTTGACGAAGAATAATCATAACTCAGTCACTACCTTCAATTTTGATTCGCTTTAGCTGAGCCATATCTATTGCCTGATTCATTTAACCTGAACAATAGGCACAAAAAAACCGACTCCAATGAGTCGGTTTTTTATTATTCTCTTCGCTCAACTACACGACGATTACGCCATCCAGTCTCTATGCCATATAGTTTGCAGGCATCTCGATACGAGCCACACCTGATTCAACCGCTGCTTGAGCAACCGCTTTAGCAACGCGAGGCAATAGACGTGGATCCATCGGCTTAGGAATGATGTATCCTTTACCAAACTCAAGTGAATCAGCACCTGCTGCTTTTAGTACGTCTGCAGGTACTTCTTCTTTCGCAAGTTCACGAATCGCTTCAACCGCTGCTAACTTCATTGCGTCGTTGATTTCGCTTGCACGCACATCAAGAGCACCGCGGAAGATGAATGGGAAGCAAAGAACGTTGTTTACCTGGTTCGGGTAATCACTACGACCAGTACCCATGATAAGGTCGCTACGTACTTCGTGCGCAAGCTCTGGCTTGATCTCTGGATCTGGGTTAGAACATGCGAATACGATTGGCTTATCAGCCATTAGCTTCAGCGCTTCTGCTGGCAATAGGTTAGGACCAGATACACCTAGGAATAGGTCTGCGCCATCAATAACATCTTCTAGAGTACGCTTATCAGTGTTGTTCGCAAACAGCTGCTTGTATTCGTTCAGGTCATCACGACGAGTGTGGATAACACCTTTACGGTCTAGCATGTAGATCTTCTCGCGCTGTGCGCCACATTTGATCAACAGTTCCATACACGCAACCGCTGCTGCACCCGCACCCAAACAAACAATCTTACACTCTTCTAGCTTCTTACCTTGAAGCTCAATCGCGTTCAGCATACCCGCAGCCGTTACGATCGCAGTGCCGTGTTGGTCATCGTGGAATACTGGAACATCACAACGCTCGATTAGGCGACGTTCAATCTCAAAACAGTCAGGTGCTTTGATGTCTTCTAGGTTGATACCACCGAATGTATCAGCAATGTTCGCTACCGTATCAACGAACTCATCGATTGTGCGGTGTTTTACTTCAATATCGATAGAATCTAAACCTGCAAAACGCTTAAACAGCAGCGCTTTACCTTCCATTACAGGTTTAGAAGCAATAGGACCTAAGTTACCTAGGCCAAGAATCGCTGTACCGTTAGAGATAACTGCAACCATGTTGCCTTTACCAGTGTACTTATAAACGTTATCAACGTTCTGTGCGATTTCACGAACTGGCTCAGCCACACCTGGGCTGTAAGCGAGGGCCAGATCTTCTGCAGAATTTGCAGACTTTGTCAGTTCAACGGCAATTTTGCCAGGAATTGGGAACTCATGATAATCAAGAGCTTGCTGACGGAATTGTTCTTGAGGTGATAGTTCTTCAGATTGAGCTTGGAGAGTGTCATCAGACATGGGTGTAGGTTTCCTAGAATATTATTATTTGGGGGAATCTATTTTATATTAATGGATGTACTTCAAAGTTCCTAGGTGGTAAAGCCCCCTGTCTCATTAAAAAACGAGAATTCACTACTAATAAGACCAGTGCCCAGTTGAAATTACTAAACACCAGAAAACAAAAAAGGACACCGAAGTGTCCTTTTTCATGTCTACTAAGCGAGAATTACTTCTTGCTAGATAGAGCACCGAAACGCTTGTTGAAGCGATCAACACGGCCGCCTGTATCAACGATACGTTGCTTACCAGTGTAGAACGGGTGACATTTGTCACATACGTCTAGGTGGATAGAATCTTTGTCTAGAGTTGAGTTGAATTCGAACTCGTTGCCGCAAGAGCAAGTAGCTTTAACAGCTTTGTATTCTGGGTGGATACCAACTTTCATGGGAAAACCTCAATTAGGCCGTGTCGCCATCCGATTCTAAGCCGGACACCACACGTTGTTAAAAAATAAATTAAAGACACCGCGTCCCACAAAAATGTGATGAAGCCATACCTTTAAGGCGCCGTATAGTAATGAATCTATGAGGCAGGATCAACCAGTTTGGATGATTTTTTCGCCACTATTGCATGATTTCTTCTTTTATTGCCTTTTTATGCTTTGCATACGCATCTCGATAACTTGCATCACTAAACTGCTTCTCGAATTTAACGTCCTTATCCTTTAGACTGTTTGCCCTGCACTTTCTAGAATTAACAAGCGAATCTATGCGTCCAACGATAGCCCGAGTGGCTCTGCCAGTCCCTTTAGATAGACAATTTGACTATAAGATTCCGAGTCACTTGTTTCCTATCATTGGCGGACGCGTATCCGTTCCTTTTGGTCGCCAAACTCTGACAGGTATCGTCACCGCACTGGTCAATGAGTCCGAGTTTGAATTCGATAAGCTTAAACCCATTAAAGCCCTGCTCGATAATCAGCCTGTCTGGCCAGACTCAGTCTACTCCTTGTTGGTGTGGTGCAGTCAGTTCTATCAATATCCCTTAGGCGAAACCTTTGCGAACGCACTGCCAAGTGCGCTGCGTAAAGGCAAACCCGCCGACTTCGCGACACTTGTCGAGTGGCAGATAACGCCACTAGGCAAAGACCAACTGATGCAAGGATTTGGACGCGCAGTCAAACAAGCTAAAGTGATGCACCTACTCGAAAATGGCCCAGTACCGCATCAAGAGTTTATTGACCAAGAGGTTTCAAGCTCGGTACTCAAAACCCTTGAAGAGAAAGGTTGGATAGAATCTCGAGAGAAAAAGCCGACACGTTATGCATGGCCAAGCGATCTTGAAAACGACCAAGACAAGCCAAAGCTCAACGAAGAACAAGCGATCGCGATTGCGACGGTGAATAGCCAAACCGACTTTGGCTGTTTCCTGTTAGAAGGTGTTACGGGTTCAGGTAAAACAGAAGTTTACCTAAATATGATTAAGCCGGTACTAGAGCAAGGTAGACAAGCCTTAGTTCTGGTTCCTGAAATCGGCCTGACCCCGCAAACCATTAACCGCTTTAAGAAACGCTTTAATGTACCGATTGAAGTTGTGCACTCGGGGTTAAATGACTCTGAGCGCCTAAATGCATGGCTATCTGCACGAGATAAGATCGCAGGCATTGTGATAGGTACGCGTTCGGCCCTGTTTACGCCATTTGCTGACCTCGGCATCATTATTGTCGATGAAGAGCATGATGCATCATATAAGCAGCAGGACAGCCTTCGTTACCATGCTCGTGATGTCGCGATTATGCGTGCTCATAAAGCCCAAATTCCGATTGTGCTTGGCTCAGCAACCCCCGCATTTGAAACCCTGCACAATGCGCAAATTGGTAAGTACGGCCACCTGACATTGAGTTCACGTGCCGGAGCCGCAGTACCAACCACGAACAAGGTTCTGGATGTTAAGGGAGAGTATCTTGAGAGTGGCTTATCGGCGTCTTTGATTGCTGAGATGCAAAGACACCTCAAATCTGGCAACCAAGTCATGCTGTTCTTAAACCGTCGTGGTTTCTCTCCAGCATTAATGTGTCATGATTGTGGTTGGACGGCAGAGTGCAAACGCTGTGACGCCTACTACACCTATCATCAATACAGCAATGAGATGCGTTGCCACCACTGTGGCTCCCAGCAGCATATTATTCATCAATGCCAAGGGTGTGGCTCCGCTAACCTAGTTACCGTAGGTGTCGGCACTGAGCAGCTAGAAACGCAACTTGAACAGCTATTCCCTGAATACAAAACCATACGCATTGACCGCGATAGCACACGTCGCAAGGGAAGCCTAGAAAACGCATTAGAGTCAATACGTCGTGGGGAATACCAAATTCTTATCGGCACCCAGATGCTCGCCAAGGGGCATCACTTTCCAGATGTCACTCTGGTTGCGCTACTCGACGTCGATGGCTCACTCTACAGCAGCGATTTTCGAGCCTCTGAGCGCCTAGCTCAACTGTTTATTCAAGTTGCAGGGCGCGCCGGACGTGCAAGCAAGCCGGGTGAAGTGATTTTGCAAACCCATCATCCAGAACATGGGCTGCTGCAAGCATTGCTGCACAAAGACTACAACCATTTTGCTCAGACAGCGTTGGCTGAGCGAAAACAAGCGATGCTGCCGCCGTATACATTTATGACGTTATTCCGCGCAGAAGCGAATGACCCACATCTTGTTGAAGAGTTCTTAAGACAAGTACGTCACACCTTAGAGTCGCACCCACTGTTTGATCAGTTCTGCATGGTGCTTGGACCGACTCCAGCACCATTGGCGAAACGTGCAGGAAAATCGCGCTGGCAGTTGATTTTGCAAACCCAAACTCGCTCACTTATGCAGAAGTTACTCATGAGCGCAAAACCTGCGATAAATATGTTGCCGCTCGCAAAAAAGGTACGCTGGTCGCTTGATATTGAGCCGCAAGATCTCAGCTAAACCTTACTGGCTTAAAACTACTGATAGGTTTATTCACGGAAATTTCATATTTATCGTGAACAACTTCACACTAGTCATGTGATTTTTGTTAATCTAGCCGTAACTTTGTATCGGCTAAACACATAAAATATTGCAATAAAAAAAGTGTTAGCAACACTTTCATAATATCAATCAATTATATAATTATTCACGCCTTAGTCAGAGGCAACAAAGGAATTAGAGAGGGTTTAATTTATGGCGACAATGAAGGATGTTGCCCAGTTGGCAGGCGTATCAACAGCGACGGTATCACGAGCGCTAATGAACCCTGAAAAAGTATCGGTGAGCACTCGAAAACGAGTTGAAACAGCGGTACTCGAAGCTGGATACTCACCCAACACTTTAGCTAGAAATTTACGTCGCAACGAATCTAAAACCATCATCACCATCGTTCCTGATATCTGTGATCCCTACTTCGCTGAGATCATTCGCGGTATTGAAGACGCTGCGGTTGAAAACGACTACTTGGTTCTTCTAGGTGATAGCGGACAACAGAAAAAACGTGAGAGCTCGTTTGTAAACTTGGTTTTCACCAAACAAGCAGACGGCATGCTACTACTCGGCACAGACCACCCATTCGATGTCAGCAAAGCAGAGCAGAAAAACCTGCCACCAATGGTAATGGCATGTGAGTTCGCCCCAGAGCTTGAGTTGCCCACTGTACACATCGATAACCTGACTTCTGCATTTGAAGCGGTGAACTACCTAGCTCAACTGGGTCACAAACGTATCGCGCAAATCTCCGGCCCGACATCAGCAACTCTCTGCCAATTCCGTCAACAGGGCTATCAACAAGCTCTACGACGCGCAGGGGTTACTATGAACCCAGCCTACAGCACCGTTGGTGACTTTACCTTTGAGGCAGGTGCACAAGCGGTTCGTCAACTGCTCGCACTACCAGAGCAACCAACTGCTATCTTCTGTCACAATGACGCAATGGCTATTGGTGCGATTCAAGAGGCGAAGAAATTAGGATTACGCGTCCCACATGACCTATCGATTGTCGGCTTCGATGACATTCAATTCGCACAATATTGCGATCCACCGTTGACCACCATTTCTCAGCCTCGCTACGAGATTGGACGCCAAGCAATGTTAATGATGCTTGATATGCTCAAAGGTAACGATGTTCAAGCGGGCTCTCGTCTGCTTGAGGCGAAATTGGTCGTTCGTGGAAGTACGGCGCCACCCCGCCTTTAATCCATGAAAATAGACACATAAATCTGCGGCACATTTTGATGTGCCGCTTCCATTTCTACACTATTATCCTCGCGCATTCTGGATTACCATGGGTGCAGAATCACCAACATTTGAAAGACTTGTGGCTAATAGAGATTATGTAAAGCGCGGTCGTGGAAATAAACGCACGGCTAAAAAACCTGCCCCTCGCCGAAAACCATGGCGCAGTGGTCTTTTGGCGATCTTACTGGCCGGTGGCTTTGGCTACGGCTTGTACCTGCTAAGCAATGATCCTGAGCCGCCTCCACCGACTGTGGTGACTAAGCCCAAACCAAAACCTAAGCCAGCGAAAGTGATTCCACCGCCACCAGAAGAAAAGTGGGATTACGTAGAAACCTTGCCAAGTCGCGAAGTTGAAGTGAAAGCCAAAGAGCAACAGGTATCTAAAGTGCCATACATCATGCAGTGTGGTGCGTATAAGACATCCGCTCAAGCTGAAGCGCGTAAGTTGGATATCGCCTTCCAAGGCATCTCTAGTGAGATCCGTAAAAAAGACGGCAGCAGCTGGTATCGAGTGGTGCTTGGCCCATACAAACTTAAGCGTGACGCTGAGCGTGATCGCCATAAGCTACAAAGAGCCAAAATCGAGCCGTGTGCAATTTGGAAAGACCAATAAATATCATAATGAAAACCTCCGCTTTCGGAGGTTTTCTGCTTTCTGAGCCAACACCATTTTCTATTGGTCGGCAAACACAATTTTCTGCTGTTCTATCAAGCATAAATTGCCCTACTTCCACTATGGCAACTTGAATTCTCAGTAGGCCATCCTCATATTGTTTTTATACCCAAAGATAAAAAGATAAAGAGGCCCTACTCGTGACTACCATTGTATCTGTACGTCGTAATAATAAAGTCGTCATCGCGGGTGATGGACAAGTATCTCTAGGCAATACAGTAATGAAGGGCAATGCCCGTAAAGTACGTCGCCTATACAACAACAAAGTACTGGCAGGTTTCGCTGGCGGTACTGCAGATGCTTTCACGCTATTCGAAAAATTTGAAAGCAAGCTGCAAATGCACCAAGGCCACCTTACCAAAGCTGCCGTTGAGCTGGCGAAGGATTGGCGTAGTGATCGCGCTCTGCGCAAACTAGAAGCACTGCTGGCAGTAGCCGATGAAACGGCATCACTGATCATCACTGGTAATGGTGACGTAGTGCAGCCTGAGCATGACCTAATCGCGATTGGTTCTGGCGGCAACTTTGCACAAGCAGCAGCAACAGCCCTACTAGAAAATACTGATTTAGATGCACGTGAAATCGCAGAGAAGGCGCTAACTATTGCAGGCGACATCTGTGTGTTCACCAACCATCACCACACTGTTGAAGAACTAGAAAGCACCGTTGAGCTACCGAAACCGGAATAAGACTCAAACCAATATTGCACCCAACAGTGATTCAAGAATTAAGGAATAGACATGTCTGAAATGACCCCTCGTGAAATTGTTCATGAACTGAACCGCCACATCATTGGCCAAGACAACGCGAAGCGCTCTGTCGCTATCGCTCTACGTAACCGCTGGCGCCGTATGCAGCTAGAAGAGAGCCTACGTGTTGAGGTTTCACCTAAGAACATTCTGATGATCGGTCCAACCGGTGTGGGTAAAACTGAAATTGCTCGCCGCCTTGCTAAGCTCGCAAACGCGCCTTTCATCAAAGTAGAAGCAACAAAATTCACGGAAGTGGGCTACGTTGGTAAAGAAGTCGAAACCATTATCCGTGACCTAACGGATGTTGCGATCAAGATGACTCACCAGCAAGCGATGGAGAAAGTGAAATTCCGCGCTGAAGAGCAAGCAGAAGAGCGTATCCTTGATGCTCTACTTCCGCCAGCTCGCGACGCTTGGGGTCAAAACGAGCAAGCTGATGAAGGCTCATCAAACACGCGTCAGATTTTCCGCAAAAAGCTGCGCGAAGGTAAGCTAGACGACAAAGAGATCGAAATCGATGTTGCAGCACCACAAATGGGCGTTGAAATCATGGCGCCTCCAGGCATGGAAGAGATGACTAACCAGCTACAAGGCATGTTCCAAAACCTTGCAGGTGACACCAAGAAAAAGCGTAAGCTGAAAATAAAAGACGCATTCAAGGCACTGACCGAAGAAGAAGCGGCAAAATTGGTTAACCAAGAAGAGCTGAAAGAGAGCGCAATCTACAACGTTGAGAACAACGGCATCGTATTTATCGATGAGATTGACAAGATCTGTAAGCGTGGTGATAGCTCTGGTCCAGATGTGTCTCGCGAAGGTGTTCAGCGTGACCTACTGCCTCTGATTGAGGGCAGCACAGTATCAACCAAGCACGGTATGGTAAAAACAGACCACATCCTGTTTGTAACTTCAGGTGCATTCCAAGTGGCTAAGCCATCGGATCTGATTCCTGAACTGCAAGGTCGTCTACCAATCCGTGTTGAGCTTGAAGCGCTATCAAGCCACGATTTCAAACGTATCCTAACTGAGCCAAAAGCGTCTCTAACGGAGCAGTACATCGCTCTCATGAAGACCGAAGAAGTGGACGTAGAGTTCACTGAAGACGGCATCACTCAGATCGCAGAAGCGGCATGGCAAGTAAACGAAACTACCGAGAACATCGGTGCACGTCGTCTACACACAGTGATGGAACGCCTAATGGATGAGATTTCATTCGAAGCGACTGACAAAGCTGGCAGCAAACTAGTGATTGATGCGGGTTATGTGAAGTCTAAACTGGGTGAGTTCGTTGAAGACGAAGACCTAAGCCGCTTCATTCTGTAGCACAAAAATATCCAACTTGTTGCTCTAACGCAAAGAAACAGCAAGCTGATTACCGATTTCAAGACCCACTCTCGAGTGGGCTTTTTATTACTTAAAAAATGAGCGTATACTCGAAATACGGTATGACACAGTGTCCTTACAACGACAAATAGACCTACGATGAAACAATCTCTACTGATTTGGCTTGATGCCGCACGACCAAAAACTCTGCCTCTCGCACTCGTCTCTATTCTTACAGGAAGTAGTTTAGCGTTCGCTAGCGATCAGTTTTCTCTATCCATTGCTTTGTTGGCTTTTCTCACCGCAACCTTGCTGCAGATCCTTTCCAACCTCGCTAACGACTATGGAGACGCGGTAAAAGGGACCGACAATGAAAATCGTCTAGGCCCAATGCGAGCGATGCAGTCGGGTGCTGTCTCTGCCGCAACCATGAAGCAAGCCATCATCCTAAACATTGTGTTTACTATGATTGCTGGGCTTATCTTAATTTTTCACGCATTGACCTCGATTGAGAGCATTCTCTCTTTCATCGGTTTGGGTGTGCTGGCGATTGCCGCAGCGATTGCCTACACCGTAGGTAAAAAACCTTACGGCTATATTGGCCTAGGTGACCTATCGGTATTTATCTTCTTCGGGCTACTGGGTGTCTCTGGAACCTACTTTCTACACACTGGACACATCGAGCCTAGCTTATTCTTGCCTGCATTGGGCTGTGGCTTAATGGCGGTGGCGGTACTGAACATCAACAACATGCGTGATATTGAGAACGACAGTGAATGCGGTAAACGCACCATGGCGGTTCGACTCGGTCAACGCAAAGCCAAGCAATATCATTTTGTGTTGCTAAGTGTGGCGGTACTCGCTTTTGCCAGTTACCTACTGATTCAAGATAAACCCGCTTGGATCAGCCTGCCGTTCTCGCTAAGTATCATTAGCGTTTATAAACATGGGAAAGCGGTTTGGGATACAGACAAACCTGCGCAAATCGCGCCTATGATGCCAGTCATCGTAAAATGCTCACTAGTAACTAACTTATTGTTTGCTGGTGTTGTTGTAGCTCAAACTCTATTGACATAATTCAGACTAATCATTGCAAAGGGATCGAGCACCGATATACTCAAAGTAAGCTCATTGTTCAAAAGGTACGCGAATGGAATACAACACTTCAGCACTGTGCGACATCTATCTAGACCAAGTCGATGTCGTAGAGCCGATGTTCAGCAACTTTGGTGGAAGAGCCTCGTTTGCTGGGCAAATCACGACACTCAAATGTTTCGAGGACAACGCGCTGATTCGCTCCGTGCTGGAACAAGATGGCTTAGGCCGTGTGTTGCTGATTGATGGTGGTGGTTCACTGCGTAAAGCACTGATCGATGCTGAGCTTGCCCTATTGGCGGAAGACAATGAGTGGGAAGGTATTGTGGTGTATGGCTGCGTTCGTGAAGTGGACGAACTGGAAGATATGAACCTAGGTATTCAAGCGTTGGCTTCAATCCCAGTAGGAGCCGTGCAAGATGGCGTTGGTGAAGTCGATGTCCCAGTCAACTTCGGTAGTGTTAGCTTTCTTCCTGAAGATTACCTCTATGCCGACAATACTGGCATTATCTTGTCGCCAGAGCCACTCGATGTAGAGTTCGAGCTTGATGCCGAAGACGATGAGAACGAATAGTTGATACAAAAATGCCCGCTAACTGAATTAGCGGGCATTTTTTCATCAGCGATTATCGCAGCAAAAGTGGATTACTCAACTTCGTCCATTTTGCCTAGTAGGCTGCGAATGCGATCTTGCCATGCTGCGTGCTCTTGCTGCATTTGTTGAGTTTTTTGCTCTAGCTCTTCACGGCTTGCTTTTAGCTCACCAGCTTCTGTCGCTAGCTGCTGCTTCTCTTCTTTTAGCTCTTCTACTTCCATTTGCAGAAGTGCAATAGTATCAACTGCTGTTTGAATTTTTGCTTCTAGTTGCTCTAGTACTTCAAAAGACATTCTGGCCTACCTTTAAGTTATCCATTTGATGTTGAAGGTTCACTCCACTTATTGCCCCATTCTACTCAGCAGAGCACGGATAAACACTCTATATCTTCGATATTTTGCGCCATTCGATGAAAAAAACATCGCTTTTTACCGAATATTGACGTTAATTGTGTCAGCACTATTACCTAACTGATTATTTCAGTGAATATTTTAAAATTTCTACTCTGCTTTGATCGTAAACAAAGCCACAAAAGCAAAAAAGCAAACGTTTCCTTTTAACTATGGTAAAATCCGCCGCGAAATTTCTATTCCCCCTTTGAAAATTTTGGAGTCCGCATGAAACGCGATTTAGCAATGGCATTTTCTCGTGTCACTGAAGGTGCAGCACTAGCAGGTTATAAATGGCTTGGCCGTGGTGATAAAAACGCTGCCGATGGTGCCGCAGTAGAAGTCATGCGTAGCCTACTTAACAAAACCGAAATCAGCGGTGAGATTGTTATTGGTGAAGGCGAAATCGATGATGCTCCGATGCTATACATCGGGGAGAATGTCGGTGTTGGTGGTGACGCAGTGGATATCGCTGTTGACCCAATCGAAGGGACTCGTATGACCGCTATGGGTCAGTCAAACGCACTGGCTGTGCTGGCTGCGGGTGAAAAAGGTAGCTTCTTAAAAGCTCCTGATATGTACATGGAAAAGTTAGTGGTTGGCCCAGGTGCTAAGGGTGCTATCGACCTAGAAAAACCACTGAAAGAAAACCTAGAGAACATCGCGAAAGCACTAGGCAAATCTTTGGATACGCTAGTGGTAACCACTCTAGCTAAGCCTCGTCACGACCAAGTGATCGCAGAGATGCAAGCAATGGGCGTTCGCGTATTTGCTGTGCCAGATGGTGACGTAGCAGCCTCTATTCTGACTTGTATGCCAGACAGTGAAGTGGACGTGATGTACTGCATTGGTGGCGCACCAGAGGGTGTGGTGTCAGCAGCGGTCATTCGCGCATTAGACGGTGACATGCATGGTCGTCTACTGCCACGTCATGAAGTTAAAGGCGATACAGAAGCGAACCGTAAACACGGTGAACTTGAGCTAGCGCGTTGTGCTGAAATGGGCGTAACGGCGGGTATCGTGTTAAAGATGGAAGATATGGCGCGCAGCGACAACGTAGTGTTCTCGGCAACAGGTATCACCAAAGGTGACCTATTAGAAGGCATCACTCGTCAAGGTAACATCGCAACCACAGAAACTCTGCTTATTCGCGGTCGCTGTCGTACGATTCGTCGTATCAAGTCGATTCACTACCTTGAGCGTAAAGACCCAGAAGTGATTGGTCACATTCTTTAGTAACGACCTCCACTCGATTCTCTTTAAGGCTAGCACTTGGGTGCTGGCCTTTTCTTTTTATAGCAATGCCGTTGAGTGACTATAGTAAATGGTTTGCTTTATAAATACCTTGCCTCATAATAGTAAGGTTCATGAGGTAGGGATAGTATGAAAACAAGCGACAGAATTTTACACACCATTAAGCGCCATGGGGCCGTTACTGCTAAACAGCTTGCACAAGAGTTTGGTATGACGACTATGGGTGCAAGGCAGCATCTCCAAAGCCTAGAAGATGATGGGATTCTGGCGTTTCATGATGTGAAGGTAAAAGTCGGTCGCCCAACGCGCCACTGGTCTTTAACTCAACAAGGACACAATCAATTTTCTGATCGTCACGGTGAGCTAACCATTCAAGTGATCGAGGCGGTTGAGAACCTATTTGGCAAAGAAGGCCTCGCCAAAGTCGCTGCAGAGCGTGAGCAATCTACCCTAAAGCAATACCAACAAGCCTTAGTCGATTGCGACGATCTTGTTAGCAAGCTTCAAACTCTCACTCGTTTGCGTGAAGAAGAAGGCTATATGGCAGAACTGCATGACGAAGGCGATCACTACGTATTGATTGAGAACCACTGCCCTATCTGCAAGGCCGCTACACGCTGCCCAAGTTTGTGCCAATCAGAGCTCAATGTGTTTACAGAACTACTCAAAAATGACTGTAATATCAGTCGTTCAGAGCACATTATTGCCGGTGAGCGCCGCTGTACATACACAGTGATCCCACTTTAGAGGCACCGAACAGTACTGTCTCAAATTTGAGAAGAACACAAACTGAACAAAAAATAACCAGATTTCTTTCTTAAGCTTAAAGCATCTCACTCACGATGCATCACTAAGGAAAGAAAGATGGGACATCCTCAACCCGATCTCAAACTGCCCCCTTTCGATGAATTGGTTGAACTTGCTCAGCGAGATCCGAATGCGTTCAACCAACTCAAACATGATATGTGCGAGCAGATGATTTGCTCAGCTTCCAGTATCATGCAGGACAGACTGCGAGCCCAACAGAGCCACATCGACTTAGTGGTCAGCCGCTGTAAAAACCCTCACCAAACCAACGTAGTCCTAATGCGTGAGCTACGCTGCCAAGTATGCAAGTTTCAGGAAGCACTTCAGGGCAACACGTCAAATACAGAGTCACCACAAGCAACCATCATCGAATTTAAACCAAGAAACACCGACTAACCCTTAGGGAATCGATACAAAAAAAGGAGGCGACATGCCTCCTTTCTATTTCAATACTTTTCTCTGCCTCATGCTTCAAGCTTAAAACGTCAAGGGTACTTTGCTTTAAAAGAATCAGCCTTTAGATACCCTATGTCTCAGAAAGACAGCATTTTAGAAAAACTACTGCGGCTCATCACCGTAATCATTACGACCTTCTGTGCCCTTCAAAAAGCCACACTCAACCAAAATCCACAGGCCACAGACCAGAGCCGCAACCGTCGCTACCATATGAATGGGCGAAACGGTTTCTGCCGTCGGAGTTGCCATAGGAGACGCTAAGCGCCCTAATACTAGGGGTACATTAAGCAATAACCACATATTCGATTTGTTTCGGTCATGCCAACGCTTTGCCGTGACCGCTAAGTCAGGAATCACCAACATCAATAAGAATATAGGCAACAAGATGTAAGAGTATGCTGGGAACAACACAGAAATCCCCGATGCAAAGCCAGTAATGGCAACGTAGTAGAACACGTTCCAAATCCAGTAGGTTTTACGGCTGATTCTTCCTTTAAAGGAAAACAGTAACTCTTTCATCGACATCTTAAATACACTCTAATTTGGGATGCGGCCAAACGGGGCTGCAAAAATTAATTAATCACTTTTTGAAAACAGTTGATGTCCATATCACGAATGTTCACTGTCAGGCTTCTAACATGGCTAGCTTGCTCTTGCAGTACCACCATTAATGCTCGTGACAGCTCCCTTTTCTGCTCTTCAGTACGACCCGCAAGTAACTCAAAGCTGATATGAATAAAGTCCACACTGTCGTCTTCTTCCCCTACCAGCCAGTGATGGCAGCGCAGCGCACGAGATTTGACAGAAGGTGCATCAAACAATCCACAGTGTAATGCAACTTGATGGAGATCTTCTAGCAAACCTTGTACATTCACTCGCTCATCCACCGAGTTTGAGTACTCAAGAACTAAATTTGGCATGGTTACTTCCTATTCTTCACGCAATCGTTTGACCTTTAATAACAAGTTACCGTGAAAAATCCGAGGAGTTCACTATTATTCTGTCTGTTGGATCACTGATATCTGTCTATTATCTACTCTGACCAATCGATAAGATCCCATAAAGACATGACCACAATCATGATCTAACGCGTTTTATCTGTTATATTCTTACGAAGATTTTTTACATTAATTGATTAAATACGGAGATATTCCTATGCGTCGTCCTGTAGTGATGGGTAACTGGAAACTTAACGGTAGCAAAGCAATGGTAACTGAGCTGCTAACTGGTCTTAACGCTGAACTTGAAGGCGTTGAAGGTGTAGACGTAGCAGTAGCTCCACCAGCACTTTACATCGATCTAGCTGAGCGTCTTATCGCAGAAGGCGGTAACAAAATCATCCTAGGTGCACAGAACACTGACCTAAACAACAGCGGTGCTTTCACTGGCGACATGTCTCCAGAAATGCTGAAAGACTTCGGTGCTTCTCACATCATCATCGGTCACTCTGAGCGTCGTGAGTACCACAACGAATCAGACGAGTTCGTTGCTAAGAAATTCAAATTCCTACAAGAAAACGGCCTGAAGCCAGTTTTCTGTATCGGTGAATCTGAAGCGCAAAACGAAGCGGGCGAAACTGAAGCAGTATGTGCACGTCAAATCAACGCGGTTATCGACGCTTACGGTGTTGAAGCTCTAAACGGCGCAATCATCGCTTACGAACCAATCTGGGCTATCGGTACTGGTAAAGCAGCAACAGCTGAAGATGCACAACGCATCCACGCTTCTATCCGTGCAATGATCGCAGAAAAAGACGCAGCAGTAGCTGAGCAAGTAATCATCCAGTACGGTGGTTCTGTTAAGCCAGAAAACGCTGAAGCTTACTTCGCACAACCAGACATCGATGGTGCTCTAGTTGGCGGCGCAGCGCTTAACGCAGCTGGTTTCGCAGCTATCGCTAAAGCAGCAGCTAAAGCAAAAGCTTAATTTAAACTTCACCGTTTAAATTGAAGAAAGGTCAACTTAGGTTGGCCTTTTTTATTGCCTGTTACCCAAACCTCACCCGCTGATCTTCAGGCATAAAAAAACCGCTGACAATGCAGCGGTTCTTTACATTTTTAGACCAAGACCGGCTTAGAATAGCTCTTCAGCAACCTTGAATAGGTCTGAACGATCTGGGTTTTTCATGTTCTCGATACAGTCGATGATATCGTGGTGAACAAGCTGTTCTTTCTCGATACCAACACAACGACCACCGTGACCTTCTTGAAGTAGGTGAACTGCGTAGTTACCCATGCGAGAAGCCAGTACGCGGTCAAATGCTGTAGGGCGACCACCACGTTGGATGTGACCAAGAACCGTTGCACGAGTTTCACGACCCGTTGCCGCTTCGATCTCTTTCGCTAGCTCATTTGCATCCATCATTAGCTCAGTAAGCGCGATGATTGCGTGCTTCTTACCCTTCGCGATTCCATCTTGGATGTTTTGGATAAGCTGCTCTTTGTCTAAGCCAGTTTCAGGTGTGATGATGTATTCACAACCGCCAGCAATCGCAGACATTAGGGTTAGGTCACCACAGTGACGGCCCATGATCTCTACGATAGAGATACGTTGGTGTGAAGATGATGTATCACGTAGACGGTCGATGTTGTCGATAACAGTGTTCAGTGCCGTTAGGTAACCGATTGTGTAGTCAGTACCTGCAATATCGTTATCGATTGTGCCTGGTAGACCGATACATGGGTAGCCCATTTCAGTCAGCTTCTTCGCGCCCATGTAAGAACCGTCACCACCCACAACAACAAGTGCTTCGATGCCGTGTTTTTTCAGGTTTTCGATACCTTTTTGGCGAACTTCAACTTCTTTAAACTCAGGGAAACGTGCAGAGCCTAAGAAAGTACCACCGCGGTTGATCACGTCAGATACGCTAGAACGATCCAGTTTCTTGATACGGTCTTCAACCAGACCAAGGTAACCATCGTAAATGCCGTAAACTTCGATACCAGCAGACAGTGCTGTACGAACAACACCACGTACTGCCGCGTTCATACCAGGTGCGTCACCGCCACTTGTTAAAACACCGATTTTCTTAATCATGCTCACCCTCAATATTTGGGAATTTATTATCAATTCTTGCTCTTGCTGATTGTATATCAACAAGATTTTAAATCTATATTTGTGCGCTATGTTACATTTCCCCAACAGGAATACCACTCAAATCGCACAAAATTATGTAACTTTTCTACTTCTGTAGGAGTATTACAGTTTTACTCAATAACTTTGTTGATTCACATCAGAATCAACATTAATTGTTATTGGCTGGTTTTTATATCACCAAAGTATTAGCAAGTTTTACTCAATGTAGCCCAAAAATACCCCACTTACCATTTAGGTTGAATGGGGAGTCTATCTACCAAGATTGAAACTTTTGCTGCTTCTCAGGGCCAAATACCACCGAATAGGGATCTTGGTGAATCAGTACATCAGCATCCGGGAAAACCGACAACAACTTGGCCTCAACTTCATCAGAAATGCGATGCGCTTCAATAAGTGGCATCTCATCTTGTAACTCCAAATGCAGTTGAATAAAACGAATTGGCCCTGAGCGACGCGTTCTTAACTGATGCACTCCCAATACTCCTTCAATACTGAGCGCCGCGCTTTTGATCTGTTTAAGTTCTTCATCTGGCAGTTTTCTATCGAGCAATGATTGAATCGCTTCCATCGCCATCTGATAGGCGCTGTAAAGAATGTAGCCACCAATTGCGATCGCAAAAATAGGATCCGCATGTTCAAAGCCAAACCAACTCAAAGCCAGTGCCAGCATGATCGCGGCATTCATATAAAGATCGGACTGATAATGTAGAGAGTCTGCGGCTATCGCCTGGCTGCCCGTTTTCTTAACCACATGTTGCTGGAAACGGACTAAACCAAAGGTGACGAAGATGGCAAACAAGCTGACATAGATGCCGAGCTCTGGTGAGTTTAATTCTTGAGGTCTAAAGAAACGGTCAACGCCGTTTAGAATAAGGAAACAGGCCGATCCGGAAATAAACATTGCTTGTGCCAAAGCCGCTAAGGATTCTGCCTTTCCATGGCCAAAAGTATGTTCTCTGTCAGCAGGTTGCAACGAGTAGCGCACCACCAACAGGTTGACTAACGAAGCGGCAATATCGAGTAGGGAGTCGACTACCGAGGCCAATAAACTGACTGAACCTGTCACCCACCAAACGGCGACTTTTACGACCAATAAGAGTGTCGCAACGATAGTGGCTGCCCAGGCCGCGAGTGTCACAAGACGAGCGTATTCTGCTTTCATATTCTGACTATTGTTTGAACTATTGCACAAAGTATAACCTGACAACAACCGATTGAATATGACAGTCAGCCACTTAAATTTTTGTAATTGCGATCAAAAAAAGCGACACACGGTCGCTTTTTCAGTCTTGCTCATGTTGCTGGCGTGTGGTGCCACGCCCAATCATTAGCTGTCTTTATTTGCTCGTTTTTCCATTTTCTCTAGACACTTAGCCATGCGCTCTTGTTGCAGTTCAGTCAGCTTAGTCTTCTGTTCAGGAGTCAAAACGCTCATCATTTCGTGCTGCTTCTTCAGCATAGCAACGCGACGTTCTGTCTGTTTCTCTACCATTTTGCTCGCCAGTTCATTCGCTGCTGCTTCATCGAAGGTATCCGCCAGAACCAATGCTTGAACTTGCTCACGGTGCGCCTTCATCTCGGCCATTTTTTCAGCTTTGTTCGCAGAGCGCTTCTCTTTCATCGCCGCTCGGTTTGCTTCACGCATCTCTTTAAGCTGATCTTTTTGTGCGTCTGTTAGGTCAAGCTGGCGCATCATTTTCTTATCAAAGCCACCGCACTTGCCGTGCATACCTTTGTGGTCGCCTTTGTCACCGCCACCATACGCATACGCACTTGCTGTACCAAACACTAGTGGAAGAGCTGCAGCTGCTAGTACAAGTTTCTTAGTCATTTTCATAATCTTTGCCTCAAATTGGTATAATCATTTGTGTGTCTGCGTCTGTTGGTCAGCGCTTGAGTATAGAATAGAAGCTCACACGTAAAGCAACGTGTAGAAAGCGTAAAGAATCGTAAAGAGTGCAAATTGACGAATAGTTAGCAGTTATTATTTAGGTGTAAACAACACAACAAGGTTCTCCCTATGGCAAATATCCTCCTTATTGATGACGACACGGAACTGACCAGCCTTTTAAAAGACATCTTGAGCTTTGAAGGCTTTACCGTAACCGAAGCCAATGATGGTTACGCAGGCCTCGACGCGATCAATAGCGACATTGACCTTATCTTACTGGATGTGATGATGCCCAAGCTCAATGGGATGGAAACCCTTAAGAAGCTGCGTGAGTCATGGGAAACCCCAGTATTAATGCTTACGGCGAAAGGAGAAGAGATTGATCGCGTGATTGGGCTTGAGCTCGGTGCCGATGACTACTTACCCAAGCCGTTCAGTGACCGTGAACTGCTCGCTCGCATTCGCGCCATCTTGCGACGCACTCAATCGAGTAACAATAACGAGAAAGCAACCACCAGCGACTGCGTTCGCTACCAAGACTTAGCCGTGTATCCGGGCAAGCAAGAAGCTTACTGCAATGAGCAATTGCTGGATCTCACCACCACCGAGTTCGCCCTATTGAGCCACCTGATTCAAAACCCAGGACAAGTGATCACTAAAGAGTCACTCAGTTTAGATGTGCTTGGAAAAAGACTCGCGGCCTTTGATCGTGCCATTGATATGCACATCTCTAACCTAAGAAAGAAAGTACCAGAACGCCCTGACGGCAAAGCTCGCATTAAGACTCTGCGTGGCCGTGGCTACCTATTTGTTGAGGAAGATTAATGCGCTTACCTAAAATCACCAGCTTATATGGACGTATCTTTGCTATTTTTTGGTTCACCATGTTACTGGTGCTTTTATCAGTGCTCTCTCTGCCACACCTAGATCCGCGTGTTGCACGAGATGTTCCTGCAGAACACTACGACAAACTCACTCGCATCGCTAAAGCCACAGAGAAACGCTTTGCGGGCGAAGACAACCTTGGCAAGATTGTCTTTCAGCTTGAGGGACCACCTCGCAGTCGCAAAGATTCTCGCCCACGCATTTACCTAACCGATTTAGACGGTAGCGTCTTGACGACTAAGCGCCACTCTAACTACAAGGTCAAAGCGATCCGCAACTTTGTAACGACCATTGATAACCCAGAGGTACCAAAGCAGAAGCTGTATGGGCATTACATGGTGGCAGGCCCGGTTCCTGTTGTGCTCGCCAATGAAGACCTGATGATGTACGTCAGTGTTAAATGGAATCAACCGCCACCTTTCTTACTAAGGTTGTTTGATAAACCACTGCAACTGCTTCTTGCCGTCATGCTAGCGAGTACTCCACTACTATTGTGGCTTGCTTGGGCACTTAGCCAACCCGCGAGAAGATTAGAGCGCGCAGCACAACGTGTCGCAAAAGGACAATTTGAGGTCGACCCAACCCTTGAAAAAGGCACCTCTGAGTTCCGTCAGGCTGGGGAAAGCTTCAACCAGATGGTCGAGGCCGTGAATCAGATGATTTCAGGGCAGCAGCGACTGCTCTCCGATATCTCTCATGAACTGCGCTCCCCTTTAACACGCCTAAGAATGGCTAACGCGCTTGCTATCCGCAAGCAGGGAGAAAGCCAAGAGCTGGAGCGAATTGACACCGAAGCGCAGCGATTGGAGCAGATGATCAGTGAGCTGCTGACTTTGTCGCGCATGCAGGTCGATAGCCATATCACGCGAGAGATCCAGCCACTTTCGAGCCTATGGGAAGAGATCCTAAAAGACGCAGAGTTCGAAGCAGAACAGATGAGTAAAAGCCTCACCTTCTCTGAGATTCCAGAACGCTCGATATCTGGCAACCCTAAGTTATTGATGAGCGCACTCGACAACATCATTCGCAATGCCATCTACTACGGTAAAGACAAGGTCGATGTACAGATGAGCGTGAAGCAAGACCAACTCACAATTCAGGTCAATGATAATGGCGATGGCGTCCCTGAAGCGGAGCTTGAGTCGATATTCCGACCATTCTATCGAGTGTCAACCGCGCGCGACCGCCATTCGGGAGGCACAGGGCTTGGGCTAACCATCACCGAGAGTGCGATTCGTCAGCACAGCGGCACCATTACCGCGAGTCGCAGTTCACTGGGCGGATTACAGGTGGAAATTACCTTGCCTATCATCCCTTTGTAATAACCTTACAAAGATCTAGTTGATAATGAGATCCATTATCATTATGGTGAATCCTCTAATTAAGGAGGATTTACCATGTCACACACCTTTCCAGAATTGCCTTATGCTTACGACGCTTTAGAGCCTTACATTGACGCAAAAACAATGGAGGTTCACTACAGTAAGCACCACAGAACCTATTACGATAAGTTCATGGCAGCGATCTCAGGTACCGATTTAGAGACGCAGCCTCTAACAGAAATTTTTGCCAACATCTCTAAGCATTCACCAGCAGTACGTAACAACGGTGGTGGCTACTACAATCACATTCTTTACTGGAACTGCATGTCTAAAGACGGTGGCGGTGAGCCAAGCGGTGATCTAGCCAAAGAAATTCTGGCGACATTTGGCGACTTAGAAAGCTTTAAAGATCAGTTTGCTCAAGCCGCTATCAACACCTTTGGTTCGGGCTTCGCTTGGCTTGTCGTTAAAGATGGCGCACTGAAAATCGTCTCTACCTCCAACCAAGATAACCCTTGGATGGATGCGGTGGACAGCCAAGGTGAACCTATCCTAGCGCTTGATGTTTGGGAACACGCTTACTACATCAGCTACCAGAACCGTCGTCCAGATTACATAAATGCATGGTGGAATGTGGTCAATTGGGATGCCGTTGCCGAAAACTACGCGCAGGCACTCGCTAACAACGCTTAATCCTTCGGTGGCAACTGTACTCACCCAGCTTGCCACCGTATACTCAAGCTACTTTTTATCTATCTAGTGAACCAGTATGTTTGATATCGCGCTTTACGAACCTGAAATTGCACCTAACACGGGTAACATCATTCGCCTTTGTGCCAACTGTGGCGCCAACCTACACCTGATTGAACCACTTGGTTTTGATTTAGAAGAGAAAAAAGTACGCCGCGCAGGGTTGGACTACCATGATCTAGCTCGTGTAAAACGTCACAAGAACCTTGAAGCGTTTCTAGAATATTTAGAGAACGAGCGCGAGGGTGAGTTTCGTATTTTTGCCTGCACTACCAAAACCACAGGTCATCACGTGGACGCGAAATTCCAACAAGGTGATGTACTGATGTTTGGCCCAGAAACTCGCGGCCTACCAGCCGATCTAATTGAAAGCATGCCAATGGAGCAGCGCATCCGCATCCCAATGATGCCCGACGCACGTAGTCTAAACCTATCGAATGCCGTTGCGATCATCGCGTTTGAAGCGTGGCGACAAATGGGTTTTGAAGGCGCTGTTTAGCTAGAAATCGAATATAGACAATAAAAAAGGCTCTCTCCTTTTGTTCTAATAAAGGAGAGAGCCTTTTTTGATGGTGGGATAGAAATTAGTTCAAACGGTTACGATCGTTGTTATCGTCGTCTTTCTTCTCAAACTCACCCTCGAAGGTGTTTCCGCCTTTCGATTGGTCAAATGGGTCTTGCTTAAACGAACCTGAGTTGAATGGGTCATCTCCAAATGGGCTCTGACCAAAACCAGCATGACCACCAGCATGGAAGCCACCGGATACATTCTTCACCACCATTTTTTCCATCAGCTTTTTCGCGATAGCGGCGCGCGGCGCAGGCAACAATACCAACATACCTAAAGCATCAGTCATAAAACCTGGGGTTAATAGCAATACACCCGCCACAGCAAGCATAACGCCCTCAAGAATTTGTTGCGCTGGCATTTCGCCTTGCTGCAGACGACCTTGCACCGACATTAATGTCTGAATGCCTTGGCTACGTACCAGAGACGCACCAACAAATGCCGTCACTAACACCAAAGCGATTGTTGGCCACAATCCTAAGAAGCCACCAACTTGAATAAATAAGCCGATCTCAATGATAGGCACAAAGATAAATAGTAATAATAAGATAGGAAACACAAGCCCTCCTTTGTTGTGTTCAGTGTACGTTGAAAGCTGTATCAATCACAAATTTATCCTGTAAATAAGCGTGTCCCATCTTCAAAAAATAGTTTGCAAAAGATTGACGAAACAAAAGCAAAAAAGGTGATCAACTTACTATTTTTATGCGCTAGGTACAGTATTATGTGCCACATAAGTCAGGACGGATTTATCAGCCCAAAATTCTAGTGAACGGAGTTTCGCGTAACGAATAGGCTAATAACTAACTATATTATCAGAATAATTCTCTAAGGATCCTGTTATGGCTACTCAATCTAAAGCTCCTGTTGAAGCTCCTCAAGCCACTCGTCTCGAAGAAGATCTATTAGGTCAACGTCATGTTCCGGCTGATGCTTACTACGGCATCCACACTCTACGCGCTATCGAAAACTTTAACATCTCAAGTGTAACTATCTCAGACGTACCTGAGTTTGTGCGCGGTATGGTGATGACGAAGAAAGCTGCTGCTTTAGCAAACAAGGAGTTAGGTGTAATTCCAAGTGAAGTAGCGAAGCACATCATCGCAGCATGTGACCTTATCCTAGATACGGGTAAGTGCATGGACCAATTCCCTTCTGACGTGTTCCAAGGCGGTGCTGGTACTTCTGTAAACATGAACGCAAACGAAGTGGTTGCGAACGTGGCTCTTGAACTTATGGGCAAAGAGAAAGGCCAATATGAGTTCATCAATCCAAATGACCACGTAAACAAGAGTCAATCAACTAACTGTGCATACCCAACGGGTTTCCGTATCTCTGTTTACAACAGTGTACGTAAGCTTATCGATGCTATCGAATACCTAAAAGGTGCATTCGAGCTTAAGAGCCAAGAGTTCAACACGGTTCTTAAAATGGGTCGTACTCAACTGCAAGACGCAGTGCCGATGACAGTGGGCCAAGAGTTCCACGCTTGGGCAGTGACGATCAACGAAGAGATCAAAAACCTAGAGTACACATCAAAGCTGCTTCTAGAAGTAAACCTAGGTGCAACTGCGATCGGTACTGGTCTAAACGCAGCACAAGGTTACCAAGAGCTAGCGGTTAAACACCTTGCTGAAGTAACTGGCCTAGAAGTTTCTCCAGCAGAAGACCTAATAGAAGCAACGTCAGACTGTGGCGCATACGTAATGACTCACGGCGCACTGAAGCGTCTAGCGGTTAAACTGTCTAAGATCTGTAACGACCTACGCCTGCTTTCTTCTGGTCCACGCGCGGGTCTAAACGAGCTGAACCTTCCTGAGCTTCAAGCAGGTTCTTCAATCATGCCGGCTAAAGTAAACCCTGTAGTGCCTGAAGTAGTAAACCAAGTGTGCTTCAAAGTACTCGGTAACGACAACACGGTTTCTTTCGCAGCAGAAGGCGGTCAGCTTCAACTGAACGTAATGGAACCTGTCATTGCACAAAGCATGTTTGAGTCTCTAGACATTCTAACTAATGCTTGTGTGAACCTACGTGACAAGTGTGTTGATGGCATTACCGTGAACAAAGAAGTGTGTGAAGCGCACGTGTTTAACTCTATCGGTATCGTAACTTACCTAAACCCATACATTGGCCACCATGAGGGTGACATCGTTGGTAAGATTTGTGCAGAAACCGGCAAGAGCGTTCGCGATGTGGTTCTAGAACGCGGTCTTCTAACTGAAGAAGAACTTGATGACATTTTCTCAGTTGAAAACTTGATGCGTCCTCAGTATAAAGGCAAACGCTACGAGTAAGTTTGAATGTAGGGCTCCCAACGGAGCCCTTTTTTAGTCTCGAAAACGATTAACCATAAATTTGGAGTGGTTTTATGGCGAGACAAATTCTTACAGTGGCTTCTAGCCAAGGTTCTATTATTTGAACACTCAGTGGCGAGTTTTCAGATAATAAAATCTAAAAATGAGGTGTTACTATGATTGCAGTAGAACTGTTCGTTGTCCTACTCTTTATCTTTTTAGGGGCCAGAATTGGCGGTATTGGCATCGGCTTTGCCGGTGGTGCAGGTGTTATCGCACTGTCGCTGATTCTTGGCGTTCCAACCAGTCAATCTTTTATCCCAATTGACGTTATTCTGATCATCATGTCAGTTATCACTGCTATTGCAGCTATGCAGGTCGCAGGTGGTATGGACTGGTTAGTTCAGATTGCAGAAAACTTTTTACGCAAACATCCTGAGCGCATTACTTTCTATGCACCGATCGTGACGTTCTTGATGACACTAATGGCCGGTACAGGTCACACAGCGTTCTCGACTCTACCTGTAATTGCAGAAGTAGCGAAAGGCCAAGGTGTTCGTCCATCTCGTCCATTATCTATTGCAGTTGTCGCATCTCAGATTGCGATCACCGCTTCACCAATCTCAGCGGCGGTTGTTGCTTTTGCTGCGATGCTAGCGCCATTTGGTGTGGATTACCTAACACTACTAATGGTGTGCATCCCAACGACTTTCATCGCATGTATGGTTGGTGCAGTTGTTGCGAACTACATGGGCAGTGAGCTTAAAGACGATCCTGTATACCAAGAGCGTCTAGAGAAAGGCCTAATCAAGCTAGCAACAGAAGAGAAACGCGAGATCCTACCTACAGCGAAGAAAGCGACTTACATCTTCCTAGCGGCTATCGGCTTTGTGGTTTGCTACGCAGCGGCGATCTCTAGCTCTGTGGGTCTAATCGAAAACCCTGCACTAGGCCGTAACGAAGCGATCATGTCTGTGATGCTAGCAGCAGCGGCTGCGATTGTACTGTTCACTAAAATCGATGCAGCGAAGATCTCTTCAGCACCAACATTCCGTTCAGGTATGACAGCGTGTGTGTGTGTACTTGGTGTGGCTTGGTTAGGTTCAACGTTTGTAAACGCGCACGTTGCAGAGATCAAAGATGTGGCGGGTGCATTACTGTCTGACTACCCATGGATGCTAGCACTGGTTCTATTCTTTGCTTCTATGCTGCTTTACTCTCAAGGCGCAACAACCGTTGCTCTTATGCCTGCAGCACTGGCAATTGGCGTAGCGCCTCTAACTGCGGTAGCGTCATTTGCAGCAGTAAGTGCTCTGTTCGTTCTTCCAACTTACCCAACTCTGCTTGCAGCGGTTGAGATGGATGACACAGGCTCAACCCGTATCGGCAACCTTGTGTTCAACCACCCATTCTTTATTCCGGGTGTGGTAACTATCGCAACAGCGGTTGCGCTTGGCTTTGGCTTCGGTGGCTTGTTCATCTAATCAGAATCAATCAGTTAACTTTAAAAGGAAGCTTCGGCTTCCTTTTTTTGTTTCACAACAACCATGAAGCCTCTCTTGGTATAACCAAAACATTTTTAGAATAAAAGCGGCAATTTGAAACTTATTAGTCAGCAATAAGGTCTGATTAAGTTAATATCGCTGTTAACTTAATCAAGATGACTTCACTTATGCGCGCATTTCTCATCACGCTGTGTGTTGGACTGCTTAGTTTGTCCCATTCAGCCTATGCTCTCTTTGGTAATAACGACCAAGGACTTGAACTCAACTCAGCCAATAGCTTTGTTCCTGTTGATCAAGCATTCCCTTTTAACTACTACCAGCAAGACGGCAAGGTCCTTATAGACTGGCAAGTAAAAGAGGGTTACTACCTCTATCAGCACAGTCTTGATTTTACGGGTAAAAACCTCGCGATCGGCTCAGTCGAAATTGAAAACGGACAGCCATATCAAGACGAGTTTTTTGGTGAGGTAAGCATTTACACTCAACCACTGTTTGTGCAAGTTCCACTACAAAGCTACCAAGATGGTTCTCAGCTTATCGTTAAGTATCAGGGCTGTGCCAAAGCTGGGTTCTGTTACCCACCCGAAATTCGTGTCATTGATATCGAGCCATTTACGCCATCAGCAGACGTAGCCAATGCTTCAAATACAACGGCCAATAACGAAACATCAGAGCAGGCAACTTCAACACCTCTCGCGGAAGAACGCAGCGCGGCTCCAGTTTCAAAAGAAGCAGGACTTGCTGAACAGCTTAGCGACAGTTGGTGGACGCCATTACTATTCTTAGCTCTCGGTGTTGGCCTTGCCTTTACACCATGTGTACTGCCGATGTATCCGATTCTGACGGGCATTGTGTTGGGTGGCGGAAAGCTAAGCCAAGGCCGTGCACTGATGCTGTCGTTCATTTATGTACAGGGGATGGCACTGACCTACACCCTACTGGGTCTTGTTGTAGCATCGGCTGGCATGCAATTCCAAGCCGCAATGCAGCACCCTTATGTACTGATGGGCCTAAGTATCCTATTTGTGGCGCTGGCACTGTCGATGTTTGGTGTCTACAACCTACAGCTTCCTAGCAGTGTTCAGACTTGGCTCAATAACCAGAGCAATAAGCAGCAAGGCGGTAATACTCTAGGTGTGTTTGCGATGGGTGCGATCTCTGGCTTGGTGTGCTCACCATGTACCACCGCACCTCTCTCTGGTGCTCTACTTTATGTGGCACAAAGTGGTGATCTGTTTACTGGTGGTATTGCCCTGTATACATTAGCAATGGGGATGGGTATTCCACTGATGCTAGTTGCAGTATTTGGCAATAAACTGCTACCAAAAGCGGGCAGCTGGATGGACAAGGTCAAAATCGTGTTTGGCTTTATTCTACTGGCAGCCCCTATCTTCCTATTAGAGCGCATTATCCCTGAGTTTTGGGCAACGGTATTGTGGTCAACATTGGGCTTTGTTGCTTTTGGTTGGCTGTATCACAGCAAAAACTCTCTGCCATTTGGTGGTTGGAAACAGAGCGCAGTCGGTATTATTGCCATGCTTGGTTTATTCGCATCAGCACAACCGGCTCTGAATTATTGGTTTGCAGAGAAGAGTGTTGAGCAGGTTGCTCAAATTGAGTTTGCTCGTATCAATACCGTTGAGGAGCTTGAGATCCAGCTTATCGAGGCGAAGAAGCTTGGTAAGCCAGTGATGCTCGACTTCTATGCTGATTGGTGTGTGGCATGTAAAGAGTTCGAGAAGTACACCTTCCATCAAGCCGATGTTGAAAATAAGCTTTCTGGTTTTGTTCTACTGCAAGCTGATGTGACGAAAAACTTACCTCAAGACATTGAACTGCTTAAACAAATGCAGGTGCTAGGTTTGCCAACTATTGAGTTCTGGGACGGTAAGGGTAACCATGTTCCAAATGCTCGAGTAACGGGTTTTATGAACGCCGAAACCTTCTTACAACACATGCAAAACCACCAGCTATAGCTACGCTGGCTGGATAAAATACGAGCCACGTTTTATTTCTCAAATGAGAGCTGAAACGTGGCTTTTACATTTTTATAAAACCTTTCCATACCCGCCTCTCAGCAAAAGTGGATATGCTTCAGACTTTTAGTGCATAAATATTGTCCGCATAGTCAATCGGGTCAATAATAAATGTTAACTAAATTGTTAAAAGTATGAACGTCATGGACTCGACCTATACCATCATCATTGCTGATGACCACCCTCTGTTTCGTAACGCCTTGTTTCAGTCAGTGCATATGGCGATCAGTGGCGCGAACCTTCTAGAAGCGGATTCTTTAGATGCTTTGCTGGCACTACTCAAGAAAGAAGACGAGCCAGATCTGCTACTACTCGACCTCAAAATGCCGGGTGCTAATGGCATGTCGGGACTTATTCAACTGAGAGCTGAATACCCAGATCTACCTATCGTGGTTATCTCTGCCAGCGAAGACGCTAGCGTTGTAACTCAGGTGAAGAGTCACGGTGCATTTGGCTTTATCCCTAAATCAAGTGATATGCGCGAACTCGTTAGCGCTCTCAATCAGGTCTTAAATGGCGACCCCTTCTTCCCTGAAGGCTTAATCACCAACAATGCTGCATGCAGCGATTTGGCGGAAAAAATTGCGACCCTAACACCACAGCAATACAAGGTTTTAGGGATGTTGTCTGATGGTCTGCTTAACAAACAAATTGCCTATGAACTCAATGTTTCTGAAGCAACCATCAAAGCCCATATGACTGCTATCTTCCGTAAACTGGACGTGAAAAACCGTACTCAAGCGGTGATCTTGTTGCAGCAAATGGAGACCGAAAGTTAACCTTTTTCGCAACATCTCACACAGTGATGACTTAAAAGGAATAATAGCCGCTATAATTTAAGCACTGCGAAATTAGCGGCTTCATCCCTCTGTCATTAACTCTGGGAGATTATCCTTGCTTACTAGTATCATCATTACTCAATTTGTCGTTCTTTGGGCGGTCATCGACCCAATTGGCTCCGTTCCTGTTTATCTATCACAAACACAGCATCTAACACCTAAACAGCGCCGCGCCGTTGCCCTTAAAGCGATCGCCATCGCCACTGGTGTACTGCTCTTTTTCCTTATCGCAGGCCAATTGCTTCTAGAAGCGATGCAGATCCCACTACCCGCCTTCCAAGCTGCTGGCGGACTCGTGCTGCTGCTGTTTGCGTTGACCATGATTTTTGGTGAGAGTAAGCCAGAGCAAGAACAGAAGATCTCAGAAGAGGTGTGCAGTAAGCAACTTTCCGATCTTGCCGTTTACCCACTGGCTATCCCTTCTATTGCCTCACCTGGCGCTATGATGGCGATTGTGATGCTGACGGACAATAATCGTTACTCATTGATCGACCAGAGTATTACCGCGGGTGTTATGGTGTTAGTGCTGGTTATCACCTTATTGCTGCTACTGGGCGCCACGAAGATCCAGAAGGTGATTGGGAATGTCGGCGCCGCCATCATCAGCCGTGTCATGGGACTTATTCTTGCAGCGGTTGCAGTAAACAACCTCCTGATGGGTATCAAAGACTTCTATCTGTAAAGTTTGATCGCCTTACAACATGGTTTGCTCTCAGCTTCAGCTTAGTTGAGAGCAGTGCCACTCCACTCATTTCCCCAAGAACACCTTCAAACAACCTCTCTTTCATCAACACAAAAAAATCCTCTTCCTTTTGAGTTTTCGCTCATCAAAAAGAGCCATTTCGTTAGACCTTTGGCTAATTTAACAACATTGTAACATCACATTTTTGAGTTAACTTGCGTTCTACCCCCCATAAAACAGCGACTTTCTAAACTTTTCGCCCCGACTAAAGTTGCACAGATCCCTTGACTTATCCTTGCTACATTTCAAATCGTAACATTACGTTAACACAAACATTCTACGGAATCGGAATAAAGGAGAAGGCAATGGCGTTCGAATCAACAGAACATGCTCAAGCCTATTGGAAGGAAAACTTGGGAATTATGGGGACTCTGCTGGCCATCTGGTTTGCAGTGTCTTACGGCGCTGGCATCTTATTTGTCGATGCGCTTAACACCGTACAACTAGGCGGTTTCAAGCTAGGGTTTTGGTTCGCTCAACAAGGGTCGATCTACACCTTTGTCGCCTTAATCTTTATTTACGTAGTGCGTATGAATGCGCTCGACAAGAAATACAACGTACAGGAAGACTAGAGGTTTAGAACATGGATATTCAAACTTGGACGTTTATTCTCGTCGGTATCACTTTCGCACTGTATATCGGCATCGCAATCTGGGCTCGTGCAGGCTCAACCAGTGAGTTCTACGTTGCGGGCGGTGGTGTACACCCAGTAGCAAACGGCATGGCAACCGCCGCGGACTGGATGTCGGCAGCGTCATTCATCTCAATGGCAGGTATCATCTCATTCGTTGGTTACGACGGTGCGGTATACCTAATGGGTTGGACAGGTGGTTATGTACTACTTGCACTCTGTTTGGCACCTTACCTACGTAAGTTCGGTCAGTTTACGGTTCCTGATTTCATCGGTGAGCGTTACTACTCGAAAACAGCGCGTATGGTAGCGGTATTCTGTGCGATCTTCGTATCGTTCACGTACGTTGCAGGCCAGATGCGTGGTGTGGGTGTTGTATTCTCGCGTTTCCTAGAGGTTGATATCAACCTAGGTATCATCATCGGTATGGGTATTGTGTTCTTCTACGCAGTACTTGGCGGCATGAAAGGCATCACTTATACGCAGGTAGCTCAATTCTGTGTCCTCATTTTCGCTTTCCTTGTGCCAGCTATCTTTACGTCAATCATGATGACAGGTAACCCTCTTCCACAAATCGGTATGGGTTCAACGATTTCAGGAACGGACGTTTACCTGCTCGATAAACTGGATGGGTTAACCGAAGAGCTCGGATTTACCGCCTATACCGAAGGTAATAAGAGCATGGTGGATGTATTCTTCATCTGTGCAGCTCTAATGGTGGGTACTGCGGGTCTACCACACGTAATCATCCGTTTCTTCACGGTACCAAAAGTACGTGATGCTCGTATCTCAGCGGGTTGGGCACTACTGTTCATCTCACTACTTTACACAACAGCACCAGGTGTAGCAGCGTTTGCTCGTGTAAACATGATTGAGACAATCAACGGTCCTGACATGCAAGGTGTTCCAGCAGCAGAAGCTCCAAGCTGGTACAAAAACTGGGAAAGCACTGGTCTAGTAGGCTGGGAAGATAAGAATGGCGATGGCAAGATGTTCTACTCGGGCGATGAGCGCAACGAGATGAAGATCAACCGTGACATCATCGTACTTGCTTCTCCAGAGCTTGCGAAACTACCAAACTGGGTTGTAGCACTATTGGCAGCCGGTGGCCTTGCAGCCGCACTATCAACAGCAGCAGGTCTACTACTGGTAATCTCAACATCCATCTCGCATGACTTGTTGAAGAAAGGGTTTAGACCAAACATGAGCGACAAGCAGGAATTGTTAGCCGCTCGTCTGGCAGCAATGGTCGCGATTATTGGTGCAGGTTACTTGGGTATTAACCCACCAGGCTTCGTAGCACAGGTAGTAGCGTTTGCATTCGGCTTAGCCGCAGCATCCTTCTTCCCAGCGATTATCCTAGGTATCTTCTACAAGAAGATGAACAAGGAAGGTGCAATTGCAGGTATGTTGGCGGGTATCCTATTCACAGCGTCATACATCATCTACTTCAAGTTCATCAACCCAGCAGCAAGCACGCCAGACAACTGGTGGTTCGGTATCAGCCCAGAGGGCATCGGTACGCTAGGTATGTGTCTGAACTTCGTAGTATCTATCGCGGTGAACAAGGTTACAGCTGAAGTACCACAAGATGTACAAGAGATGGTAGAGAACATCCGTTACCCTAAAGGTGCAGGTGCAGCTCACGACCACTAAGCAACAACTCTCGCAAGAGACTAAAATAAACCAGTGCTTACATTGTAGGGATTAGGCACTGGTTCTCAGAAAGCCGATGCATCATGTATCGGCTTTTTCTTTTTGTCCCGCCACTTATAAAAAGAAAGGGTTGTTTTTAATATCTCATTTGATAATAATTATCATTAACATCAAATTAACGATGGTGAGAGATTAATGCAGCAACAGCAACTTATCTATTCCACTTTTTACAAAGCACAAGACCGTTTTCTCGCATGCGATGTGGTTGAGGGATATGAGCCATCAACAGTCCAAAGCTACATTGACTGCAGTCTAGAGCTTGCGCTTCAGTATGAAAAAGATAGTGAGCATGAAAACATTCTGCTGTGCGAACTGTTCCTCCGTCAGCTGTTCTTTCACCTAATAGAAGCCATCGAGTCACCACAACGCAGCCTGACCTTTCGTCGCGTTTGCCTTGATTTGATCCACACGCCGCTATTTTGTTTAAAGCGCCATTATTACCAACAGCCTAACGGTAAACACAAGTATTTACCGCTCCAACAAACCCTACAACAAGTCCAAGCTCCACTTGGCTAACAAGGATCCAGCATGACCCAAGAATTTCGAATCGAAAAAGACAGCATGGGTGAAGTAAAAGTACCAGCCAATGCACTTTACCAAGCACAAACCCAGCGCGCCGCTGATAACTTCTCTTTCAGTTCGCACACAATGCCTGCAAGCTTCATTCAAGCACTCGCTTTCATCAAACAGTCCGCCGCTAACACCAATGCTCAATTGGGTCATCTTGAGGGTGATATTGCTCATGCGATTATCGATGCAAGCCAAGAGATCATCGATGGCCAACACCTTGAACAGTTCCCTGTGGATGTTTACCAAACCGGTTCAGGCACCAGTTCCAATATGAATGCCAACGAGGTTATCGCAACGTTGGCTTCACGCGCACTGCAAGGCGATGTTAGCCCGAATGACCACGTGAATATGGGGCAAAGCAGTAACGATGTTGTACCGACAGCAATCCAAGTCAGCGTGGCACTAACGGTAGAGAAGCAGCTACTGCCAGCCCTTGCGCACTTATCAGATGTGTTAGCCACCAAACAGATGCAGGTTGCCGATGTGGTGAAGACAGGCCGCACTCACCTAATGGATGCCATGCCAATCACCCTCTCTCAGGAATTAGGTGGTTGGAAATTCCAAATTGACCATGCAAAACAAGGCATTGAATCGAGCTTGGAGGCAGTAAAAGCACTCGCTCAGGGTGGAACGGCCGTCGGCACCGGGATCAACGCCGATCCACGATTTGCTGATGCCTTCGCGCACAACCTATCTCAAACAACGAAACTGCAATTCAGTTCGAGCGAAAACTTCTTCTTCAATCTCAGCAGCCAAGATGCGATCGTTGCCCTATCTGGACAGCTTAAAACGGCAGCAGTTGCGATCATGAAGATCGCAAACGATCTTCGTTGGATGAACTCTGGTCCATTGGCGGGTCTTGGCGAAATTGAACTGCAAGCTCTGCAGCCAGGCTCCTCTATCATGCCGGGCAAGGTAAACCCTGTGATTCCAGAAGCAGCAGCAATGGCGGCGGCGCAAGTGATTGGTAACGACACCACCATCACAGTCGCAGGTCAATCTGGCAACTTCCAGCTCAATGTGATGCTGCCAGTCATTGCACATAATGTGCTTGAAAGCATCGAACTGCTGAGCAACAGCTCGGTGGCACTGGCAGATAAAGCCGTAGCGACCTTCACCGTTCGTCAAGACAACCTTGATGAAGCCTTAGCGAAGAACCCAATTCTAGTGACGGCGCTCAACCCAGTTATTGGTTACCTAAAAGCGGCTGAGATTGCTAAGATGGCTTACAAAGAAGGTCTATCAATCTTAGATGTAGCGGAACGTGAAACCGATATTCCACGTGAAGAACTAGCGAGCTTATTGAACCCAAGCCAGCTGACTAAAGGCGGGATTGCAGGCTGATTAAGCCCAATAAAAAAGCGAAGCCGACAGTTGGCTTCGCTTTTGGCCTACCATGTTCCAAATACTAATTAAGCGACACGATTGAGCACAGCCCTGAGTTTCAGTGGCTTAACTGGCTTGGCAATAAAACTAAAACCATGCGCTTTGATTGCCGCTAACATGTCATCAGTACGATCAGCACTAATGATCACTCCTTCGAAGCTATCACCCAGTCTCAAGCGACATTGCTGCAGAACTTCGAGGCCAGTGCGCCCGTTATCGAGTCGATAATCCGAGAAGATCACGTCCGGTTGCCAACTGTCTTCCAGACACTTCAAGCTCTCGACCAGATCCCCCGCAGTTCGCACATCGCATCCCCAGCGACCAATCAGATTCTCCATACCGACCAGAATGTCACGCTCGTTATCCACACACAGAATTTTCAGTTGCGCTATCTCGCTGTTGACGGTCGGTGCCGCGACTTGTGGTGCAGCCACTACCTTCTCAGCCCGTGGCAAGGTAATCGAGAACACGCTGCCCTCGTCCGGCCAAGAGCGCATCGAAATTTCATGTCCAAGGACGTGTGCGATCCCTTTTGAAATCGCCAAGCCTAGCCCTAGCCCTTGATCTGAACGCACTTGGCTACCACGAGTGAACTCTTCAAAGATCTCTTGCTGCTTATCTTCATCGATACCAGTGCCGTTATCCCACACATCGATTCGCACTCGACCATTCACGCGCCGTGCGCCCAACACAACTTTACCACTAGGGTTATAACGGAAGGCATTGGTCAAAAAGTTCTGAATCACGCGACGCAGCAGTTTCGGATCCGACTGAATAAACAGCGATGATGGCACCATATGGAAATCGATATTTTGTTGCCCTGCCAAAGCGCTAAATTCTGCGTTGAGATTGGACAAGACATCATTGATCGCGAAGCCATGAACGTTGGTTTCTAGCTTGCCGGACTCAAGGCGCGAGATATCAAGCAGGTCACCAATCAAATCCTCTGCCGCACCCAGCGCACTCTCGATATGCGAAGAGAGTTGCTTAACCTCTTGCTCTTTTGCTACCTCAGATAGCGATGAAGCGAACAAACGTGCCGCATTCAATGGCTGCATCAAGTCGTGACTCACAGCGGCCAAAAAGCGCGACTTGGATTGTGATTCCTGCTCTGATACTTGCGTTGCTTTCACCAAACGTTGGTTGAGCTTTTCGAGCTCTTGCGTACGCTCGTGGACGCGACTTTCTAGACTTTCGTTGGCGTCTTTCAGCGCCTGCTCCGCTTGTCTAAACACCGTGATGTCGGTAAAGCTCATCACAAACCCACCACTTGGCATCGGGTTACCTTGCACTTCGATTACTCTGCCATCTGGTCTCACGCGTGAAGAGGTATGACGGGTACCTTGCTCAAGGTGAAAGATGCGTCGCTTAACGTGGTCTTCCGGATCGCCCGGCCCACACAAGCCTTGTTCGGCATTGTGTCGAATCACATCGGCTATTGGCCTACCGACCTGAATCAGTCCGCTAGGGAATACAAACAACTCAAGATAACGCTGGTTCCATGCCACTAAACGTAATTGTTGATCAACTACCGCAATGCCTTGACCGATATGTTCAATCGCCCCTTGCAATAACCCACGACTGAAGTCATACAGTTCAGAGGCCTCATCAACGATGGTCGCGACCTCTTCGAGCTGCATGTTTCTTCCCTGCAGAGCGGAAGTAAGTACTAACTTAGCTGAAGAGGCTCCAAACACACCGGCGAGCACACGTTCAGCATGTCGGATCAAACTGGCGGGAGATTGCTGGTTGGGCAGCAATGGCCGACCTTGCTGCTGCCAATACGCCTGAAAGGCACTTTTCGCACGCTTGCGCCCTACAAAGCGTGAGGCGAGCATCTCTAGCTCAGCAACCGTCACACGGCTCTGGTAGAGGCTCATGTTTTCGTTTTCAGGTAACGGGGCACCAACGAATGCCGCCGATTGTAAGCGCTCACTTAGGCTTGGCCTTGTCGACAGAGATATCACCACATAACAGAGTGTGTTCACAGTAATACTGAGCACGATACCCCAGTTAGAGCTACTAACATCCCAGTTAGCCAGTAGGTCAGGTGGCGTGATAAGCCACAGCAGTAAATTACTCTCCTGATCGCCTGCCAACATACTGGTTTGGCTCATTAAAGTGATCAACCAAATCAGGGAGCCGAACAACAAACCAACATAGACACCTTTGCGGTTGCCCAGTCGCCAGTACATACCACCAATCAGTGCTGGAGCAAATTGTGCGATGGCAGCAAACGAGAGAAAACCTATCGCAGAGAGTGAGTGGATACTATCTAAAGCTTGATAAAAGCCCCATGCTCCCAGCAGCAACAGTAAAATTAATGCGCGACGGATCACCAGCAGCAACCCAGAGAAGTGTCGGTGAGTACGCTGAGTCAGTCGCATACGGCGCAGCAATAACGGCATCACCAAGTCATTAGACACCATAATCGCCAGTGCAATCGTAGAAACGATCACCATGCCACTCGCCGCTGAAGTACCGCCAAGGAATGCCAGCAAAGCAATATTGTTAGCTCCTTCAGCCATTGGCAGACTGATCACATAGGTATCCGCAGGCATGCCCGTCAGTAACCCTTGTCCTGCCCACGCAATCGGCAGCACAAACAGCCCCATCAGGATCAGATAAACAGGGAATAACCAACGTGCAGTATGTAGATCTTGTGGCCTTTCATTCTCTACCACCATGGTGTGGAACTGTCGTGGCAAGCACACAATCGCCAGCATGGTCAGAACAGTATGAATAATGAGGGTGGGAATATTCGGTGATTCATAGGTCTGCGCAGCCACTTCCAGCAAGTCAATCTTATCGCTGCTGGTTGCGACATAAATGATAAACAGTCCGACGATTAAAAATGCCACCAGCTTGACGATCGATTCAAACGCGACCGCCATCATCATCCCGCGGTGGTGTTCGGTGTTATCGATATGACGGGTACCAAACAACATCGTAAAGATGGCTAAGGCCCCCACCACAAACCAAGAAACGTGGTAATCCTGATAACCAAAATCTTGCGCCAGACTCGGAGCAACAATATCGAGCCCCATGGTGATACCACGCAATTGCAAGGCGATATATGGAAGAATCCCCACCACGGCGATAATGGTTACGGTCACCGCAAGTCCTTGTGACTTGCCATAACGAGCCGCAATGAAGTCGGCAATCGAGGTGATATGTTCACGCTTGGCTATAACAATCAGCCGCGCCAATATCCGCCAACACAAAGTAAAAACAAGAATAGGGGCGATATAGATAGGAAGAAAAGACCAAGGGTTGTTACTGGCTTGCCCCACGGTGCCGTAGAAGGTCCACGAGGTACAGTAAACTGCAATAGACAGACTGTAGATCCAAGGTCGCCAACGCGATAACCAACGCGTTTGTCGATCTCCATACCAAGCAATTAAAAACAGCACGCCCAAATAGGCGAGTGAGACGGGGATTACGATCCATCCTTGCATTGCGAACCCTTTTCTTCCATAAAAAAACCTCTCCATAAGGGAGAGGTTTCATTTAACTCGCTAAGAGTAATCAACACAATCAGGTCGATTAATTTCTGTGCTTTAGACTCTAATTCTCTGCTTTAGCTGGAGTCACTTCCAATTCGACATCCACCACTGAACTGCGCTCATCAAGTTTAATAAACAGAGCAAATACACCCATTGCCGCCATCACCCAGAAAATATTCGCGCCCCACAGCTCATAGCCCCAACCACTTAAAGTAGTCATCAACGCGATAAAGGCACCAAGTGGGATCGCATTATAAAGAGCTTGCAGTGCCACCATCTTATTCTCTTCTTCCGATTGGATGTATTGGATCGCCGCAATATGTGCCATCGCGAACGTCACACCATGCAGCAACTGCACAAGTACCAGCCCCAAAATATCGGTTGTTGATGCGGTGATACCCCAACGCGCAATCACGCCCAACGCAGCAATAACAAATAATGTTCTGAGCGCCATGCCTGAGAAAAGTCGTTTACTTAAAGCAAACACACCCACTTCAGCAACCACCCCTAAACTCCATAAATAGCCAATGATGGCTTCAGAGTGGCCCGCTTCTTTCCAATAAATCGCGCTAAAACTGTAGTAAGCAGCGTGACTGCCCTGCAGCAGCGCCATTAAGGCAAGGAACTTCACCACCGAGCGCTCACGCATCAAGGCTCCCAACTTCGGACGCACTTGGTGTTGTTCAGATTGTGTCACTGGCATCAGATTTGGGTTTCGCATTGCCAGTATCAGAGAGACAAACACACCTGCCAATGCCGTATATAAGATCATATCGGTGCCAAATTGCGCGACCAGATAACCAACTACCGTCGAACCAGCAATAAACGCAATCGACCCCCAGAGTCGTGTGCGGCCGTAGTCCAATACCTTAAGTCGGCTGTAGTAGTTAGCCATGGCGTCGGATAACGGAACCACTGGCCCACAACAGAGGTTAAACAAGATGGTCGCTAACAGCATTAGTAGGAAGCTACCACCGGTAAAGAAATGAAACGCTACAAAAATCAGCGCCGCTAAACTGAGCCAGCGCAGCGCAGGCATTAAGTGCTCCGCTTTATGTACACGTGGTGTAATCAAGAGGTTCGCCACACATCGCGTCGCAAAACCCACACCGATCAACACACCGATATCGCCTGCTGAAACCCCTTGGTCTTCAAACCATAATGCCCAAAACGGCAGATACACACCGTAAGCGAAAAAGAAACCAATGAAATACTGAGATATCCACCCATAAGGGGAAGGGTTAAACATATATATACCTATAAAAACGATTGCAGAGAGGCAGCGGAGATTATGCCTCTCAAGAATCATATGAAAAAGGGAATAATTGCTGCTTTGAGTTTCCGTGTTATCTATGACTGCATCCGGCATCAAAATTACACGTTTAGACTAAAGTCGTCTGGAGCTTCAGTGAGTTTTTGTCAGACTTAACTTTAGGTTCTTCACTCTATCTGCGACGCTTATGCCTGATAAATTTAATATGCAGCACCCACCCTTCGATAGCTTATCTGAGGCAGAACAACTGACCCTACGTTCTGCGCTCGACGTGGTTTACTATCGTGCTCAAGAAACCATTCTCGAAGCGGATCGTCCAAGCCGCCATCTGCATATTTTAATCAAAGGTGCCGTGGAGGAGCGTGCTAGCCAAGATGGTGAAATTTACGCCCACTATGCGAACGACGATATCTTTGATGTACGCAGCCAATTTGAACCTCACACTAAACACCAGTACATCGCGCTAGAAGATACCCTCAGCTATCTGCTTCCGACCGACGTGTTCCTTGAGCTCTACAATGCCAATGGCCAGTTTGCGGCCTACTTTGATAACAACCTCGCCAAGCGTAAAGAACTCATAGAAGCCGCTAAACAGCAGCAAAACTTGGCTGAATTTATCTTAACCAAAGTCGACGATTCGATTTATCACCCACCTCTGATCCTAGAGCCTAATCAACCTATCAATGAAGTAACCAAAATCCTTAAAGAACAAGGGCTCGACTCGGCTTTAATTCATTTAGCCTATGATGATCCAAAAGCTTTTGGATCATCATGTACCTTACCCTATTCTATCGTCACACGAACCAACTTATTGCACGCTGTGATGCTTGAGGATTATCCCCTTGATGCCCCTGTGGGTGAGATAGCAACCTTCCCAGTTTTGCATGTTAATGATGGTGATTTTCTGTTTAACGCCATGATTAATATGACGCGTAATCGAGTAAAAAGGGTCATGGTTTGTGATGGGCAAGAAGCGGTTGGCATGCTCGATATGACGCAAATTTTGAGTGCATTCTCGACTCACTCTCACGTACTGACGCTACGAATTGCGCGCGCCACCAACATCGAAGAGTTGGCCATGGCTTCCAACAAACAGCGTCAATTGGTTGAGAGCCTAATCAGCAATGGCATTCGAACGCGCTTCATCATGGAGCTTATTTCTGCGGTTAACGAGCAGATCATCGAAAAAGCCTTTGAGTTGATTTTACCTCCTGCGCTGCAGAATCACTGTTGCCTAATTGTGCTCGGCTCTGAGGGGCGCGGAGAACAGATACTCAAAACCGACCAAGACAACGCGCTGATCATTCAAGACGGTTTAGAGTGGCATCACTGTGAAGAGGTCATGGCTGAGCTCACTCATACCTTGCAACAGCTAGGCTACCCGCTCTGCCCGGGCAATGTGATGGTGAACAATCCGAAGTGGGTACACTCACAACAGGGCTGGAAAGAAACCCTCTCGCAATGGGTGAAGAAAGCCACTCCAGATACAGTCATGGACATTGCTATCATGGCAGACGCCCATGCGGTGGCGGGCAATCGAGAGCTACTGCAACCCGTTAAAGATCACTTAAGAGATTTAATGGTGGGACAAGAACTCATCCTCACCGAATTCTGTCGCCCTGCCCTAAACTTCTCTGTTCCACTGTCTCTGTTTGGTAACGTGAAGGCATCAAAATCAGGCTTAGACATCAAACAGGGAGGCATTTTCCCTATCGTTCATGGCGTGAGAGCACTCAGCCTTGAACATGGTATCAGCGTCAACAACACCTTCGAACGCATCGAAGCGCTAGTGCAGAAGAATGTTCTAGAACAAAGCACCGCTGACAACCTCAGCGAAGCCCTAAAGCAATTCTTTAAGTGGCGTTTGTCCCAACGTTTATCGCAACAACACAGCAGCAACAAACTCGACGTAAAACTCATGGAGCGAGCCGACCGAGACCTACTCAGACACAGCTTGCATGTCGTGAAGAAGTTTAAGCAGTGGTTGGGCTATCACTACCAAATTAGGGATTAGATCACCATGAACCGATTAGTTCGCTATTACTGGTATCGAAAGCTCAGAGGTTCTCCCTATCAGGATCTCTTCACCACGAATTCTGGGCAAGAGTTGGTGTCGCTTGATTGTGAAACCACCAGCCTCGACCCTAATCAAGCAGAGCTGGTCTCGATCGCGGCCACCAAAATCGTCGGGAATCGAATCATTACCAGCCAGCCGTTTGAGGTCAGATTAAGAGCGCCTCAATCTTTAGATTCCAATTCGATAAAAATCCATCGAATCCGCCACCAAGACCTCAAACATGGCGTAGAAGAGAAACACGCCATCAGCGCACTGCTCGACTTCATCGGCAATCGACCTTTGGTCGGCTACCACATCCGTTACGACAAAAAAATTCTCGATAAGGCGTGTTTAAAACATTTTGGCTTTCCGATGCCTAATCCCTTAGTAGAAGTCAGCCAACTCTATCAAGAAAAGCTCGAAAAGCATCTGCCTAATGCCTATTTCGACCTAAGCCTCGATACCATCTGTCGCCAACTCGACCTACCGCTGCCCACCAATAAACACGATGCATTACAAGACGCTATCTCGGCTGCGCTGATATTTGTTCGTCTACAACATGGCGACTTACCGCGCTTTAACTCCTCTTATTCATAAATCAATATGCGTAAATAACTGAAACGATCCAACTCTCAAAAAAACACTTAACTCGCTATTTTTTAAGTAGAAACACGCTTCTCATCCTAAAGTCTAATTGTGGAAATGGCTCTGCTAGCCGACAGTGATAGCACAACGACAGTCCACTGACTTGACTTAGAAACTGAACATAAAGGAAGTTGCCAATTCATTAGGAATGTAGGCACAAGGAGAGATGCAATGAGTGAAGCACACGTTTATCCGGTAAAAGAAAACATCAAAGCAAATACACACGCGGATAATGACACTTACCTAGCCATGTACCAACAATCTGTTTCTGACCCTGAAGGCTTCTGGGGCGAGCATGGAAAAATCGTAGATTGGATTAAGCCTTTCACCCAAGTGAAAAGCACTTCATTTGACCCTGGCCACATCGACATTCGCTGGTTTGAAGACGGCACACTCAACGTGTCTGCTAACTGTATTGACCGCCACCTTGCTGAGCGCGGTGATGACGTCGCAATCATCTGGGAAGGCGACGATCCAGCTGACGACAAGACTCTAACCTTCAACGAACTGCACAAAGAAGTCTGTGAATTCTCTAACGCTCTTAAAGAGCAAGGCGTACAAAAAGGCGACGTAGTGTGTCTGTACATGCCAATGGTGCCAGAAGCGGCGGTTGCAATGCTTGCTTGTACGCGTATCGGTGCAGTTCATACTGTGGTATTTGGTGGTTTCTCACCAGAAGCTCTATCTGGTCGTATTATCGATTCCGATTCTAAAATCGTAATCACCGCAGATGAGGGTGTTCGTGGCGGCCGTGCCGTTCCTCTTAAGAAAAATGTCGATGAAGCTCTGACTAACCCTGAAGTAAAAACGATTCAGAAAGTTATTGTCATGAAACGCACTGGTGGTGATATTGATTGGCACGAGCATCGTGACGTTTGGTGGCATGAAGCAACGGCAAACGTATCGTCAGAGTGCCCACCAGAAGAGATGAAAGCAGAGGACCCTCTATTCATTCTCTACACATCTGGCTCTACAGGTAAACCTAAAGGTGTTCTACACACCACCGGTGGCTACCTTGTGTATGCAGCAATGACATTCAAATACGTATTTGACTACCAAGAAGGCGAAACCTTCTGGTGTACCGCGGATGTGGGTTGGATCACTGGTCACACCTACCTAATCTACGGCCCACTGGCGAACGGTGCTAAAACTATCCTATTTGAGGGTGTGCCTAACTACCCAAATACTAGCCGTATGAGTGAAGTGGTTGATAAGCACCAAGTCAACATCCTCTACACAGCACCAACAGCGATTCGTGCTCTGATGGCGAAAGGTAATGAAGCGGTTGAAGGCACTACGCGTAGCAGCTTGCGTATTATGGGTTCAGTCGGTGAGCCAATTAACCCTGAGGCGTGGGAGTGGTACTACAAAACGATTGGTAACGAGAACTCACCAATTGTTGATACATGGTGGCAAACTGAAACAGGCGGTATCTTGATCGCGCCTCTACCGGGTGCAACGGATCTAAAACCAGGCTCAGCGACTCGCCCATTCTTTGGTGTTCAACCGGCACTGGTTGATAACATGGGTAACATCATCGAAGGTGCAACCGACGGTAACCTAGTGATTCTTGACTCTTGGCCGGGGCAGATGCGTACTGTTTATGGCGACCATGAGCGTTTCGAGCAGACTTACTTCTCAACCTTCAAAGGTATGTACTTCACCAGTGACGGCGCTCGTCGTGATGAAGATGGCTACTACTGGATCACTGGTCGTGTCGATGACGTTCTAAACGTATCAGGTCACCGTATGGGTACTGCAGAGATTGAATCAGCGCTGGTTGCATTCGATAAGATCGCAGAGGCCGCGATTGTGGGTATCCCTCACGATATCAAAGGCCAAGCAATCTACGCTTACATCACCCTAAACGACGGTGAATTCCCAACAGCCGAACTTCATAAAGAGGTGAAAGACTGGGTGCGTAAAGAGATTGGTCCGATTGCAACACCAGATGTACTACACTGGACAGACTCTCTACCGAAAACACGTTCTGGTAAGATCATGCGTCGTATCCTACGTAAGATTGCAACAGGCGATACAGGCAACCTTGGTGATACGTCAACGCTTGCGGACCCAAGCGTGGTTGACAAGCTAATCGCAGAAAAAGCTGAGCTTGCATAAAACCGAAGATAAACAGTCCTAACGTGGGCATGTTTACCTGATATGTTTAAAACACCCCCATATGTAAACCGTCACCTGTGTGGCGGTTTTTTTATGCCTGATCTTGATCTCAAATATCCCGCTTTAAATTAAGGCTTCTCCCGTTTTTTGTTAACTTGGTAACAATTCTGGACCATTACATTAGGAGATTAGACCAGTAAATTGCTGCGATTTGCGCTGAATTAGCTATAATCTGGTTCTAATTTTTAAAATCGGTCGTTTTAGCTCTGGCAAAACGGCATGATTTGTAAATAAAATGGGACATTCACACTCGTCGTCACGATAAAGGAAGATAGCCCCACGATGTCTACAAAGTTTCGCATTCTAGTTTTAAATGGCCCAAACCTTAACCTTTTAGGCCTAAGAGAGCCTGCTCATTATGGTTCTCAAACACTTGACCAGATAATTAACGGTCTTAAAGAGCAAGCGAAAACGCAGGACGTTGAGCTATCTCACTTACAGTCAAATCGTGAGTACGAGCTAATTGAAGCCATTCACGGTGCATTCCAAAACATTGATTTTATTATTATCAATCCAGCGGCGTTCACACACACAAGTGTGGCACTGCGCGATGCACTGCTTGGCGTAGCAATCCCTTTTATTGAGGTGCACCTTTCGAATGTTCACGCGCGTGAACCATTTAGGCACCACTCTTACCTCTCAGACAAAGCCGAAGGGGTAATTTGTGGCTTAGGTGCACAAGGCTACCAATTTGCTTTGACCGCTGCGATCAACAAGCTTCAGTCAAAGTAACGAACATAACCGAACTAATAAACACCAGCTCCAGTCATAGAGCATGGTTAATTAACAAATAAGAGAAAGAAACGATGGATATTCGCAAAATCAAAAAGCTGATCGAATTGGTTGAAGAGTCTGGTATCGCAGAACTAGAAATCTCTGAAGGTGAAGAGTCAGTACGCATCAGCCGTAACGGCACTGCACCAGTAGCAGCACCAGTTCAATACGCAGCAGCGCCAGCACCTGTAGCAGCTCCGGCTCCTGCAGCGGCTCCAGCAGCAGCGGCGGCTCCAGAAGCAGCTGAAGCTCCAGCAGCAGTAACTGGTCACCAAGTTCTTTCTCCAATGGTTGGTACTTTCTACAGCGCACCAAGCCCAGACGCAAAACCATTCGTTAAAGTTGGTCAACAAGTTAACGCTGGCGACACGCTATGTATCGTTGAAGCGATGAAGATGATGAACCAAATCGAAGCGGACAAATCTGGTGTTGTAACTGCAATCCTAGTTGAAGACGGCCAACCAGTTGAGTTCGACCAAGCTCTAGTAATTATCGAATAATAGAGAAGCCTCATTATGTTAGATAAATTAGTAATCGCGAACCGTGGTGAAATTGCACTACGTATTCTGCGAGCATGTAAAGAGCTAGGCATTAAAACGGTAGCTGTTCACTCAACAGCTGACCGTGACCTTAAGCACGTACTGCTTGCAGATGAAACTATCTGTATCGGTCCTGCTCGTGGTATCGATAGCTACCTGAACATCCCTCGCATCATTAGTGCGGCAGAGGTAACAGGCGCTGTTGCTATCCACCCAGGCTACGGCTTCCTATCTGAAAACGCAGACTTTGCTGAGCAAGTTGAACAAAGCGGTTTCATCTTCGTAGGCCCTAAAGCTGAAACTATCCGCATCATGGGTGATAAAGTTTCTGCAATCACGGCAATGAAGAAAGCTGGCGTACCTTGTGTACCTGGTTCTGACGGTCCACTAAACGACGACGAAGCAACCAACAAAGCTCACGCTAAGCGTATTGGCTACCCAGTAATCATCAAAGCATCTGGTGGCGGCGGCGGTCGTGGTATGCGTGTTGTTCGTTCTGAGAAAGAGCTAACTGAAGCTATCGCAATGACACGTGCTGAAGCAAAAGCATGTTTCAACAACGATATGGTTTACATGGAAAAATTCCTAGAAAACCCACGTCACGTTGAAGTACAAGTGATTGCTGATGGTCAAGGCGGTGCTATCCACCTTGGTGAGCGTGACTGTTCTATGCAGCGTCGTCACCAAAAGGTTGTTGAAGAAGCGCCAGCACCAGGTATTACTGCAGAGATGCGTAAGTACATTGGTGAGCGTTGTACTCGTGCTTGTCTTGAGATTGGCTACCGTGGTGCAGGTACTTTCGAGTTCCTATACGAAAACGGCGAGTTCTACTTCATTGAGATGAACACACGTATTCAAGTAGAGCACCCAGTAACTGAAATGGTAACTGGCGTTGACCTAATCAAAGAGCAACTGCGTGTTGCTGCGGGTCAACCTCTGTCTTTCACTCAAGATGACATCAAGATCAGCGGTCACGCTATCGAGTGTCGTATCAATGCGGAAGACCCAGAGAAGTTCCTACCTTCACCAGGTAAGATCGAGCGTTTCCACGCGCCAGGCGGTATGGGCGTACGTTGGGATTCTCACATCTACACGGGTTACACAGTACCACCTCACTACGATTCAATGATTGGTAAACTAATCACTTACGGTGAGAACCGCGATGTCGCGATCTCTCGTATGAAGAACGCTCTGGGTGAGATGATTGTAGAAGGCATCAAAGTGAACATCCCTCTACAAGAGTCGATCATGAATGACGAGAACTTCCAACACGGTGGTGCAAACATCCACTACCTAGAGAAGAAACTTGGTCTTCAATAATCGGTTCATATAAGAACACAGTAAAATGCCCACCTCGGTGGGCATTTTTATTTTTAATAATTTTATAAATACAACTCACTGAAAAAACAAAATTAAATAGGTCAAATTCACATTTGGGCCTCTACTCTTCCCCAATATTACTGATCCTTTGTTCAAACAAGTCGTAGATCTGTGTGATGTAAAAATCACCTGGAGACAAGACAATGAAACTGATTAGAACTATTGCAATTGCGACCGCTCTTAGCGCAACGCTAGTAGGTTGTGATGACGACGACCCAAACTATATCTCAGCAGCAGACTCCTCTTACCTTCGCGTTTTCCATGCTGCTCCTGATGCACCTAAAGTCAACGTACTTCTTGATGGTCAACCGGCTCTCCAGAACGTTGATTATCAACAGTCTTCTGGACAAATCCCTGTTCCTTCCGGTACTCACACAGTGCAAGTTGATGCCATTCTCGCTGATGGCACTACCACCACTGTCGTTCCCGAAACCAGTCTCGACCTAATGGCGGGCCAGGAGTACAACGTGGTTGCCACAGGGAAAGTCGGCGACAACACGTTTGGACCACAAATCATAGCCAGGGACTACATGGTTCCGACCGATGCCCGAGTTCAAGTGATGCACTCAGCTCCTGATGCGCCCACTGTGGATGTGTTCATCACCGCACCCAATGCTGACCTGACAACAGCAACCCCCTTCGCCAACGATGTTTCGTTTCTCGGTGTGACCGATCCAATGAACGTTCCGGCAGCTACTTACCAAGTGCGTATCACCGATCCATCTGACCCAACCCAAGTATTTTACGACTCGGGGTCGATAGTGGTTCCTGCTGGCGCAGACTGGTTCGTCGCGGCCACCAATAACACCATGGCTGGTGCGTCGCCAGTGGCTCTGTTAGTAGACACCGGCAGCAGCTCATTGACCGTTCAAGACATCAATAGTGGCGCTGATATCCGCGTAGTACACACAATTTCAGATGCCCCAGGTGTTGATGTATGGGTGAATGGCACAGCACCTACCAGCGGATCGCCCCTGTTTAATCTAATGTACAAAGGTAAAACAGATTACCTAGCACTTGATGCTGCATCGACAGACTTTGCTGTAGCGGTTAACGGCAGCAGCCCTGTCAGTATCGTCAGTGCCCTTGGGCTATCCGCTTCACTTGCAGCGAATACAAACTACACCGCTTTGGCTATCGGCAACCTTGCAGATGGACTGAGTAACGATGAGCTTTACGTCGTGGAAGATGATGTAAGAAGAATCGCAACGGAAGCAAAACTTCGAGCGATTCACGCCTCGACCTTGGCAGGTGTTGTCGACATTTATGTCAGTGCAGACGCGACTCCAAGTTCTGACGACGTCATTTTGGAAGACATTCCTTATAAAGGTGACAGCGGTTTGCTACCCGTGATGCCGGGCACGGTATACATCATGATTACACCAGCCAACACGCCTAGTACTGTCGCTATCGGGCCTGTAATGCTCAATCTCACTGGCGGCTCTATCACAACGCTTGTTGCGATTGATGACCCTGTCGCACCCACCAGCGTATCCGCAATCAGTTTAGATGACTAATGACGAATTCAGCTTTCCACTAACCCAGTGCTCACCGCGAACACTGGGTTTGTTTATATCTGGAACGATGCTTTTAATAGAGGGTAATCGCTCATTAAATCTGCTAAACTCTGCGCCCAATTCATTTTCAACCAATGTTAAGAGCACATACCCATGCCTTGGATTCAAATCAAGCTTAATGCGACCAACGAAAATGCCGAACAGATCGGCGACATGTTGATGGAAGAGACTGGCGCTCTTTCTGTCACTTTCCTTGATGCACAAGATACCCCTGTATTTGAGCCTCTGCCGGGTGAGACGCGACTTTGGGGTGATACGGATATCCTAGCTCTATACGACGCTGAAATTGATTCCAGCGCCGTTCTAGCACAAATCAAAGCAAGCAACATGTTCCCTGCTGATTTCGCTCACAAAGTCGAGCAGATCGAAGACAAAGACTGGGAGCGTGAATGGATGGACAACTTCCACCCAATGAAATTCGGTGAGCGCCTATGGATCTGCCCGAGCTGGCGTGACATCCCGGAACCGGACGCAGTAAACGTAATGCTTGACCCAGGTCTTGCATTTGGTACCGGTACACACCCAACAACGGCACTGTGTTTAGAGTGGCTGGAAGGCCTAGATCTATCTGGTAAGACAGTGATCGACTTCGGTTGTGGCTCTGGCATCCTAGCGATCGCAGCGATCAAACTAGGCGCAGCAAAAGTTATCGGGATCGACATTGATCCTCAAGCACTACTTGCATCAAAAGACAATGCCGAGCGCAATGGCGTTGCTGACCAACTGGAAGTGTTCCTTCCTCAAGATCAGCCAGAAGGCCTTATTGCTGATGTCGTGGTTGCGAACATCCTTGCAGGCCCACTACGTGAACTTTCAGGCATCATTAAGGGTCTAGTAAAAGAAGACGGTGTATTAGCGATGTCGGGTGTTTTAGATACACAAGCAGAAGACGTTGCGACTTATTACCGTGATGAGCTTCACATTGATCCGATTATCGAGCAGCAAGAGTGGTGTCGAATCTCTGGTCGCAAGCAAGGCTAGATAAGACTTTGAGCGCTAATTGACTGAATTTTATGCAAATTACAAAAACAAATTGTAAATGCTCAAATATTAGTCTTTTCACGCAGCAAAAAAATGCGTAAAATGCGCGCCCTTGCTGGTACAGAACTGTGATGACGTTTTGAAAATCGGAAATTATCAACTTAAGAACAATCTAATCGTCGCCCCAATGGCTGGCGTAACGGATAGACCATTCCGTGAGTTGTGTCTTCGCTATGGAGCGGGGATGGCAGTCAGTGAAATGATGTCCTCCAATCCAAAGGTTTGGAAAACGTCAAAGTCTCAGCAGCGTATGGTACATGAAGGCGAATCGGGCATTCGTTCAGTACAAATCGCTGGTGCAGATCCACAGCTTATGGCCGAAGCTGCGCAATTCAACGTTGAGAACGGTGCTCAAATCATCGATATCAACATGGGTTGTCCAGCCAAAAAAGTGAATAAGAAGCTTGCGGGCTCCGCACTACTGCAATACCCAGATCTTATTGAAGAGATCTTGAAGGCTGTAGTAAATGCGGTTGACGTTCCAGTAACGTTAAAAACTCGTACAGGCTGGGACACAGATAACAGAAACTGTGTCCAAATCGCTAAAATAGCCGAAAACTGCGGCATTCAAGCGCTTGCCCTTCACGGGAGAACTCGCGCTTGTATGTACAAAGGTGAGGCCGAATACAAACACATTAAAGCGGCGAAACAAGCTGTCTCTATACCGGTTATCGCTAACGGTGATATCGATAGCCCAGAGAAAGCGAAGTTTGTGCTGGAGTACACCGGTGCTGACGCTTTGATGATTGGCCGTCCTGCCCAAGGACGTCCTTGGATTTTCCAGGAAATCCACCACTATTTGGAAAACGGCACCACGATGGACCCACTCCCAACTTCGGAAGTGAAGGACATCATGCTTGGTCATGTTCACGCTCTGCATGAGTTTTATGGAGAGTTTTTAGGCCCGCGCATTGCTCGTAAGCATGTGGGTTGGTACCTAAAAGAACACGAACAAGCGAGTGAGTTTCGCCGTACCTTCAACGCACTCGAAGCAGGTGATCTGCAGCTTGAGGCGTTAGAAGGTTATTTTGATAACGTTGCACCATAATTACGAGAAGAGCTAGACCGAATATGTTCGAACAAAATCTGACTTCAGAAGCATTGACAGTGACTACAGTAACATCACAAGACCAAATCACGCAGAAACCACTACGTGATTCAGTGAAAGCATCATTGAAAAACTACCTTGCTCAATTAAACGGTCAAGAAGTCAGCGAGTTATACGAACTAGTATTAGCTGAAGTTGAACAGCCACTACTAGACACCATCATGCAGTACACTCGCGGTAACCAAACTCGCGCAGCAACTATGATGGGTATCAACCGCGGTACTCTTCGCAAGAAACTTAAAAAATACGGCATGAACTAATCGTTCTGACGTATAGAAATTTAAAGCCCAGCTTACTCAGTAAGTTGGGCTTTTTTTATATCGGTACTCAATCGCCGCAACAGCTGCCTTTCTGGGTATTCTCGGAATCCAATGCAGCTAAAATCGAGCAATGGCTTGCATCATCATCCACATGCCCACAACAAGCGTCATTGATTTTTTTCAGTGCGATTCGAATACGGCTCAACTCGGCAATTTTCTCATCAATCATCGTCAACTTAGCGCTGGTAATCGACTTCACTTCCGCACAACTGTGTTGCGTGGCCTCTAACCGAATATCGAGTAATTCTTTAATCTCTTCGAGGCTCAGGCCCAGCGCCTTTGATTTTAGAATGAATGTCACTTGTTTTTGGTTATTTTCATCATAGAGGCGATACCCAGATTCACTGCGACTTGCAGGGGCAATAAGACGGTTTTTCTCATAAAACCTCAGCGTATCCGCCGTCACGCCACAACGTTTCGCCAATTCTCCTATCTGAAACATAGTTTTTCCTGATTTTTCGTTACTGCCACAATTAACCTTTTCGTTACTTTTCAGGCTCAAATGGCAATTTTCATAATTATTTTTGAGATGCCAAACGATTGCGCGAGCTTTTTTGTAATAAATTAGTTAGAATGTGCGCCATCAAATTTGGAGACTGTTACTTTCTTAGGTATTAAACATAAGAAGAAGCGGAATCTCAAAGGTCTTTACCAAAACTGGCCAATATTTTATCTCTTGCTCTGTTGTACTCCACTCAGAGCGTAGAAGATAGAAACAAGTTCTTTTTTGGCAAATATCTTTATTTTAACTCCATGAATTTGAGGAAGATGGAAGCATGAATAACGCTCGTCCAATTCGCCGCGCCCTAATCAGCGTATCAGACAAAACTGGTATCGTTGAATTTGCACAAGCCCTTGCTAACCGTGGTGTCGATATTCTATCGACTGGTGGCACTGCTCGCCTGCTTGCTGAAAAAGGCATCTCTGTAACAGAAGTATCTGACTACACTGGCTTCCCAGAAATGATGGACGGCCGCGTTAAGACTCTACACCCAAAAGTTCATGGTGGCGTTCTAGGCCGTCGTGGTCAAGATGATGAAGTGATGGAAACTCACGGCATCAATCCTATCGATATGGTTGTTGTTAACCTATACCCATTCGCAGAAACTGTTGCTAAAGAAGGCTGTACCCTTGCTGACGCCGTTGAGAACATCGACATCGGTGGTCCAACAATGGTTCGCTCGGCAGCGAAAAACCACAAAGACGTAACTATCGTTGTGAACGCTCACGACTACGATCGCGTTATCGCTGAAATGGACGCGAACGAGAAGTCTCTAACACTAGAAACTCGTTTCGACCTGGCTATCGCAGCATTCGAGCACACAGCTTCTTACGACGGCATGATCGCTAACTACTTCGGCACTATGGTCCCATCTTACGGTGAGAACAAAGAAGGTGACGAAGAGAGCAAATTCCCTCGCACGTTCAACCAACAGTTCGAGAAAAAACAAGACATGCGCTACGGTGAGAACAGCCACCAAGCAGCAGCATTCTACGTTGAAGCGAACCCTGAAGAAGCGTCTGTTTCTACGGCTCGCCAAATCCAAGGTAAAGCACTTTCTTACAACAACATCGCTGACACTGACGCAGCACTTGAGTGTGTGAAAGAGTTCGACGAGCCAGCATGTGTGATCGTTAAGCACGCTAACCCATGTGGTGTAGCACTAGGTAAAGATATCCTAGAAGCTTACGACCGTGCGTTCAAAACAGACCCAACGTCTGCATTTGGCGGCATCATCGCATTTAACCGCGAACTAGACGCAGCGACAGCAACCGCTATCACTGAACGTCAATTCGTTGAAGTTATCATCGCGCCTTCTGTTTCTGCTGAAGCAGTAGAAATCGTCGCGGCTAAGAAAAACCTTCGCCTACTTGAGTGTGGTGAGTGGACAACTAAGACAACTGGCTTTGACGTAAAACGCGTTAACGGCGGCCTACTGGTTCAAGACCGCGACCAAGGTATGGTGTCTGAAGATGACCTTAAAGTCGTTTCTAAGCGTCAACCAACCGCTGAAGAGCTAAAAGATGCTCTATTCTGCTGGAAAGTAGCGAAGTACGTGAAATCTAACGCGATCGTTTACTCAAAAGGCGACATGACTATCGGTGTAGGCGCTGGCCAAATGAGCCGTGTTTACTCTGCGAAAATCGCAGGCATCAAAGCTGCAGACGAAGGTCTACAGGTTGAAGGTTGTGTAATGGCATCTGATGCATTCTTCCCATTCCGTGACGGTATCGACGCGGCTGCAGAAGCGGGCATCAAGTGTGTTATCCAACCAGGCGGCTCTATGCGTGATGACGAAGTTATCGCTGCAGCAGATGAGCACGGCATGGCGATGATCTTTACGGGCATGCGTCACTTCCGCCACTAGAAAGAAAAGATACGAGAGCGCTTCGCTACGGGAAACGAGAACGCTGCGCTCCGAGATGAGCAACACTCTCATTTAGTGTTGCTCAGACATTTTCTAGCTTTACTACTATCAATTTTGATTGAAGGTTTAAAACATGAATGTATTAATCATTGGTGCTGGCGGTCGTGAGCACGCTTTAGGTTGGAAAGCAGCACAAAACCCAAACGTTGAAACAGTTTTCGTTGCTCCGGGTAACGCAGGTACTGCACTTGAGCCAAAACTAGAAAACGTAAACATCGGTGTTGAAGACATCGCTGGTTTAGTGGCGTTTGCTCAAGAGAAAAAAATCGAGCTGACTATCGTTGGTCCAGAAGCGCCACTGGTTATTGGTGTGGTTGACGCGTTCCGCGAAGTGGGTCTACCTATCTTTGGTCCAACTCAAGCAGCAGCGCAGCTGGAAGGCTCTAAAGCATTCACTAAAGACTTCCTAGCTCGTCACGATATCCCAACCGGTTCTTACGCGAACTTCACTGAGATTGAGCCAGCTATCGCTTACGTTCGTGAGCAAGGTGCGCCAATCGTAGTTAAAGCTGACGGCCTTGCGGCTGGTAAAGGCGTTATCGTTGCAATGACCCTTGAAGAAGCAGAAGACGCAATCAAAGATATGCTCGCAGGCAACGCATTTGGCGAAGCTGGCAGCCGCGTAGTGATTGAAGAGTTCCTTGAAGGCGAAGAAGCAAGCTTTATCGTGATGGTAGACGGCTCTAGCGTACTGCCTATGGCCACCAGCCAAGACCACAAACGTGTGGGCGACAAAGACACTGGCCCTAACACTGGCGGCATGGGTGCTTACTCTCCTGCTCCTGTGGTCACGCCAGAAATCCACAACCGTATCCTGGAAGAGGTTATCTACCCAACGGTACGCGGTATGGATGCTGAAGGCGCACCTTACACTGGTTTCCTTTACGCTGGCCTAATGATCGACGCTGACGGCACTCCGAAAGTTATCGAATACAACTGCCGCTTCGGCGATCCAGAAACACAGCCTATCATGATGCGTATGGAGTCTGACCTTGTTGAGCTTTGCTTAATGGCTATCGACGAGAAGCTCGACCAAGCTGAGTCGAAGTGGGATCCACGTGCTTCAATCGGCGTTGTTCTTGCAGCTGGCGGATACCCTGCTGACTACGCAAAAGGTGACGTGATTTCACTACCTACAGGCGATGTTGAAGGTCAAAAAATCTTCCACGCTGGTACAGCGAATAACGAAGCTGGCGATGTTGTGACGAATGGCGGTCGAGTTCTATGTGCAACGGCCCTTGGCAATAGCGTTTCTGAGGCTCAGGAGCGTGCGTACGCGCTAACTAAGCAAGTTAGCTGGAATGGTATGTTCCACCGCAATGACATCGGTTACCGTGCGATTGAGCGCGAACAGAAGTAATCACTGTTAAGATTGCAGATACAAAAAAGGCGCATCATGCGCCTTTTTTAATTTTTGAGACTAATTTATACCAATCGTAGTAAATAATTGCTCACCCTAGCTTGTAAAAATGCTCGATAACTGCGTTAGAATTTTTGATTGTAGAATAACTACTTATCGAAACTCTCTGTTGAAAAAAGCTGCCTTGTTCTCAAGCCTTTTTCCTGCGCTATTTTTGATCACTTACTTACTGTGATTGGTATTACAGCCTTCAGAGTATTTGGCCTACCATGATCCTTTTACTCCAAATACTGCTCAACACCATAATTCTACTGCTCTTTCAGCAACGTAGGACGCACAATACAGTTGTGACTGTCTTCTGCTAGCATCAGCAGCTCTTCAACAGAAACACTCCCCTTACCAAGCGATACATTACCTAATACCGCCGCATAGCTGTCGACAGTTGCCAAGCGATTAATTACAAAGCTTGGTAATGTTTGGTTAAACTCAAACTCGGAGAACTCATCACCATCACAACTCTCAAATGAGCGGCCATTCCAGTAACCTTGTAGCAACTCTAAGCCTTCACCGTTTTGCTTATCAGTCGCGGTTAAGACACCACTCGCCTCTTTTTTGTAGCGCTCTAACTGTTCGGCTTGAATCGGTAAGATTTTTCCATCGATGCGATGTTGTTGATAGACCGCGTCACCCGATGTATTAAAGCGTACATGAACTCGGTATGGCACGAGTTTGCCATTAGAGTCGCGTTGTTCACCTTCACGGATGAATTCGCGTAGGATGCCATCTGACCAAGCATAATCGGTTTTGTACCAGCCATAATCGCCTACAGTAACGTAATCGGCAGAGCTGTGTGGCTGTGTAAGCTTATTCGTGACCCAGTAAAAGCTGGTTGCATCACCCATAACCTGACCGCCGGTGTAGGTTTCAAATTGTTCGAGATTTTGTGTCGGGTTAGATGAAGAACATCCAACGAGAAGTGCTGAGAAGAGAGAAACGAGAAGAAATGTTTTTTTCATAAAACCTGTACCGAGGTGGAATACGACTACCTCGGTACAGTTTAGATTATTTCACTGAATCTTTCAGTGCTTTACCCGCAACAAATGCTGGAACATTTGCAGCAGCGATTTGAATCTCATCACCAGTTTTTGGGTTACGACCAGTGCGAGCTGCACGGTGGTTTACTTTGAAAGTACCAAAACCAATTAGCTGAACTTGATCGCCGTCTTTAAGAGCATCAGTTACACCGCCAAGAGTCGCTTCTAGCGCAGCTTTCGCTTGAGCTTTAGAAAGGTCCGCTTTTTCAGCAATAAAGTCGATTAATTGGGTCTTGTTCATTTTAGGTTTCCCTTCTTTGTATTTTTAAATTCAATTCACTCTAAAACATAAATGCCCCATCTGGCAAAGGTTTGTCGACGATCTTTGACTCTAATGCCGTAGTTTTAGCCATAATATGAGTAATAACTCACAATTTGTTACTGAAATTCCCTTCCCAGCCCTTGTTTAAAGGGGGCTGAGACTAAAATTAATGATGACCAAAGCATCAATTTTTTTCTATAATCCAGCTTGAATCGCTGACAAAGCGTACAATCTATCATTAAGGGCAAACATGCTGCTGCTAACTATCTACGTCTCCATTGCTATTGGAGTTTCTTTCATCTGTTCTGTTTTGGAAGCTGTGCTACTGAGTATTAGTCCGAGCTACATCGCTCAACTAAAACAAAATGAGCATCCTGCGGCCGAGTCTCTCGACAAACTGAAAACAGACATCGATAGACCTCTCGCTTCTATCCTAACGCTTAACACCATCGCGCATACTATCGGTGCTGCGACAGCGGGTGCACAAGCGGCAGTTGTGTTTGGTAGCCAGTGGCTAGGTGTTTTCTCTGCCGTACTTACGTTAGGCATTCTAGTACTGTCAGAAATCGTACCTAAGACGATTGGTGCAACCTACTGGCGTCAGCTAGCACCAGCATCGTCTACTGTACTGCGCTGGATGGTGTTCTTCCTCACGCCATTTGTATGGTTCTCAGAACAAATTACCAAGCGTCTAGCACGTGGTCATGAAGCACCAAAGATGCGCGACGAATTATCTGCGATGGCGATCTTAGCGAAAGAGAGCGGTGAGTTTGCAGAGGGTGAATCTAAAATCCTCAGCAACCTGCTTGGCATTCAAGACGTACCTGTGACGCAGGTAATGACGCCACGCCCTGTCGTATTTCGTGTTGATGCTGATATGACAATTAATGAGTTTCTATCTGAGCACAAAGAGACGCCATTCTCACGCCCGTTGGTTTACAGCGAGCAGAGTGACAACATTATTGGCTTCGTGCACCGTTTGGAGCTATTCAAGCTACAACAAGCGGGCAGTGGTGAAAAATCACTGGGTGATGTAACGCGACCAATTCACGTGTTGCTTAACAACCTAGTGCTACCAAAAGCTTTCGACCAGATGATGGCTAAGCGCCTCCAACTAGCGATGGTGGTCGATGAGTACGGTACTATCCAAGGTATTATTACCCTTGAAGACATCTTTGAGCACCTAGTTGGCCAAGAGATTGTCGATGAAGCTGACAAAAATACAGACATGCAAGAGCTTGCGTTTCAGCGCTGGGAGAACTGGAAAGAGACCCACGGCGTAATCGAAAGCCGCGATGACGAGCATGAAGAAGAGCTCGAAGAGAAAGCGGAACAAAAAGAAGAGCTAGAGACTGAGGAAAAAACGGAAGCCAAAGCAGAAGTTAACCAAGAATCAGAAAGCTCTTCAACTGACAAAAAAGCATAATCAAGCGCATACAATAAAGGCTCCCTCGGGAGCCTTTACTTTTACTGTTCGATTGAAAGCTTAGATAGCAACACCGATGTTGCTCACAGGCTCTTCGCGCAGTTCATGACGCAGATCTTTAATCAACTCAATATCGCGCTCCGTGGTTTCACGTAGAGGGCGGAAGATAGCCCACTGAACGTCCCACTCTTCACATACTGCTTCGTTCTCTTTTTGGTTCTGGTTAGTCACTTCGTCTGCACCCTGAGCAAACTCCAGATCCGCAACTGTCTTAACCGACTGTTGGCTAACCTTAATCACCGCTTCAAACAGGTGCTCACGATCCAATAAGCCATGCAGTAGTGTAGCAAGACCTTGGCACGCGTCCATCGCAGGATATACACCGTAGAAGTCAAAATCTTCTGCACTTGGGAATAGCTCTTCAACTTTTTCTAGTTGACGCTCAAAGTTCACCTTCGCGGTTTTTACCGTTAGGATCTCCCAGACACTATCTAACACATCACGGTAGATTCGTGCTTCGGCAAATTCTGTATTCTCACAAAACATGGCATAGTTAGGGTACATACGCTCACACAGACACGCCATGAAAGTAATTTGTTGCCAAGGTTCTAGTTTTTCAAGACGAACCTGAAGTGGATTCTGTAGCATAGTCACTCAATAATTGCAGAAAAAGACAGCGAAAGTGTACTTGATAAACCTTAGGGAAAAAAGGTAAGCCGATGAACAATTTCACCAATAAACTCTATATTCTCACCGAGCACAACGAGACCTACCAACAACTGGTCCATGAACACGCCTTACCCGACCTAGAAATCACAGAAAACGCTGCAGAGGCTGACATTGTACTCGCCGCTCCACCTCTGGTAGCTCAACGCCTGAACGAGTTCACCAAGCTGGATTGGCTGCAAAGCACTTACGCCGGTATCAATGTGCTAACTAGCCCTGAGCTTCGTCAAGATTACACTCTCACCAACGTCAGAGGCATCTTCGGACCACTCATTGCAGAGTATGTACTGGGTTACAGCATCAGCCACCACCGCCACTTTCAACACTACCACCAGCAACAAACTCAAAAGCAGTGGCAACCACAGCTCTATCAATCGCTCAGCGGCCGCACCATGGTGATTCTCGGCACGGGCTCAATTGGTAGCCACCTTGCAAAAGTGTCACAAGCCTTCGGTATTCAAGCGATTGGAGTTAACCGCACTGGTATACCACCGCGCCAAAGCTCATTTGATAGCACTTACCATATCAACGAAGCACATGTTGCCTTCAAGCAGGCCGATATCATCGTCAATACCCTGCCCGCAACACCACAAACCAACAAACTGCTTAATGGTGAGCTGCTTAGTCATTGCCAAGGGGCACTGTTATTCAATGTGGGCCGTGGTAATACACTCGATGAAGCAGGCCTGTTGTTAGCACTCAAAAATCGTTGGATAGAGCACGCTTTCCTCGACGTGTTTGAAAGCGAACCATTAGCACAAGAACATCCTTTCTGGGGACTGCCTCAAATTACCATCACCCCTCATATTGCAGCCCTTAGCGAGCCGCGTCAGGTCGTCGAGATTTTTGCCAACAATTACCACTCTTGGCGCGATGGCTTCCAGCTCAAATACCAGATCGATTTCGACAAAGGCTACTAACTACTTCGCTTGTGGCGCTGCAATTGGGTACTCTTCGAACATCTGCTGAACCTGATCTTGAACGAACTCATTCCGTTCTTCAGAATCCATGGTTTCAGTCAGCTGTCTTTGAGAGACGGAGCGCCACACCACATCATTGGTTTGGGTATCGATCAAGTTTACGCTTAGCTTGCCGTATTTTTTCTCTTTGACTCGAGTTGGTGTACTAACCCCAGCGCCATATCGACTATTGATGCTGCCCGTACCAAAACCAAAACTAAAGGTGGGTCCATCCGCCAGCAATTCAGAGGCTTCTAAAATCTCATAGTAGACCGTCAATTGACCATCCGACTCCGACAAGCGCATCCCTCTCAGTGCCATCTCTTTGTCGACCGCTTTTTTAATTCTAGCGCCATCTAAGGTCACCGGAGTATTGGGGTCTTCATGATATTGATAGGTAGAAAAGCCACTAAAATCGACCGAGGAGTCGTAATCGGTCGCCACGTCCGAAGCGCAACCAGAAACCAGCATTGCACTTAATAACCAAGCAAAACCCACTCTCAACATACTCAACTCCTTCGAATTTCCACGTTATGTAGATCATAGTCGAAAATTATCGAGACACTCGTTGAAACGCCCAGAAACGAAAAAGCCCCTCACTGCAATAGCGAGGGGCTTTCGTATAAATCGAACTCTAAGTGTTACTTATGATAAGGCTTAGATAGTTCATGTACCGCTTCTACAAACACGCCTGCATTTTCTGGCGGCACGTCTAGGTGGATACCGTGACCAAGGTTAAATACGTGGCCAGTACCTGCGTCACCGAAGCCTTCAAGGATTGTAGAAACTTCTTCACGGATGCGCTCTGGAGAAGCGTAAAGCATAGAAGGATCCATGTTACCTTGCAGAGCAACCTTATCACCCACACGCTTCACAGCGTCTTGGATGTTGATTGTCCAATCTAGGCCAACTGCGTCACAGCCAGTCGCTGCGATCTGCTCTAGCCACATACCACCGTTCTTCGTGAATAGCGTTACTGGTACGCGACGACCGTCGTTTTCACGGATAAGACCGTCAACAATCTTGTGCATGTATTGCAGTGAGAATAGGTTGTAATCACGAGGAGTCAGTACACCGCCCCATGTATCAAATACCATTACTGACTGAGCGCCCGCTTTGATTTGTGCGTTCAGGTACTCGATTACGCTGTCTGCTAGCTTGTCTAGAAGTAGGTGCAGAGTTTGAGGTTCTGCATACATCATCTTCTTGATCTTAGTGAAGGCTTTAGAGCTACCACCCTCAACCATGTAAGTTGCTAGTGTCCATGGGCTACCAGAGAAACCGATCAGTGGCACGTCACCGTTTAGGTCTTTGCGGATCTGACGTACTGCATTCATTACGTACTGAAGTTCACCTTCTGGATCTGGCAGGCCAATTTTTTCTACGTCTGCTTTGCAAGTAATTGGCTTATCAAATACTGGACCTTCACCCGCGGCAAAGCGTAACTCAAGACCCATTGCATCAGGAATCGTCAAAATATCTGAGAACAAGATTGCTGCATCAAGAGGGAAGCGACGCAGAGGTTGAAGCGTTACTTCAGATGCTAGTTCAGCGTTCTTACAAAGCGACATAAAGTCACCCGCTTCAGCACGAGTTGCTTTGTACTCTGGAAGATAACGACCTGCTTGGCGCATCATCCATACTGGCGTGTAATCAACAGGCTGTTTTAAGAGTGCGCGTAGATAGCGATCATTTTTTAATTCGGTCATTCCGTAAATTCCAATTCAATCTTGTCTAGTTGTTTGCGGGTATTCTAACACTGATTGCAGGGTAAAAGCTGTGTGCTTTGCAACCTAGATCAAGTTATTAACTTTTAAATCAATGCTTAATTTGCACCCAATCGTAGGCACATGTTAAAAATTTGTTCGCTAGCGAAAATTACAATTATAACACTGAGTTCCTACAACTCAGCATCTCATAACGACATCTTACTTACCCCCTCCACTTGTGGAGGGTTTTTTTTAGGTATTTGACCACCCATAGGCCAAATACTCCTATAGGCCAATCCACCCCTTTTCAGACAAGCTTAATCCGCACCAATGTCTTCAAGCGTCTGCTCTATCAGTGCTCTTGCTATTGTCCCTTTCGGCGCGACTTCTGGCATAGAATCTTTCGTAAACCATTGAGCATCGGACAGTTCGCTGTAGTCTGGTTTCAACACGCCACCAGCATAATCAGCAAGAAAGCCCATCATCATACTGGAAGGGAAAGCCCAAGGTTGGCTGCCAAAGTAGCGAATGTTCGTGACATCAATACCCGTTTCTTCTTTCACTTCACGAGCAACACACTGTTCAAGTGTCTCTCCGACCTCTAGGAAGCCCGCTATCACCGTATACATCCCGGTTTTGTGCCTTGGGTGCTGAGCAAGCAAAATCTTATTGTCGTGTCTTACAGCAACAATGATGCATGGAAAGATTCTTGGATAATGCAACGTACGGCAATCACCGCATTGCATCGCAACTTGATTGTGATTGAGGTGGTTACGTCCGCCACATTGTGGGCAAAAACGCATGCTTTGGCTCATGTGGCCGTACTGAATCGCCTTACTCGCTAACAGGAATAGCGCTTCGGGCCAGTGCAGCAGTTCACGCAGGCTTTGCATTTCAAATTGAAGTTCGCTGTCAGAATCATTTAGCCAATAAACATTGTGATTTTGATACTGGCCAATACATATCGCGTGTTCAGTATTGAGTTCGAATTCCACAGCAGTACCAAGAGGTAGACGACCTTCTAAGGTCCAAATATCGCTTCCCGAGACCACACACCAGTAAGCTTTGTCAGTCATCTTACCGTCACTTTTTTTTAACATCCCTATGCCTCATTGCTTGCAGTTCGTTCATTTTACTGGCAATCTAATTTCATACTAGAGTTGTAGCCGATATTAATTCAGGCTATTACTTTTAGTAGCGTATAACAAATGGACCCCTACTTAAGCACTTATCATGATCACAAGGTTGTGATCAGATCATGAGGACATGGTCATGCTAAATAAATTTAAACAAGTACAAGAACAATGGGGTGGCTCGAATGAGGTCATCGATCATTGGCTCGAAACTCGACAGTCTCTAATCGTCGAATATTGCAAGCTTGGTACCCTTCAGCCAGCTAACGGGCAATCAAACGTTGTTGAACTCCCTTCTCCTAAAGAAATCAGCTCATTCTGCGATCACGTTGTTGATTATATCTCGGAAGGTCATTTTAAGATCTACGACATGGTCATGGAAAAATGGCAAGCGACTGGTTTTAAAACCAACGACGAAATCGACACAACTTACGCGAAGATCGTACTCACCACCGAGCCACTGCTAGAGTTCAATGATAAATACGTTAAAGTAAGTGCAGACGATGAGTTGCCAAATTTCGAAACAGACATGTCGAAAGTTGGTGAACTGCTCGAAGTGCGTTTTGAAGTGGAAGATCACCTTATCCAGCTTATTGCCGATAGTTTAGCGATTCCGCCTGGCGCTTAAGCAAGAAGTGATAAGAAGATGAAACAGTGAGGGTTGGCGTTTATTCGTCAGCCCTTTTGCGTTTTTAGAACGGCATTTCTCAATAGTAAAAACTCATAATTCGAGTTCTCTTTACGTAGTGAAAGTTAGAGGTGACTCCCTATTCGCTTCTTCTTACGATACGGAATGATACTTTCCCTTCACCCAAAAACAAAAAAGGCACCCGAGGGTGCCTTTTCTTTTAAGCTCTTAACGATTACTCGTCAGAAGAGAAGCCTGCATTTAGAAGTGCAGCTAGGTTGTCAGTAGCTTGTTCAGCTGAAGGACCTTCTTGCTCTTCTTCGCGCTTAGCTTGACGCTCTTGGTGGTATGCGAAACCAGTACCAGCTGGGATCAGACGACCAACAATAACGTTCTCTTTCAGACCACGTAGGTCATCACGCTTACCAGAAACCGCAGCTTCTGTTAGTACGCGAGTTGTCTCCTGGAACGATGCCGCAGAGATGAACGACTCAGTTGCTAGAGATGCTTTAGTAATACCTAGTAGTTCGCGCTCGAAGCGTACTAGTTCTTTACCTTCCGCTTCTAGAGCGCGGTTAGCAATCTTAACTTGTGAGTATTCAACTTGCTCGCCAGGTAGGAACTCAGAGTCACCTGCGTGCGTGATTGTACACTTACGTAGCATTTGACGAACGATAGTCTCGATGTGCTTATCGTTAATCTTTACGCCTTGTAGACGGTAAACTTCTTGAACTTCGTTCGCGATGTACTGAGTCACAGCGTGAATACCACGTAGACGTAGGATGTCATGTGGAGTTTCTGGACCGTCAGCGATTACATCACCACGTTCAATCTTCTCACCTTCAAACACGTTCAGTTGACGATGCTTAGGAATCATCTCTTCGTAAGTTTCGCCACCCTCGCGAGTGATAACTAGACGACGCTTACCTTTCGTTTCTTTACCGAAAGACACAGTACCTGTGTGCTCAGCAAGGATCGCAGGCTCTTTAGGCTTACGAGCTTCGAATAGGTCTGCTACGCGTGGTAGACCACCGGTGATATCTTTGTTACCGCCAGATTTCTGAGGGATACGTGCAAGAGTGTCACCAATGCCAACTTCTGCGCCATCTTCGATGTTTACAATCGCTTTACCAGGTAGGAAGTAGTGAGCTGGCATATCAGTACCAGGGATCATTACGTCGTTGCCTGCTGCATCAACAAGTTTGATAGCTGGACGCATATCTTTACCTGCTGCTGGACGCGCTGCTGCATCAGTTACCTCAGAAGAAGATAGACCTGTTAGGTCATCTGTCTGACGAGAAACTGTTACGCCATCGATCATGTCTACGAACTGGATGCGACCTGCCACTTCAGTGATGATTGGCATAGTGTGCGCTTCCCAGTTAGCTACTACTTCACCCGCATCAACTGAATCTTCGTGACCTTTAGTCAGCGTAGAACCGTAAGGAAGTTTGTGCTTCTCTTTCGTACGACCGAACTCATCAACGATGGTTAGTTCAGATGCACGAGAAGTGATTACAAGCTTATTGTCTTTGTTGATAACGAATTTAGCGTTGTGTAGCTTAACCGTACCTGTAGTCTTAGCTTGGATGCTGTTCTCTGCTGCTGCAGTAGATGCCGCACCACCGATGTGGAACGTACGCATCGTTAGCTGTGTACCCGGTTCACCGATAGATTGTGCAGCGATAACACCAACTGCTTCACCTTGGTTCACTAGGTGACCACGTGCTAGGTCACGACCGTAACACTGTGCACAACAACCGAAGTCAGCGTCACACGTTACAACTGAACGCACTTTGATGCTGTCTACAGAGTTGTCTTCCATGATCTGACACCACTTCTCATCAATCAGAGTATTACGTGGAATTAGAACATCTTCAGAACCAGGCTTAAGAACGTCTTCAGCTACTACACGACCTAGAGCAAGCTCAGAAAGTGCAACTTTAACGTCACCACCTTCGATGTGAGGCATCATGTCGATACCTTCGTGCGTGCCACAGTCATGTTCGTGTACTACAACGTCTTGAGCAACGTCTACTAGACGACGAGTTAGGTAACCCGAGTTCGCTGTTTTCAGTGCAGTATCCGCAAGACCCTTACGAGCACCGTGCGTTGAGATAAAGTACTGAAGTACGTTTAGACCTTCTTTAAAGTTCGCAGTGATCGGTGTCTCGATGATTGAGCCATCTGGACGTGCCATCAGACCACGCATACCTGCTAGCTGACGAATCTGAGCTGCAGAACCACGAGCGCCCGAGTCGGCCATCATGTAGATGCTGTTGAACGATTCTTGCTGCTCTTCTTCACCGTCACGGTTAATAACAGTTTCAGAAGATAGGTTATCCATCATCGCTTTCGCAACGCGGTCGTTCGTAGAAGCCCAGATATCGATAACTTTGTTGTAACGCTCACCCGCAGTAACAAGACCAGATTGGAATTGCTCTTGGATTTCGCGAACTTCTTCTTCAGCAGATTCGATCTCATCGTATTTCGCTTGAGGTACAACCATGTCGTTGATACCTACAGAAACACCAGAAAGTGCTGCGTATGCAAAACCTGCGTACATGATTTGGTCAGCAAAGACTACAGTGTCTTTCAGGCCAAGCTTACGATATGCCTCGTTAAGCAGGTTAGAAATCTGTTTCTTACCAAGCTTTTGGTTAACTAGGCTGAACGGTAGGCCCGCTGGAACGATTTGCCATAGCATTGCACGGCCGACAGTTGTATCAACCATCTTCGTTTCAGTTGTGCTGTTACCATCTTCGTCTTTAACAGTCTCAGTGATACGAACTTTAACGCGAGCGTGTAGCTCAGCAGTCTTAGTACGGTATGCCTTCTCAGCCTCTGCAGGGCCAGCAAGGTACATACCTTCGCCTTTCACGTTGATCTTGTCACGAGTCATGTAGTAAAGACCCAATACAACGTCCTGAGAAGGTACGATGATCGGATCACCTGACGCTGGCGACAGAATGTTGTTTGTCGACATCATCAGTGTACGTGCTTCAAGCTGTGCTTCTAGAGTTAGAGGCACGTGTACCGCCATTTGGTCACCATCGAAGTCGGCGTTGTATGCCGCACACACTAGTGGGTGAAGCTGGATCGCTTTACCTTCGATTAGTACTGGTTCAAACGCTTGGATACCTAGACGGTGAAGTGTAGGTGCACGGTTAAGCAGTACTGGGTGTTCGCGGATTACTTCGTCTAGGATATCCCAAACGATAGCTTCTTCGCGCTCTACCATCTTCTTAGCAGCTTTGATTGTCGTAGCCATGCCACGAGTCTCTAGCTTGCTGTAGATGAACGGCTTAAATAGCTCAAGTGCCATCTTCTTAGGAAGACCACACTGATGTAGACGAAGGTATGGACCTACTGTGATTACAGAACGGCCAGAGTAGTCTACACGTTTACCTAGAAGGTTCTGACGGAAACGACCTTGTTTACCCTTGATCATATCAGCAAGAGATTTCAGAGGACGCTTGTTAGAACCAGTGATCGCACGACCGCGACGACCGTTATCTAGAAGGGCATCAACAGACTCTTGCAGCATACGCTTTTCGTTACGTACGATGATGTCTGGAGCCGCTAGCTCTAGAAGACGCTTCAAACGGTTGTTACGGTTGATCACACGACGGTAAAGGTCGTTCAGATCTGAAGTCGCAAAACGACCGCCATCTAGAGGTACTAGAGGACGTAGATCTGGCGGAAGAACCGGAAGTACAGTCAGAATCATCCATTGCGGATCGTTACCCGATGCAATGAACGCTTCAACTAGCTTCAGGCGCTTAGTGATCTTCTTACGCTTAGTTTCAGAGTTAGTTGTTTCCAACTCTTCGCGCATTTCTTCCACTTCTTGATGAAGGTCCATTGTTGCAAGCAGATCTTTGATCGCTTCTGCACCCATCTTAGCAGTGAATTCATCACCCCACTCTTCTAGACGATCCAGATACTCTTCTTCAGTAAGCATCTGAGATTTTTCTAGATCAGTCATACCTGGTTCAGTTACTACGTACATTTCGAAGTAAAGAACACGTTCGATATCACGTAGAGGGATATCCATTAGTAGACCGATACGAGACGGTAGCGATTTTAGGAACCAGATGTGAGCAACTGGTGAAGCAAGCTCGATGTGGCCCATACGGTCACGACGAACTTTAGTTTGTGTAACTTCTACGCCACACTTCTCACAGATAACACCACGGTGTTTCAGACGCTTGTATTTGCCACAAAGACATTCGTAGTCTTTAACTGGACCAAAGATACGCGCACAGAACAGACCATCGCGCTCAGGTTTGAACGTACGATAGTTGATCGTCTCAGGTTTTTTAACTTCACCGAAAGACCATGAACGGATCATGTCTGGTGAAGATAGACCGATTTTGATTGCATCAAATTCTTCGGTCTTATGCTGCGCTTTTAGAAAGTTTAATAAGTCTTTCACAATCAGCTCCTGTAAGGAGTTAAAAGGAGCTCACCCGCAAAAGTGAGCACCTTCTACCAATAATCCCGTGGGGATTACTCTTCGTCTTCTAGCTCGATGTTAATACCTAGCGAGCGGATCTCTTTCAACAATACGTTGAACGATTCTGGCATGCCAGGTTCCATGCTATGGTTGCCATCTACGATGTTCTTATACATCTTAGTACGGCCGTTAACGTCATCCGACTTAACTGTTAGCATTTCTTGAAGCGTGTAAGCAGCACCGTATGCTTCTAGTGCCCATACTTCCATCTCACCGAAACGCTGACCACCGAACTGAGCTTTACCACCAAGTGGTTGCTGAGTTACTAGGCTGTAAGAACCAGTTGAACGAGCGTGCATCTTGTCATCAACAAGGTGGTTTAGTTTCAGCATGTACATGTAACCAACAGTTACAGGACGCTCAAACGCATCACCAGTACGACCATCAAACAGAGTTAGCTGACCAGATTCTGGTAGGTCACCCAGTTTAAGTAGTTCTTTGATTAACGCTTCAGAAGCACCGTCGAACACAGGAGTAGCAATCGGTAGACCGCCACGTAGGTTCTTGATCAGAGTACGAACTTGATCATCAGACAGTTCAGCAATGTCGACTTTCTGACGAGTATCACCAAGATCGTAAACCTTCTGTAGGAACTCACGGAACTTGTGCAGTTCTTGTTGTTCCTTAACCATTTGGTTGATCTTGTCACCGATACCTTTCGCAGCCAGACCTAAGTGTACTTCTAGGATCTGACCGATGTTCATACGCGATGGTACACCCAGTGGGTTTAGTACGATGTCGACAGGTTGACCTTTCTCATCGTATGGCATGTCTTCAACAGGGTTAATCTTAGAGATTACACCTTTGTTACCGTGACGACCCGCCATCTTATCACCAGGCTGGATGCGACGTTTAACTGCTAGGTAAACCTTAACAATCTTCAGTACGCCAGGCGCTAGATCATCACCTTGAGTGATCTTACGACGCTTAGTTTCAAACTTCTTATCGAAGTCAGCTTTTAGCTCATCCCACTGCTCAGCAAGTTGCTCAAGCTGTGATTGTAGCGCGTCGTCTTCTAGTGCTTGCTCTAGCCACTTCTTGCGGCCGATTGCATCAAGCTTAGCTTCAGAGTAACCACCAGACAGAAGAACAGCTTTAACACGGTTAAGAAGGCCACCCTCAAGAATTTGGAACTCTTCAGTTAGGTCTTTCTTAGCTTCTTTCAGCTGCATCTGTTCGATTTCAAGTGCACGCTTGTCTTTCTCTACGCCATCGCGAGTGAAGACTTGTACATCGATGATCGTACCTGAAACAGAGTTTGGTACACGTAGAGAAGTATCTTTAACATCAGATGCTTTCTCACCGAAGATCGCACGTAGTAGCTTCTCTTCAGGAGTCAGTTGAGTTTCACCTTTAGGTGTTACTTTACCAACTAGGATGTCGCCACCCTTAACTTCAGCACCAATGTAAACGATACCTGACTCGTCTAGTTTAGACAGAGCAGACTCACCTACGTTTGGAATATCAGCTGTGATCTCTTCAGAGCCCAGCTTAGTATCACGAGCCACACAAGATAGTTCTTGGATGTGGATAGTCGTGAAACGGTCTTCTTGAACTACGCGCTCAGATACTAAGATCGAGTCTTCGAAGTTGTAGCCGTTCCAAGGCATGAATGCGATACGCATGTTTTGACCAAGAGCTAGCTCACCAAGGTCTGTTGAAGGACCGTCAGCTAGTACGTCGCCACGTGATACAGGTTCACCTGGAAGCACAGTAGGACGTTGGTTAATACATGTGTTTTGGTTAGAACGCGTGTACTTAGTTAGGTTGTAGATGTCGATACCAGCTTCGCCAGGTACTAGCTCATCTTCGTTAACCTTAACTACGATACGAGAAGCGTCTACAGACTGAATCATACCACCACGTTTAGCTACGGCTGTTACACCAGAGTCTACTGCGATGTTACGTTCGATACCTGTACCAACTAGAGGCTTATCAGCTTTTAGAGTTGGAACTGCTTGACGTTGCATGTTCGCACCCATCAATGCACGGTTCGCATCATCGTGTTCTAGGAACGGGATAAGCGATGCAGCGATAGATACTACTTGGTTTGTCGCAACGTCCATGTAGTCAACGTGGTCGCGTGGGTGAAGACCAGATTCACCTTTTTGACGAGCAGTGATTAGCTCATCAGCGAACGTACCTTCTTCAGTAAGAACGGTGTTCGCCTGCGCGATTACAAATTGACCTTCCTGGATTGCAGATAGGTAATCTACTTCGTCTGTTACAACACCATCTACTACGCGACGGTACGGAGTCTCTAGGAAACCGTAGTCGTTACAACGCGCGAATGCAGATAGCGAGTTAATTAGACCGATGTTTGGACCTTCAGGCGTTTCGATCGGACATAGACGACCGTAGTGAGTTACGTGTACGTCACGTACTTCGAAGCCTGCGCGTTCACGAGTTAGACCACCTGGACCTAAAGCAGAAATACGACGCTTGTGCGTTACTTCTGACAATGGGTTGTTTTGGTCCATGAACTGCGAAAGCTGTGAAGAGCCAAAGAATTCTTTAACAGCAGCAGAAATAGGCTTAGCGTTGATTAGGTCTTGAGGCATGATTGCATCAAGATCACCAAGGCTTAGGCGCTCTTTAACAGCACGTTCTACACGAACTAGACCAACACGGAATTGGTTCTCTGCCATTTCACCTACTGAACGGATACGACGGTTACCTAGGTGGTCGATATCATCAACTTCACCTTTACCGTTACGGATAGCGATCAGTTTCTTCATCACTTCGATGATGTCTGATTCGTCTAGCGTACCGCGCTCTTCTTCTTCTTCACGCTCGATAGAGCTGTTGAACTTCATACGGCCTACAGTTGATAGGTCGTAGCGTTCTTCAGAGAAGAATAGGCTTTCGAATAGAGCTTCTGCAGCTTCTTTTGTTGGTGGCTCGCCAGGGCGCATCATGCGGTAGATTTCTACAAGCGCAGAGATGCGATCTACAGTGCTGTCTGCACGTAGAGTGTCTGACATGAATGGACCATGGTCTAGGTCATTCGTGAACAGTACTTCTAGAGCTTTGTGACCTGCTTGAGATAGGTTAGCAAGTGCCTCTAGGCTGATCTCTTGGTTAGCACCAACAATGATCTCGCCAGTTGCTTCGTTGATGTAATCTTTCGATGCAACTTTACCAACGATGTACTCTACTGGTACTTCGATGTGTTCAACGCCATCTTTCTCAAGTTGACGGATGTGACGAGCAGTAACACGACGACCAGTTTCAACGTAAACTTTACCGTCTGCTTCGATATCGAATGACGCAGTTTCACCACGTAGACGATCTGGAACCAACTCCATTAGTAGAGTTTGGTCTTTCACTTCGAAGTTCACTTTCTCGAAGAATAGATCTAGGATCTCTTCTGTCGATTTACCTAGTGCACGAAGGATGATCGAAGCTGGTAGCTTACGACGACGGTCGATACGTACGAATAAGTTGTCCTTAGGATCGAACTCAAAGTCTAACCATGAGCCACGGTAAGGAATTACACGTGCGTTATAAAGAACTTTACCTGATGAGTGGGTTTTACCCTTATCACTGTCGAAGAACACGCCTGGGCTTCGGTGCAGCTGGGATACGATAACCCTCTCGGTACCATTGATTACGAAAGTACCATTGTCTGTCATAAGCGGAATTTCGCCCATGTAGACTTCTTGTTCTTTAATGTCTTTTACAGTACCTGCTGGCGCATCTTTATCAAAGATAACTAGACGTAGTTTAACGCGTAGTGGCTTTGAGTAAGTTACACCGCGGATTTGACATTCTTTAACGTCAAAAACTGGCTCACCAAGACGGTAGCTAACGTATTGCAGCTCAGAATTGCCGTTGTAGCTCTGAATTGGGAATACAGAACGAAAAGCAGCCTCAAGACCGTATTGACCTTCAGGATCCTGTTCGATGAATTTGTCGAAAGAATCAAGCTGGATCGATAACAGGTATGGAATGTCCAAAACTTGTGGACGAGTACCAAAGTCCTTACGGATGCGCTTTTTCTCGGTATAAGAGTAAACCATGGGGTTCCTCAGCTCGCTGATAAGTGACCCAAACTACCCGAAACACTCCTCGGAGGGGGTAGTGACTAACAGCTGTTTACTGTAGTGAACGACTATCTTGGAAAGGTAATCGTTTTTTTGCTCAGGTTATGACGTTTAAACAGCGGGAAAATTCGTCATAGCCCTACAGCGCAAAAAGGCCGGTGGTTATTTAACCACCAGCCAATAGCCGTTAGGCTAAGAAATTAAGTAATAATTACTTAACTTCAACAGAAGCGCCTGCTTCTTCTAGCTGTGCTTTAAGAGCTTCAGCTTCAGCTTTGTCAACGCCTTCTTTTAGAGGTGCTGGAGCTGAGTCTACAAGACCTTTAGCTTCTTTAAGACCTAGGCCAGTTGCGCCACGTACAGCTTTGATAACTTGTACTTTGTTAGAACCAGCAGAAGTTAGGATAACGTCGAATTCAGTTTGCTCAGCAGCAGCTTCGCCACCAGCAGCGCCGCCAGCTACAACAGCAGCTGCAGCAGATACGCCGAATTTCTCTTCCATAGCTTCGATAAGCTCAACAACTTGCATTACAGACATTTCTGCAACTGCATCTAGGATTTGCTCGTTAGTAATAGACATAACAATTCTCTTTTAAGTCAACAATAAGTTTAATTAGCAACCAGTGAAAAGCAAGGCTTATGCCGCAGCTTCTTCTTTTTGGTCACGTAGTGCAGCGATAGTACGAACCAGCTTGCCAGCAGAAGCTTCTTTCATGCACATCATTAGGCGTGCGATTGCTTCGTCGTAAGTTGGTAGTGTCGCTAGTACTTCAGCATCAGTAACTGCGCCTTCAAATGCAGCAGCTTTGATCTCGAAATCTTTGTTCTCTTTAGCGAAGTCTTTGAAAAGACGCGCTGCAGCACCTGGGTGCTCGTTAGAGAACGCGATCAGAGTTGGACCAGTGAAAGTGTCAGTTAGACACTCGTAGTCTGTACCCTGAACCGCACGGCGTGCTAGTGTGTTACGAACAACTTTCATGTAAACACCCGCTTCGCGAGCTTGTTTACGTAGAGAAGTCATTGCGCCAACTTCAACGCCACGAGAATCAGCTACAACTGCAGAAAGTGCACCATTAGCTGCTTCGTTGACTTCAGCAACAATTGCTTTTTTGTCTTGAAGATTTAAAGCCATTTGGATTAACCTCTGGTTGTGATTACAGCACTCATCACAGTGTGTCATGAGCGTTTACGATGCTAATAAACATGAATCACTTCATTTAAATTAGGCACCGCCTACGTAGGTTTTATTAAGCTATAACTCCGAAGAGTACAGCGCCTACGGTCTTGGGATAGATGATTTGAATTGCTTCAGAAATCACCCAACCACAAATATTAGGCGCAGAAGTATACACTAAATCTGCGCCTAAGCAAATTAGTTTGCTTGAGTGTTCAGGCTAGCCTGATCAACAGCAACACCAGCACCCATAGTAGTAGAGATGCTTACTTTCTTCAGGAAAGTACCTTTCGCTGAAGAAGGCTTAGCTTTCTTAAGAGCAACTAGCAGAGCTTCAAGGTTTTCTTGAATCTGGTTAGCTTCGAAAGATGCTTTACCGATAGTAGTGTGGATGATGCCGTTCTTGTCGTTACGGTAACGAACCTGACCAGCTTTAGCGTTCTTAACAGCTTCAGCAACGTTAGGAGTTACAGTACCAACTTTAGGGTTTGGCATAAGGCCGCGTGGACCTAGGATAGTACCTAGTTGACCAACAACGCGCATTGCATCTGGAGAAGCAACAACTACGTCGAAGTTCATTTCGCCTTTCTTCACTTGCTCAGCAAGATCTTCCATACCAACAACATCTGCGCCAGCTTCTTTAGCTGCTTCTGCGTTTGCACCTTGAGTGAACACAGCAACGCGGATTTCACGGCCAGTACCGTGAGGTAGCACAGTAGCGCCACGTACGTTTTGGTCAGATTTACGAGCATCGATGCCTAGGTTAACAGCAACATCAACAGACTCAACGAATTTAGCAGTAGCTAGTTCTTTAAGAAGAGCAACAGCTTCGTTGATTTCGTACTCTTTAGTTACGTCAACTTTTTCGCGGATTACGCGCATACGCTTAGTAAGTTTTGCCATCTTATTAACCCTCTACCACTAGGCCCATTGAACGAGCAGTACCAGCGATTGAACGCTTCATTGCTTCGATGTCAGCACCAGTCATATCAGCAGCTTTAGTTTCTGCGATTTCTTGGATTTGAGCGTCAGTTACAGTACCCACTTTTTCAGTGTTTGGACGACCTGAACCAGACTTAACGCCAGCAGCTTTCTTAAGAAGAACAGCAGCAGGTGGAGTCTTAGTTACGAACGTGAAAGAACGGTCGTTGTATACAGTAATAACTACTGGAGTCGGTAGACCTTTCTCAACAGATTCTGTTTTTGCGTTGAACGCTTTACAGAATTCCATGATGTTAACACCGTGTTGACCTAGAGCAGGACCAACCGGTGGCGACGGGTTTGCCATACCAGCTGCAACTTGCAGTTTGATATAAGCTTCAACTTTCTTAGCCATGATATTTCCTAATATTTGGGTACATGCGCTAGCCGTAAGGCAAGCTCCCCATAATTTCAATTAAGCTTTTTACTTCCTCAGAAGTAAAAAGGCGCGAAATTATAATCATAATTCGCGCCTTAAACAACCCTAAAAAGGTGATTTTTTATACTCTTTTAATTTGAACAAGTTGCCAATAAGTTATCCACAACTTTGTTCAACTATTCGAGTCTTAGTCCAGTTTCTCAACCTGACCAAATTCAAGCTCAACAGGTGTTGCACGACCGAAGATCGATACAGATACCTTAATGCGGCTCTTCTCGTAATCCACTTCTTCAACAGTACCGTTGAAGTCAGCAAATGGACCATCGTTCACACGAACCACTTCACCAGCTTCGAACATAGTCTTAGGACGTGGAGCTTCGCTCGCTTTCTCTAGACGGTTCAGAATCGCATCAGCTTCTTTGTCAGTGATTGGTGCAGGACGATCAGAGGTACCACCAATGAAGCCCATAACACGCGGAATGCTGCGTACTAAGTGCCATGATTCGTCATTCATGATCATCTGAACTAATACGTAGCCAGGGAAGAATTTACGTTCACTCTTACGACGTTGACCCGCGCGCATTTCCACTACTTCTTCAGTAGGTACTAGCACATCGCCAAACAGTTCTTCCATGTTGTGCATTTTAATATGTTCGCGTAGCGATTGAGCCACACGACCTTCAAAGCCAGAGAAGGCTTGAACTACATACCAACGTTTTTTTGGAGCTTCACTCATGAATCAGAACCCTCTATACCCCAGTCACAAAGGCAACAAGACGAACCATAATGCCGTCAATGCCCCATAGTGCTAGAGCCATAACAATACTTACAGCTAGAACGATCAATGTTGTTTGCATAGTTTCTTGGCGAGTAGGCCAAACCACTTTACGAATCTCCATACGAGATTCTTTTGCAAATTCGATCGCAGCTTTACCTTTAGTTGTCGTTGCTGCAACGCCTAGTGCGGCAGCAATCAGCACAACTACACCTGCAGCGCGAATTACAACTGATAATTCACCATACAGGTAATTACCCACAACAGCGGCGGCTAGCAGAACAAAAGCGACAATCCACTTCATTGTATCTGCTGCACTTGAGCTATCAGGAGTCTCAGCGTTTGCTTTCATAAAACCAACCTGTGATAAGTCTTAAATATAGACGACAATAACCCCGCTGTTGCAGGGCACATTCCTTTGCGTTGCAGAACAACACATCTAACAGTCATTTTAGTCAAAAATGATCGTTTTATTCTTTGCTAAGAGACAAAGTTGCTGTGATTTCACGCAACTCTTTTTTTAGCGCAGAAAAAGGGCATCAAATGATGCCCTTTTTACTAGTGGTTCGTCAAATCTTATGCAAAGATTTTAGCTACAACACCAGCACCTACAGTACGGCCACCTTCACGGATAGCGAAACGTAGGCCTTCGTCCATTGCGATTGGAGCGATTAGCTCAACAGTCATTTGAACGTTATCACCTGGCATTACCATCTCTACGCCTTCTGGTAGAGTGATGTCGCCTGTTACGTCAGTTGTACGGAAGTAGAACTGTGGACGGTAACCTTTGAAGAAAGGAGTGTGACGGCCGCCTTCATCTTTAGAAAGTACGTACACTTCTGACTCAAATTTAGTGTGTGGGTTGATAGAACCTTTAGCAGATAGTACTTGACCACGTTCAACTTCGTCACGCTTAGTACCACGTAGAAGTGCACCAACGTTCTCACCTGCACGACCTTCGTCAAGAAGCTTACGGAACATCTCAACACCAGTACAAGTAGTCATTGTTGTTTCTTTGATACCAACGATTTCTACTTCGTCACCTACGCGTAGGATACCACGCTCGATACGACCAGTTACAACAGTACCACGACCTTGGATCGAGAATACGTCTTCGATTGGTAGTAGGAACGGTTGGTCTACTGCACGCTCTGGCTCTGGGATGTAAGAATCTAGTGCTTCTGCAAGCTCAACGATCTTGTCTTCCCATTGCTTCTCGCCGTTTAGTGCGCCAAGAGCTGAACCTTGGATTACTGGTAGGTCATCACCTGGGAATTCGTACTCAGAAAGAAGTTCACGAACTTCCATTTCTACTAGTTCTAGTAGCTCTTCGTCATCAACCATGTCACATTTGTTCATGAATACGATGATGTAAGGGATACCAACTTGACGACCAAGTAGGATGTGCTCACGAGTTTGAGGCATTGGGCCGTCAGTCGCAGCAACAACTAGGATACCGCCGTCCATTTGTGCAGCACCAGTGATCATGTTTTTAACATAATCCGCGTGTCCTGGACAGTCTACGTGTGCGTAGTGACGTGATGGAGTGTCGTACTCAACGTGAGAAGTTGCGATTGTGATACCGCGCTCACGCTCTTCTGGAGCGTTATCGATAGATGCGAAGTCTTTCGCTTCACCACCGTACACTTTTGCAAGTGTAGTACAGATAGCAGCAGTTAGAGTTGTTTTACCGTGGTCAACGTGGCCGATAGTACCAACGTTTACGTGCGGTTTCGTACGTTCAAATTTTTCTTTAGACATGGGGTGTCCCTCTAGGTACGGATTAAGTGGCTTTGATGACCACGCAACCAAAAAAAATGGTTTTTTTTAATTTAAAGGAGAAAGAAGCTTTAGACTGGTGCTGATACCCAGATTTGAACTGGGGACCTCACCCTTACCAAGGGTGCGCTCTACCGACTGAGCTATATCAGCACACAAATTTGAGTTGGAGCGTGCAGCGGGAATCGAACCCGCATCATCAGCTTGGAAGGCTGAGGTAATAGCCATTATACGATGCACGCAACACGTAACTCTGTTTGAGCTATTTAACCTTTAGAATATGGTGGAGGGGGACGGATTCGAACCATCGAAGGCAGTGCCGGCAGATTTACAGTCTGCTCCCTTTGGCCACTCGGGAACCCCTCCAAATTTTTAAGCTTTCTTCTCGCTCCCTTAGGAGGTAAGAAAGTGGTGCCGACTACCGGAATCGAACTGGTGACCTACTGATTACAAGTCAGTTGCTCTACCTACTGAGCTAAGTCGGCACAAGTGGGGCGCATTTTATTGAATGATTTTCCACCTTGCAATAGTAAATTGAAAAAAAATGGAAAAATCTAATAAGTAATGAAATTTAGCGGGTATTTCTTATTAAGTTTGTACCTTTAATCCACATCTCTCTCACGAATATATTTTATTTATTCATCGCATGATGTATTTTCCATGCACTTGTTTTGTAACCCACTATAGAGTTTTTATGAGCCCATTTATGTCATTTGACCGCGAACGCTGGTCTGAACTAAGAAATTTAGTTCCCATGACACTGTCTGAGAATGACTTAAAAGAGCTTCAAGGGATCAATGAAAAATTGACGATGGAAGAAGCGGTAGAGATCTACCTTCCCCTTTCTCGTCTATTAAACCTCTATGTGGCTGCAAGACAGAACCGCAACTCTGTACTTCAACAATTTCTGGACAAAGACGAGAAAGCGCCCCCTTTTGTGATTGGAATTGCAGGCAGTGTTGCTGTGGGGAAAAGCACAACGGCTCGACTACTGAAAGCACTACTCTCTCGCTGGGATAATCACCCAAAGGTCGAATTAGTTACGACTGATGGCTTTTTGTACCCAAATGAAGTCCTTGAAGAGAAGGGCCTGATGAGTAAAAAAGGCTTTCCTGAGTCCTATGATATTAAGCGCTTGGTGAAGTTTGTTTCCGACGTCAAAGCATGCAAACGTAACGTGCAAGCTCCTGTCTATTCACACCTAACCTATAACATCACAGATGAAGTAAAAGAAGTCGACCTTCCGGATGTTTTGATCATTGAAGGGTTGAACGTGTTACAGAGTGGTATGAACTACCCACATGAGCCGCATCGTGTCTTTATCTCAGACTTCCTCGATTTCTCACTCTATGTCGACGCAGACAGTTCGCAAATCCAAGAGTGGTATGTAAATCGATTTATGAAGTTCCGTGAGGGTGCATTTGCCAAACCAGGTTCTTACTTTAGTCACTACACTCTGCTCAATGACCAAGAAGCTGTCGATAAAGCCCAGAATATCTGGAAGTCGATTAATGGTCTCAACTTAGAGCAGAATATTTTGCCGACTAGAGAAAGAGCGCACCTTATTCTACGTAAGGGCGCTGATCATATGGTTGAAGAGGTCTTATTACGCAAGTAGTAGCCGAGCTGTAATAGATAGGGTATCGATTAATCCGCTTTGCGCAGTGAGATTTCACCACCAATATAGGCTTCAACACCATTTTCCGTTTCCAGTAAAACGGCACCCTGCTCATTAATGCCTTTAACTGTACCCTCTATCTCGCGCGGCCCAATAATCAGGCGTACTGAGCGCCCTAAAAAGTTATCTAATCGGTTCCAGCGTCCAACGAAGTCGGTCATTCCCTTGAGCTCATACTCATCGAGCGCTTTATACCAAGCATTAATCAACGCCTGTGCAAGCTCATTTCGCTCTGGAACTTGGCCTCCGCATACTTCCTTAAGCGACGTCCATGGTTGGCCAATACCCGACGTATTTGGATCCATCGATAGGTTTAGTCCCATACCAATCACAATATTGGCCGCACCACCAGATTGACCCGAAAGCTCTACCAATATTCCAGCAAGCTTCTTATCATTGTGATAAAGGTCGTTAGGCCATTTGAGCTTAACGCCTTCAACACCCATTTCCTCGAGCGCTTCTACAATAGCAACACCAACGACTAAGCTAAGTCCCATTGCTGCCGCCATACCAGCATCCAATCGCCAGTACATAGACAAATACAAGTTTGCACCAAACGGAGATACCCATTCGCGCCCACGACGACCGCGCCCAGCAGCTTGATACTCTGCAATACACACCGAACCTGACTCTAGAGAATCTCCCTTATCAAGCAGGTGTTGGTTTGTAGAGCCAATAATTGGTATTAGTTCTAGGGAAGAGTCTGCACCTGGAGCCTGAAGCCTAGACTCATCAAGCATGTTCAGTGGCTGAGCTAGCTTATATCCTTTGCCTTGCACTCGATAAATATCCAGCCCCCACTCTTGTATACCCTTGATATGCTTACTGATAGCTGCGCGAGAAACACCGATCAGATCACCGAGCGCTTCTCCGGAATGGAAATCACCATCAGCCAGAGCTTTAAGAAGGGTTAACTTGGTTGTATGGTCTCTCATGCTAGAGCCTCCAATGCGATATCGAGATTGATCTCACCATCTTTACCCATGAATCTCACTTCATGCTCAAGCGCGATGCCAAACTTCTCTTTAACTGCCGTGCGAACTTGATTTGCGAGTCGAACAACATCAGAGGAAGAAGCATCATTATAGTTAATAAGAACTAAGGCTTGATTTGGGTGAACTTGCGCCCCACCTTCGACATGCCCTTTGAACTGACATTGATCAATCAACCAACCCGCAGCCACTTTGATCTTATCGCCGCTCTCATAACCCACAATATCTGGGTAACTTTGAGTTAATAGATCATAGTGATCCTTTTCGATCACAGGGTTCTTAAAGAAACTGCCCGCATTACCCTTTATCGCCGGATCTGGAAGCTTGCTTGAGCGAATTGCACATACTTCATCGAAGATAACACGAGGGGAAATTGTCTCCATATCTAACGCTTTGAGTGGCCCATAGTGATTACATGGCTGCCAGTCTTTACTCAGGGTTAAACCAATCGCGACTACAATGGCTTTACCATAAAGGGCATGCTTGAATATCGAATCACGATAGCCAAACTGACACTCTTCACGACTTAATCGCTTCACCGTATAGGTGTCTAAACATAAGATATCAACGTATTCACATACATCTTGTAATTCAACGCCATAAGCGCCGATGTTCTGAATAGGAGCAGAACCACAACAACCGGGAATCATGGCTAGGTTTTCTAATCCACCAATTCCTTGCTCTACAGACCACGCAACCAAGCTAGGCCAATCTTCGCCACCACTAATATGCAGTTTATAGTGTGTCTCAGTTTCGGTTCGCTCAATCCCCTCAAGCTTATTCACTATCACCAGACCTGCAAAATGTTCGGTAAATAGCATGTTGCTACCCTTACCTAACATCAATTTCGGAAGGTGACTCCATTTTGAGGATTGGTAAACAGAGATCAGATCGTCTACAGAGCGGACTTCAATAAGCACATCACATGTCTGCTCGATGGAGAAGGTATGTGCCTTTTTCAAACTGGCATTGAGATAAAATTGCATGGCGATATTCAATTAAACTAAACTGCCCCCATTCTACAGCAGTTACCCAACCGACGCAGTGATTGAATGAACAATGTAATAATAGCCGAGCTTGATCCAATCAAAGTTCCATTAGTTAAGCGCTTCTATAAAGAGCACTACCCTTCCGGTAAGGCCAACAAGAGTGAGTTAATCTATTCATTGACCATTGATAACCAACTGTTGGGTGTAGTTCGCCTTCGTACAATAGAGCAGTTTCGCTTACTAACAGGTATGGCCATTTCTAAAGAGTATCGAGGTCAACAACTCGGGAAGCAGTTAATGGATTTCTGTGAGAAAAATACGTTAAACGATCAAGACTATTGCTTTGCTTACGCACATTTAGAGCACTTTTATAACCGCCATCATTTTGTAAAAGTAGCACCTCAAGAGCTGCCTAATAGCCTGAAAAACCTCTTCGAACGATATACAAACAGTGGAAAAGATCTCATTCCTATGCATTATCAGCAAAATTGTTAGAGAATGCCTCGATTATCTAGTAATTCGCCGTTTGCCTTTGGTAAAATTCGCTGTTCGCAATTTTGCATATTTTTAAGGTCAAACAGTCAATATGATTGCTAGTAGGAATCCATTCATACAGTTACCCACTGTAGCTCAGAACCCCGATAAGTTTGAAGTACTGTTATCAGCACAAGAGTTCAGAACTCGTTTACTTAAAGAGATCTCTGAAGCAACTCAGCGTATCTGTCTGGTTGCTCTCTATCTAGAAGATGACGAAGCAGGTCGTGAGATCCTTACAGCATTATATGAAGCTAAGCAAAACAATCCTCAGCTTGATATCAGTGTTTGTGTTGACTGGCATCGAGCTCAACGTGGCCTTATTGGTGCGGAATCATCGGAAGGCAATGCTGCAATGTATAAAGCATTTGCAGATAAATATGAGCACGAAGTGCCTGTCTATGGCATCCCTGTTCGCGGTAAAGAGGTCTTTGGTGTACTTCACCTAAAAGGCTTTATCATCGACGACAAGGTCATATACAGTGGTGCTAGCCTTAATAACATCTACCTGAACTATAACGACCGCTATCGTTTCGATCGCTACCATGTTTTAAACAACAAGAGGTTGGCTGACACTATGTTTAGCTACGTACAAGAGCAAATGGTGGCAGATACTGCAGTTAATAACCTAGCCGATCATAGCAAGCCAACCACCAAACAAATTAAGTCTGCAATTCGCCAGTTCCGCTCGACTTTAGCTCGCTCTCAATATCAGTTTAAGAGCGAAGAAGTATCAAGTGAGCAAGTTGCTGTAACACCACTCGTTGGTATCGGTAAGCGTCGTAACCGTCTAAATCAGGGCATCAACCAACTGATCGCTCAAGCTAAAGATGAAATCTTCATCTGCACGCCTTACTTCAACTTCCCACCTAGCCTAGCTAAGGAAGTAAAGAAAGCTCTGAAACGTGGTGTGAAGGTCAGCATAGTTGTGGGTGACAAAACAGCGAATGACTTTTTCATCTCTCCAGAAGAAGAATTTAAGACCATTGGCGGCCTACCTTATCTATACGAACTCAACTTGCGACGTTTTGCTAAAGCAAATGAAGCAAACATTGCAAGTCGTAAACTATCTATCCACCTTTGGAAACACGATTCAAATAGCTTCCACCTAAAAGGTATTTGGGTAGATAAACGCTACATGCTTCTAACGGGTAACAACCTAAACCCAAGAGCTTGGAAGCTCGATCTTGAGAACGGCATCTTTATCCAAGATAACTACAATCACCTTGCGGACAAGTTCCAAACTGAGGTCGATAACATCCTTCAACACACACAGCTGATCTGTACTTATAAGCAGCTAGATAAAGTCGATAGTTATCCAACCGAAGTACAGAAGCTAATACGCAAGATCACGCGCGTAAAGGCTGATAGAGTGCTTAAACAAATTCTATAAGTACAAGATAGAAAATATCATCTATTCCAACGCCTAGCGATTTGCTGGGCGTTTTTGTATTCATTGTATGCACCCTCAACAAGCTATATAGAACACACTGTTAGGACTCTGCCAACCACAGATAACTATATGCAATTCAAATGGTGTACCTAAAGAGTAGGTTAACCCAACCAATTAGTTTTTCAGATTGGCATGAACTCATTGGTCAAAGAGCTAAGAAACGAAGAAGGCCTATTCGTAAGACTAGGCTTTTTAATACATCACAAGATTACTGGGTTGTTGTACTTTCGTGCTTGCTCCGAAAAGGAGCGAAGCTTGCTACCTATCAGCACATCCATTTCTGATAAATGTACAAAGCCTTTCTATTCTCTAGCAGGGCTTCTCTATAAGGACAAAGTGGCTAGGGTTGCGCTCACCTGTGACTCGTTGGTCGAAGAGCAAAACACCTACTCCCATAAACGACGAAAGCCTAGTCGTAAGACTAGGCTTTCTGATAAGTGGCGGATGGCGGGGACGCCTAGTTCGGGGTTGCGGGCAACCAGGACTCTTCTGATCGAAGGGCGAACACAATCGTTCAAATGTAAAAAAGCCCTGCTATTTCTAGCAGGGCTTCTCTATAAGTGGCGGAGTGGACGGGACTCGAACCCGCGACCCCCGGCGTGACAGGCCGGTATTCTAACCAACTGAACTACCACTCCGCAGTGGTAAACACGTCTGTAGACGTGGTTCCAAAATTAAAGCCTGGCGATGTCCTACTCTCACATGGGGAAGCCCCACACTACCATCGGCGCTATTGCGTTTCACTTCTGAGTTCGGCATGGAATCAGGTGGGTCCACAACGCTATGGTCGCCAAGCAAATTCTTTCTTCTCTGATTTTCTTTCAGAAAAGTAATCTGGAAAGCTGTTTATTCTCTAAACTCATTCAAGTGCTCTTGTTTGCCTCTGCTTTTTAAAGCGGAAACAATGTTTTGAGTCCATCAAAACCCCTTGGGTGTTGTATGGTTAAGCCTCACGGGCAATTAGTACAGGTTAGCTCAACGCCTCACAGCGCTTACACACCCTGCCTATCAACGTTCTAGTCTTGAACAACCCTTTAGGACGCTTAAAGCGCCAGGGAAGACTCATCTCAGGGCTCGCTTCCCGCTTAGATGCTTTCAGCGGTTATCGATTCCGAACTTAGCTACCGGGCAATGCCATTGGCATGACAACCCGAACACCAGAGGTTCGTCCACTCCGGTCCTCTCGTACTAGGAGCAGCCCCCTTCAATCTTCCAACGCCCACGGCAGATAGGGACCGAACTGTCTCACGACGTTCTAAACCCAGCTCGCGTACCACTTTAAATGGCGAACAGCCATACCCTTGGGACCGACTTCAGCCCCAGGATGTGATGAGCCGACATCGAGGTGCCAAACACCGCCGTCGATATGAACTCTTGGGCGGTATCAGCCTGTTATCCCCGGAGTACCTTTTATCCGTTGAGCGATGGCCCTTCCATTCAGAACCACCGGATCACTATGACCTGCTTTCGCACCTGCTCGAATTGTCATTCTCGCAGTCAAGCGGGCTTATGCCATTGCACTAACCTCACGATGTCCAACCGTGATTAGCCCACCTTCGTGCTCCTCCGTTACTCTTTGGGAGGAGACCGCCCCAGTCAAACTACCCACCAGGCACTGTCCGTAATCCCGATTCAGGGACCAACGTTAGAACATCAACACTACAAGGGTGGTATTTCAAGGACGACTCCACCACATCTAGCGACGCGGTTTCAAAGTCTCCCACCTATCCTACACATGTAGGGTCAATGTTCAGTGCCAAGCTGTAGTAAAGGTTCACGGGGTCTTTCCGTCTAGCCGCGGGTACACTGCATCTTCACAGCGATTTCAATTTCACTGAGTCTCGGGTGGAGACAGCGTGGCCATCATTACGCCATTCGTGCAGGTCGGAACTTACCCGACAAGGAATTTCGCTACCTTAGGACCGTTATAGTTACGGCCGCCGTTTACCGGGGCTTCGATCAAGAGCTTCGACCGAAGTCTAACCCCATCAATTAACCTTCCGGCACCGGGCAGGCGTCACACCGTATACGTCATCTTACGATTTTGCACAGTGCTGTGTTTTTAATAAACAGTTGCAGCCACCTGGTATCTGCGACTCTCGTCAGCTCCATCCGCGAGGGACTTCACCGATAAGAGCGTACCTTCTCCCGAAGTTACGGTACCATTTTGCCTAGTTCCTTCACCCGAGTTCTCTCAAGCGCCTTGGTATTCTCTACCCGACCACCTGTGTCGGTTTGGGGTACGATTCCTTACAATCTGAAGCTTAGAGGCTTTTCCTGGAAGCATGGCATCAATGACTTCACCACCGTAGTGGCTCGACATCGTATCTCAGCGTTAAGAAAGTCCGGATTTACCTAAACTTTCCGCCTACGTACTTGAACCTGGACAACCGTCGCCAGGCCCACCTAGCCTTCTCCGTCCCCCCATCGCAATTGTAAGAAGTACGGGAATATTAACCCGTTTCCCATCGACTACGCCTTTCGGCCTCGCCTTAGGGGTCGACTTACCCTGCCCCGATTAACGTTGGACAGGAACCCTTGGTCTTCCGGCGAGGGAGTTTTTCACTCCCTTTATCGTTACTCATGTCAGCATTCGCACTTCTGATACCTCCAGCAGCCCTTACAGACCACCTTCAACGGCTTACAGAACGCTCCCCTACCCCGCACACTAAAGTGTGCAGCCGCAGCTTCGGTGTATAGCTTAGCCCCGTTACATCTTCCGCGCAGGCCGACTCGACCAGTGAGCTATTACGCTTTCTTTAAATGATGGCTGCTTCTAAGCCAACATCCTGGCTGTCTGAGCCTTCCCACATCGTTTCCCACTTAGCTATACTTTGGGACCTTAGCTGGCGGTCTGGGTTGTTTCCCTCTCCACGACGGACGTTAGCACCCGCCGTGTGTCTCCCGGATAGTACTTACTGGTATTCGGAGTTTGCAAAGGGTTGGTAAGTCGGGATGACCCCCTAGCCTTAACAGTGCTCTACCCCCAGTAGTATTCGTCCGAGGCGCTACCTAAATAGCTTTCGGGGAGAACCAGCTATCTCCAGGTTTGATTGGCCTTTCACCCCTAGCCACAAGTCATCCGCTAATTTTTCAACATTAGTCGGTTCGGTCCTCCAGTTGATGTTACTCAACCTTCAACCTGCCCATGGCTAGATCACCTGGTTTCGGGTCTATATCCAGAGACTGAACGCCCAGTTAAGACTCGGTTTCCCTACGGCTCCCCTAAACGGTTAACCTTGCCACTGAATATAAGTCGCTGACCCATTATACAAAAGGTACGCAGTCACGGGACAATGCCCGCTCCTACTGCTTGTACGTACACGGTTTCAGGTTCTATTTCACTCCCCTCACAGGGGTTCTTTTCGCCTTTCCCTCACGGTACTGGTTCACTATCGGTCAGTCAGTAGTATTTAGCCTTGGAGGATGGTCCCCCCATATTCAGACAGGATATCACGTGTCCCGCCCTACTCGATTTCACTGATTATGATGTGTCGGTTACGGGGCTATCACCCTTTATTGCGGCACTTTCCAGAGCCTTCACCTGCATCATTAAAAGCTTAAGGGCTAATCCAATTTCGCTCGCCGCTACTTTCGGAATCTCGGTTGATTTCTCTTCCTCGGGGTACTTAGATGTTTCAGTTCCCCCGGTTTGCCTCTTGTTGCTATGTATTCACAACAAGATACTTACTTATGTAAGTGGGTTTCCCCATTCGGAAATCCCAGACTCAAAAGGTTTTTACTACCTAATCTGGGCTTATCGCAAGTTAATACGTCCTTCATCGCCTCTGACTGCCAAGGCATCCACCGTGTACGCTTAGTCACTTAACCATACAACCCGAAAGGGTCTTAGTGTATGGCAACTAACCAAGGTTTTTGGTTGTAACAAGAAGGGTTAGTTCTTATTACGTGTTTGCCGGACTCAATTTTGAATACAAGACACTTGAATGTGTTTGTGTTGTGTTTATCCAAAGGATAAACATTGAGAACTTTTAATTTGATTTAAATAACTTTGTTATTTAAATCAGTCAGCTTTCCAAATTGTTAAAGAGCATGAGACTTCGTTAGAAGTTCATTTTCTAAAGACTCTCACAGTCGAAAAATCCAACCAGCAACCTAAATTGTGGTTTGGAGTTTTTAACTTCCAAGAATATTTAGAGAATGGTGGGCGATACCGGGCTCGAACCAGTGACCCCCTGCTTGTAAGGCAGGTGCTCTCCCAACTGAGCTAATCGCCCACGATAGTTTTAATTCCTTCGCGGAGAAAGAATGGTGGGTCGTGCAGGATTCGAACCTGCGACCAATTGATTAAAAGTCAACTGCTCTACCAACTGAGCTAACGACCCAATGGTATCCCGTAGGGGAGTCGAACCCCTGTTACCGCCGTGAAAGGGCGGTGTCCTAGGCCTCTAGACGAACGGGACACTGCATGAAGATATTGGGATATCTTCGTCTCTTTTACTTTCTAAACCGTATCAATCTGTGTGGACACTTATCGTGAATATCTTCGTATAAGGAGGTGATCCAGCCCCAGGTTCCCCTAGGGCTACCTTGTTACGACTTCACCCCAGTCATGAACCACAAAGTGGTGAGCGTCCTCCCGAAGGTTAAACTACCCACTTCTTTTGCAGCCCACTCCCATGGTGTGACGGGCGGTGTGTACAAGGCCCGGGAACGTATTCACCGTAGCATTCTGATCTACGATTACTAGCGATTCCGACTTCATGGAGTCGAGTTGCAGACTCCAATCCGGACTACGACGCACTTTTTGGGATTCGCTCACTCTCGCGAGTTGGCCGCCCTCTGTATGCGCCATTGTAGCACGTGTGTAGCCCTACTCGTAAGGGCCATGATGACTTGACGTCGTCCCCACCTTCCTCCGGTTTATCACCGGCAGTCTCCCTGGAGTTCCCGACATTACTCGCTGGCAAACAAGGATAAGGGTTGCGCTCGTTGCGGGACTTAACCCAACATTTCACAACACGAGCTGACGACAGCCATGCAGCACCTGTCTCAGAGTTCCCGAAGGCACCAAAGCATCTCTGCTAAGTTCTCTGGATGTCAAGAGTAGGTAAGGTTCTTCGCGTTGCATCGAATTAAACCACATGCTCCACCGCTTGTGCGGGCCCCCGTCAATTCATTTGAGTTTTAATCTTGCGACCGTACTCCCCAGGCGGTCTACTTAACGCGTTAGCTCCGAAAGCCACGGCTCAAGGCCACAACCTCCAAGTAGACATCGTTTACGGCGTGGACTACCAGGGTATCTAATCCTGTTTGCTCCCCACGCTTTCGCATCTGAGTGTCAGTATCTGTCCAGGGGGCCGCCTTCGCCACTGGTATTCCTTCAGATCTCTACGCATTTCACCGCTACACCTGAAATTCTACCCCCCTCTACAGTACTCTAGTTTGCCAGTTTCAAATGCAGTTCCGAGGTTGAGCCCCGGGCTTTCACATCTGACTTAACAAACCACCTGCATGCGCTTTACGCCCAGTAATTCCGATTAACGCTCGCACCCTCCGTATTACCGCGGCTGCTGGCACGGAGTTAGCCGGTGCTTCTTCTGCAGCTAACGTCAAGAGATGCCGCTATTAACGACACCCCCTTCCTCACTGCTGAAAGTACTTTACAACCCGAAGGCCTTCTTCATACACGCGGCATGGCTGCATCAGGCTTGCGCCCATTGTGCAATATTCCCCACTGCTGCCTCCCGTAGGAGTCTGGACCGTGTCTCAGTTCCAGTGTGGCTGATCATCCTCTCAGACCAGCTAGGGATCGTCGCCTTGGTGAGCCATTACCTCACCAACTAGCTAATCCCACCTAGGCATATCTTGACGCGAGAGGCCCGAAGGTCCCCCTCTTTGGCCCGTAGGCGTTATGCGGTATTAGCCATCGTTTCCAATGGTTATCCCCCACATCAAGGCAATTTCCTAGGCATTACTCACCCGTCCGCCGCTCGACGCCGTTATCGTTCCCCGAAGGTTCAGATAACTCGTTTCCGCTCGACTTGCATGTGTTAGGCCTGCCGCCAGCGTTCAATCTGAGCCATGATCAAACTCTTCAATTTAAGATTTTGTCGACTCAATGAATACTGATTCTATCTAACGATAGTGAATTGACTGTGCCGATAATAAATTATCGAATTGGTCACTCAGTTCATTGAAATCAAGTTGAAACCGAAGTTTCATTTTTGATATTCATCAACGAGTGCCCACACAGATTGATAGGTTTAAATTGTTAAAGAGCTTTGCTATCAACACTTTAGCGTTGAAGCGGATGCGTATAATACGCGATTGACTCTGTAAGTCAACATAAAACTCTAAATTTATTTAGAACTTTATGGTGACTTGCTTAGATACTAAGCAAGGTCGCTATTTTGTTTTCATTTTTCTAAAAAATGAAAGTAAATAGAAGCCTGGCGATGTCCTACTCTCACATGGGGAAGCCCCACACTACCATCGGCGCTATTGCGTTTCACTTCTGAGTTCGGCATGGAATCAGGTGGGTCCACAACGCTATGGTCGCCAAGCAAATTCTTAAAATTCGGAAAGCTGTTTATTCTCTAAACTCATTCAAGTGCTCTTGTTTGCCTCTGCTTTTTAAAGCGGAAACAATGTTTTGAGTCCATCAAAACCCCTTGGGTGTTGTATGGTTAAGCCTCACGGGCAATTAGTACAGGTTAGCTCAACGCCTCACAGCGCTTACACACCCTGCCTATCAACGTTCTAGTCTTGAACAACCCTTTAGGACGCTTAAAGCGCCAGGGAAGACTCATCTCAGGGCTCGCTTCCCGCTTAGATGCTTTCAGCGGTTATCGATTCCGAACTTAGCTACCGGGCAATGCCATTGGCATGACAACCCGAACACCAGAGGTTCGTCCACTCCGGTCCTCTCGTACTAGGAGCAGCCCCCTTCAATCTTCCAACGCCCACGGCAGATAGGGACCGAACTGTCTCACGACGTTCTAAACCCAGCTCGCGTACCACTTTAAATGGCGAACAGCCATACCCTTGGGACCGACTTCAGCCCCAGGATGTGATGAGCCGACATCGAGGTGCCAAACACCGCCGTCGATATGAACTCTTGGGCGGTATCAGCCTGTTATCCCCGGAGTACCTTTTATCCGTTGAGCGATGGCCCTTCCATTCAGAACCACCGGATCACTATGACCTGCTTTCGCACCTGCTCGAATTGTCATTCTCGCAGTCAAGCGGGCTTATGCCATTGCACTAACCTCACGATGTCCAACCGTGATTAGCCCACCTTCGTGCTCCTCCGTTACTCTTTGGGAGGAGACCGCCCCAGTCAAACTACCCACCAGGCACTGTCCGTAATCCCGATTCAGGGACCAACGTTAGAACATCAACACTACAAGGGTGGTATTTCAAGGACGACTCCACCACATCTAGCGACGCGGTTTCAAAGTCTCCCACCTATCCTACACATGTAGGGTCAATGTTCAGTGCCAAGCTGTAGTAAAGGTTCACGGGGTCTTTCCGTCTAGCCGCGGGTACACTGCATCTTCACAGCGATTTCAATTTCACTGAGTCTCGGGTGGAGACAGCGTGGCCATCATTACGCCATTCGTGCAGGTCGGAACTTACCCGACAAGGAATTTCGCTACCTTAGGACCGTTATAGTTACGGCCGCCGTTTACCGGGGCTTCGATCAAGAGCTTCGACCGAAGTCTAACCCCATCAATTAACCTTCCGGCACCGGGCAGGCGTCACACCGTATACGTCATCTTACGATTTTGCACAGTGCTGTGTTTTTAATAAACAGTTGCAGCCACCTGGTATCTGCGACTCTCGTCAGCTCCATCCGCGAGGGACTTCACCGATAAGAGCGTACCTTCTCCCGAAGTTACGGTACCATTTTGCCTAGTTCCTTCACCCGAGTTCTCTCAAGCGCCTTGGTATTCTCTACCCGACCACCTGTGTCGGTTTGGGGTACGATTCCTTACAATCTGAAGCTTAGAGGCTTTTCCTGGAAGCATGGCATCAATGACTTCACCACCGTAGTGGCTCGACATCGTATCTCAGCGTTAAGAAAGTCCGGATTTACCTAAACTTTCCGCCTACGTACTTGAACCTGGACAACCGTCGCCAGGCCCACCTAGCCTTCTCCGTCCCCCCATCGCAATTGTAAGAAGTACGGGAATATTAACCCGTTTCCCATCGACTACGCCTTTCGGCCTCGCCTTAGGGGTCGACTTACCCTGCCCCGATTAACGTTGGACAGGAACCCTTGGTCTTCCGGCGAGGGAGTTTTTCACTCCCTTTATCGTTACTCATGTCAGCATTCGCACTTCTGATACCTCCAGCAGCCCTTACAGACCACCTTCAACGGCTTACAGAACGCTCCCCTACCCCGCACACTAAAGTGTGCAGCCGCAGCTTCGGTGTATAGCTTAGCCCCGTTACATCTTCCGCGCAGGCCGACTCGACCAGTGAGCTATTACGCTTTCTTTAAATGATGGCTGCTTCTAAGCCAACATCCTGGCTGTCTGAGCCTTCCCACATCGTTTCCCACTTAGCTATACTTTGGGACCTTAGCTGGCGGTCTGGGTTGTTTCCCTCTCCACGACGGACGTTAGCACCCGCCGTGTGTCTCCCGGATAGTACTTACTGGTATTCGGAGTTTGCAAAGGGTTGGTAAGTCGGGATGACCCCCTAGCCTTAACAGTGCTCTACCCCCAGTAGTATTCGTCCGAGGCGCTACCTAAATAGCTTTCGGGGAGAACCAGCTATCTCCAGGTTTGATTGGCCTTTCACCCCTAGCCACAAGTCATCCGCTAATTTTTCAACATTAGTCGGTTCGGTCCTCCAGTTGATGTTACTCAACCTTCAACCTGCCCATGGCTAGATCACCTGGTTTCGGGTCTATATCCAGAGACTGAACGCCCAGTTAAGACTCGGTTTCCCTACGGCTCCCCTAAACGGTTAACCTTGCCACTGAATATAAGTCGCTGACCCATTATACAAAAGGTACGCAGTCACGGGACAATGCCCGCTCCTACTGCTTGTACGTACACGGTTTCAGGTTCTATTTCACTCCCCTCACAGGGGTTCTTTTCGCCTTTCCCTCACGGTACTGGTTCACTATCGGTCAGTCAGTAGTATTTAGCCTTGGAGGATGGTCCCCCCATATTCAGACAGGATATCACGTGTCCCGCCCTACTCGATTTCACTGATTATGATGTGTCGGTTACGGGGCTATCACCCTTTATTGCGGCACTTTCCAGAGCCTTCACCTGCATCATTAAAAGCTTAAGGGCTAATCCAATTTCGCTCGCCGCTACTTTCGGAATCTCGGTTGATTTCTCTTCCTCGGGGTACTTAGATGTTTCAGTTCCCCCGGTTTGCCTCTTGCTGCTATGTATTCACAACAAGATACTTACTTGTGTAAGTGGGTTTCCCCATTCGGAAATCCCAGACTCAAAAGGTTTTTACTACCTAATCTGGGCTTATCGCAAGTTAATACGTCCTTCATCGCCTCTGACTGCCAAGGCATCCACCGTGTACGCTTAGTCACTTAACCATACAACCCAAAAGGGTCTTAGTGTATGGCAACTAACCAAGGTTTTTGGTTGTAATAAGAAGGGTTAGTTCTTATTACGTGTTTGCCGGACTCAATGGTGAATCAAACTAAGTTTGATTCGAATACAAGACACTTGAATGTGTTTGTGTTGTGTTTATCCAAAGGATAAACATTGAGAACTTTTAATTTGATTTAAATAACTCTGTTATTTAAATCAGTCAGCTTTCCAAATTGTTAAAGAGCAGATTCATTTCTGAACCATTTTTAAACACACTCGTAAGAATGCTTAAAGATGGTGGAGCTAAGCAGGATCGAACTGCTGACCTCCTGCGTGCAAGGCAGGCGCTCTCCCAGCTGAGCTATAGCCCCAACGAAATCGATATTGACCGCTATCTCTGGGAAAAGATAGTGGTGGGTCTGAGTGGACTTGAACCACCGACCTCCCGCTTATCAGGCGAGCGCTCTAACCAGCTGAGCTACAGACCCAATATCGTCTCTTAACTTTCTAAACCGTATCAATCTGTGTGGACACTTATCGTGAATATCTTCGTATAAGGAGGTGATCCAGCCCCAGGTTCCCCTAGGGCTACCTTGTTACGACTTCACCCCAGTCATGAACCACAAAGTGGTGAGCGTCCTCCCGAAGGTTAAACTACCCACTTCTTTTGCAGCCCACTCCCATGGTGTGACGGGCGGTGTGTACAAGGCCCGGGAACGTATTCACCGTAGCATTCTGATCTACGATTACTAGCGATTCCGACTTCATGGAGTCGAGTTGCAGACTCCAATCCGGACTACGACGCACTTTTTGGGATTCGCTCACTCTCGCGAGTTGGCCGCCCTCTGTATGCGCCATTGTAGCACGTGTGTAGCCCTACTCGTAAGGGCCATGATGACTTGACGTCGTCCCCACCTTCCTCCGGTTTATCACCGGCAGTCTCCCTGGAGTTCCCGACATTACTCGCTGGCAAACAAGGATAAGGGTTGCGCTCGTTGCGGGACTTAACCCAACATTTCACAACACGAGCTGACGACAGCCATGCAGCACCTGTCTCAGAGTTCCCGAAGGCACCAAAGCATCTCTGCTAAGTTCTCTGGATGTCAAGAGTAGGTAAGGTTCTTCGCGTTGCATCGAATTAAACCACATGCTCCACCGCTTGTGCGGGCCCCCGTCAATTCATTTGAGTTTTAATCTTGCGACCGTACTCCCCAGGCGGTCTACTTAACGCGTTAGCTCCGAAAGCCACGGCTCAAGGCCACAACCTCCAAGTAGACATCGTTTACGGCGTGGACTACCAGGGTATCTAATCCTGTTTGCTCCCCACGCTTTCGCATCTGAGTGTCAGTATCTGTCCAGGGGGCCGCCTTCGCCACTGGTATTCCTTCAGATCTCTACGCATTTCACCGCTACACCTGAAATTCTACCCCCCTCTACAGTACTCTAGTTTGCCAGTTTCAAATGCAGTTCCGAGGTTGAGCCCCGGGCTTTCACATCTGACTTAACAAACCACCTGCATGCGCTTTACGCCCAGTAATTCCGATTAACGCTCGCACCCTCCGTATTACCGCGGCTGCTGGCACGGAGTTAGCCGGTGCTTCTTCTGCAGCTAACGTCAAGAGATGCCGCTATTAACGACACCCCCTTCCTCACTGCTGAAAGTACTTTACAACCCGAAGGCCTTCTTCATACACGCGGCATGGCTGCATCAGGCTTGCGCCCATTGTGCAATATTCCCCACTGCTGCCTCCCGTAGGAGTCTGGACCGTGTCTCAGTTCCAGTGTGGCTGATCATCCTCTCAGACCAGCTAGGGATCGTCGCCTTGGTGAGCCATTACCTCACCAACTAGCTAATCCCACCTAGGCATATCTTGACGCGAGAGGCCCGAAGGTCCCCCTCTTTGGCCCGTAGGCATCATGCGGTATTAGCCATCGTTTCCAATGGTTATCCCCCACATCAAGGCAATTTCCTAGGCATTACTCACCCGTCCGCCGCTCGACGCCGTTATCGTTCCCCGAAGGTTCAGATAACTCGTTTCCGCTCGACTTGCATGTGTTAGGCCTGCCGCCAGCGTTCAATCTGAGCCATGATCAAACTCTTCAATTTAAGATTTTGTCGACTCAATGAATACTGATTACATTACATAGTAATGTTGAATTGACTGTGCCGAATCTTACGATTCGAATTGGTCACTCAGTTCATTGAAATCAAGTTGAAACCGAAGTTTCATTTTTGATATTCATCAACGAGTGCCCACACAGATTGATAGGTTTAAATTGTTAAAGAGCTTTGCTATCAACGCTTTAGCGTTGAAGCGGATGCGTATAATACGCGATTGACTCTGTAAGTCAACATAAAACTCTAAATTTATTTAGAACTTTATGGTGACTTGCTTAGATACTAAGCAAAGTCGCTATTTTGTTTTCATTTTTCTAAAAAATGAAAGTAAATAGAAGCCTGGCGATGTCCTACTCTCACATGGGGAAGCCCCACACTACCATCGGCGCTATTGCGTTTCACTTCTGAGTTCGGCATGGAATCAGGTGGGTCCACAACGCTATGGTCGCCAAGCAAATTCTTAAAATTCGGAAAGCTGTTTATTCTCTAAACTCATTCAAGTGCTTATATCTTATGAGTCCATCAAAACCCCTTGGGTGTTGTATGGTTAAGCCTCACGGGCAATTAGTACAGGTTAGCTCAACGCCTCACAGCGCTTACACACCCTGCCTATCAACGTTCTAGTCTTGAACAACCCTTTAGGACGCTTAAAGCGCCAGGGAAGACTCATCTCAGGGCTCGCTTCCCGCTTAGATGCTTTCAGCGGTTATCGATTCCGAACTTAGCTACCGGGCAATGCCATTGGCATGACAACCCGAACACCAGAGGTTCGTCCACTCCGGTCCTCTCGTACTAGGAGCAGCCCCCTTCAATCTTCCAACGCCCACGGCAGATAGGGACCGAACTGTCTCACGACGTTCTAAACCCAGCTCGCGTACCACTTTAAATGGCGAACAGCCATACCCTTGGGACCGACTTCAGCCCCAGGATGTGATGAGCCGACATCGAGGTGCCAAACACCGCCGTCGATATGAACTCTTGGGCGGTATCAGCCTGTTATCCCCGGAGTACCTTTTATCCGTTGAGCGATGGCCCTTCCATTCAGAACCACCGGATCACTATGACCTGCTTTCGCACCTGCTCGAATTGTCATTCTCGCAGTCAAGCGGGCTTATGCCATTGCACTAACCTCACGATGTCCAACCGTGATTAGCCCACCTTCGTGCTCCTCCGTTACTCTTTGGGAGGAGACCGCCCCAGTCAAACTACCCACCAGGCACTGTCCGTAATCCCGATTCAGGGACCAACGTTAGAACATCAACACTACAAGGGTGGTATTTCAAGGACGACTCCACCACATCTAGCGACGCGGTTTCAAAGTCTCCCACCTATCCTACACATGTAGGGTCAATGTTCAGTGCCAAGCTGTAGTAAAGGTTCACGGGGTCTTTCCGTCTAGCCGCGGGTACACTGCATCTTCACAGCGATTTCAATTTCACTGAGTCTCGGGTGGAGACAGCGTGGCCATCATTACGCCATTCGTGCAGGTCGGAACTTACCCGACAAGGAATTTCGCTACCTTAGGACCGTTATAGTTACGGCCGCCGTTTACCGGGGCTTCGATCAAGAGCTTCGACCGAAGTCTAACCCCATCAATTAACCTTCCGGCACCGGGCAGGCGTCACACCGTATACGTCATCTTACGATTTTGCACAGTGCTGTGTTTTTAATAAACAGTTGCAGCCACCTGGTATCTGCGACTCTCGTCAGCTCCATCCGCGAGGGACTTCACCGATAAGAGCGTACCTTCTCCCGAAGTTACGGTACCATTTTGCCTAGTTCCTTCACCCGAGTTCTCTCAAGCGCCTTGGTATTCTCTACCCGACCACCTGTGTCGGTTTGGGGTACGATTCCTTACAATCTGAAGCTTAGAGGCTTTTCCTGGAAGCATGGCATCAATGACTTCACCACCGTAGTGGCTCGACATCGTATCTCAGCGTTAAGAAAGTCCGGATTTACCTAAACTTTCCGCCTACGTACTTGAACCTGGACAACCGTCGCCAGGCCCACCTAGCCTTCTCCGTCCCCCCATCGCAATTGTAAGAAGTACGGGAATATTAACCCGTTTCCCATCGACTACGCCTTTCGGCCTCGCCTTAGGGGTCGACTTACCCTGCCCCGATTAACGTTGGACAGGAACCCTTGGTCTTCCGGCGAGGGAGTTTTTCACTCCCTTTATCGTTACTCATGTCAGCATTCGCACTTCTGATACCTCCAGCAGCCCTTACAGACCACCTTCAACGGCTTACAGAACGCTCCCCTACCCCGCACACTAAAGTGTGCAGCCGCAGCTTCGGTGTATAGCTTAGCCCCGTTACATCTTCCGCGCAGGCCGACTCGACCAGTGAGCTATTACGCTTTCTTTAAATGATGGCTGCTTCTAAGCCAACATCCTGGCTGTCTGAGCCTTCCCACATCGTTTCCCACTTAGCTATACTTTGGGACCTTAGCTGGCGGTCTGGGTTGTTTCCCTCTCCACGACGGACGTTAGCACCCGCCGTGTGTCTCCCGGATAGTACTTACTGGTATTCGGAGTTTGCAAAGGGTTGGTAAGTCGGGATGACCCCCTAGCCTTAACAGTGCTCTACCCCCAGTAGTATTCGTCCGAGGCGCTACCTAAATAGCTTTCGGGGAGAACCAGCTATCTCCAGGTTTGATTGGCCTTTCACCCCTAGCCACAAGTCATCCGCTAATTTTTCAACATTAGTCGGTTCGGTCCTCCAGTTGATGTTACTCAACCTTCAACCTGCCCATGGCTAGATCACCTGGTTTCGGGTCTATATCCAGAGACTGAACGCCCAGTTAAGACTCGGTTTCCCTACGGCTCCCCTAAACGGTTAACCTTGCCACTGAATATAAGTCGCTGACCCATTATACAAAAGGTACGCAGTCACGGGACAATGCCCGCTCCTACTGCTTGTACGTACACGGTTTCAGGTTCTATTTCACTCCCCTCACAGGGGTTCTTTTCGCCTTTCCCTCACGGTACTGGTTCACTATCGGTCAGTCAGTAGTATTTAGCCTTGGAGGATGGTCCCCCCATATTCAGACAGGATATCACGTGTCCCGCCCTACTCGATTTCACTGATTATGATGTGTCGGTTACGGGGCTATCACCCTTTATTGCGGCACTTTCCAGAGCCTTCACCTGCATCATTAAAAGCTTAAGGGCTAATCCAATTTCGCTCGCCGCTACTTTCGGAATCTCGGTTGATTTCTCTTCCTCGGGGTACTTAGATGTTTCAGTTCCCCCGGTTTGCCTCTTGCTGCTATGTATTCACAACAAGATACTTACTTGTGTAAGTGGGTTTCCCCATTCGGAAATCCCAGACTCAAAAGGTTTTTACTACCTAATCTGGGCTTATCGCAAGTTAATACGTCCTTCATCGCCTCTGACTGCCAAGGCATCCACCGTGTACGCTTAGTCACTTAACCATACAACCCGAAAGGGTCTTAGTGTATGGCAACTAACCAAGGTTTTGGTTGTAATAAGAAGGGTTAGTTCTTATTACGTGTTTGCCGGACTCAATGGTGATTCAAATTAAATTTGAATCGAATACAAGACACTTGAATGTGTTTGTGTTGTGTTTATCCAAAGGATAAACATTGAGAACTTTTAATTTGATTTAAATAACTGTGTTATTTAAATCAGTCAGCTTTCCAAATTGTTAAAGAGCAATAATAGCTCGAAGCTTTCGCTTCAAAACCATCAATCTGTGTGGACACTTATCGTGAATATCTTCGTATAAGGAGGTGATCCAGCCCCAGGTTCCCCTAGGGCTACCTTGTTACGACTTCACCCCAGTCATGAACCACAAAGTGGTGAGCGTCCTCCCGAAGGTTAAACTACCCACTTCTTTTGCAGCCCACTCCCATGGTGTGACGGGCGGTGTGTACAAGGCCCGGGAACGTATTCACCGTAGCATTCTGATCTACGATTACTAGCGATTCCGACTTCATGGAGTCGAGTTGCAGACTCCAATCCGGACTACGACGCACTTTTTGGGATTCGCTCACTCTCGCGAGTTGGCCGCCCTCTGTATGCGCCATTGTAGCACGTGTGTAGCCCTACTCGTAAGGGCCATGATGACTTGACGTCGTCCCCACCTTCCTCCGGTTTATCACCGGCAGTCTCCCTGGAGTTCCCGACATTACTCGCTGGCAAACAAGGATAAGGGTTGCGCTCGTTGCGGGACTTAACCCAACATTTCACAACACGAGCTGACGACAGCCATGCAGCACCTGTCTCAGAGTTCCCGAAGGCACCAAAGCATCTCTGCTAAGTTCTCTGGATGTCAAGAGTAGGTAAGGTTCTTCGCGTTGCATCGAATTAAACCACATGCTCCACCGCTTGTGCGGGCCCCCGTCAATTCATTTGAGTTTTAATCTTGCGACCGTACTCCCCAGGCGGTCTACTTAACGCGTTAGCTCCGAAAGCCACGGCTCAAGGCCACAACCTCCAAGTAGACATCGTTTACGGCGTGGACTACCAGGGTATCTAATCCTGTTTGCTCCCCACGCTTTCGCATCTGAGTGTCAGTATCTGTCCAGGGGGCCGCCTTCGCCACTGGTATTCCTTCAGATCTCTACGCATTTCACCGCTACACCTGAAATTCTACCCCCCTCTACAGTACTCTAGTTTGCCAGTTTCAAATGCAGTTCCGAGGTTGAGCCCCGGGCTTTCACATCTGACTTAACAAACCACCTGCATGCGCTTTACGCCCAGTAATTCCGATTAACGCTCGCACCCTCCGTATTACCGCGGCTGCTGGCACGGAGTTAGCCGGTGCTTCTTCTGCAGCTAACGTCAAGAGATGCCGCTATTAACGACACCCCCTTCCTCACTGCTGAAAGTACTTTACAACCCGAAGGCCTTCTTCATACACGCGGCATGGCTGCATCAGGCTTGCGCCCATTGTGCAATATTCCCCACTGCTGCCTCCCGTAGGAGTCTGGACCGTGTCTCAGTTCCAGTGTGGCTGATCATCCTCTCAGACCAGCTAGGGATCGTCGCCTTGGTGAGCCATTACCTCACCAACTAGCTAATCCCACCTAGGCATATCTTGACGCGAGAGGCCCGAAGGTCCCCCTCTTTGGCCCGTAGGCATCATGCGGTATTAGCCATCGTTTCCAATGGTTATCCCCCACATCAAGGCAATTTCCTAGGCATTACTCACCCGTCCGCCGCTCGACGCCGTTATCGTTCCCCGAAGGTTCAGATAACTCGTTTCCGCTCGACTTGCATGTGTTAGGCCTGCCGCCAGCGTTCAATCTGAGCCATGATCAAACTCTTCAATTTAAGATTTTGTCGACTCAATGAATACTGATTACATTCCCTATTCTTACGAATAGTGACTGTGAATTGACTGTGCTAAGACCGAGGTCTTAATTGGTCACTCAGTTCATTGAAATCATTTTGATACCGAAGTATCTGTTTGCCTTTGCTTATAAAAGCGAAAACAAACTTAGTGATATTCATCAACGAGTGCCCACACAGATTGATAGGTTCTAATTTTTAAAGAGCTTCTAGCGTTTTGTGATTCATATCTCACTCGCTAGGGGTGCGTACTATACTCGCACCGTTTTGAGAGTCAAGCGTTATTTTCAAACTCTTTTTTCTCTACCGATTTCAGTGTGTGACTTCCGTCTCACTCCGTGTCGGTGAGGCGGCATTATAGAGAGATTCGAATGGAGCGCAAGGGCTTTTTAAAATAAAAATTTCGTTCGACTAAAAAGCCATCAAAAGCGCTTATTTTGAATAAAAACTAAACATTTGAGACGCATCACAGCAATACATTGGAAAAATACAAACCATGAACGTAAGATTCATGTGTCTATTTTGTTAATAGTAGATGCGTCTATTTCGTTTATTAATATGTAGTAATCCGATATGAATTCAAAAAAATCGATGTTGTTAATTGTCGCACTGGCTGTATTAGGCGGCATTGTGTTTTCACAGGTTGATATATCGCCTGCAATTACTTTCGTTCTCGGTGTCTTGGCTTCTGCTTTTATTCTTAACCTTTCAAGCTCAGACACAAAATCAGATTCAGAACCTAAAGCTTCAACTCAAACCCTATATGTAGGTAACCTTCCATATAAAGCCAATGAATCACACGTTCGCGAACTTTTCTCTGAACACGGTGAAGTTTTTGCCGTCAGACTAATGAAAGATAAGCGCACAGGTAAAAGAAGAGGATTTGGTTTTGTCGTGATGGCCAGCAACGATGTCAATAACGCCATTGCTAGCTTAAATGATAAAGATTATATGCAGCGTACATTGAAAGTACGTATAGCGAATGACCCTAAGCACCCTGAAGCGGACGGATCTGAACAGACGTAAAACCCATTCCTTTTAATGTTCTATTAAGTGCACCTTCTTTTCTTAGGGGTGCACTACAATATACTTCTCTTTTTCCAGCCACTTTATCTTCACTTTCCACTTCTAATAAGCTTTGTACACGATTGGCGATCGCATTGCCTGAGTCCACCAGCATGACTTCTTTTCCCATGACGCTTTGGATCTCTTCTTTTATCAACGGGAAATGTGTACACCCTAATACAGCGACATCCACAAGATTAATCATTGGACTGAGGATTTGAGCCAATTCCTCGAGATTAATCTGCTCTCCACGCAATTTCTCTTCAGCCATATCCACAAGCTTTGTCGACCCCAAGAGTTCAACGTGTTTATCACTAGAAAAGCTTTTAATTAGGTCATGTGTATATTGACGGGTAATGGTTGCAGGCGTTGCAATCAGACCAACGGCTTTGTTTGCCAGAAGAGAGGCTGGTTTAATTGCCGGAACTACACCAACTATAGGAATGGTATGACTAGCACGTAAGGTGGGAAGAACAATGGTACTTGCGGTATTGCATGCAATCACAACGATATCGATAGCATGGCTTTCAACAAAACTAGTCACTATTCGCTGAACTCGCTCAATCAGAACCTGCTGATCTAGTTCGCCATAAGGGTACGCTTCGTTATCGAAGACATAGATATAGTTATGATTAGGCAGTAGCTTGTTTATCTCTTTGTAGACAGATAAGCCCCCCACTCCCGAATCAAACACCAGTATGTTTTTTAGTTGCTCGCCTAACACTGCATCTACCTATAAGAAAGTTCGCAGCAATCATACCCCTTCACTTATTAATCGCCAACTTAGTCACGACTTATGTTAGCCAAGTAGCGTTGATGAACAAAGCGCTCTCCTTTGTCTATATCGAGTAACGAGATCTTTATTTCTCCATTAAACGATGGCGCTTTAGTAACTAGAGTGTGGAACTCTCCATCCTCTCCGCAAGGATCGATATTATTTGGAAGGTTCTCCACCAATGATTTTGTATAGGCGCGGCCACAATACTCATCTGACAAAGCGTTGGTATCAATGGTCACTAAAAAGGTTTCGATACCTCGATCTATTATCTCATTGGCTAGTTTGTCACTATCTTCTCCAAGCAGTGGGAATACACACTCCCAGCCAGCAGGTTCAATATAGCTTCGACGATAGTCAGCAATGCCATTACAGAACATGTCGCCAAATGCCACGGCATCAATGGCTAGATTCGATTGCTTCAGTGTATTAACAATAGTGTTCTGATAAATCTTGTTTGATGGGAACACTTCCGGCAGCTCAATCATGATGATAGGCAAACCGAGCAGTTCCGCCTGCATGGCGACCACTTCTTTTGGGGTTGCTTGAAAAGGGACTTCGTCGCCGACATAAGTTGTGTATAGACCAACCACTTCATAGTCATGACTTTCTACGAGTCGCTCGAGGGTTAACGTAGAGTCTTTACCAGAAGACCAACTGATGATGACTTTCTTTTTCATATTGGATATCTATCGATAAGAAAAAACCGCCCGAAGGCGGTTAATATTCTAGAAATCATATGTCGCATTTAAGTAGTAAGCTCTCTCATTCCCCGAGTACCAACCACTGTAGAATACATAACTTGCATATTTTTCATTAAACAGGTTTTCCGTGCGAAAGCTCAATGTTAAATCATCATAATTGTAGTTAACCGCTACGTTTACCAACCAATAAGCATCAAGCTTATCTAAGCTATTAGAGTTGTCACCATCTCGATACTTCTCGCCAGTATAAACAGCATCAGTATAAAGACCTAAGCTCTCTGTCAATGAATAATCAAGTGCGACTCTACCTGTATGGTTGGCTACCCATGCGACGTCTTTTCCATCATTTACGCCTTCGGTAAACTCAGCATCAACATAACTGTATTCAGCACTTAATAGAAGATCGTCAAAAACATAATAATCACCGGCAAGCGTTGCTCCATTGCGTGTTGAAGCATCAGCATTAGCATTGCGCCCAGAGCCAGAGCTAGGATCCGTTACGTAGACGATTTCATCTTCTAGTTGGAGGTTGAATAAGTCTACTCTGAAGGAGAATAGATCGTCATTCCAATTCCAACCGAACTCATTAGATATACCAGTTTGCGGTTTTAATCCAACAACACCAGGGAAGGTGTAAGATTGCTCCGAAACTTTTGCAAATCTAAAATTGCTTTCGGTACGGACATAAACTCTAGATTTATCGTTGATACGATAATTGGCAGATAACTCATAAGCTGTTGCATCATTATCTAAGTCCTGTCCATCAGGGTACTGCACCATATCTGTGACGCGTTCTTCTACTTTCGCATAACGACCACCGAGGTTAACAATTAGATCTTGCGTCAGTGGGTGACTATAGCGAGTATAAATATTTACAGACTCTTGCTCATTATCTCTATCAGTCCAAGGGCTTGCATAATCGTAATGACTCTTTAACAAGTCTAAGCCGACAATCAGATTTCGGGAGCCATTTTCCGAATCGAACGTTCCTTCAAACTGACCGGCATAAAACAACTGACCGCTTTCCGTTTTCTTGTCCGTACCATACGCTAAACCATGTCCTGTCATATCATCGAACATAATTTCATTCTTCAACGTCCAAGTTTTATTAAGCTTCTGATCGTAACCTAATCGCACACTTCGAGTTATCTCATGATTGAAATCATCTGGGTACGTTGTATTCGCTTGCGTTGGATCTTCTTTAAATTGCTCTTCAGTTAAGCTACCAGCATATTGTCTTTCTGTATCGTAATATCCAACTTCTACAAACAACTTCCGAGTTTCATCTCTATACTCGACAAAACCTAAGATTGACCCATTTTCGCTATCATTGTGATCTCGATAGTTATCTGAGTTATTTTGAGTAGCAGAAAAGCGGTAACTTACTTCATCTGTAACACTACCAGACGTGCTCGCACTCAATATAGTGGTATTGAAGCTGCCGTAAGTCGCACTCACAGAAGTAGAACTTTCCGAAGGCGTTCTAGTAACAATGTTGATTACGCCACCAACAGCCTGATCACCGTACAAAACACCAGCACTCCCAGACAAAACCTCAATTGTTTCAATATCTTTAAGTTGAATAAAATTTAGGTTTGGTGCGACTAGATCTTGAGAATTTAAACGACGACCATCTAACAATATGAGCGTGTTACTTGAAGCTTGCTCACCGCTAAACCCGCGTAAAGAAAAAGCAGCACCACTATTTGAGTCAGATATTTGAATACCAGCTCTACCACGCAGTAAAGACTCTAACGAGTTTGCACCACTTTGTTCGATTTCAGTGCGGTCTATAATCACAATGTTTGATGGAACATCTGAAATAGTATTAACATTATTGCTGCGTGCTAAAACCACCATGGTTTCATCGGCAGAGGTTTCTTGGGCGTGTAAATTGGAGATAGGTGAAAACAGCGACGCTACAGCTATCGCTAAAAGGGATTTGTTCATATTGTGATCCTAAATCGCGTAAATTCCTACCAAGCCAACAGCTGTGACTTAGCTGCTGGCAGGTATTCGGACTCAAGAGCTCAACCCAATGGTTACCTAATATTCGACTTCCCACACAATCCTATATGCAGTGTCTTAGTGAATACTCGTTCTCTTTTACCGCTGCGCGTCAGTTCTGGATTTACACCAGATTCCCTTTTCAGCCATCTATACATCTAAATGGCACCAGCTTGCGAAGGATAGTATTGCCCTATGGATAATTTGTCTAGTCTAAGATAGTTATAAGCTATAGTTTTCATGGCCAATTTACAGGTAATGGCTCTCAACACTGGACAAGAGGCTGTGATTGAATAAAATCTGCGCTCTTGATTTGAACGCACCACAGCAAAAGGCATAACAATGGCGACTTTAGATGTAAACCCGCAACGCTACCAAGAACAACTGGCAGAAAAGACCGAGCGTCTGACTGAGATGTTCTCACAATACAATGTGCCTGAATTAGAAGTCTATGAATCACCAGAACAGCATTATCGTATGCGTGCAGAGTTCCGCGTATGGCATGAAGGTGATGACATGTACTACGTGATGTTCAATCAAGAAACCAAAGAAAAATACCGCGTTGATCAGTTCCCAGCAGCAAGCCGTCTTATTAACGATTTGATGCCACTACTAATGGAAGCAATGAAGGGTAACCCATCACTGCGCCATAAACTTTTCCAAGTGGACTTCCTTTCAACGTTAAGCGGGGAAGTACTTGTATCGCTTCTGTACCACCGTCAGCTTGATGAAGAGTGGATCGAAAATGCGAAAGCACTTAAACAACAGCTCAATGACGAAGGTTTCAATCTAAACCTGATTGGCCGCGCACGTAAGATGAAGATTGTGCTAGACCAAGACTACGTAATTGAAAAGCTGAACGTGAATGGCGACAGCTACATTTACCAACAAGTAGAGAACAGCTTCACGCAGCCGAACGGCAAGATTGCAGAAAAAATGTTGGAATGGGCGGTAGACTGTACTCAGGAAAGCAAAGGTGATCTGCTTGAACTGTACTGTGGTAACGGTAACTTCTCATTGGCACTGGCTCAAAACTTTGAACGAGTTCTAGCAACAGAACTGGCTAAGCCATCAGTAGATTCTGCGCAATACAATATTGCGGCAAACAACATCGACAACGTACAGATCATTCGTATGTCGGCGGAAGATTTTACTGAAGCAATGGAAGGTAAGCGCGAGTTCCGTCGTCTAAAACAAGCGAATGTCGACCTAAAGAGCTACAACTGCAACACGATCTTTGTTGATCCACCGCGATCAGGTATGGATGTTGATACGTGTAAAATGGTACAAGGCTATGAACGCATCATGTACATCTCTTGTAACCCAGACACGCTTAAAGAGAACTTAGACATTCTAAGCGAAACTCACAACATCACGCGTTTTGCTCTGTTCGATCAGTTCCCATATACTCACCACATGGAAGCCGGTGTATTCTTAGAGCGTAAAGCTAAATAGAAACAACGAATACAAAAGAATCGATTTTGACGATCGATTCTTTGAATCAAAAAAAACGAGCCACGCGGCTCGTTTTTTATTATCTATTCAGCTTAACTTACGCTGATTTAGACATGAATCCTAGTTTCTTGCCTACCCATGCGAGTAGCAGCATTGCCACGATAATAGCAAAGAAGTTAGAGCCCGCTTCTGGGTGCTGTGCTTTCACAAACGCTGAGTGGCCAAATGCACCAACGAAGAAACACGCTAAGCCTACTAGTGGAATATCTTCAGATACTGGGTTTGCTAGGTACTCTTGGTATAGAGCTTGAACAGCCAGTACTAGTGCAATAAGAGGGAAAATAGAGAAACCAACTTCGCTCATCGTTACCCAAGATAACAATGCGTCACCACAAACACCCGCAACAAGAGCCAGTACTAGTGTTTTTCTTTCTGAACCGCGGTTCACAGTATTCTTTTCATTCGACATTATTCAATCCCGCCTTTTAGTCGGTTACGTTCACGTTCTTTGCGATACCAATAAGCCCCTTTGGCTATCATTCGCAATTGCATAATCAACCGCTCAGCAAGTTCATCTCGCTCACGGCTATTTAAATCCAAAGCTTCTGCGCCGGAACTAAATACCAAGGTGACTGATGCTTCTGCTTGGGTAAAAGCCTCTTCACGAGTCATCCCCGTACCTATTAGATATTCCGTCATTTCCGCAACAAAGTGCTGCATTTCTCTTGCGACGGCTGTTCGAAACTCAAATGAGGTACCCGAACGTTCGCGCAATAACAGTCTGAATACGTTTGGGCTGCTTTCGATGAATTCCATAAAGGTTTCAACCGAGGTGCGGATAACACTGCCTTCTTTTACGATTCGTTGCCTTGCCTGACGCATCAATTGACGCAACAACAAGCCGCCCTCATCGACCATGGTCAAACCGAGTTCATCCATATCTTTGAAGTGACGATAAAAAGAAGTTGGAGCAATGCCGGCTTCGCGAGCGACCTCTCTTAAGCTCAGGTTTGAAAAACTACGATCAGCGCTCAGCTGACTAAACGCAGCATCAATTAAGCTTCGACGAGTTTTTTCTTTTTGCTGTGCGCGAATTCCCATTGGTTTCATACTTTATTAAATTCTTCTTTTACAGCCTAAACAGGCATGCCTAATACTCAGATAAATATAACGCGAATCGCTCTATTTTATAAGGCATTCTCGCTATATATGACATCAGACACACCTCTTTGTTCACGTACCGAAGTAAATACGTTCGAGAACAAAATTTCAATCTCGGAGCTGTAATTTGGAGACATACAACATACCAAATATGACTTTTTCTGTAACACTGCGTGATCAGCTCGACTCTCTGATGTCCTTTTGATGTACCAAATAACGGAATCAGTTAAAATCTCGCTAAAGCAATGTTAAACAAATATAACAAGGAAGATTTCTATGTCGCATTCGAACCACTTTGATGTGATCGTGATTGGTAGTGGCCCTGGCGGTGAAGGGGCAGCGATGGGATTAACCAAAGCCGGGTTGAATGTTGCCATCATTGAGAAAGAGAGCAGTGTTGGTGGCGGGTGTACACACTGGGGTACCATCCCATCAAAGGCATTACGACATGCAGTAAGCCGTATTATCGAATTCAATAACAACCCACTCTTTTGCCAAAACAATAAAAGCCTCCACGCCACCTTCTCAGACATTCTTGGTCACGCAAAATCCGTTATCGACAAACAGACACGACTTCGCCAAGGTTTCTATGACCGCAACCAATGCACGTTAGTCTTTGGTACTGCACGCTTTATCGATAGCAACACGGTTTCTGTTATGCAAAGCGACGGTACGGAAGAGCTCTACTCTGCCGATAAATTTGTTATTGCGACCGGCTCAAGACCTTATCAACCGGACAATGTCGACTTCCTACATGAACGTATCTACGACAGCGACTCAATCTTGTCCCTGAAACACGACCCGCAACACATCATCATATACGGTGCTGGGGTTATTGGGTGTGAGTACGCTTCTATCTTCCGTGGATTGGGTGTGAAGACAGATCTTATCAACACACGAGACCGCCTACTCTCTTTCCTTGATAACGAGACATCTGATGCTCTGTCATATCATTTCTGGAATAGCGGTGTGGTGATTCGCAATGATGAAACATTTGATCGAATTGAAGGCACAGACGATGGCGTCATTATTCATCTGGAATCAGGCAAAAAAATGCGTGCCGACTGTTTGCTTTACGCCAATGGACGAACGGGTAACACCGACAAACTCAACCTCGGTGCCGTTGGTTTAGAAGCCGATTCACGTGGTCAAGTTTCTGTAAACGCAAACTATCAAACCAATGTGAGTCACGTATACGCGGTGGGTGATGTGATTGGTTACCCTAGCTTAGCAAGTGCAGCGTATGACCAAGGTCGATTTGTGGCACAAGCGATTGTAAAAGGTGAAGCAGAAAGCCATCTGATCGAAGATATTCCAACAGGTATCTACACCATTCCAGAGATCAGTTCGGTTGGTAAAACAGAACAAGAGCTAACCGCAGCAAAAGTACCTTACGAGGTCGGACGCTCTTCATTCAAACACCTAGCTCGTGCACAAATTGCAGGTAAAGACATCGGTAGCTTGAAGATTCTATTCCATCGTGAAACCAAAGAGATCTTAGGCATCCACGTCTTTGGTGAGCGTGCCGCAGAAATCATTCACATCGGCCAAGCAATTATGGAACAGAAAGGCGAAGCGAATACCATCGAGTATTTCGTGAATACGACGTTCAACTATCCGACTATGGCGGAAGCTTATCGTGTTGCCGCCCTTAATGGTTTAAACCGTTTATTCTAAGTTAGTGTACAGCTTAGTAAGCATTTGACCACCCATAGGCCAAATACTAAAGCAGCAAGCCTTCACGCTTGCTGCTTTATTAAAATTCAATCAGTTAGCTACAAAATACAGTAATTAGATCATGATGTTCCAAATACTCATCGAACTGTACACTAAGCCAAGAACTCATTACGTTTCCACTGTCTAACAAATAATACCGCTAGCCCAACTCCGCGCATTCCCATGAAGCAGATCATCGCAAACCATAGTGCATGGTTCTCTAACGATGAGGCTATGAAGAAGATAAGGAAGAAAGTGCAGGTCGCAACAAACATGCTATTACGCATCTCTTTTCCCTTGGTCGCGCCAATAAAAATACCGTCTAGTAAGAAGCACCACATCGACACCAAAGGCATTGCCACTAACCAAGGCAAGTAAATCACCGCCTGCGCTTTTACCTCAGGTATGGTTGTGATCATATTTATCATGTTGCTGCCTAGCGTCATGAACACTAAGGTCAAACCAAGACAAATGATTAAGCTCCAGAAAAAAGTACCAATCAACGACTGATTCAACTCTTGCTTATCTTTAGCACCGATGGCTTTACCTACCATTGCCTCCATCGCATAAGCGAAACCATCCATGCCGTAAGAGATGATCATCAAGAAGCTCATTAACACCGCATTAGCAGCAACCACGTCATCACCAAAGCTGGCGCCTTGGAAAGTCATAAAGGTAAACGTAGCCTGTAGGCACAGAGAGCGTAAAAAGATATCGCGATTGAGTTTTACGAAACGAGAAAGCCCATGAGTGGTTTGTTTTACCAAAGACAAAATGCTAGGCAACTGTCTCTTTGACCAAACGCGAGCCACGCATACCAAGCCAAACAATAAACCCATATAGTCTGCAAGCACCGAAGCATAAGCTGCTCCTTCAACTTGCCAACCTAATCCAATTACGAACACCACATCAAAAACAATATTCGTGACATTGGTGATGATCACCATCCACATCGGCGCTTTGGCATTTTGTGTTCCCAGCAGCCATCCAAGAATCACAAAGTTACTCAGTGCTGCCGGAGCGCTCCAAGCACGAATCGAAAAATACTGTTCACCATAAAGCTTCACCTGATCACTGGCACTACTCAAAGAGAACACCACATCGGCGATCATGCCATGCAGCAGCAAGAACAGTGCAGCAAAGCCTAAGCTCATCGTAATACCCTGCACGAACACTAAACCCAGTTGCTGGTTATCACTGGCACCGTATGATTGCGCCGCCAAGCCTGTGGTCGACATTCGAAGAAAACCAAGGAGCCAGAAGGTCACGCTGATCATGGTGCCACCCAGCGCAACGCCTCCCAGATACCAAGCATGCTCTAGGTGACCAATAACAGCTGCATCAACCAAGCCAAGCAGAGGAACGGTAATGTTGGAGAGAACCATAGGTATCGCGAGCATTAATACTCGCTGGTGAACCGATAAGTTCGTTAAAGTTTGAACAATTGATTGGGGAAGAAATAGCTTCACGATCACCTCTTTGATTTGAGGTGATAGTTTAACCTAGGGGATAGAGATTCACTACGTGATGACGAGAACCGAATAAAGAACGAGAAGTGGCAGGAAATAGACCTACCACTTCATCACGATAAGCTGTGGGGTCAGTCGTTTCTTAAATTGCGTTAACTTACTCACCATTCTTTGCCAAAGCTTCCAGCGGTTACATTGCTGATCCAATGGAGAGAAAGCTTTGATCCATTGAGTCCACGGGAGCCAATTTAATACGCTATCCATTGGGGAAGCCAAACCATGAGCGTATTCGCCTGAACCCAGTTTTTGTCCAAGCTTGCTTGAACTCTTGTCGCCAGCCAATACTAAACAAGCGTGAGCATGAGTAAATTGACGACTCAATGCTTGAATAAAATGCGCCGTGGTTTGTTCATCACAATCAAGCAATGCATGCTCACAAACAATCATCACTGGAGCTTGTTCTGGGATGTTCAGCTCATCAAGCCACGTCAGATCATTGACCGAGCCACACTCTAAGCGATAGCGTTCATTCTTATGGAATAGACGCTGGCGCCATACCAAATTCTCGGTCACATCTAACTCAACCCAATGACAGCGACCGTTATCTAAACGGTAGAAGCGTGTATCAAGTCCTGCCCCGACGTTAATTATCCACGCATCAGGGTTATGGGATAGGTATTGTTGGATTTGGTTGTCACAAAGCTGGGTGAGCGTCGCGTATAGAAGCTGTTGCTGATCGAGTTCACCGGTTAAACATTCAGGAGCAAGACGACAACGGGTACACGCTTGTGCAGCGATTGGATCATAAACAAGGCCGTCATCAGCTAGACTTTCTCGACTACGAAACCAAAGCGGTTGAATAAGATTACTGGGAACATGAAATTCAGAATGAGACATGTCTTGCTGCGCCATTGGTCTACGAGCAGCGCTGCGCTTTGAGGAAAGCGGTGATAACTGAGGTTTGTTTTGATTAGACATGTTCATCTTCCTTGTAACTCAACAAGGAAGATGATAATGAATATCAATTACAATGACAAGTTATTGAGAATAAATATCAATAACTCATTGTGTGATATTACATCCAATCTGTGTTGCGAATGATACCAACCGCCAAGCCTTCAATGGCTAAGTGTTGGGTTTCTAGATCCACTTGGATTGGAGAAAACTCTTCATTTTCAGCATGTAGCAGCACCGTTGAGCCTTTGCGCTCTAGACGCTTAACTGTTACATCATCATCGACACGAGCTACAACAACCTGACCATCGCGTACATCTTGCGTCTTGTGCACAGCCAGTAGATCGCCATCCATAATACCGATGTCTTTCATACTTTCGCCATTAACGCGCAGTAGGAAGTCTGCTTGTGGCTTGAACATACCAGGGTCAACTTGGTAATGGGTTTCTACGTGCTCTTGTGCAAGGATAGGCTCACCCGCTGCCACTTGACCGATCAAAGGCAAACCTTCTTCGTCATTGGCTGCGTCATCAAGCAAGATGCGAATACCACGAGACGCACCCGGAATGATCTCAATAGCTTCTTTTCGAGCTAGAGCTTTTAAATGTTCCTCTGCCGCATTAGCAGAGCGAAAGCCTAGTTCACGCGCGATTTCAGCACGTGTCGGTGGCATACCGGACTCTTCAATCTTGTTTTTAATCAAGTCGAAGACTTGTTGTTGGCGGGGCGTTAACGGCTTCATGAGTCACCTGTCTTTTTATACAGTTGACTGTGAGTATATCCAGTAACTGAACAAAAGCAAAGCAATTGGTTGTTTTTAGTTCATTTTTAAACAACCAGCTACTTTTTATGGCTTTGTAAACAGTCAGCTAAGTCATTGTTTTAATCAAAGCCTTTAAAAACTGGTGACAATTAAACCTATACTCAATCAGTCGATGAATGATTTTCCGCAAACTTAACGCCATTATGACTAATTCCATTAAAAGGTTAGACCAGTTTCTGGTATTCTTGCATCGATTAAATTTACGCCTAGGCCTATCCCTATTTTAAACCGAGTGAGCTTCACTAACTGAAAATAGAGATACGCTTGAGCATGACAAAAAACTACTGAGGCAGTGAACCTATATGTCTTCTGGACAATCTTTTTCACGTTCAATAATGAAGCTTCCTTTATCCGTATTGGTAAAAGGCACATCGATTCCTTCAAACCCAATTGAAGATTTGAACATTGATTTAGGCAAACCAATTGTATATGCGTTACCTTTCCGCTCGAGTGTCGACCTCCTAACGCTACAAAAACATGCGCTAGAGCTTGGTCTTCCTGATCCACTGAGCCCACTTGAGATTAATGGTAAATCACTGCAACGCTACGTGTTTATCGCGTCACGCAAAACCCTAGTTCAAGATGACGACCACGTACCAAGCTCATCGATCGCAGTATTCACGGAGCTGCTTCAGCTTCATGAGTCTGACTCAGAGCTAGACGTTCAGGTTATCCCAGCCACAGTATTGTGGGGGCGCAAACCGGGTAAAGAAAATACCCAGAAACCTTATCTACAAGCGATGAACGGCCTAGAGAAATCGAAAGCGGTTCTATTAGCAGGTCGCGATTGTTTAGTCCGTTTCAGCCCAGTAGTATCACTACGCTACATGGCAAACTCACACGGTACTGATAGCACGATTGCACACAAGCTCGCACGTGTAGCACGTATCCACTTCTCTCGCCAAAAACTGGCAGCGTCGGGCCCGAACCTTCCAAGTCGCCAAGCGCTGTTCGATCGCTTACTAAAATCAGAAGCGATCAAGAAAGCGATTGAAGATGAAGCGAAATCAAAGAACATCTCAATTGAAAAAGCGAGTAAAGAAGCGCAGGACATCATGGATGAGATTGCGGCTAACTTCTCTTACTCACTAATTAAGCGTGGTGAGAAAATACTAGGCTGGCTATGGAACAAACTGTACCAAGGCCTGCACATCAACAATGCATCTACGGTCCGTAAACTGGCACAAGATGGTCACGAGATCGTCTATGTACCATGTCACCGTAGCCACATGGACTACCTACTGCTCTCTTATGTGCTTTATCATGAGGGCATGGTTCCTCCGCATATTGCAGCGGGTATTAACCTCAACTTCTTCCCTGCTGGCCCGATCTTCCGTCACGGCGGTGCTTTCTTCATTCGTCGTAGCTTTAAAGGCAACAAGCTGTACTCAACAATTTTCCGTGAGTATCTAGCCGAGCTATTCGCGAAAGGTTATTCCGTTGAGTACTTCAGTGAAGGTGGTCGCTCTCGGACTGGTCGTCTACTGCAGGCTAAAACTGGCATGCTGGCGATGACTATTCAGGCAATGTTGCGTGGTATGAATCGTCCCGTAACGTTAGTGCCTGTTTACATTGGCTACGAGCACGTAATGGAAGTGGCAACTTACGCCAAAGAGCTACGTGGTAAGCGCAAAGAGAAAGAGAATGCTGGCTTGGTGCTTCGTACGATTCGCAAGCTACGCAACTTTGGTAAAGGCTATGTTAACTTCGGTGAACCAATTCAGCTAAACCAATACCTGAATGAGCATTCTCCAGAATGGACTAAAGACATCGATCCGATTGGCACTAGCAAGCCACAATGGATGACTCCAGTTGTGAACGACCTGGCGACTAAGATGATGACTCACATTAATGATGCAGCGGCAACCAACGCGCTGACTCTGTGTGCGACAGCTCTACTAGCTTCACGTCAACGCGCACTATCTCGTGACTCACTGGTATCACAGATCGATTGTTACTTATCGATACTGAAGAATGTGCCTTACTCTGAGACATTCACGGTACCAAAAGACAGCGCAGAAGATTTAGTGAAACACGCTGAGTCTTTGAATAAGTTCCTCATTGAATCAGACACGATGGGCGACATTATTTCGCTCGACCGTCACCAGTCGATCCTGATGACTTACTACCGTAACAACATCATTCACCTATTCGCACTGCCATCACTGGTTGCGCAGATGCTGATTCGTCAACGCGAGCTGTCGATTACAGATATTCAAAAGAACGTGGCGATTATCTATCCGTTCCTTAAGAAAGAGCTATTCCTTAGCTACCCAGAGGATGCGTTAGAGGAAGTGGTCGCTAACATCATCTCTGAACTGGAACGCCAGGGTATGATCATGGTGAAAGACAGCGAAGTCACGATCAACCAATCGAATAGCCAACCTCTGATGCTATTAGGTCGCACAATCTCTGAAACGCTACAGCGCTACTCTATCGCATTGAACCTTCTGGTAGAGAACCCAGATCTAGACAAATCCGAGCTTGAGCAGAAGAGCCAAGATATCGCTCAGCGTCTAGGTCGCCTGCACGGTATTAACGCTCCAGAGTTTTTCGATAAGGGTGTATTCGCATCTATGTTCGCGACGTTAAAACAGCAAGCGTACCTAGATAGCGATGGTAACTGCGACTTAGAGAAGACCACGGTTTTCGCTAAGCTGCTTTACTCAATGCTTTACCCAGAGGTGCGCTTGACGATTCAAGAGAGCATCCATCAAGCGGAATAACAACGCGAGATACAGAAAAGGCACCCAATGGGTGCCTTTTTTATATTTATCTGTTTTTTTTCTAGGTTTTTACCAGAATGCGATAAGCAAGCCTGCGGTTACTGCCATTCCAACATAGTTGTTATTTAAGAAGGCTTGGAAGCAGAGGTCTCGGTCACGATGACGAATGAGATGCTGCTGATAGACAAACAACCCGCCAACAACAAGTAGGCTCCAGTAAAAGCTCCCGCCCAACTGATAGTGCATACCCAGTGCAATCAACATCGCCAAGGTAATTAACTGCAGAACACCGATCACTAGCTTATCTTGGCGCCCGAACAGAATCGCAGTCGACTTAATACCAATTTTAAGGTCATCATCTCGATCAACCATCGCATACTGAGTGTCATAAGCGATGGTCCACAGAGCGTTAATCGCAAATACAAACCATACTACGCCCGGTAGCTCATTGGTTTGCGCTGCCCACGCCATTGGGATTGCCCAACTAAAGGCTAAGCCTAGGAATAATTGAGGCAAGTGAGTAAAGCGCTTCATAAAAGGATAAATAAACGCTAACCCAACACCAATAAACGACAACTGGATCGTCAGTGTGTTCATGGTTAAGACCAGTAGAAACGAGACTATAGCCAGAACCAAGAACAGAGCGATCGCCTCTTTACTGGTGACGATGCCCGAAGGTAAAGGTCGCTGCTTAGTCCGCTTAACATGGCCATCAACCTTACGATCGGCGAAATCATTAATCACACACCCTGCAGAGCGCATCAACACGACACCCAACACAAACACCACCAATACCGACATATCTGGCAAGCCATTCGCGGCAATCACTAAAGCCCACAAGGTTGGCCAAAGCAACAATAAGGTTCCAATGGGGCGATCCATTCGCGTTAACTGCCAATAGGCTTTCGCTTTCGTGGCCAGCATTTACACACTCTCCTTAGAGTAAATGGGTGAGGTTGGTAAAAAGAGTTCCGCAACCAACATAGGTTTATGATTCATCCATAAGCGTGAGCGGCGAGCAAGCAGACGCTCTTCGCCTACCATGACCCAGCCAACTTGTAGCGCATCACGCTTAACATTCTCTGCACTAAATACCGTCAATCCAAGCGGGACATTGCCCTGTTGGGACAGGTCAGAGTGTTGGTCATCCAGTGTCAGCCGAGGAATTAACGTGCGCCCCAATACCCAAGGTTCATCATCCCCTTTTAGAATTACCTTGCGTAGCAAGCAATCTGATGATGAAAGCAAGGTCTCTTCGTCGTGTTGTAATGTTGAGCGTTCCACGACTTGATTGTGCAATAACTCGACGGAAAGATGCTCACAGCACTCCCCTAAACGACGAGATAATGAGCCTTGCTCCATTAACCACCCTTTGATGGTTTGATTCGGAAAATCAAATTTTTCTGTATTTTGCCAATCTACATTCATTAACGAATTAAGATACAACGGTATTGACTGATTCATACTGGTATTCAATAGGTGACTTTACACGTACAATAAAGCATCAACTTACGACTAACCTTAACCGTAAGTTGTGTTATAAACGTATTTAGATTTAGACCGTTCATTGTAACAAGACAAACGCGTTTCGAATATCGCGATTAAACTAAAGAAAAGTCACAAATATGCACAAACGTTATGTAGCCCAAATATTTCTAGCAATCAGTCTACTCTTTTCGTTGCCTTCACTGGCAGAAGAGGAATCAGCACCCAAGCTGGCGTACTTCACGCTAGAGCCGGATCTCACCACGAATTTCTATACCAAAGGTAAGAAGCTGGGGTACATTCAAGTGCGCATCGACATCATGGTTGCGAACTCAACCGACCTTCCAGCGATTGAACTGCATCAGCCTCTTATTCGCGATGCAGTGATCGAGCTACTTGGTAAGCAGAATGAAGAGACGATTAAATCACTGTCTGGCCGAGAAGACTTACGCAAAACATTAGTAGATCGACTCAATGAAATCCTATTGCCTGAAACAGGCAAGACCATTATTGCTGACCTTTTGTTTACCAAGTACCTGTACCAATAGAGCAACGACAAAATCGAGATCAAAAAAGCGGCTCCATCGAGCCGCTTTTTCGTATTTAGAAGGAAACCGATTGAAGGTATCGCTAAGCGATATGTTTTGCTTTCATCGCGTCTACCAAGCCGATTCCCACACCCGCAATCAAACCTGCAAGGTGAGCTGTATTGGCAATAGCCATAAATGGCTGCATATACCCCAGAACTAACCAAACCAGCATAAAGCCGACGATCTGGCGAGGTATCGTTAACCCCATTTGCGGAGCTTTAGTGCTCACAACCCACAGGTAACCAACTAACGCGTAAACCACCCCTGATAGACCGCCAAAGTTTGCCCCCTCAACCCAATACTGCCCAGCGCCAGATAGCGCGGATGAAATAGCGAAGATCTGCAACAGCTTAAGGCCACCGAGCTTCTTTTCGATATCGCCACCTAACTGCCACCACCACAGAATATTGAACGCAATATGCATAACGGAAAAGTGAAGCACGGCATGGCTTAGCCAACGCCACAACTGCCACTGCTGTCCATCCAAAGCAGGAAAATGCAGCATTTGAAAAATCTGCTGATTAAAACCAAGCTGCTGAAGAATGAAGATCACCACACACAGCAGCATAATGCTGAGCGTTACTGGGCCAGCTTTAGACTTAAGCATGCTTAAAAAACTCGGAGTATGGTAATGAAACTGGTTTTTACGCGTTTCTGCCACATCCCAAGAGGCCGCTTGATAACGTTTATGGTTAGGTTCAGACAAAAAACGGTTGAGCTCCGCTTCTGTCTCAACTTGATGTTGGGCATCAATCAACCATAGCGCGACACGCCCTTCTCCCTCTGGAGACATCTGAATTGAGATATGGCGCGACGCCATATAATCAATGAAAGCCTGCGCAACACGCGCATTATTCAATACCATCAATCTTACCATTGGAGTTTCCTGCTTAAATTTTTCTAGGGAAGCAAGCTAGCCTGTCACTACAGGGAGCTGGGCACGATGCCAAGCTTCAAAGCCTCCATCCACACTATATACGTCTTCGAAACCTTGGTTGACTAGGTATTGTGCGGCACCTTGGCTGCTAATACCGTGATAACACATCACAAGGATCGGTTGTTCAAATTCTACCTCATCCATAAACGCGACCATGGTGTCATTCGTCAAATGATACGCGGTTTCTGGGTGTGCAACGGCAAATGATTGTGGATCGCGGATATCTACTAGGCGTGCATCGCCCTGCTTAATGAGTGTTTGAGCACCTTGCACATCAATATGTTTAAACTGGTCCATGACTTTCTCTTGTACTGATTTACTTTGGTGCCATTGTAACCTATCCCAAGGCTAACATTTACACCGACTTAATAAGGTTATCCACCAGCGATCACTTTTACACCATATGTGGATAAATCTGTGAATTGCGTGAATAAAGTGTTTTTTGAAAAATGGATCCACAAGATGTAGTAATGATCCTGATCTATCTGTGGGTTAACTTGAAAATATCCCCACCAACAAAACCGCTTGAAAGCCTTACTACACCCTGCTTTTTGACAACTGACGAAGAAACTCCTCACAGAGTTATCCACAATCCACACTTAGTCATTTCGATCGCAATAACACTAAAATGCGATCCAAATAAAAAGGCCGAGATCTCTCGATCTCGGCCTTTTCATAAAAATCATGTGTGCGCTTAGAAGTCGCCGACAGCTTGCTTTAACTTCTTCATTGCGTTCTTTTCTAGCTGACGAACACGTTCTGCTGAGATGTTGTAGGTTTCAGCAAGATCTTGCAATGTTGCCTTGTCGTCATCTAACCAACGCGAACGAACAATGTGTTGGCTACGGTCATCTAGGCTTGCTAGTGCATGACCAAGACGATTATTGGTATGCGTTTCCCAGTTTGCAGCCTCAACCGTTTCTGCAACGTCTGACGCTTTATCTTCTAGATAGTAAACTGGCGCCGTGTAAGCCGAACCGCCATCGTCATCGTCCATCGGTGCTTCAAAGGTCGCATCTTGCGCCGCAAGGCGAGATTCCATTTCACGAACTTCAGAAGGCTCTACACCTAACTCGCGTGCAACGGTTTCAACTTCACCATTGTTGAACCAACCTAGACGCTTCTTAGATTTACGTAGGTTGAAAAACAACTTACGTTGCGCTTTCGTTGTCGCAATCTTAACGATACGCCAGTTACGAAGTACGTACTCATGGATTTCAGCTTTGATCCAGTGAACAGCGAAAGATACCAGTCTTACCCCTACTTCAGGGTTAAAGCGTTTTACTGCTTTCATTAGACCAATATTACCTTCCTGAACAAGGTCAGCCATAGGCAGGCCGTAACCAGAGTAACCTCTCGCTACATGAACCACGAATCGTAGATGTGAAAGGATCAAACCTTTCGCCGCTTCGATCTCACCTTTGTAATGTAATCGCTCTGCAAGTCCACGTTCCTCTTCAGCAGTTAGCATTGGGTAGCTGTTTGCTGAGCGGATATAGCTGTCTAGGCTATCTTGTGTAACTAAAGCCATTTGATACGCTTGGTTTGCCATTCGGTTCCTCATCAATATCTGATCTGGAGTAGTCTTTCTATTAGAACCCGCTAATCTTGAACCTAAAATGAACAGGATTCAAGAAGGGGGAAGTAATTATGCATAATCAATTCGTCTATACAAGGCGAAAACTGACTAACATGTGTCTATTTCTCGTCTAAATATGACTCAATTCACCTAAACTGGTTCAATTTCTTTTAGGTGTCTTTGGGCAGAAAGTTTTGCTGCCACGCTACCAAGCAAGGTTCCAACGATTAAAAGCAGTAGTGATTCATCCCAGCTTAAGCCAATTAAGCGGAAATGACTGTCGTATAATTGCGCCAAGTCATCTACTGCACTGTTAAGTAATACCGTAATCAGGGCAGTCATGATCCACGCACTGACAGAGCCCAACACACCAAACCACATACCTGTGTAGAGATAAGGGCGCAGGATGAAGCTATCAGTCGCACCGATTAACTTCATGGTTTGGATCTCTTCTTTATGAGCAAGCACGTTAAAGCGCAGAGTATTACCAATAATTAAAAATACCGCCCCAAGCATAAGGAAGGTTAATGTCACTACGATGACAGTCGCCAGCGCTTTGATAGCATCAAGCCTTGCTAACCAATCTTCATCAAGGCGAACGTCTGTTACAGAAGGCTGCTCTTTGACTTGCTGTGCGAGTGCTTTAATTTCCGTGTCAGTTTCAACACTCGGTGTAATGATCAGTACACCGGGTAGTGAGTAATCATCAAGAATGGTCAGTGCGTCATTAAAACCTGAGTACTGGCTGAGGTCTGCAAGGCCTTGTTGTGGCGAGATGTACTCAACTAAATCAACTTGTGGCCAGCTTTCAATCTCATCTTTCATCACCATCACTCTAGGCTCTGGGATGCCCTCTTCTATATAAGCACTCACCTGAGAAGGGCTAGCAACATCTTGCGCAGCTTCACCCACGTTTTTACCAAGTAGGTATAAACACGCAGGCATCGCCAGTGCCATAGAAATTACAGCTAACGTCAGTAAGTTACCCAGAGGACGCTGCCACAAGTCTGACAGAGAAGACTTCGCCTGTTTCCAGTGAACCACCAAAAAACCATCGCTTGCCGCACGATTGTTGGCGCGCTTTGGTTTCGCCTTTTTAAGACGTTTATTAACGGCCATAGTCTTCTACCTCACTTAAGAAGCCTTGGTTTAACTCGAAATGACGATATTGTGGGCGAGTATTTACTAACCCCACATCATGCGTAGCTAAAAGGATAGTCACGCCTGCTCGATTAAATTCTTCGAACAGTCTTAAAACTCTATTCGATAATTCTGGGTCAAGGTTACCCGTCGGCTCATCGGCCAATAGTAGGGTTGGTCGGTTGACCACAGCGCGTGCAATACCGACACGTTGCTGTTCCCCCCCCGATAATTGGCTTGGTAGACAGCGCGCTTTATCGAGCAGACCCGTTTTATCCAATGCAGCACCAACGCGTCGCTTGATCTCATTTTCAGAGATCGACTCGATACGCATCGGCAGTGCCACATTGTCATAAATAGAGCGGTCCATTAACAAACGGTGATCTTGAAAGACGATACCAATGTTACGACGCAAAAAAGGAATGTCTTTACTCGGAATTCGAGTAATGTCGTGATCGTTGAACCAAACACGCCCGTCGGTCGGGCGCTCAATCGCACAGATCAATTTCAGCAGTGTGCTTTTACCCGCACCTGAATGCCCACCCAAAAAAGCCATTTCACCTCGCTTAAGATGAAAGTCCACTTTTTGTAATGCTTGGCGTCCACCTCGGTAGGCCTTGCTCACTTGCTGAAATTTGATCACCGAAAATTCCTCTTACGATCACTCTTATCAAATTTAAAAAGGTAGCAGGTTAAACACAAACCAAATTGCTACCCAGATTACTCTTCGCGACTAAACAACGCTTCAATAAAGTCTTTTGACTCGAATGGACGTAGATCGTCAATGCCTTCACCAACGCCAATAAAGCGAATTGGAATCTGGAATTGATCAGCGATAGAGAAAATCACACCGCCTTTGGCAGTACCATCTAGTTTCGTCAGAGTAATACCTGTAACCGGCGCGACTTCGCTGAATAGTTTCGCTTGGCTGATCGCGTTCTGACCGGTACCTGCATCTAACGTTAGCATGATTTCATGAGGCGCAGAGTCATCAATCTTCTTCATTACACGAACAATCTTGCGCAGCTCTTCCATCAAGTTGCTCTTGTTCTGTAGACGACCTGCGGTATCAGCGATAACCACATCCACACCACGAGCCTTAGCAGCTTCGATAGCATCATAGATAACAGAGGCACTGTCTGCGCCAGTATGCTGAGCAATCACAGGTACGTCGTTGCGCTTACCCCATACTTGAAGCTGTTCAACCGCAGCAGCACGGAAGGTATCACCCGCCGCTAGCATCACCTTCTTGCCTTCATTCTGGAACTGCTTCGCAAGCTTACCGATAGTCGTTGTTTTACCTACACCATTTACACCGACCATTAAGATAACGTAAGGCGTTTTGGTTGTATCAACCACCAATGGCTGTTCTACCTGACTTAGGATATCTGCCATCTCTTCTTTTAAGAGACCATACAGCGCTTCACCATCTTTCAGGTCATTACGAGATGCTTTTTCTGTTAGGTTATCAATGATTTTGACTGTGGTGTTCATGCCCACGTCAGCAATCAACAGTTGTTCTTCAAGCTCTTCAAATAGATCTTCATCGATTTGCTTACCTTTGAACAAACCGAAGAAGCCTGCGCCAATGTTGGCTTTGGTGCGGCTTAGGCTGCGCTTTAAGCGCGCAAAGAAGCTCTCGGTTGGTTTCTCTTGAACTTCTTCAACTTGTGGCTCTTCCGCAACCACTTCAGGCTCTGTTTCTACTTCTGCTTCTGCTTCTGCTTCTGCTTCTGCTTCTGCTTCTGCTTCTGCTTCTGCTTGTTCAGGTTGAAGTTCAGCACTTGGCTGTTCAAGTTCTTCTTGTAACTCCGCCTCTTGTGCAGATTCTTCCTTTTCTACCGGTTGCTCAACCTCAGCTTGAGGCTGCTCTTCCGTTTGCTGCTCTACTTTAGAGTCAGTCTGCGTTTGTGGGCTCTGTTCTTCTTCACCAAAGCCAAGCCACGATAATAATCCGCGCTTCTTTTTTTCCGCCATCAGAGGAGTTTCCTAGATCTACTAATTAACTGTATTGACTTAATGCACGTCGACTCTTTGCTATTGTTCTACAATACAAACTTGTAGACACGAATAGTAAAGAAAAATGACAAAGCAGTGATATGCTTGCTGTTTGCTTGATACACTTTGTCATTGCAAAATTTATTTAATACTCGAACCAAATTAAATTGGGCTCGATATAGTATCACTTTATTAGCGGTCAAAAAATCTATGGTAAGACGTCGCCAGCAAAACACATCACAAAAAAAGCCATCTGGAGGCTTTGTTAGAATCATTAGTGGCTCATGGAGAGGCAGAAAGCTCCCAGTTCACGACTTAGAGGGATTACGCCCAACCATTGACCGAGTAAAAGAGACACTCTTTAACTGGGTGGCTCAAGATATCCCAAATGCGACATGTCTGGATGTTTTTGCAGGCTCTGGCGGGCTCGGTTTTGAAGCAGCGTCTCGCCAAGCTAAGATGGTGACGCTTTTAGAGATGAACCAAAAGGCAGCTAAACAGCTATCGGACAACGCTAAAGAGCTGAAAGCCGATAACATTAAGGTAGAGAACATCGATGCTATCTCTTATCTAAGTAAGCCAGGCACACCTTATGATGTGGTTTTCTTGGATCCTCCTTTCCGTAAGGGCTTGCTTGCTGAAACTGTAAACCTACTAGAATCTAATGGTTGGTTGGCTGAAGATGCCGTGGTGTATGTCGAGACCGAAAAAGAACTTAAGCTAGAAGGCATGCCAGAGAACTGGGAACTCTATCGTGATAAAACCACAGGGCAGTCAAGCTACCGACTTTTCCACAGAACCATTGCAGAATAGGATTTAAATAATGAATGTACTGATTCCCGTTGCCAAAGCGGCTATTGCTTTCGTTTGGTTTGTTCTCATCGTTAACATTTTCCATCCATTCCCAGGAAATGCAGCGATTGCCCTATATATCATGACGGCATTCTTGTTCTTTATGCATGGCCTACAAATGCTGATTTTTATTGGTGCGTTTGGCGATAAGATTTCAATGACGCGCTGGGAGAAATGGTCAATTTTGATCTTTGGTATCTTTGCTCTGCTCGATATCCGACGCAAATACATGATGTAAAAAAAGCCGCTCAATTTTGAATTGAGCGGCTTTTTTAATGTAGCTGAACCAACTAAAGCTAAGAGACGATGTAAGCCTTGATACCATCAAGGAACATCTGGGTCGATATCATAATAAGCAATAGACCCATCAATCGCTCCACCGCTTTCAGGCCGCGTTCCCCGAGGATACGCAAGAAGAAGCCATTAAACATCAGAATAAAGAAGGTTGCGCCCCAAGCCAGTAATACCGCCGCAGACAGCTCCAACATATTGTCTGGGTGTTGGGTCGATAGCAGAATCAACGCTGCAATCACCGATGGCCCCGCAATCATAGGGATCGCCATAGGTACAATAAAAGGTTCTTCACCCGCCGCTAACCCAGTAATACTCCCTGCACTTGGGAAAATCATCTTAATCGCGATAATAAACAGGATAATACCGCCCGAAATACTCAAGGTTTCTGGCTGAACGTGCAAAAAGTTGAGAATGCTCTGACCGGCAAACAAGAACAGTAATAGGATAATCAGCGCGAACATAAGCTCACGAATCAAAACAGTTCGGCGTCGCTTTGGATCGATGTGTTTAAGTATGGAGAGCACAATCGGCAAGTTGCCTAACGGATCCATAATAAGAAACAGCATGGTGGCTGCAGATAGGATTTCCATGAATAAGTCCTGAAAAGCGAAGGTGCGCGGAGTATAGCAGCCTCAATCCGGCTTTTCGAACCTAGTGGGAAGGATTATGTGTTAAATCTATGATTTAAAGGGAAGCAGGAACCCGCCTCCCAAAACAACCGAATTAGTGGCTACATACTCGTGCCATATTGGTTCTCAGCTTATCGCCCTCTAACACTACCTTCTCCATTTTCACAAAGAAAGTCAGCAATGCGTCCAAGTCCAAACCACTGAGCTTGCAAGTATGAAAGCGTGCTTCTGAACCGTACTCTTGCGCCAATTTTTCAGCCAACTCTTCACGAGTCATCGCTTGTTCATTTAATAGGTTAAGTACATTGTGAGCATGAATTTCAGTCGTCATTCCAAGGTTCCTCTGTCTGTCATATCTCGCCAAGCATAACGAATTGCTTTAAGCGCACTTTGATATAACGCAGCCTCAGTTCAGTTTTCGACTAAAGGGTTAGTGATGCCACGATTAAAGAGTGAGCCAGGAAGTAGCTACCTGTCACCCAAACATAAGCACCTTTGATAGGGCTTCGATAAAAATTCAATGCGTAGGCCAGAGCAGACAGCAATAAGACACAACAACCAATGAATCCTACCCCGTGAGATATATGAGGCTCGAGTAACCACACCTCACCCGACGCCCATGCGAGCTGGATAAGGACGATACCCATAATCACAACCGGGAACACCAGTTTATCAAGGCGAGGTAACAATAAGAAAAAAGCCACTACGCATGCGGCAAGCAATAGGGCAAACAGCCACCAAACGACCTGACCAGAAAGTTGTAGCCAGAACGCTTTGCTATAACAAAGTTGTGCGACCAGAAAGCAGATAAAGTGCAGCGGTTTTCTCTTGGATAGAGTATGTAGAATGTCCGCCAAAGCAGACACAACCAAGCCACCGACGATCCAATAACTGTAAACGGTAAGCTCAGGTTGGCTTAAAGCAATAATTGCCAAGAGTACAAAAGTGAACACTTTGTACATTAAGGTTTGAGTAACATGCCCATGCTTAGCTCCTGCTATCGCTCCGATACCAGATAACGAAACCGCTAACCAACTCCACATAACATCTACCCTATTACCTCAAATCGTCGCCAGTCTAGGCACCTCAATAGTGATGTAAAGTGCTAGCCACTCAAAATTGGATCTTGCTTACGCTTCCACTAAAAATGTGACCGTTGCTTAAAATGAACCAAAATACCCAGCCTGACCATCCCACGCTAATTATGTAGGGCTTATATCGCTCAATACCTATCAAAGTAAACTTTAGACTCTATCTATCAGATCTAACCCCATTTTCTATAAGAACCCACCTCTTTAAATGCACCTTAAACACCCTATATCTATAATTAAACACCCAAAAACATAAAATATAAATTAATTAAAAACAAAAACTTAACTAGAAAATAAGCCACTTTACATGTTTAAAAAACGTCAGGGTTTCATTTCTTATAAAAAGCTAGAAACAGTGCCAAATTATGAAGCCCCACTGCACGGTAAGTAACCAACCTCACAATAAGAGCTCCCAATAAAAGCCAAATTATCTTCATAATGCACATTGCAAAACCACAGAGCACACCAACAAGCATTAATACACTTTAACAAGTTTTAACAACTACGATTACATTAATTAAATCCTTAAAAACAACAACTTAAACAACAAATGAGCAAACAAAAACCACAAAGAACAAAATTAAAACAACACAAAAACAAACATAAACTCGACCAATAACACCAATAATAAGGAAGTTTTCTTATGTTTTTAGGGATTTCAAAACTAATTCTTGATCTAAAGCCGAAAGTAGTGCTATTCTTAATCACATAGCGATAGTTAACCAGATTTAGGAGTAGTGTTATGATTTCATCTTCGCAGAAACAAGGACTTGTAATGATCGCAGTAGTTGTTGGCCTTATGACACTACCGATGATGTACTAATCAAGTACCAAAAAAGAGAAAAGGGACGCCGAGGCGTCCCTTTTCTTTTATCTAAATCTGGCTACTTTGAGAATAGATGTAACGTCAGTACATCCCAGTTGGCATAATAGAATCCAGCCGCAGCCAGAGTCATTACCATCATCAAGAGAATAGCAACACGCCAAATAAAGCGCCCACTTCTTGGGGTCAACTCTTTCTCACAATCATTACACATCATGATGAACTGATGCTGATCTTCTAGTTTCGCATCATGCTCGTTGACCACCTTGTTTCGGCAAGTGGCAATGTAGCGTAGCTTTACCACCATATCGTGTGGCAATCTCTCTTCACAACTCGTGACTAGTTCATGCAGCCCTTCTCCCTCAGCGTGATACTGAAGCCGCAATAACTTCTCTATATTACGAGTCCTTGTGACTACTTTTTCAATGTCCGTCATATTGACCCTCCCACTCCACACTTTAATTTTAGTCGAGCTTTACCCTATTCTTATACAATTTGATCACGATTTACGTGAGAAAGAGACAATAAATAACAACGTCTTATCCACAAATGACAATGAAATGTGATATCAGCCGAAAAACAACTCGCTCAACTTACATCAATTCACGAATAGCGGCTTTAAACACATATCCCATCCAATCGACCGACTAGAATAGCCCTCAGGACTATATGGAGGTTGTATGCCTAATTCACTTTTTCTTGCGATTATTGTACTTGTCGCCCTAGCAGGCTGGGTTTTTGTTAGCTTTTACCGAAAGCATATGCAAGGAGAAAACGCGCCAGAGAAAAAGGTAGATGTCACGGTACTCGACAAACAATCCATTGACCTCCCTGATGCGCAACCTGGTCAAGAAGACCAAGAGTATTGGATCTACGTTCAACGTGGGCTGGTTGGCCCCAAACGTGAGTTCCAAGTAGGGGTCCATTACTTCCATGCTCTAAATCCTGGGGACAAAGGTACATTGACTTATCAGGGTGATAAATTTTTGCACTTTGCCCTCAAGCGCTAATTCCTTTTCTGCTTTAGATTATTAAGTTATGGCAATAACCAGCGTGTTTTCGCTGATTTTGCCATCAACCAACTCATCCACAGTGCGCCTGCACCGCTGATCACGACCCACAATGGTATCACCCAAGCTGGATGGCCTTGATACCAACCAAACTCTTTCATTGGCCATAAGAAGATAGGGTGCAACAGATAGATACCTAAGCTGTGCTTGCTGATGAAGCCCACCACTTTATTCGACTTATCCGATAGCCCTTCCCCAAAGTAGCGACACAGCATAAACACCATACTTGCAGCCAAGACTGTATTTAGCGTTTTGTAAGACAGCCAGCGCCCTACGGTGTACTTCTCTGCCGCGAGACTCGCATCAACGACCATATAAACCGTGGTAAACAGTGCCAAAGCACCCAATATCGTCGTCCCTGTGACCACAGGTGTGGTTAGAGGTAGCTTCTTATACAAGATATAGCCCAGAGGTAAATAACCTGTATATAGCCACAATTCATGACTCCATGGTCCATCTACCTTAAACAAGAACAGTAACGTGGTGAACAACCAGACCGCAGTGAAACTGTAGATGAACGCATCACCATACTTACGCAGTCCAATCTGCATAAACGGAATCACAAAATAGAGCGGTATGAAGTAGTAGAAGAACCCTAAGTGGTAGTAGGTATAGTGGTGATAGCTGTTACTCAGCACATCCCAACTGACCGAGGCATCATAGCCTGACGCAGACCAACCAGAGAGATAGGTATAGAACAGAGACCATACAAGAAATGGAATCAGAACCTTACCTAAACGTCGTTTTAAATAGTATTTGGCATCAAACGGGCGTTGATCACTGAGCATCAATGCGCCGGTAATCAAAATGAACACAGGAACTGCCCATCGGCTAAACCCATTCACCGTAATCGCTGTCAGCCACTCATTGAATGGAATCATATTGAGCTCATTGCGATAGGGTGCCAGCACATGAATTGCGATCACGGCCACTGCCGCTACACATCGTGCTAAATCAAAGAAGAGAATTCGCTGCTTCATCTAAATGCCTGATTAATATTCAATCATTCTACTATAGCAACAAAAAAGCTGACTGGTATGGTAACCAAGTCAGCTTATTGTTAAAGCAAGCTATGCTCACCAACAAAACACACTATTTTCGATTATGCGGTCTCTGTTTGTGGCACTTTCGGTAACTTTAGAGAAATAAGCGTTGTGAACGCTAAGAAAGTAAACGACACCCACAAACAGGCCGACAATCCACCCATTTGGAATACCAAGCCTGACAAAATTGTGCCAATCAAACGGCCCATCGCGTTCGCCATGTAGTAGAAACCGACATCAAGCGATACACCATCGCCTTTTGCATAGCTTACAATCAGGTATGAGTGCAGTGATGAGTTGACCGCGAAAATAGCACCAAACACCATTAAACCCGCGATAATCACTAACTCAGGCTGCCAACCAATTTGCACCGCATAGGCAATACCCGCCGTTACCAAAGCCAGTACACCAGCCCACAGTAGTGCAGCGTGTCCATCAGGTACCTTACCTTGCGCTTTACCGGTAATCTTAGGTGCTATGCCCTGAACAAAGCCGTAAGCAATCGTCCAAGCCGCTAAGAAGCCACCTACCCAAGAGTGATCCCAACCAAATACACTACCAAGATAAATTGGCAGAGCAATCACGAACCACACGTCACGAGCACCAAACAAGAACATGCGTGCCGCAGACAGGATGTTGATCGATTCAGACTTAGAGAAAATCTGTTTGAACTTAGGCTTGGTTTTCGCCTTGCCCATGTCTGCCTCTAAACTCACTAAGCTGCCAACGAAGACGAGAGTCAGCACAACCGCCATCGCCAACACCGCATATTGGAACCCAATGGTTGAGAGCAACAAACCGCCAATAAAGAAGCCTGCACCTTTCAGCGCATTCTTAGAACCAGTAAGAATCGCAATCCACTTATACAATGCGCCTTGCTGTTCATCCGGCACTAAGGTCTTAATTGAGCTCTTAGCACTCATCTTATTGAGATCTTTGGCAATACCCGACAATGCCTGCGCCGCCATCACCCAAGGTATGGTTAACATGGCCGATGGTAGTGCGAGCATACCCAAAGCGACAACTTGCATCCCAAGGCCAATGTTCATGGTTTTATTAAGACCGAGACGAGCGCCCAACCAACCACCAATAAGATTGGTCACTACGCCAAAGAATTCATAGAAAAGAAACAGCGAAGCGATCTCTAATGAACTGTAGCCAAGGTCATAGAAATACAGAACCACCAGCATGCGAAGTGCACCATCAGTAATGGTGAAGTTCCAGTAATTGAAGGTCACCAACATATATTGGCGAACGCTCTTACTTAGATTTGAAAACATAACGCTCTCTCTACAATCTAAACAAAAAGAGCTTTTGGATCACGATATGCTAAACACTCAAGATACCAAAAGCTCCTTGTCTAACATCGATGGTTGTTAGCTATTCGCTACACCATTAATGTACTCAACCTGGATGGGTTTTGTGAAAGCACCTGGGCGCAATGCTTGAACTTCTTGAACAATCTTATCAAGGTCCCAGCCTTTCTCTAGCAGTAGGTGTGCCGCAAACAAACCTGTGCGACCTGAGCCACCCATGCAATGCAGAGCAACTTTCGCACCGCTATCAACGATCTTGTGTAACTCTGGGCTTGCCGCTTGCCACTTCGCAGCGAAGTCAGCTTCCGGTGCGCAGTCGTCTTCAATTTCAATTTGGAACCACTGCATGCCTAGAGCACGAGTTTTCTCGCCAAGTGCGGCAACGTCTTTGCTTGCAAGCTCTGCATCGTCCAGTGCCGTTACAATGGCTTCAACGCCTTGCTCTTTCAGTTGAGCAAGAGATGAGTCAAGGTCTGCCTCTTTCGTACCAGGGCACGGAGTTAGGATAAGTGCACCTTTCTCAAGGTCTAGTTGCCAAGTCGGGTGGATATGATCAGGATGTGTCATTTTTATTCCTCAAATACTTACTTTGCTAGACCAACGTTGCGTACCAACTCAGCAGTACGCGTCGCGTAACCCATTTCGTTGTCGTACCAAGCGTAGATCTTCACCATGCGCTTACCAACTAACATAGTTGATAGTGCATCTACGATGGTAGAGCGTTGGTCGCCTTTGTAGTCGATAGACACCAATGGACGCTCCTCAAAGCCTAGAATGCCTTGTAGTTCGTTCTCAGATGCTTCTTTTAGCAGAGCGTTTACTTCTTCTGCTGTTGTGTCTTGCTTCACTTCGAAGATGATGTCAGTCAGAGACGCATTCGCTAGCGGTACACGCACCGCGTGGCCATTGATGCGGTTTTCTAGTTCAGGGAAAATCTCAACAATCGCCTTAGCAGAGCCGGTGGTTGTCGGGATTAGACTCATGCCACAAGCACGTGCACGACGTAGGTCTTTGTGCGGCGCGTCTAAAATCGTTTGTGTATTGGTAAGATCGTGAATCGTGGTGAAAGACGCGTTTTCGATACCCAGCTTCTCGTTGATCACTTTCACTACAGGTGCAATACAGTTTGTTGTACAAGACGCTGCCGTCACGATCTTGTGTACTGCTGGATCGAAGATATCATCGTTGATACCAACCACGATGTTCGCTACGCCGTCTTCTTTCACTGGTGCAGAAACCACAACGCGCTTCACGCCTTGCTCTAGGTATTTATTTAGGAACTTACCAGCACGGTGGACACCTGTTGCTTCAATCACAACATCACAACCAGACCAGTCAATCGCATCGATATCACACTCTTGAGTCGTCTTAATACGCTGACCATTGATGATCATCTCATCGCCTTCAGCGGTTACTTCATGGTGAAAGCGACCCTGAACCGAATCGAACTCTAGAAGATGAGCAAGCGTTGCTGTATCGCCCGCTACATCATTAATTTGCACAAACTCTAGCTCTTCCCAATCGAATGCTGCGCGAAGTGCTAGACGGCCGATACGACCAAAACCGTTAATACCTACTTTAACTGTCATCGTGTTTTCTCTCAGTCAGTGGTGAATCTAAAAATATTCCATTAAACACAACATTGAGGACGTGAAGTCATGGCTTCTAGACGCTCAATGTCTTGCTGATATTCAGTTTTCAAACAGTTGGATGCGATTAGGTCATCAATTAACTTTAGCATCCAACCTGGCAAATCTTTGGACAGACGATAGAACACCCACTGCCCTTGACGAACATCCGTGAGGATCCCATTTGAGCGCAATTGCGCTAAGTGACGAGACACCTTCGGCTGACTCTCTTGTAATGCTTCAGTTAGCTCACCAACAGATAAACACTCTTGGCGCACAATCAGCATTAAGCAGCGTACACGCGTTTCATCGGACAATAATTTAAAAAACTGGTGAGGAAGCATACTTGTATTCTCATATATGGATATGCGTATATATTAGTTATAAAAAAACGCACGTCAAGGCGTGCATTTCCACTGTCATAAAAGTTTAATACTTGTACCGTTAGGTTTGACTAGTCACACTGTGGCTCCAACGCTGCGCCTCGGTCAGCTCAGCTTTAACTTGGTCGACACTCAACCCTAACCTATTACAGTACTCTTCTATCTGGCGCCAATCAGCATGTTCAAAGCTCTCTTCCAAAGCCAAAAGCTGACCATACGGCCCCTCTCGACGCAACAGCGCTAACTTAATGATCTCGCATAGTGGCAGTTGTTCAACTAAGTGCTCCAGCGACAGATCGAGTAACGCATCCAACAACGAGAATAGCCCAATCATAAAGGCTTGCTCAGTATGCCCTTCAAAGGGTTGGTAACGAGACATCCGCTGACAGAACTGGGCACGTTGCAAAGATAAGCTGTATAACTCTTTTGGCTTCTTATCAGAGACATAAGAGGCGACCGCCAGTGAGACAAACATCTTGAGGTTATCTTGCCCCAAATACACCAATGCCTGACGAAATGAAGAGATACTGACCTCTAAGCGCGGCGACATGGTGTTCACAAATCGGAGTAGCTTGTAAGAAAGTGCCACGTCTTTTGCCACAATACTTTCCACACGCTGAAAGTCGACGTTGGGCTTACAGACTTCTTGGAACAACTCCATCGCAATCACATGCTCAGGGCTGATGTACTTCGTTTTCACCATTTCTGGCTTACTGAAGAAGTACCCTTGAAAAAACTTAAAACCCGCCTTCTTTGCTTGTTGAAACTCCTCTTCCGTTTCAACACGTTCCGCCAAAAAGCTGTATTTCTTGCCTTGATGCTTTTGCACCAATTCACACGCCGCATCCAACCCCATCTGCATGATGTCGAGCTTTACAATGTGCGTATACCTCAGAAACGCTTCCCACTCTGGTGTCGATGTAAAGTCGTCCAATGCGATCATATAACCCTGTTGGTAGAGATCTTTAACCGCCTCCAATAGCTCGGGTGTCGGTGGACAGGTCTCCAAAATCTCAATAACCACTTTGTCTTTGGGCAAGCTTTGAGGAAGACGACGCAGTAGGCTTTGATATGGAAAGTTAATGAAACAGCGAGATGAAGGGATCGATGGGTTGAGACCCACCGATAAGAAATTTTCGACAATCAAACGATACGTAGCTCGATTCGACTCAACATGCGCAGGGTAGGCATTATTTTCCCCATCACGAAACAGCAACTCATAACCAAGGGTGTGCTTTTTTCGATTAAAGATAGGTTGTCGAGCGACGTATGTAGCGGTCATCTATTTTCTAACTCTATGATTGGTTAAGCCTTGGCAGCAGCAAGCAATGCACCGCATCCCATGAACATACCACCAAAAATTTTATTTATCTTACCCATTACGCGATCTGAGCGAATAAAACGTCCCATTTGTGATGCCAATGAGGTGTAGCCCAACATAACAACGCTATCAATGAATACCGTAGTCACACCAAGTACCAAAAGCTGCGGAGCTTGAGGCTGTGAAGGGTCTATAAATTGCGGGAACAATGCAACCAAAAATACGATAGATTTCGGATTTGTAAGATTAATTAAGACCGCATTGCGCAAAAGTGCCCAACTTGACTGCGATACACCCTCTTCGGTAGCCACCATGCTCGACGTGTCACGCCACTTTTGAATACCAAGCCAGATAAGATAGACCACACCAACCCATTTAATTAATGTGAACGCGAACGCCGATTTAGCCACCAGCGCGCCAATCCCAGCTCCCACCAATAAAATATGAAATGCCAAACCAATTTGCAGGCCAGCAATAGAAGCCAATGATTTACGAGTACCATAGCTTAGACCATTGCTGATCGAATTCACGGTACCTGAGCCCGGCGCTAAACTAAACAGAATTGCGGTCACGACATAAGCGAGCCAAACATGAGTATCCATTGCATTTCCTTAGCAGTACTTTAATCTAACAACATCAATAGCGATAAAAGCTCTCATCAGTATTCTTTCAGGTAACTTCTCATGGCAAACAGCGCTGCCGCACCTTCTTATTTCACTCAAGAGCCTCAATTTGAGGAAGCGATTAAACACCCGATCTCAGCCTTTTGGCAACAAAGAAATGAAGGTTATGTCACCTCATCGAGCAAGAAAAAACTCTACTGGTCGAGCTTTACTTCACCACTGCATAGCAAAGCAATTGTGATCTCGAATGGGCGCATAGAGTGCTGCGAAAAATACCAAGAGCTTTTTTACGATCTCTACCATCAAGGTTATGACATTTACTCTTTTGATCATCAAGGTCAAGGGCGTTCACAACGCAGTGTGCAAGACTCTGACATTGGTCATATTCATGAGTTTGATGATTACATCCGTGATATGCGTGAGATTCTCCAACACTTCCCACTCGATAAATACCAGCAACGCTACTTACTCGCTCATTCGATGGGCAGCACCATCGCGACTCGCTACTTACAAACAACACCAGACCACTGCTTTGAAAAGGTCGTCTTATGTGCGCCTATGTTTGGCGTCAATACAGATTGGTACCTTAAACCTATCGCTATGTTCGTTGCACAACTGCTAACGGGGCTATACGCCAAGCCAACTTATGCGCCGGGACATAAAGCGTATTACGCTAAACCTTTTGAAAACAACCTGCTCAGTCAGAGCAAAGTTCGCTACCAGTGGTTCAGAAAGCTGTATGACGACAATCCAGCGATTCAAGTTGGCGGACCAAGCACGCGTTGGGTATGGCAAGGCTTAATGGCGGCGAAACAAGCCATTCAGCAAACGCGCCAAATTAAAATTCCCCTTTTGTTGATTCAAGCCGGTAATGAGCAGATCGTTTGCAATCAAGCTCAACAGAACTTCATTAATAAACTGCGCAAAACAAACGCCGACAGCAAGATGGTCACCATCAATGACGCTAGACATGAAGTGCTGTTTGAAATTGACCAATATCGAAATCAAACTCTGGATTCGATTGTTGAGTTTTTTCGTTAGAGGGGTTCGCTAAAGAGGAAGACAAGTAATAGAGCTTTGCCCTCTTTTGTTGTACTAATTTCACGTACAATTTGTCTTACAACATTGGACACCAACCTCTGCTTGGTGTCTCTATTAATCAAGTACGCTGTATCGAGGGTTAAATGACGATTCCTGCACTGAAAGATTCCATCAATATTGTTGCCTCTGATCTTGATGGCACACTGCTTGCTCCTAACCACAAGTTGAGTGATTTTACCAAGCAGACGTTGAAGAAATTACACCAGCAAGGCTTCACCTTTATCTTTGCCACTGGTCGACACCATGTTGACGTTGCGGGTATTCGTCAGCAAGTCGGTATCCCAGCGTATATGATCACCTCTAACGGCGCTCGCGTGCATGACCAAAACGATCAGTTGATGTACAGCCAGAACGTACCTCAAGAGCTTGTTCAACCAATACTCGATATCGTTCGTCAAGATACGAATATTTTCATCCATATGTACCAAAACGATGACTGGTTGCTGGATCGTGAAGATGAGATGCTAGCCAAGTTCCATAGCGAGTCTGGCTTTAGCTACAAACGCTTTGAAGCTGAACAGGCACCCACTGATGGTATCGCGAAGGTATTCTTTACTCACCCTGAACATGATCATGAATACCTAGTGACGTTCGAGCAGAAGTTGCGAGACACCTTTGGCGATAAGCTGAACATCTCCTTCTCTACCCCTTGGTGTTTGGAAATCATGGCTGCTGAGGTATCAAAAGGCCACGCGCTAGAAGCCGTTGCAAAATCACTAGACCTCACTCTAGATAACTGCATTGCCTTTGGTGATGGTATGAACGATGCCGAAATGTTAGCGATGGCAGGTAAAGGCCTAGTAATGGGCACATCACATGAGAAAGTGATGCAAGCATTGCCAAACAACGAAGTAATCGGTAGCAACGCGGATGATGCCGTAGCTCACTACCTTGAAGATCATCTGTTGTAACTGTCTCTCCCCTAAAAACTAAAAAGGCAGCCAACCGCTGCCTTTTTTGAACCTTCATGTTCTCATAAGCTCTAACGCTATCGAGAACCCAGTACCTCTTTGTTTAAAATAGCGTGCCACTCTTGCTCTGTCACTGGCATGATGGATAAGCGATTGCCTCGCTTTACTAATGGCATATTTTCAAGTTCAGGCATCGCTTTCAGCGTCGCTAAAGGAATCAAACGTTCTGTGGTTCGAACATACTCGACATCGACCATCACCCAACGAGGATTGTCTGGTGACGATTTAGCATCGTAGTAATCACTCTCTGGATCAAACTGAAAATGATCCGGATAGGCTTCTCGTGTCACTTTAGCGATACCGGCAACACCGACTTTTTTGCAAGACGAATGGTAAATCATCACTAGGTCACCCAATTTGACCTGATCACGCATCATATTACGAGCTTGATAGTTACGAACGCCCTCCCAACAAGAGGTGTTTTGCACACGCAAGGTATGAATAGAGAAGGTGTCGGGTTCTGTTTTAAATAACCAATATGCCATAATAAATCCAATTAACGGTTGCTCCGAGGAAGATATAACATGAAGGTACTTAAAAACCCAGCCGTGTGGCTGACGGCCATCGCTCTGACGGGTTGTAGTCAAACCCAACTATCCCCTTCAGAATCAGAGAAGTCGCCCACTGCCAGCTTAGATGCGCCGAGTACCATTCAGCCACAAACCTTTATTATGCGTGGTCAAGTGATTGTCGGCCATGAGAGCCGCACTTTTACTCCTTGTGGTAGCCAAGAACAATACTGGCTAGATTTATCACCAGAGCTGGCACTGGAGGCTCAAGGACTCTCTAATACTCCCTACCAACCAATGTATGGCGAGCTTATTGGCCACCTGACCGTACCTAGCCAAACCGGATATAACGCCGATTTCACAGCACGCTTTGTTGTCGACCAAGTAAACATTCTGACGGCAGAAAACCCAAACCGCTGCAACCAACCACTTAAACCAACACGTGTCTTTGGTAATGAACCTTTCTGGTCGGCGCAATTCGATAAGAGCAACATTACCTACTCACAAATGGGTGAGACACCACAAGCTTTTGAGATTCAGTCAAGCCGTATGAGCAGCGAACAGCGTCAGTATCAATTAAGTAGCGACCAAAGCGATGGCGAACTGAACCTCACTAAGAGCCGTTGTAACGATACCATGAGTGATAGCTTGTACGGCTGGAATGCCGAGCTCACCCTCAATGATAAGACCCACAAAGGCTGCGCTACGCTCTCTAATCAAGACCCAACCCTAGAATGGGCAGATCGCTACTTTGCTAGCTCAACACAAAATGCCGGCTTCTCAGTGGCTCTTGAATTGAATGCTGACCATAGTGCAATTACCACTTACTCATACAGCAACGGTGATGATCCTATTATTGAGCAAGGGTTTTGGCAGCAGCTCAACACCAACCAAGTTCAAGTGGTCATGACGCGCCACCAGCAACAATATCTTATCTCAGAGCGTATTTTTACTCGTGAAGGCAACCAGTTGACGGCGAAAAAAGAGCGTGTGGGCAATGTTGTGTATCCAATAGCCGATGGTGGTCTGGTTCTCTTTAAAACCAAAGAGCAACAAGATCTGACCACAGTGACGGAATCATCCGCCGATCTTACACCTCAGAAAATCGATGGTAGGGATCAACTTGATCCCAAGGTCGACCGTGCGATGCGTGATTATTTTAAGATCCACAAGACCTCAACTGACGATACCCAATATCGTTGGCTGACCTATGACCTCAATGGTGATGGCCAAGAGGAACTACTGGCTCAGCTTAATTGGTGTGGTTCTGGAGGATGCACTCTGCTTATCTTTGAAAACCATCAACAACAGTGGCGCTTCAACAGTCGTATCACCTTAGTACAGGGAGCGATTCATTTAGGTGCCGAACAACATAACGGTTGGCAAGATCTCGTCTTTAATGTCAGTGGTGGCGGTGCTACACCAGCACAACATGTGTTGCAGTATTCAGGTGTCAGTTACCCACTCAACCCAAGCGTCGCGCCTACAACCACCAACGACAAAGTGAGCCAAGTCATTCTGTTTGCCGACGAAACATCTCCGATGCAAAAAGGAGTTAAACTCTAATATGGAAAAGGTTGTGGCTTGCCAACGATGTGGCTTCACTCATCAATGTATTTGCTCGTTGATCCCCACTCTTGAAAGCTCTGTAAACATTGCACTGCTTACTCACGAGAACGAACTCCAACGTGATACCAACACTGGAAAACTACTGCAACAAACACTGCCCAACTGTCGCAGCTATGTTTGGCAGCGTAAGTCTGCTCCCACAGACTTAATGGCGATGATCAATGATGATGCGATACAAGCTTTGCTCTTATTTCCAAGTGAGCAGAGTGTTGAAGTCAGTGAGGTCACTAAAGATTATCCAGTAGAAAGCCACAAATTATTGTTTATTGTGCTCGATGCGACATGGCAAGAAGCGAAGAAAATGATGAACAAAAGCCCATGGTTAAAAGACATCCCACAGGTACACCTCACCCCTAATTTGGATTCAGCCTATACCTTGAGGCGCAATCAAGACTCAGGGCACTTATGTACTTGTGAGGTTGGTAGCCTACTACTGAGTCAATTGGGTGAAACTGAGCAAGCTCAACAGCTCAACCAGTACTTCCAACACTACTTGAAAGTCTTCCAGGCCGATAAAAGTGGCCATGCGTTAAGGTAAAAAAACCAAAGAGCGAGCCTTAGCTCGCTCTTTACGTTTCACGTGAAACAGTAGTCAATCAGAAATCAGAACAGGCGCTTAGGCTCTCCGACGAAATAGCCTTGTAGGTAATCGACGCCCATGCCCTCAGCAATCCTACACACCTCTTGATTATGAACAAATTCCGCCACGGTTTTAGCATTCAGTATCTGACACAGGCTGACCAGTTGCTGCGCTATCTTACGCTGCTTCATATCCTGATCAATATTGCGAATCAAACTACCATCGAGCTTAATTATCTGCGGCTCCAGCTTAAGGATCTCATCAATGTTGGAGTATCCAGAACCAAAATCATCAACAATGATGTTCACACCCAGCTCTCTGAAGTGATTACAGATTTCGATTAAGCGACCGTAATCCTTGATTTGTTCCGTCTCTAACACCTCTAAGCCGATACGCTGTGGATGACTGATGCTTTTAATTGCCTGCTCAAGGTGGAGTACCGTTTTCTCGTTGGTGAAATCTTGTGGTGCCAGGTTAATACTAAATGAGTCGGTTCGGGTGCTCATAAAATCAAAGGTACGCGAGATCATTTGGCGACTTAATCGAGTGTAAAGATGAGTGCCTTCAATAATCGGTAAGAAGCGTCCCGGAGTGATCAGCTCTCCTTCTTCCTCGATGCGAACTAAACACTCATAACTCTCCACTTGATGAGAATGAGCCGACACTATGGGTTGAGCACAAGCGACCACATTCTTGTTCATAACCGCTCGACTAACACAAGACAACCAACGCAGCTGCTCTTGGCGCTGTTTTTCTAGCTGAACCAAGGTCTTTGCGTTAACGAGATGTTTGTTTTGACTGACCGCACTACGACGAGCATCAATCGACTTCAGCAATAAATCATCAATCGATGTGGTCGGAAAATCACGACGACTCGCAATCCCCGCGCCAATTGATACCGACAAGTAATCAATATCAGGGAGCCCCATCGGCTCAAAGTTGACATGCTCAGTCTCATCGGCAAATTCAGAGAAGCGCTGTTGTATGTATTCATCACTGGACAAGCTATCAAAGACCACCGCCCACTCACCGATACCCACGCTGTAGAGCTGACACTCTTGTTCGAAAAAACGAGTCAACGAACTTTGGAAGTGCTCACTCAAGTCGTTAAGAAGCTTGTCCCCTACACGGTAGCCATACTTCTCATTAATTTGGCTAAATGTCGTGACCTTGAGCGTGAGCAAGTGGCTAGCTCCACCCATTCGAGCCAATCTTTCGCGCAGAACACTCCGGTTAGGTAAACCCGTTCGACGATCAACACGATAACTGGCGGTTAGAGCCGTTGCCTGTTGTTGGATCTTGTTGACCATGCTGTTGTTCATGTCATCAACGTCCATCAAGGCATTGCGAATCAGTGAAAACAGAGGGGATATATTACTCGCAGGCTGACTGCTTAACTGACGACAGTTTGAATGCTTGCCCTCACTAAGAGCCATATAGGTTAAGCTATGGTGCAATAGACGTTGTTGCCCTTGCTCGTGGAACAACTCCCCCATACAGTAAACACCATAAGTGTCGGTCAGCTTCTGGAAGATCTCGACCTCTTGGTTCCCTTCAATAAAGTCCAAGCGAGAAGTGCAATTATAGACAAAGAAGCACTCTGGAGAGTGTAAGGCAACTTGCTCAACCCCTAACCTGACTTGTTCCAGTGTTAGCGAAGGATGGTCATAACAGAAACGCACCTCCTCCCCAACGTGAAACTCTCCGCTGAACTCAATCTCACCATTATTCGCCATTTTAACTGGCAAATGAATATTCTGTTTTTTCGGGTCACCAACCATCAACGGGAAGTTGTGTAGCTGTTCAAAGGGTACTTCGAGACCATCAGCCAGATAACGATTATAAAGCTCTCGAATCGGCACCTCGTCCAACTCAATGAGACGAGTGCCTTGCGCCGCGGTAACACGGAAGGTTTTGCCAATTGGATTCCACTCGGTGAAGTAACCTCGATTAACAGCGAGCTTTTCACTGTGTAGTGCAACCATGACATAGGCTTCTTGATAACAGCACCCATTACTCATCACCCAGCGCCCAGATGGAGTGATGGTCGATGCGCCACCACAGATTGGAATATTCAGAGATGAGCGTTCAAACGCATAGAAGAGATCCGTTTTATCCAGCGTTAGGCAATCAGCAAAACAGATCGCCGTTTGGGTTCCCTCATGGCAATCGAGCTGACGTAACATATCGTCGCTATCTCGAGCCAAATCATCACTATATGGAACCACGGCTGAGCTAAAGGTAGTCGAAGAGAAACTGCTAAAGACCGCCAGTAACCCTTGGTGTCTAAGCTCGCCCTTATCAATGAAGTGTTCAGCACTGCAGCCAATAGAAGTAGAGTTAGGAAAACGCGCATGAATAATCTGACACGCAGCTTCAACTCTCTCTTGCTCAAAAGAAGAGAAAATCTGAACCAAAAGCGTGTCGCTCGTTGCGAAACTTACAGTCTCTAGCTCAACTGCAAGCTGCTCTATATCATGTATAAAGAGAGAAAATGACTGCATAACCACATTAATCGCTGCATTAATGATTTGTTATTGTGCTGATTATCGATAAGCCTTGCACGTATTACTTACAATCATCCTGTAAGATCTGTGAGCTCAGTTAGGGATGATTCCTTAATAAATCATAGAATATGCAGCGAATTTCTCGAGAGCTGTATGCACATCACATTGTGCTTTAGACACCTTTAAGCGAAACGTTTTTAGTTAGAACAAACGCTTAGGTTCTCCAAAGTAATAACCTTGCAGATAATCAATTCCCATATCTTCCGCTAACTCGCACACTTGTTGATTGTGAACGAACTCAGCGACAGTTTTCGCATTAAATACCTGACACAGCTTCACCAACTGAGCAGCAATACTGCGCTGTTTTGGGTCTCTATCGATGTTACGGATGAGACTACCATCTAACTTGATGATCTGAGGTTCTAATTTGATGATCTCATCAATGTTGGAATACCCAGAGCCAAAATCATCAACGATAATGCGAGCGCCTAAGGCTCTAAAGTGATCACACACTTCAATCATTCGTCCGTAGTCTTTAATCTGCTCAGACTCCAACACTTCTAAGCCCAGTCTAGTCGGATCGTTCATCCCTTGAATCGCCGTTTCCAGTATCATCAAGGTTTTATCGCTCAATAGATCTTGCGGTGACAAGTTTATGGAGAACGCACCTTGCTTATCTGCCAAATGACCAATCGTGTTTTTAATCATATGACGACTGAGGCGCGTGTACAGGTGAGTATCAGCGATAATAGGTAGGAACTTGCCCGGAGGTACGATATTTCCATCGTCCATAATACGAACCAGACACTCTTGGCTCACTTCTTCATGACTGCCAGCTGCAACGATAGGTTGTGAGTACGTGATGATATTTTGACTCAAGATGGCGCGGCTTACACAAGACAACCATCCGAGCTGATCTTTACGGTCTTCTTCACTTACCTGAATGTCTTTCGCGTTAGTGATATGGGTATTGTTACGCACCCCATAGCGCCGAGCTTCGATGGCCTTTAATAGAATTTCTTCACCCGAATCTTCTGTAAAGTCACAGCGGCTCGCAAAGCCACCACACAACGAAACAGAGAGATAATCTACATCCGCTAAACCATAAGGTTCAAAATTGATGTGCTCGATGTCATCTGCAAATTGGGCAAAACGGTATTTAATCAACTCGCTCTGAACCAGAGCATCAAAGATGATGGCCCACTCACCCACGCCGATACTAAACAGTTGTACGCGCTCAAGAGAATCTTTATCCGCATTATTTTGTAATTGCTCTACGAAATGAGTGGATAGATCTCTGAGCAGTTGGTCTCCAACCTGGTAGCCATACTTTTCATTCACTTGATGGAAGTTCGTCAGCTTTAAGGTGAGCAGATGCTCCGAACTCTTCATGCTATTAAGCTGCTCTTTGAGCACGATGCGATTTGGTAAACCGGTGCGCGAATCCACGCGATAACTTTCAGTGAGACGGCGCGTTTGTTGATGAAGTTTCTTCTCCATCTGGCTGTTCATATGGTCAAGGTCGGCAACCGCATTTCTGACCAGATTAAGCAGCGGTGACACCATAGAGTCGATATGATCATCCGTTCGACTGTATTCAATCAACTCATGGGATTCACGCATCGCCACATAGGTAAGGCTATGGTGCAAAATCTCTTGTTGTGTGTCCGTTCGATACAGTTCACCCATGCAGTAGGCTCCGCATGCATCAACAACGCCTTCAAACGGCTTAAGCTCTGTACGACTATCAATAAACTCTAATCGTGACACACAGTTGTAGATCATCACTGATTCGGGTTGATGCATCGCCAAAACTTCCGCACCGTGACGAACCTTCTCTGCGGTCAGTGATGGATGGTTATAGCAGAATTGAGCCTCTTCACCGACTTGCCAAGCACTATCAAACTCGATACTGCCATCATCATTGATTCGCAGCGGCGTCGAAATACCCTTCTTTCTGCCGGATTCACGATACAGAGGGAAACTCATCAGCTGACTAAAGGGAATATCTTTACCGTCGGCTAAGTAGTGTTTAAATACATCAATAGCAGGCTTATCGTTGAGACTATACAGGCGATGCCCTTCAGCACGAGTGACTCTAAGCTTCATGCCGATAGGGTTCCACTCAGAGTAAGCGCCCGACCATACCTTTAAGTTAGGGTTATGCAGTGCAACGGCAACACAAGCATGTTGATATACCTGACCGTTATACATCACCCAACGGCCATACGCATTCTCGTGACACAAACCACCAGCGACAGGCACCGAATAAGGCAACGTGTCAAAGCCTGCATAAATCGGGTAATCACAGCCCTCTAGTTGGTCGCAAATACTGATCACGGTTTGGCTGTGCTCGGTTAAGTTGAGTGCGTTAACCAGCGCTAATCCATCCAGCCCAGTTTTGCCACTAAATGGTACAACGGTAGAACTTAGCGTCGTCTCTTCAAACTCACTGATCATCAGCAAACTGCCGCTGCTTACCTGACGATTATTGTGAATCATATGCTGAACGCTCTGACCGATTAAGGTCGCGCCTTTGAGGTACGTCAATGTGATATCGGCTAAGCGACTCGCCGATTGGCTGGAAAGTGTAGAGTGTAACTGAATAAGGTACTGTTTATCGGCATGCCACACTTTTTGTTGTAGATAGGTTTCTAAGGATTCCTCAGAGTTGACGAGAAAAGTGTAGGTATGCATGCCAAGCCTTGTTGTAATCATATAAGTAGACGACAACAGCTTTAATGATGGATATGAATACGATGAAAGCCGTTGTCGATTAGAGAAGCTATTACTGCTTCTTAAACGAAACTCAATGTAACAAGACCCTATAATAAATGCGACATAAGCTTAAGGTCGCGATTAAATTAGTCGCATAAGATCTCTTAATTGTGAAATTTCGATATCAGGCAACACACGCACTTTCGATGCCTGCTGAATATTTACGTTTTTATCATTAAACCAACACGCCTGATAGCCATTGACCTTAGCACCATAAACATCGCTGATAAGATGATCACCAACGTGTAAAATATGGTGAGCCGGAATATCGAGATGCTGCTGCGCTTGAGTAAACATATCAGGATAAGGCTTAGCTCTGCCATCGGGTCCCGCTTTCAATATCAACTGAAAATAGTCCCCCAAACCGATTTTGTGCGGATCGACATTACCGTTAGTGATGGCTATTAGAGGAAGCTTTTCACAGAGAGCCTGCATCACACAATGCGTCTCTTGAGGGACATCGATTTGGTTTCTGAGCCACAATGCATGCTCAATGCCCGCCTTAGCCGCAGCAGTCGCTTCGGCTTCTTTATAGCCAAGCTGCATCAGCCCTTGTTTGATTTGCGTTTCACGCCACAAAGTCACATCATGCTTCAACTCAGGATTTGCCTGCGCGACTTGAACCTTTACTTGGTGCCACTCATCCAGAGACAAAGATGACGATACTGGGTGCTCTGTGAACAACCACTTCGCCATATCCTTTTCTACTTTCATGATCACAGGCCAGTTGTCATAAAGCGTGTCATCTAGGTCAAACGTCATCGCCTTAATCGAGTTCAATCCACGGTAGAGTTGCATTCGTGCCTCTTATTCTTTGCTTCTTTTACGAGCTCTTGGGTGCGCCTGATCGTACGCTTGTGCCAAGTGTTGAAAGTCCAAGTGTGTATAGATCTGGGTTGTTGAGATGTTTTCATGTCCTAAGAGTTCTTGGACAGCCCTTAGGTTCTGACTCGATTCTAAAACATGGGTCGCAAATGAGTGGCGAAGTTTGTGAGGGCTAATATGACTGGCCACCGCCTGCTTCTTGCCCCACTCTTCCATACGCTTCTGTACACTACGGTGGGAGATACGCGTACCCAGTTTAGATACAAACAACGCAGGCTCTCCGGGCGCAGCTAATTCACCACGCACCTTAAGCCATTTCTCAACGCACTCTTTGGCTTGGCCAGAAAAAGGCGCCTTACGCTCTTTATCACCCTTACCAATCACTCGAATCTCGCCCTGACGAGCCTGAATATCTTTCAGATTGATGCCCACCAGTTCAGCCAGACGCAAGCCTGCACCGTACATGACTTCCATCATTGCTCGATCACGAATCGATAAGGGATCACTTTCATCAACCTCAAGCAGCTGACCTACTTCATCCACATCTAGGTTCTTTGGCAACGGACGCTGCTTACGCGGTGCCGATACCCCCTTCGCAGGGTTTGCTGAAATCTCGCCTCGTAGCACTAAGAAATCAAAGAAGCTACGCAGTGAAGAAAGACGCGTCGCCAAACTACTCGCCTTAATCCCTTCACGCATGCCTTTACTGGCTAACTGGCGCACCCACGCAGCATCGACTTGCTGCCAGTCTTTAAGACCTAGGGTGACCAGTTGAGCGGCCATGGTTTCTAGTTGCTGTTTGTAATTGCGCTGAGTATGCAGACTCAGTCCTTTCTCGCTTCTTAAGTACTCATAGAAACGAGAAAGTGGTTTTTGGAGGCGATTAGGAAGAGGTGTGTTGGGCTCTAGGCTCATTATCAATCTGCCAAGGTAAGGTCTCTGCCATATGAGCAACAACAAGTGCTAAATGACGCAAGAAAAGGGTATCCATGTAGGGCTGAAAGTGACCACCATCTTCACTAGAGAAGGCCAGCAACCCAATCGGAGACTGTTTTGCCAACGGCAGCACTACATACGATCCTAGCTCAGGAGCAGGTTGTTCGCCAAATAGGTCTTGGCGATCGCTCTTTCTCAAGCGACCAAGGTACGCATCTTTACCATTGAGGTGATTCAACGAAAATTTAGCATAGCCCTCATCACTGAGCTGATAAAAACCACCCTGAGACAGAATACGAACATACGCCTTAAGACCAAGCTCAGTCGCTTTCTGCTCTACCGCTTTAATCACCTGCATGAAATCACGACATTTCAGCACTTGGTCCTGCAGCGCCATAAACTCATAGAAGGTTTTATCGTTATTGGCCGCCAGTGACATTAAGCTGGTGATCTCTTCTTCAAGCTCTTCAATGCGTTGACGCTGACGCTTCAATTGCACTTCGACTAAAGAGACAGCACCCTGCTCTACATTATTAATCGCAAGGCGATCCACCAGCTCTCTCCTATCTTGGAAGAAGTCTGGGTTATCACGCAAATATTCAGCAACCACTTCTGCCGTTAGCGCATCGGCTTCTACGTAAGACAAAACCTATCCTTATTTATTATTAATGGTGATCAGCAAGAGAGCTGACCATCAAAGACGTGTGTAGCAGGGCCTGTCATAAACAGCGGTTTACCTGGACCTTGCCAACTGATCTGTAGATCGCCGCCTGGTAGGCGCACTTTTACATTATTAGATAGCAAGCCCTGAGTAATACCCACAGCAACAGCGCCACAAGCACCGCTTCCGCACGCTTGGGTCTCACCTGCACCACGTTCGTAAACACGTAGGCGAACTTCGTCACGAGTGACTACCTGCATAAAACCGGCATTCACACGCTCAGGGAAACGCTCGTGTGACTCAAGCAGCGGACCAATGGTATCAACATCTGCGGTATCCACATCATCAACTACTGTCACTACATGAGGGTTACCCATGCTTACCGCGCCACAGAAAAGCGTGTGCTCATCGGTACGCAGAATGTAGGTTTTCTCTGACTGTTTAGCTTTGAAAGGGATCTTACTTGGCTCGAACTCAGGCACGCCCATATTAACCGTGATCTGATCGTTCTCCTCAATCTTAAGAACCATCTTGCCTTTCTTGGTGCTCACATTGATGCTGTATTTGTTGGTCAGCCCTTTCATGCGCACAAAGCGAGCAAAGCAACGAGCACCGTTGCCACACTGTTCGACTTCGCTACCATCGGCATTAAAAATACGATAGTGGAAATCCGTTTCTGGGTCGTACGGAGCCTCAACCACCAGCAGTTGGTCGAAACCAACGCCGGTATGACGATCCGCCAAACGGCGGATCAGGTCTGGAGAGAAGAAGATGTTTTGAGTAATGCAGTCCACGACCATGAAATCATTGCCCAAACCATGCATTTTTGAAAAGTGGAAGTGCATAACGCTTAAACTTACTCCGGAAGAATGTTTTCAAGTTCCCACAAGCTCGTTAGCTCTTCACGCTGACGAACAAGATGAGTTTTATCGCCATCAACCATCACTTCTGCTGCACGAGAGCGAGTGTTGTAGTTCGATGACATCACGAAGCCATAAGCACCTGCAGAACGCACCGCTAGGAGATCGCCCTCTTCAAGAACAAGCGCGCGATCTTTACCTAAGAAGTCACCGGTTTCACAGATAGGACCCACTAAATCATAAGTCACTGCTTCACCTTCACGTGGAACAACAGGGACAATGTCTTGCCATGCTTGGTATAGCGCTGGACGCATCAAGTCATTCATCGCAGCATCGATGATGGCAAAGTTCTTATATTCAGTCGGTTTTAGGAATTCGACTTTTGTTAATAATACACCAGCGTTAGCAGCAATCGCTCTTCCAGGTTCGAAAATCAGCTCTAGATCAGCATGATTATCTAGTCGAGCTAGTAACGCTTTTGCATAGTCGGATGGTTGCGGCGGTAATTCATCACGGTAAACCACCCCTAAACCACCACCCACATCGAGATGTTTGATGTTAATACCATCAGCGCGTAGTTGGTCAATCAGAGCCAACAAGCGATCAGTCGCATCGATGAACGGTTCAATGTCAGTTAGTTGGGAACCGATATGACAGTCGATACCGTGGATATCGAGGTTCTCAAGCTGCTGAGCAAACGCATACACGGCAGGTGCACGGTCAAAGGCGATACCAAATTTGTTATCACGCAGACCCGTAGAGATATAAGGGTGAGTATTTGCATCAACGTCTGGGTTAATACGCAGAGAAATTGGCGCCTTCACACCAAGCTCGCCAGCAACTTTATTTAGGCGCTCTAACTCAGGCTCTGATTCCACGTTAAAACATTTAATCTTCAACTCAAGCGCACGTTTCATCTCTGCCGCTGTTTTGCCGACACCAGAGAACACAACCTTAGATGGATCACCACCCGCTGCAATAACACGCTCCAGTTCACCACCAGATACGATATCGAAGCCAGAGCCCAATCTTGCCAGTGTATTTAGTACACCTAGGTTAGAGTTCGCTTTTACGGCATAGCAAACCAAGTGAGGATGCTCACCCACAGAAGAGTCGAACGCGTTCCAGTGACGTTCTAGAGTGGCGCGAGAGTATACGTACAGTGGCGTGCCGTATTGCTCTGCCAGTTGTGAAAGTGCGACGTTTTCAGCCCAAAGCTGGCCATCATCCTGATAGTTGAAGTAATCCAAAATTCTTATCCCTTATCCGTTACGATTGCTACTACATTGTTGATTCACTTATTGCGATTGTTCATTTTGCTGCGCATCATCAGGTAAGTAGAGCGGACCAGTTTGACCACAGCCCGAAAGACCAATAACAGACAACATAAACAGAGCGGTAATTAACTTTTTCATTTTGCATATCGTGATTATTAACTCAATGCCCCCTATAATCGCACCACACTCAAGAAAAGCAATAGGATAGAAAGGATGAACGATACTGAATTTCATCAGCTAGTCGATATACAGATGCAAAACATCGAAGAAGCGATCGATGAATCAGAGGCTGACATCGATTACGAAGTGACTGGCAACGTGATGACGCTGGAGTTTGAAGACCGCAGCCAAATCATCATTAACCGCCAAGAGCCAATGAAAGAGATCTGGCTAGCGTCTAAGTCAGGTGGCTTTCACTTCAAGTTGATTGAAGACAAATGGACATGCTCAAAGACAGGCATGGAGCTATTTGAGATGGTTAAAGCTGAGTGTGAGAAACACGCCGGTGAAGAGATCGACTGGGTTTAATCTATCCATGGATACCCCAAAGCGACCAATGTAAAAAAGGAGCGACTCAGTCACTCCTTTTTTGTTGCTAAACGTTAGCGATCTTAGAATTACGCGAAGAGAGCGTGGCATCGTTACGATAAGGCACCACGTAAGATTGCCCATCATCAGGGTGAACAATCTGATAATACTGAGGAAGATTGAAGTTAATCAGCTTCGACGCCACCTTGGAATCATCTTTCACAGAGGTGTAGAAAGAGTTCACACTCGCAATCATCTCGTCTTTCTGGCCACTGTATTGGTGGTAAACCTCAACCTGATTCGACTCATCCAATACGTAGATGTTGAAACCCTTATCGGTATCCTCAAAGAAGAACTGAATCAACCCCTCACTGGCAAAGCCATCGACCACTTCTGGTAGTTGGTACTCTTGCTCTTTATCCAACATCAACAGTGGTGAGCCCTTCAGCTTATTGGTTGAGATGCTGCGATAGAAGTCGACGGAGTTTTCTAGCATCTGCACCGATACGCCACGACGCTCAAAGAACAGACCAAACATCTTGTTAGCCAGACGAATCGCTTTGAATCGACGACGCTTCTCTTGCTCAATCGGCTTCAAACGCAGATCAATACACTCAGCAAGCAGTTGGTAAACCATATTGCGAATCACACCGCGCAGGTTTTTGCTGTAACAGAACACGTCTACCGACTCTGGCGGTAGCGCATCTTGGTGCATTTTACCCAATACGGTTTTTAAAGCGTCGAGCATTGCCGTCTCACCTTGGAAATGCAGTGTTCGCACTTCATGCCAAGAGTTACGGTAAACCAAATCGACACTACCCACCAGGCTCTGACCTTCTTCGCCAAAACTAAAAATGTCTGCACTCTTCAAATCGACCTTCAAAGAACGAGCACTCAACTCTGAGGTTGGATCGTTCTCAAAGTTGATGAACATCGCCAATTGGCTGATCTCACACGGGCTCGCCAGCGCTTGCATACTCGGACGGCGCTTGCGCAATGAGAAGGTGTTACGCAGATCGCTCACCATCTGATAGAACTTATCGATATCAATGTGTGCGTCACGAACCACAGAGTGAAGGCGTGTGGACTCAGTGATCAGTCCATTAAAGAACGACCACGCAACCAACTTACTCAAGTACTCATGGTGCTCAAGCGACGGTTGACCAAGAATTCGGTGAGCAATCAAAGGCTGCTTATACAGATACCACCCAGCCTTATTAGTTTGACCCTGCCTTACCTCGATAAAACTCAGATCAGGCTCATGCAGATCCGGTGAGATTTGAGGATTAAGAAGTGTCACCTTGCCCGGTAGCACCTCAAACGCTGCATACAGCTTACGAGCAAGAATACTGATATCTTGTGGGCTAATAGCTGAGGTGATGTCATTACGACGTGCAAACTGAATTAGGTTGCGGTAGCTGAGCATCAAGGCATCTAATAGAGCGTGGTGAACGACTTTAACTTGTTCAACCTTCCAGTTACGGCGGTTATCCAACTCAACGATAGTCTCATGATCCCAGTTCCAAGATTGAGTCATCTCGGTTAATGCTTCACGACGCCAAGCAACAGAGCCAACTCCAGCCTCACGCGATAACTTCTCATGAGTTTTGAGATAAAAACAGCGGCGAACAAGATCAAGACGCGTATCATCGTTGATACGTTCAAGATAGCGAGTCACTTTCTCAAGCATCAAGTAGTAACTATCCATCCCGTACAAGTCAGGTTCATCGGCAAAGAAACGACGCTTGGTATCAATACTCAGAAGTTGAGTATGTGGGTACTCCCACGAGTAAGCCTCTAACAGGATCGCTTTTAAAACTGATTTGTATGGAGAGTCGATGCTTTTGTATAACTGCCACAGGTTGGATCCGAAATACTCTTCCGCTGGAATTCGGTTTAATTTGCCGAAATCAATCCACTGAGAGCAATCGATATAGCCCTTGTTACACAGATCGTGCACATACTCGTCATAACACTCTTCCATTTCTGGAGGAATGATCTGCCAAAGCAGACGCTGACCAGCCAAACGCACCGCCGAACGATAGAACTCGTCCAACAGCAAGAGATGCTGCGAAGAGCCACAGTTATCACCCGTCATCTCTTCCGAATGGTTTGAGCGGAAACGCTGTTCATCCATCAAGAAGAAGTTAGCCTCAACCCCAAGCGTTTGAGCCCAATCGGTGATAAGCAGACACTTGTTAGTCAAACTATCACGAGCACCACCATCCATATCAGGTGATACGCAGACCCAAATATCAAGATCGCTTGAAGTACTTTGACCAATAGAAGAAGTACTGCCCATGGTGTAGAGACCGAGAATCTCTGGATAATCCGTTTCGGCAAGCTTACCGCCTAACGTCAGCTCAGTATCTTCGACAAATTGCTTTTGGAATTCATTAGGCGTGAAACTACGAATTCCAAAAGGAACTTGTTGGTCATAGAAACCAGGCATCATAGGGTGGTTGTAGTGAAGCAGTGCAGGGATAAGATGGAATACGCGCTGACTTTGCAAATCCATCAACGCCAACGCACGATCAATGCGCTGTTGATTTAGATTATCCAACCGTTGAATCAAAGTCTGAGTGTATGCCTGCAAGGTAAGTCCTTGGTTGAGATTAAATGCACTTCTGTTTAGTTACTGAACGAAAGCAACAACAAAACGTGATCAATTTAACACTTTTACTGTTAATGGTAAAGCAAAGCTAGCGATGCTGCCACCTTTGTTCCGCTAGGAAAAACGTTAAATCCACGGCATGGTAGTGTCCTCTTTATTGACTATTTCTAATAATAGCCCATGTTTCAAATGAGATACCAATCACACTATTTTGGTGAAGTAATGAAATTCCTTTATCTATCAAAGCTCGCAATGATCTAACAGTAAGAATTTTCTGCCCAGAGTGTTAGGATTAGGCTATTACAGACTCATATCGGAATCACCATGACACAATCAACTCCAATCCGTATCGCTACTCGAAAAAGCCCACTTGCTCTTTGGCAAGCCTACTTTGTAAGGGATGCCCTTCAAGCTGCGCACCCTGGTTTAGAGGTTGAGTTGGTGACCATGGTTACTAAAGGCGACATCATTCTCGATACGCCGCTTGCTAAAGTGGGCGGTAAAGGTCTCTTCGTTAAAGAGCTTGAGGTGGCGATGCTAGAAGGTCGCGCTGACCTCGCGGTCCACTCAATGAAAGATGTGCCTGTCGATTTCCCTGAAGGCTTAGGTCTAGTTACGATTTGTGAGCGTGAAGACCCGCGTGACGCTTTTGTATCCAACACCTACAACAACATTGATGAGCTACCTCAAGGTGCTGTTGTTGGTACATGTAGCCTGCGTCGCCAATGCCAGCTAATGGAGTACCGTCCAGACCTTGTAATCAAAGAGCTGCGTGGCAACGTAGGTACTCGCCTAGGTAAACTCGATGATGGTCAATACGACGCAATCATCCTTGCTGCTGCGGGCCTAAAGCGCCTAGAGCTAGAGGAGCGTATCCGCAGCTTCATTGAGCCAGAACAATCTCTTCCAGCCGTTGGCCAAGGTGCCGTTGGCATCGAGTGTCGTTTGGATGACGAAAGACTAATCAAACTACTAGAGCCGTTAAATCACCAAGATACCGCTGATCGTGTCCTGTGTGAGCGTGCAATGAACCTTACACTAGAAGGTGGTTGTCAGGTGCCAATCGGTAGCTACTCGCTACTCGACGGTGATGACATTTGGCTACGCGCTTTAGTGGGTGAACCAGACGGCTCGAAAATGGTACGCGGTGAGATCAAAGGCCCACGTAAAGACGCGGAAGCACTAGGCGTTAAGCTTGCTAACCAGCTTCTTGATGATGGCGCTCGTGAAATCCTCACAAAACTTTACGCTGACCAAGACTAACCATGACAGTGTTGGTAACTCGCCCAGGTCTTGAAGGGCAAGCGCTTTGCCAACAGCTAGTGGATGATGGAGTCTCTGCACTCCATCATCCACTGATTCGCATCGTTGACAACACTCCGCCCCAACCTCTTTCTGATCTGTTACAAAGCAGCGATATCATCATTGCTGTCAGTCAACACGCTGTTACCTCGGCTCAACGAATTCTTGCCCAAAGTAACCAAAGTTGGCCCAGTTCCGCTCTATATCTTGGCGTTGGTCAAAAAACCGCGCACATTTTAAGCAAAGCTTGTAAACAAAAAGTAAACTACCCACAAGTGAGTGATAGTGAGCACCTTCTCAGGCTGCCAGAGCTAAGAAATGTGCGAGATAAGGCGATCTTAATACTGCGTGGAAATGGTGGTCGCGAGCTAATACGCGAATCTCTTGTCAATCAGGGAGCACAAGTCTCCTATTGTGAGACCTACCGTAGAGAATATATTCCGATAAACCACCACAATACTTACCCTCTGTGGGTTGAACAAAAGATTTCAAAAATTGTCATCACCAGTCAGGAGCAATTGGAATACTTTACCTCCAATACACCTGACGAGTATTCGACTTGGCTTTTCACAAGACATCTATTTGTCCCAAGCCAACGCATTGCAGAACGAGCCCAACAACTGGGGTATTCAACAGTTACGAATACGACAAGTGCGACAAACCCAATATTACTGGCTGCTCTCCAGCCTTAGCTAGAAACAGGAAATAAGCATGACAAGCAAAAAAAATAACGAGCATATTGAACCTGAAAAAAGTCCAGAAACTCAGCCAGTAGTTCAAGACGAGGCTACCTCTGAAAGTCCAGAAGAGACAAAAGCAGAAGCCCCTAAACCTGATGAGCAACCAACCAAGCCTCAAACAACGTCGGAAGAAAATGAGCTAATCGCTAAAGCTGAAAAGCAAGGCAAACGTGGCGTTAAGTTTGGTGCAATTGCGATTGCTATCTCTATTATCTTCAGTGGCGGTATCGCTTTCCAAATGCAGCAAAAAAATGCTGAATACTCAGCGCAAATTGCAGCTCTTCAATCTAAGTTGGAAAACACCCAATCGGCAGTCAACAAAGACCTACAAGCTGTTAAACAAGAGACAATCCAAGAAGCATCTCAAGCCGTTCAAAAAACACAGGTTGTCCAAGCTCAACAAGAGAAGAGCATCCAAAGCCTACAGCTTGCTGTTGCTGACGTTAAAGGCCGCAGACCGAATGATTGGTTGCTTGCTGAAGCGGATTATCTAGTGAAGCTAGCTGGCCGCAAACTGTTCTTGGAGCACGATGCCGTTAGCGCAACTAAGCTAATGGAAAGCGCTGACCAACGCATTGCTGCGCTGAACGATCCAAGCCTAGTGTCACTGCGCCAGTCAATGGCTAACGACATTACTAAGCTTCGCACGATCCCACTGATTGATCGTGACGGTTTGGTACTACGCCTAACCAGTCTACAGCAACAAGTTGATACTCTACCTTTGGCGAACGCGATCTTGCCTGAAGCTCCAGAACAGAAAAAAGAAGTGGTTTCTGGAGACATCAACGACTGGCAAACCAACCTGATGACTTCATTGAAAGACTTCTCAGGCAACTTCATCACTTTCCGTAGCCGTGATGGAGACGTAGTACCTCTGCTTTCTCCAGAGCAACACTTTTACCTAAGAGAAAACATCAAGGGTAAGCTTGAGACGGCAATCCGCGCTGTTTATAAAGAGCAAGGTGATATCTATACAGCGGCTCTAGAAACAGCAAATGAATGGTCAACTGCGTACCTAAACCAGGACAACAACGCTGTCATCGAGTTTGAAAAAGCCATCAAGCAGCTGAGCGAACAAAACATCACGGTGAAGTACCCTGTGAAGCTTGAATCTCAAAGCTCTCTTTCAGATGTCATTCGTGAGCGCCTACGTCGTGAAGTGACCACGATGACGAGCAAGGAGGAGAAATAATGATTCGTTGGATTTTTCTTTTCTTAGTCCTTGGTGCTGGTCTATTTGTCGGCACGCAATTCTCAGGGCAACAAGGCTACGTTCTGATCTCTATTGCTAATAAAACAATAGAAATGAGCGTAACCACATTGGTTATTTTTGTTATCGCGCTATTGGCCGCACTCTTTGGCCTTGAGTACCTGTTTAAGAAGGTGGTATACGCGAGTTCAACTACGTGGAACTGGTTCAGCGTTCGCAAACAAAAACGCTCACGTCGTTACACTAATGAAGGCATCGTTAAACTGCTTGAAGGTGACTGGAAAGGCGCAGAGAAAAAAGTAACGCGCTGGGCAAACCACCATGACATGCCACTACTGTGCTACCTAGTTGCATCACAAGCAGCGCATGAGCAAGGCAATAAAGGTGAGCGAGATAAGTACATCGAGCTAGCTAGCCAACAAGATAATTCTCAACTTGCCGTTGAGCTAACAAAAGCTAAGCAGCAGATCAGCGAGAGAAACTTCGAAGCCGCTTTCGATACTCTGTCGACGTTAAAAGGCACTTATCCGAGCAATACAGCTGTCTTAGGCTTGTTGAAGACAACCTACGTTGAGCTTAAATTGTGGCAACCTCTGATTGAACTGACGCCGAAATTGGTTAAAACCAAGATCATTACTGCAGAAGAACAAATCGCATTAGAGCAGAAGGCACAATGTGGTCTACTGCATGATGTAGCGAAACAGCAAGGCAGCGAAGGGCTGATCAGTCACTGGAATAAACTATCTCGTAAACAAAAACAAAGCACTCACCTTGTCTCTTGTTTTGTTAAACAGTTAATTGCTCGTAAGGCCGACTCAGAGGCATTTACTGTCATCAAAGAGAACATTGCTAAGAGCGAGTCAAACGAGCTTTACACGTTGCTTCCAGAGCTTAACCTAGCCGATCACCACCCAGTCGTGGTTATGCTAGAGAAAGCTGTGAAGAAAGACGATAACAATGCAGAGGCTCACAGTGCTCTGGCTCAGTTCTACCTAAGAGAGCAAAAGTGGACAGAGGCACAAGCGCATTTCGAAAAAGCACTAGAGCTTCGTTCTAACGTTTCAGATTATGGTTACTTGTCGGATGCGCTAGAGAAGCAAAACCTAACCAAAGCGGCGCATGAGGTTTCACGTAAGGCCTTAGGTTTAGTGAAATCGGCATAACCACTGAAATCAACACCACAAAGCCGATGCTGATATGCATCGGCTTTTTTGTACATCTTACTCAGACAACATTCATACCAACCATCGTGCTCTTACTTTATTCCCAAATAACATCATGAGTGAGAGTTATCATGCCAAAATTCGCCATCCTATTACTTACTAGCTTTATTGGTTTCAATACATACGCAGCTAACCTAGATATAGAAACTGGTGAGGCCTCCTATAAGAGCTTCTGCGTCTCCTGCCATGGCGATCTGGGTCATAGTGATGGTATTGCGGGAAAAGCGTTCCCAGAGCTGCCCTCGAACATTTATGATGGATTGAACTCTTGGTTTGAAAGCGAATCAGAACTCATCGAAACGTGTTCAATGGTAATGAAGGTATGCCAGCTTGGAACTCCGTCTTAAATGAGAAGGATGTAAAAGATATCTTTGTCTATATCGAAAAGATAAATAGCAAATAACCCTTGGTATAGTACCTAGCCATTGCTGGGTGTTTTACTTCTTACCCGACTAATCTGTCTTTAAAATTTGCCCTATATATCGCAGGAATTTAGATTCCCTACTCCTTCCTTCGTCAGCCTAGGGAATGACGAGGGCTTGGCCACAACTAGAAACACAATAACGCGATATCGAGCATTAAATGGGACTCATAGCTTAGAAACCACGAAGACTTATCGCACGTCCAACCATCCTTTATTCCTCTTATTTTTGACGAAGTTCCTTAATAAATAGCGTGCCTTAGTATCTAATACCAATCTAAGTAAAAATATGATCTAATTGAGGATATGACTAATTCGTGAAAAGACGCTATGGATAGCCTCGACAACATTGATTTCAAAAAGCTTGCTAGCCAACAAAAATCTATTCAAATGAAGATGCGATTACTCGCATTAGCCCATTTTAAAGATGGTCATTCTCGAACCCAAATTGCTAAGTTCCTTAAAGTAAGCAGAACAAGCGTGAATAAGTGGGTACAAACTTTCCTTGAAGAAGGACTTGAGGGATTGTAAGAGAAACCAAGGCCTGGGAGACCCGCATTTCTTTCTCCAAAGCAACGTGAACAATTAAGGCTATTTATCAAAAGCCGAGCTTCTGATTCTTCAGGGGGGCGATTAACGGGCAGTGATATCCATGCCTACATCGTCAGAGAATTTGATAAACATTATCACCCTGACTCTATCTATTACTTGCTTAATCACATGGGGTTTTCTTGGATAACTTCACGCTCTAAACACCCTTCTCAATCTCAGCAAGTTCAAGACGATTTTAAAAAAATTCAAAATAGAAACGATCCTTAAGATCCCGGGGCATATGGGTTTGGAATCGGTGGATGTCTGGTTTCAAGATGAGGCTCGATTTGGGCAGCAAAATACGACGACTCGCCTCTGGGCAGAAAGAGGCACAAGGCCTCGAGCAGTAAAACAGCAGCAATTTGAGTATGCGTACTTGTTTGGTTCAGTCTGTCCTTCAAAAGGCATCGGAGAAGCTATGGTTGTCCCTTGGGTAAACAAAGACATCATGATTGACCACCTTGCTCAAATATCAGAGGCCACAGAAAAAGGTCGTCATGCGATTGTGATCATGGATGGTGCAGGTTGGCATACCAATGATATTGCTGAGCAATTTTCGAATGTGAGTATCGTTAAACTGCCTCCCTATTCACCCGAACTAAACCCAATTGAACAAGTATGGAGTTGGCTACGGCAACACTATCTAGCAAACCAGAGTTTTACGCACTATGACGACATTGTTGAGACAATATGTGGTGCATGGAATTGCTTTCTAGAAAGTACAGATAGGGTGAAAAGAATGTGCACAAGAGAGTGGATTGAACTGATCAGTTAATTTTCCAGATTGGTATCACTGGTTGAAGACCCAAATACCTATCTCCAGAAACGACGAAAGCCTAGTCGTAAGACTAGGCTTTCTGATAAGTGGCGGAGTGGACGGGACTCGAACCCGCGACCCCCGGCGTGACAGGCCGGTATTCTAACCAACTGAACTACCACTCCGCAGTGGTAAACACGTCTTTAGACGTGGTTCCAAAATTAAAGCCTGGCGATGTCCTACTCTCACATGGGGAAGCCCCACACTACCATCGGCGCTATTGCGTTTCACTTCTGAGTTCGGCATGGAATCAGGTGGGTCCACAACGCTATGGTCGCCAAGCAAATTCTTAAAATTCGGAAAGCTGTTTATTCTCTAAACTCATTCAAGTGCTCTTGTTTGCCTCTGCTTTTTAAAGCGGAAACAATGTTTTGAGTCCATCAAAACCCCTTGGGTGTTGTATGGTTAAGCCTCACGGGCAATTAGTACAGGTTAGCTCAACGCCTCACAGCGCTTACACACCCTGCCTATCAACGTTCTAGTCTTGAACAACCCTTTAGGACGCTTAAAGCGCCAGGGAAGACTCATCTCAGGGCTCGCTTCCCGCTTAGATGCTTTCAGCGGTTATCGATTCCGAACTTAGCTACCGGGCAATGCCATTGGCATGACAACCCGAACACCAGAGGTTCGTCCACTCCGGTCCTCTCGTACTAGGAGCAGCCCCCTTCAATCTTCCAACGCCCACGGCAGATAGGGACCGAACTGTCTCACGACGTTCTAAACCCAGCTCGCGTACCACTTTAAATGGCGAACAGCCATACCCTTGGGACCGACTTCAGCCCCAGGATGTGATGAGCCGACATCGAGGTGCCAAACACCGCCGTCGATATGAACTCTTGGGCGGTATCAGCCTGTTATCCCCGGAGTACCTTTTATCCGTTGAGCGATGGCCCTTCCATTCAGAACCACCGGATCACTATGACCTGCTTTCGCACCTGCTCGAATTGTCATTCTCGCAGTCAAGCGGGCTTATGCCATTGCACTAACCTCACGATGTCCAACCGTGATTAGCCCACCTTCGTGCTCCTCCGTTACTCTTTGGGAGGAGACCGCCCCAGTCAAACTACCCACCAGGCACTGTCCGTAATCCCGATTCAGGGACCAACGTTAGAACATCAACACTACAAGGGTGGTATTTCAAGGACGACTCCACCACATCTAGCGACGCGGTTTCAAAGTCTCCCACCTATCCTACACATGTAGGGTCAATGTTCAGTGCCAAGCTGTAGTAAAGGTTCACGGGGTCTTTCCGTCTAGCCGCGGGTACACTGCATCTTCACAGCGATTTCAATTTCACTGAGTCTCGGGTGGAGACAGCGTGGCCATCATTACGCCATTCGTGCAGGTCGGAACTTACCCGACAAGGAATTTCGCTACCTTAGGACCGTTATAGTTACGGCCGCCGTTTACCGGGGCTTCGATCAAGAGCTTCGACCGAAGTCTAACCCCATCAATTAACCTTCCGGCACCGGGCAGGCGTCACACCGTATACGTCATCTTACGATTTTGCACAGTGCTGTGTTTTTAATAAACAGTTGCAGCCACCTGGTATCTGCGACTCTCGTCAGCTCCATCCGCGAGGGACTTCACCGATAAGAGCGTACCTTCTCCCGAAGTTACGGTACCATTTTGCCTAGTTCCTTCACCCGAGTTCTCTCAAGCGCCTTGGTATTCTCTACCCGACCACCTGTGTCGGTTTGGGGTACGATTCCTTACAATCTGAAGCTTAGAGGCTTTTCCTGGAAGCATGGCATCAATGACTTCACCACCGTAGTGGCTCGACATCGTATCTCAGCGTTAAGAAAGTCCGGATTTACCTAAACTTTCCGCCTACGTACTTGAACCTGGACAACCGTCGCCAGGCCCACCTAGCCTTCTCCGTCCCCCCATCGCAATTGTAAGAAGTACGGGAATATTAACCCGTTTCCCATCGACTACGCCTTTCGGCCTCGCCTTAGGGGTCGACTTACCCTGCCCCGATTAACGTTGGACAGGAACCCTTGGTCTTCCGGCGAGGGAGTTTTTCACTCCCTTTATCGTTACTCATGTCAGCATTCGCACTTCTGATACCTCCAGCAGCCCTTACAGACCACCTTCAACGGCTTACAGAACGCTCCCCTACCCCGCACACTAAAGTGTGCAGCCGCAGCTTCGGTGTATAGCTTAGCCCCGTTACATCTTCCGCGCAGGCCGACTCGACCAGTGAGCTATTACGCTTTCTTTAAATGATGGCTGCTTCTAAGCCAACATCCTGGCTGTCTGAGCCTTCCCACATCGTTTCCCACTTAGCTATACTTTGGGACCTTAGCTGGCGGTCTGGGTTGTTTCCCTCTCCACGACGGACGTTAGCACCCGCCGTGTGTCTCCCGGATAGTACTTACTGGTATTCGGAGTTTGCAAAGGGTTGGTAAGTCGGGATGACCCCCTAGCCTTAACAGTGCTCTACCCCCAGTAGTATTCGTCCGAGGCGCTACCTAAATAGCTTTCGGGGAGAACCAGCTATCTCCAGGTTTGATTGGCCTTTCACCCCTAGCCACAAGTCATCCGCTAATTTTTCAACATTAGTCGGTTCGGTCCTCCAGTTGATGTTACTCAACCTTCAACCTGCCCATGGCTAGATCACCTGGTTTCGGGTCTATATCCAGAGACTGAACGCCCAGTTAAGACTCGGTTTCCCTACGGCTCCCCTAAACGGTTAACCTTGCCACTGAATATAAGTCGCTGACCCATTATACAAAAGGTACGCAGTCACGGGACAATGCCCGCTCCTACTGCTTGTACGTACACGGTTTCAGGTTCTATTTCACTCCCCTCACAGGGGTTCTTTTCGCCTTTCCCTCACGGTACTGGTTCACTATCGGTCAGTCAGTAGTATTTAGCCTTGGAGGATGGTCCCCCCATATTCAGACAGGATATCACGTGTCCCGCCCTACTCGATTTCACTGATTATGATGTGTCGGTTACGGGGCTATCACCCTTTATTGCGGCACTTTCCAGAGCCTTCACCTGCATCATTAAAAGCTTAAGGGCTAATCCAATTTCGCTCGCCGCTACTTTCGGAATCTCGGTTGATTTCTCTTCCTCGGGGTACTTAGATGTTTCAGTTCCCCCGGTTTGCCTCTTGCTGCTATGTATTCACAACAAGATACTTACTTGTGTAAGTGGGTTTCCCCATTCGGAAATCCCAGACTCAAAAGGTTTTTACTACCTAATCTGGGCTTATCGCAAGTTAATACGTCCTTCATCGCCTCTGACTGCCAAGGCATCCACCGTGTACGCTTAGTCACTTAACCATACAACCCAAAAGGGTCTTAGTGTATGGCAACTAACCAAGGTTTTTGGTTGTAATAAGAAGGGTTAGTTCTTATTACGTGTTTGCCGGACTCAATGGTGAATCAAACTAAGTTTGATTCGAATACAAGACACTTGAATGTGTTTGTGTTGTGTTTATCCAAAGGATAAACATTGAGAACTTTTAATTTGATTTAAATAACTCTGTTATTTAAATCAGTCAGCTTTCCAAATTGTTAAAGAGCAGATTCATTTATGAACCATTTTTAAACACACTCCTAAGAATGCTTAAAGATGGTGGAGCTAAGCAGGATCGAACTGCTGACCTCCTGCGTGCAAGGCAGGCGCTCTCCCAGCTGAGCTATAGCCCCAACGAAATCGATATTGACCGCTATCTCTGGGAAAAGATAGTGGTGGGTCTGAGTGGACTTGAACCACCGACCTCCCGCTTATCAGGCGAGCGCTCTAACCAGCTGAGCTACAGACCCAATATCGTCTCTTAACTTTCTAAACCGTATCAATCTGTGTGGACACTTATCGTGAATATCTTCGTATAAGGAGGTGATCCAGCCCCAGGTTCCCCTAGGGCTACCTTGTTACGACTTCACCCCAGTCATGAACCACAAAGTGGTGAGCGTCCTCCCGAAGGTTAAACTACCCACTTCTTTTGCAGCCCACTCCCATGGTGTGACGGGCGGTGTGTACAAGGCCCGGGAACGTATTCACCGTAGCATTCTGATCTACGATTACTAGCGATTCCGACTTCATGGAGTCGAGTTGCAGACTCCAATCCGGACTACGACGCACTTTTTGGGATTCGCTCACTCTCGCGAGTTGGCCGCCCTCTGTATGCGCCATTGTAGCACGTGTGTAGCCCTACTCGTAAGGGCCATGATGACTTGACGTCGTCCCCACCTTCCTCCGGTTTATCACCGGCAGTCTCCCTGGAGTTCCCGACATTACTCGCTGGCAAACAAGGATAAGGGTTGCGCTCGTTGCGGGACTTAACCCAACATTTCACAACACGAGCTGACGACAGCCATGCAGCACCTGTCTCAGAGTTCCCGAAGGCACCAAAGCATCTCTGCTAAGTTCTCTGGATGTCAAGAGTAGGTAAGGTTCTTCGCGTTGCATCGAATTAAACCACATGCTCCACCGCTTGTGCGGGCCCCCGTCAATTCATTTGAGTTTTAATCTTGCGACCGTACTCCCCAGGCGGTCTACTTAACGCGTTAGCTCCGAAAGCCACGGCTCAAGGCCACAACCTCCAAGTAGACATCGTTTACGGCGTGGACTACCAGGGTATCTAATCCTGTTTGCTCCCCACGCTTTCGCATCTGAGTGTCAGTATCTGTCCAGGGGGCCGCCTTCGCCACTGGTATTCCTTCAGATCTCTACGCATTTCACCGCTACACCTGAAATTCTACCCCCCTCTACAGTACTCTAGTTTGCCAGTTTCAAATGCAGTTCCGAGGTTGAGCCCCGGGCTTTCACATCTGACTTAACAAACCACCTGCATGCGCTTTACGCCCAGTAATTCCGATTAACGCTCGCACCCTCCGTATTACCGCGGCTGCTGGCACGGAGTTAGCCGGTGCTTCTTCTGCAGCTAACGTCAAGAGATGCCGCTATTAACGACACCCCCTTCCTCACTGCTGAAAGTACTTTACAACCCGAAGGCCTTCTTCATACACGCGGCATGGCTGCATCAGGCTTGCGCCCATTGTGCAATATTCCCCACTGCTGCCTCCCGTAGGAGTCTGGACCGTGTCTCAGTTCCAGTGTGGCTGATCATCCTCTCAGACCAGCTAGGGATCGTCGCCTTGGTGAGCCATTACCTCACCAACTAGCTAATCCCACCTAGGCATATCTTGACGCGAGAGGCCCGAAGGTCCCCCTCTTTGGCCCGTAGGCGTTATGCGGTATTAGCCATCGTTTCCAATGGTTATCCCCCACATCAAGGCAATTTCCTAGGCATTACTCACCCGTCCGCCGCTCGACGCCGTTATCGTTCCCCGAAGGTTCAGATAACTCGTTTCCGCTCGACTTGCATGTGTTAGGCCTGCCGCCAGCGTTCAATCTGAGCCATGATCAAACTCTTCAATTTAAGATTTTGTGACTCAATGAATACTGATTACATTACATAGTAATGTTGAATTGACTGTGCCGATACTAAGTATCGATTGGTCACTCAGTTCATTGAAATCAAGTTGAAACCGAAGTTTCATTTTTGATATTCATCAACGAGTGCCCACACAGATTGATAGGTTTAAATTGTTAAAGAGCTTTGCTATCAACGCTTTAGCGCTGAAGCGGATGCGTATAATACGCGATTGACTCTGTAAGTCAACATAAAACTCTAAATTTATTTAGAACTTTATGGTGACTTGCTTAGATACCAAGCAAAGTCGCTATTTTGTTTTCATTTTTCTAAAAAATGAAAGTAAATAGAAGCCTGGCGATGTCCTACTCTCACATGGGGAAGCCCCACACTACCATCGGCGCTATTGCGTTTCACTTCTGAGTTCGGCATGGAATCAGGTGGGTCCACAACGCTATGGTCGCCAAGCAAATTCTTTCTTCTCTGATTTTCTTTCAGAAAAGTAATTTGGAAAGCTGTTTATTCTCTAAACTCATTCAAGTGCTCTTGTTTGCCTCTGCTTTTTAAAGCGGAAACAATGTTTTGAGTCCATCAAAACCCCTTGGGTGTTGTATGGTTAAGCCTCACGGGCAATTAGTACAGGTTAGCTCAACGCCTCACAGCGCTTACACACCCTGCCTATCAACGTTCTAGTCTTGAACAACCCTTTAGGACGCTTAAAGCGCCAGGGAAGACTCATCTCAGGGCTCGCTTCCCGCTTAGATGCTTTCAGCGGTTATCGATTCCGAACTTAGCTACCGGGCAATGCCATTGGCATGACAACCCGAACACCAGAGGTTCGTCCACTCCGGTCCTCTCGTACTAGGAGCAGCCCCCTTCAATCTTCCAACGCCCACGGCAGATAGGGACCGAACTGTCTCACGACGTTCTAAACCCAGCTCGCGTACCACTTTAAATGGCGAACAGCCATACCCTTGGGACCGACTTCAGCCCCAGGATGTGATGAGCCGACATCGAGGTGCCAAACACCGCCGTCGATATGAACTCTTGGGCGGTATCAGCCTGTTATCCCCGGAGTACCTTTTATCCGTTGAGCGATGGCCCTTCCATTCAGAACCACCGGATCACTATGACCTGCTTTCGCACCTGCTCGAATTGTCATTCTCGCAGTCAAGCGGGCTTATGCCATTGCACTAACCTCACGATGTCCAACCGTGATTAGCCCACCTTCGTGCTCCTCCGTTACTCTTTGGGAGGAGACCGCCCCAGTCAAACTACCCACCAGGCACTGTCCGTAATCCCGATTCAGGGACCAACGTTAGAACATCAACACTACAAGGGTGGTATTTCAAGGACGACTCCACCACATCTAGCGACGCGGTTTCAAAGTCTCCCACCTATCCTACACATGTAGGGTCAATGTTCAGTGCCAAGCTGTAGTAAAGGTTCACGGGGTCTTTCCGTCTAGCCGCGGGTACACTGCATCTTCACAGCGATTTCAATTTCACTGAGTCTCGGGTGGAGACAGCGTGGCCATCATTACGCCATTCGTGCAGGTCGGAACTTACCCGACAAGGAATTTCGCTACCTTAGGACCGTTATAGTTACGGCCGCCGTTTACCGGGGCTTCGATCAAGAGCTTCGACCGAAGTCTAACCCCATCAATTAACCTTCCGGCACCGGGCAGGCGTCACACCGTATACGTCATCTTACGATTTTGCACAGTGCTGTGTTTTTAATAAACAGTTGCAGCCACCTGGTATCTGCGACTCTCGTCAGCTCCATCCGCGAGGGACTTCACCGATAAGAGCGTACCTTCTCCCGAAGTTACGGTACCATTTTGCCTAGTTCCTTCACCCGAGTTCTCTCAAGCGCCTTGGTATTCTCTACCCGACCACCTGTGTCGGTTTGGGGTACGATTCCTTACAATCTGAAGCTTAGAGGCTTTTCCTGGAAGCATGGCATCAATGACTTCACCACCGTAGTGGCTCGACATCGTATCTCAGCGTTAAGAAAGTCCGGATTTACCTAAACTTTCCGCCTACGTACTTGAACCTGGACAACCGTCGCCAGGCCCACCTAGCCTTCTCCGTCCCCCCATCGCAATTGTAAGAAGTACGGGAATATTAACCCGTTTCCCATCGACTACGCCTTTCGGCCTCGCCTTAGGGGTCGACTTACCCTGCCCCGATTAACGTTGGACAGGAACCCTTGGTCTTCCGGCGAGGGAGTTTTTCACTCCCTTTATCGTTACTCATGTCAGCATTCGCACTTCTGATACCTCCAGCAGCCCTTACAGACCACCTTCAACGGCTTACAGAACGCTCCCCTACCCCGCACACTAAAGTGTGCAGCCGCAGCTTCGGTGTATAGCTTAGCCCCGTTACATCTTCCGCGCAGGCCGACTCGACCAGTGAGCTATTACGCTTTCTTTAAATGATGGCTGCTTCTAAGCCAACATCCTGGCTGTCTGAGCCTTCCCACATCGTTTCCCACTTAGCTATACTTTGGGACCTTAGCTGGCGGTCTGGGTTGTTTCCCTCTCCACGACGGACGTTAGCACCCGCCGTGTGTCTCCCGGATAGTACTTACTGGTATTCGGAGTTTGCAAAGGGTTGGTAAGTCGGGATGACCCCCTAGCCTTAACAGTGCTCTACCCCCAGTAGTATTCGTCCGAGGCGCTACCTAAATAGCTTTCGGGGAGAACCAGCTATCTCCAGGTTTGATTGGCCTTTCACCCCTAGCCACAAGTCATCCGCTAATTTTTCAACATTAGTCGGTTCGGTCCTCCAGTTGATGTTACTCAACCTTCAACCTGCCCATGGCTAGATCACCTGGTTTCGGGTCTATATCCAGAGACTGAACGCCCAGTTAAGACTCGGTTTCCCTACGGCTCCCCTAAACGGTTAACCTTGCCACTGAATATAAGTCGCTGACCCATTATACAAAAGGTACGCAGTCACGGGACAATGCCCGCTCCTACTGCTTGTACGTACACGGTTTCAGGTTCTATTTCACTCCCCTCACAGGGGTTCTTTTCGCCTTTCCCTCACGGTACTGGTTCACTATCGGTCAGTCAGTAGTATTTAGCCTTGGAGGATGGTCCCCCCATATTCAGACAGGATATCACGTGTCCCGCCCTACTCGATTTCACTGATTATGATGTGTCGGTTACGGGGCTATCACCCTTTATTGCGAGACTTTCCAGACTCTTCACCTGCATCATTAAAAGCTTAAGGGCTAATCCAATTTCGCTCGCCGCTACTTTCGGAATCTCGGTTGATTTCTCTTCCTCGGGGTACTTAGATGTTTCAGTTCCCCCGGTTTGCCTCTTGTTGCTATGTATTCACAACAAGATACTTACTTATGTAAGTGGGTTTCCCCATTCGGAAATCCCAGACTCAAAAGGTTTTTACTACCTAATCTGGGCTTATCGCAAGTTAATACGTCCTTCATCGCCTCTGACTGCCAAGGCATCCACCGTGTACGCTTAGTCACTTAACCATACAACCCGAAGAGGTCTTATGTATGGTAAACAACCAAGGTTTTTGGTTGTAATAAGAAGGGTTAGTTCTTATTACGTGTTTGCCGGACTCAATGGTGAATCAAACTAAGTTTGATTCGAATACAAGACACTTGAATGTGTTTGTGTTGTGTTTATCCAAAGGATAAACATTGAGAACTTTTAATTTGATTTAAATAACTGTGTTATTTAAATCAGTCAGCTTTCCAAATTGTTAAAGAGCAATAATAGCTCGAAGCTTTCGCTTCAAAACCATCAATCTGTGTGGACACTTATCGTGAACATCTTCGTATAAGGAGGTGATCCAGCCCCAGGTTCCCCTAGGGCTACCTTGTTACGACTTCACCCCAGTCATGAACCACAAAGTGGTGAGCGTCCTCCCGAAGGTTAAACTACCCACTTCTTTTGCAGCCCACTCCCATGGTGTGACGGGCGGTGTGTACAAGGCCCGGGAACGTATTCACCGTAGCATTCTGATCTACGATTACTAGCGATTCCGACTTCATGGAGTCGAGTTGCAGACTCCAATCCGGACTACGACGCACTTTTTGGGATTCGCTCACTCTCGCGAGTTGGCCGCCCTCTGTATGCGCCATTGTAGCACGTGTGTAGCCCTACTCGTAAGGGCCATGATGACTTGACGTCGTCCCCACCTTCCTCCGGTTTATCACCGGCAGTCTCCCTGGAGTTCCCGACATTACTCGCTGGCAAACAAGGATAAGGGTTGCGCTCGTTGCGGGACTTAACCCAACATTTCACAACACGAGCTGACGACAGCCATGCAGCACCTGTCTCAGAGTTCCCGAAGGCACCAAAGCATCTCTGCTAAGTTCTCTGGATGTCAAGAGTAGGTAAGGTTCTTCGCGTTGCATCGAATTAAACCACATGCTCCACCGCTTGTGCGGGCCCCCGTCAATTCATTTGAGTTTTAATCTTGCGACCGTACTCCCCAGGCGGTCTACTTAACGCGTTAGCTCCGAAAGCCACGGCTCAAGGCCACAACCTCCAAGTAGACATCGTTTACGGCGTGGACTACCAGGGTATCTAATCCTGTTTGCTCCCCACGCTTTCGCATCTGAGTGTCAGTATCTGTCCAGGGGGCCGCCTTCGCCACTGGTATTCCTTCAGATCTCTACGCATTTCACCGCTACACCTGAAATTCTACCCCCCTCTACAGTACTCTAGTTTGCCAGTTTCAAATGCAGTTCCGAGGTTGAGCCCCGGGCTTTCACATCTGACTTAACAAACCACCTGCATGCGCTTTACGCCCAGTAATTCCGATTAACGCTCGCACCCTCCGTATTACCGCGGCTGCTGGCACGGAGTTAGCCGGTGCTTCTTCTGCAGCTAACGTCAAGAGATGCCGCTATTAACGACACCCCCTTCCTCACTGCTGAAAGTACTTTACAACCCGAAGGCCTTCTTCATACACGCGGCATGGCTGCATCAGGCTTGCGCCCATTGTGCAATATTCCCCACTGCTGCCTCCCGTAGGAGTCTGGACCGTGTCTCAGTTCCAGTGTGGCTGATCATCCTCTCAGACCAGCTAGGGATCGTCGCCTTGGTGAGCCATTACCTCACCAACTAGCTAATCCCACCTAGGCATATCTTGACGCGAGAGGCCCGAAGGTCCCCCTCTTTGGCCCGTAGGCATCATGCGGTATTAGCCATCGTTTCCAATGGTTATCCCCCACATCAAGGCAATTTCCTAGGCATTACTCACCCGTCCGCCGCTCGACGCCGTTATCGTTCCCCGAAGGTTCAGATAACTCGTTTCCGCTCGACTTGCATGTGTTAGGCCTGCCGCCAGCGTTCAATCTGAGCCATGATCAAACTCTTCAATTTAAGATTTTGTGACTCAATGAATACTGATTACATTACATAGTAATGTTGAATTGACTGTGCCGAATCTTACGATTCGAATTGGTCACTCAGTTCATCGAAATCAATGTGATTCCTAAGAATCAATTTTGATATTCATCAACGAGTGCCCACACAGATTGATAGGTTCTAATTTTTAAAGAGCTTTACTTTTTGAGGCTTACCTCTCAAAGTGGACGGCCATTCTAGCGAATTAACATTCAGTGTCAAACACTTTTTGAAAATTAATTTCTTTCGAATTTTCGTCTTACTGATTACTGCTGAAGCCTTGTGGCGCCTGCCGTGTCAGTGAGGCGGCATTATAGAGATACCTAAGAACTTGGCAACTACTTTTTCATAAAAATTGAATAAATAGGGGTTAACTGCCTAATAGTTCATCAAAACCAAAAAAAGAGAGCATTTCTGCTCTCTTTTTGAACGAATTAATACGCTTTTAGTTAGATAAATGCGTAGGCATCAGCATACATATGCTCGCGTTTCGCATCTTTTTTCTCAGTAAACTGCTCTCTTGCAGCTCCCGCCATTTCAAAACGACCTGCAATATAGATGTCGTAATCAGCTAGAGACTCAAAGTTATGATTGATTGCTTCTAGAACATTACCTGTTTGACCGCTCCACGCTGCTGGTGCGTCTTCTACTACTGGCACAAAGTGAACATTGCTGTGCTTTTCTGCAATCTCCGTTAGCTCTGCTTTTGCGTACAGCTGGCGCTCATCTTTAGCACCCCAGTATAGATGAATCTCTTTTTGGCTATTCTGAGCGATGCAGTGATCAAGAATAGAACGTACATAACTGAAACCAGTACCACCAGCCACAAGTAATAGTGGGCGATCACTCTCTTCTTTTACCCATGCGTCACCGTGAGGCGCATCGATAGCGATATCGCCATCTTCCGCTAGTGCTTTCTGCATAGCTTCTACTACTTCAAGTGCGTAAGCGTTATGTTCTGCAGCACCGATATGCAGCTCTAGCTCACCTTCGTGACGGCAAGGACTGCTCGCAATTGAGAATGGGCGCTTATCTTTCTCACCCATTTCTACCATTAGGTATTGGCCCGCTTTGAACGCTACTGGTGTTTCAGGGTGAAGTAGAATCTGGTATGTATTACACGCCAATGGCTCGATAGACTTCACTTTACATTTAATTGTCATGCTATTCCTCTCACAGACCTTTAATCAGCAAAGGTCAGGACTAAATTACTTTCTGCTATTGCTTGGCAAGCGAAGATCCACCCTTGTTGCTGCTCTTTCTCTGTAAGCATTGGCTCAAGGTGGTAACTGACTTGCCCTTCTAGTTTTTTGCACATGCACATTGCACAAGCACCGACTTGGCAACGGTTGGGGAAGTTAATGTTGCTGTTGAGCGCAGCATCCAACACCGTTTGCCCTTTTTCTATATCGAAGGTGATACTCTCTGGATACAAGACTACTTGGTAGCTCATAAGATTCCTAGTTGTTCCCAGATACTATCAACTTTTTCAACAATCTTTGGATCTTTTGTGATTGGTGTTCCCCATTCACGTCGACACTCCTGTCCTTGAATCTTATTGGTCGCATCCAACCCCATACGAGACAGAGTAGATGGCTGTGATACGAAAATCGTGTCGCGCGCTGGATCCATTCGCGTAGTGATCGCCCAGATAATATCGTTCCAATCACGAACATTAACGTCGCCATCACACACAATCACAAATTTGTTATCTGCAAACTGCTGCCAGATCGTTTCCATCACCTCTTTTGCATGATGCGCCTTTGCTTTCTCAATCGAAACCACGACCATACTGCTATTGTCGTTCTGCAAATGAATATCGATGATTTCTGGATGAGTTTGTTTGATCTTTTGTAGCGCTTGCTCACATACAGGCTTATCTTCACTGGCGACTAGAGCTTCAGGAGACAGTTCAAGTTCAGCATCCCACTTCTTGGTGATATCCAGTCCCATCTTAGATCCCAGCCCAACCACTGGAGATGCAAAGTCGAGAGAATCAATTGGCGTACTTTCTATCATCAACGTGTCACGCTTAGGGCTCATGTGCTCGACCATCGCTCCCGTGACTTCAGACCAATCACGTGCATTGACGCTCTCATCGCATACCAAGACAAATTTGGTGTACATAAACTGACGCAAGAAAGACCACACTCCCATCATCACGCGCTTCGCATGACCTGGATACTGTTTCTTCATGGTCACTACTGCCATTCGGTACGAACAGCCTTCAGGCGGTAGATAGAAATCTTCAATTTCAGGGAATTGCTTTTGCAGAATTGGGACGAACACTTCGTTCAGCGCAACACCTAATACTGCAGGCTCATCTGGCGGACGGCCGGTGTAGGTACTGTGATAAATCGGGTCTTTACGCATGGTGATATGAGTAATGGTAAACACATGGTGTTTCTCTTTCTCATTGTAGTAACCCGTGTGATCACCATATGGACCTTCATCAGCAAACTCGTTCGGGTCGATATAGCCTTCCATCACAATCTCTGCGCTGGCAGGAACTTCTAGATTATTACTAATCGACTTAACCACTTCCGTTTTGCTACCACGCAGCAGACCTGCAAACGCATATTCGGAAAGCGTATCAGGCACTGGTGTTACAGCACCTAGAATCGTTGCTGGATCTGCGCCAAACGCAACCGACACAGGGAATGGCTTACCTGGATTGGTCTCCATCCAGTCTCGAAGATCGAGAGCTCCACCACGATGCGCTAGCCATCGCATGATGATCTTGTTCTTGCCTATCTTTTGCTGACGGTAGATACCCAAGTTTTGGCGTTTCTTGTTTGGCCCACGAGTAACCGTCAAACCCCAAGTTAAAAGTGGCGCTACATCATCTGCCCAACAGCTCATTACTGGTACTTTATCAAGATCAACCTCGTCCCCCTGCCAAACAACCTCTTGGCACGGCGCTTTACGAAGGCGCTTAGCTGGCATGTTCAAGACTTGCTTAAAGACCGGTATTTTTTCTATCGCATCTTTAAAGCCTTTTGGCGGCTCTGGCTCTTTGAGATAAGCCAATAACTTACCTACTTCGCGTAACTCTTTAACGTCCTGACGCCCCATGCCAATAGCTACACGCTGCGGCGTACCAAATAAATTGGTCAATACAGGCATGTTATAGCCAATTGGGTTTTCGAATAGCAATGCAGGACCACCAGCACGCAGTGTACGGTCGCTGATCTCTGTCATTTCATAATCGGGGTCGACAGGGTGAGAAATGCGCTTTAGCTGACCAATCCCTTCTAGGTGATCAATAAAGTCGCGTAAATCCTTATAACTCATAGGGCTTCTAATGCTGATTAATCTGCAAGCAGTATATCAAAAAGGGGCATCCTGAGATCCCCCTTTTTAGTAAGGTTATTGCGAGGTGAAACCCAGTTACGGTAGCACTTTCTGGATTACAGAACTCTTCACTTGCGGATTGTCGTTAACTAAGTCTTGTAGCCAACCGGTGTGACCTTGTTTAGCTAGCTCACGAGCGACCAGCGAAGCGTCATCTGCAATCGCCATACGAGAGACCAAAAACGCTTTTACATCATCCGACAGTGGGTTAACTCTTGTCAGTAAAGTGATTGCCTCTTCTTTAAGGCGTGGGTTCTTTGTTGCTGCCATCACCTGCTCTAACGCGAAGGGTTCTTTACTTGCGGCCAAACGTACTAGCTCAGCTTGGCTATGATAATCGGCTTTCATCTTCCACAGGATTTGGTAGACCTCAGGGTCTTCGCTGACTTGTGCCAAGCGTACAACCACTTCCGTCGATGGCAACCAACTCACAATTGGTGATTCGGTTAGTTGCTTAACAAGGTAATCGACCGCTTCTGGAGACAAACTATCAAGCTCTCGAACCAACAGAGCCTCTCGCGTTTGAACCTGATGCTCTGGCCCTGATAGCCACGACTTTAAATCAAGCTCTTTCTTTTCTGCATTCAGTACAAATACTAAGGTGTTCTGGTTTTCACGGAACTGCTTGATCAGGCGATTGGCGATAGATGGGTAATTAAATGCAGGCACCGTAAACTCGTAGCCATCTCCACGCTCTAACACTTGATAAGTGGGTGTAATAGCCAGTTGCTGCTCAACAAAAATCGACATCTTGGGAGTGAGAACAATATCTTGCTGCTCTAACTTTTTGAGCAGTTGATAGCGAGCCACTTCTTGCTGGGGAAAGGTAAGACGCTCAAGAGCAAAACGTAACGAATCTACTTCATCACGCATCACTAACTCTAAAAACTCTGAGGTCTTTTGTTTTACTTGGTCATTCTCCAGCCATGTTTCGACTGTTTGAGGAGACATCTCTGTCGCGAACGATGCGCTGACAGGAGCGAATAACAGTGAAGTAGACAGGAGTATTGACGACAACAGTCCATGTTGCATTTTAACTTCCTTGTAACACTTTTGGTTATTCTGCAAGCTACTAGCCAAAAATGCAAATAAAAAGCGCTACTCAGTGGCAGCGCTTTATAGTCATTCTAGATAACGGTATCTAACTTATTGACGACGCATTGCGTCAAAGAATTCATCGTTGGTCTTCGTCATTGCAAGCTTATCGATTAGGAATTCCATTGCATCGATCTCACCCATTGGATGAACAATCTTACGTAGGATCCACATCTTCTGCAGTTCATCGTTCTTAGTCAGTAGCTCTTCACGACGAGTACCTGAACGGTTGAAGTCGATTGCAGGGAAGACACGCTTCTCAGCGATCTTACGGTTCAAGTGGATTTCCATGTTACCCGTACCCTTGAACTCTTCGTAGATAACTTCATCCATCTTAGAACCAGTATCAACCAGTGCTGTTGCTAGGATAGTTAAGCTACCACCCTCTTCTACGTTACGTGCCGCACCGAAGAAACGCTTAGGACGGTGTAGTGCGTTCGCATCCACACCACCAGTCAGTACTTTACCTGATGAAGGTACTACAGTGTTGTAGGCACGAGCTAGACGAGTAATAGAGTCAAGCAGGATAACTACGTCTTTCTTATGCTCAACAAGACGTTTTGCTTTCTCGATAACCATTTCTGCAACCTGTACGTGGCGAGATGCTGGCTCATCGAATGTCGATGCCACTACTTCACCCTTAACTAGGCGTTGCATCTCGGTTACTTCTTCTGGACGCTCATCGATAAGAAGTACCATCAGCTCACACTCTGGGTGGTTGTGCGCAATGCTTTGTGCGATGTTCTGAAGCAACATTGTCTTACCCGCTTTAGGCGGAGCAACAATCAGACCACGCTGACCTTTACCGATTGGCGATGCAAGGTCTAGTACACGTGCTGTGATGTCTTCAGTTGAACCATTACCACGCTCCATAACCATACGCTCGTTAGCGTGTAGAGGGGTAAGGTTTTCAAATAGGATTTTGTTACGAGCGTTGTCTGGCTTATCGTGGTTTACCGTGTTTACTTTAAGTAGAGCAAAGTAACGTTCGCCGTCTTTAGGTGGGCGAATCTTTCCGGCAATTGAGTCACCAGTGCGTAGGTTGAAACGACGAATCTGACTTGGCGATACGTAAATGTCGTCAGGGCCAGCTAGGTATGAGCTGTCTGCGCTACGTAGGAAACCAAAACCGTCTTGCAGAATTTCTAGAACACCATCACCGAAGATGTCTTCACCACTTTTTGCATGTGCTTTAAGGATGGAGAAGATAATGTCCTGCTTTCTTAGACGAGCTAGGTTTTCTAGGCCTAAGCTTTCGCCAAGTTTAACAAGTTCAGACACAGGTCTGTTCTTCAGTTCTGTAAGATTCATTGTGGTGGATGCTTGTTTAGTCAAAATAAGATCTGTTTTCTAGTTAAGAGGGATTCGGTCACAGGATCGACCAAGAAGAGAAATTTGTTCAATTAACGTGCGATAAATTATCACTAAAACTAAGCCTAGTCTATAGCTTAGAAAAAACAAAACCGTGCATTTGTTAACTGCACGGTTTCTTTTTATTGCTTGCCTATTATAGGTTCGCGTCTAGGAACTCTTTAAGTTGAGTTTTAGACAGAGCACCAACTTTAGTTGCTGCTACGCCACCATCTTTGAAAAGAAGTAGCGTTGGAATACCACGGATACCAAACTTAGGTGGTGTACCCGCATTTTGGTCGATATTCAGTTTACCGATAGTGAGTTTGCCTTCGTACTCGTCAGCGATTTCATCAAGAATCGGCGCAATCATTTTACATGGACCACACCATTCTGCCCAAAAATCAACAAGAACCGGGCCTGCAGCGTTGATTACATCGTTATCAAAACCTTCATCAGTAAGCTGCAAAATCTTATCACTCATCTTCCACTCCAATGTGTTTTTTAGAACTGGTTGGATGATAACCAGTAAATAGATGCCCTATTGGAATGTATTTACTTTCGTATTGCAAGCTTAAGCTGATATTCTATAGCTATGAAAAAGACGCATATCACAGAGCAAAAGTTCGCCGATTTGGATTTAAACGCCCAAGTCATTGAAGGATTGGAGAAAAAAGGGTTCGAATATTGTACCCCGATTCAAGCCTTGGCGCTGCCGGTACTGCTCACCGGCCAAGACATCGCAGGCCAGGCCCAAACGGGCACTGGTAAAACGCTCGCGTTTCTTACTGCTACCTTTAACCACCTGCTAAATACGCCTGAACACGAAGGTCGCAAGCCAAATCAGCCACGTGCGATTATTATGGCGCCGACGCGTGAGTTAGCGATTCAGATCTTTAACGATGCTGAACCTCTTATCGCGAGTACAGGTATCAAAGCAGCACTTGCATACGGTGGCGAGAGCTACGATAAGCAATTAGCGAAGCTAGAAGATGGCGTAGACGTTCTGATCGGCACTACAGGCCGAATCATCGATTTCTACAAGCAGAAGGTATTTAACCTTAACCACATTCAAGCCGTTGTACTTGATGAAGCGGATCGTATGTTCGACCTTGGTTTCATTAAAGACATTCGTTTCTTGTTCCGTCGTATGCCTGAGCCAAAAGATCGCCTGAACATGCTGTTCTCTGCGACGCTGTCTTACCGCGTACAAGAATTGGCGTTTGAGCACATGCACAACCCTGAGCATGTTGTAGTTGAACCTGAGCGTAAAACCGGTCACCGCATCCAAGAAGAGTTGTTCTATCCATCAAACGAACACAAGATGGCTCTGCTACAAACTCTAATCGAAGAAGAATGGCCTGAGCGCGCTATCATCTTTGCTAACACTAAGCACAAATGTGAGTCAGTTTGGGGACACCTTGCTGCTGACGGACACCGCGTTGGCCTATTGACCGGTGATGTTCCGCAGAAGAAACGCGAGAAAATCCTTGAGCAATTCACTAAAGGTGAAGTTGATCTACTGGTTGCAACCGACGTTGCGGCACGTGGCCTACACATTCCTCAAGTAACCCACGTATTCAACTTCGACCTACCGGACGATTGTGAAGATTACGTTCACCGAATTGGTCGTACAGGCCGTGCTGGTGCAAGTGGTCACTCGATCAGCTTTGCTTGTGAAGATTACGCAATCAACCTTCCAACAATCGAAGAGTACATTGAGCACGCAATCCCAGTATCTGACTACGATGCTTCGGCACTTATTGAAGATCTGCCAGCGCCATTGCGCCTGCGCACGCGTAACCCGCAACAGCGCCGCTCAAACAACGGTGGTTCTCGTAACGGCAACCGTAAGCCGAACCAAAACCGTCGTCCACGCCAGCCGCGTCATAACAAGGAAGCTTAAACGCCTATGACTCAAACAGTGTCACCCCCGCTATACGCTGCTATCGACCTCGGGTCGAACAGTTTTCATATGCTCGTTGTGCGTCATATCGATGGCAGCGTCCAAACCATGGCCAAGATTAAGCGCAAAGTTCGTTTAGCTGCCGGCTTAGATGAAAATAATGCTCTTAGCTTAGAGGCTATGCAGCGAGGTTGGGATTGTTTGAGTCTCTTTGCTGAGCGACTTCAAGATATTCCTACTGAAAACATCCGCATTGTCGGTACAGCTACCCTGCGTACCGCAACCAATGTGGATATTTTCTTAGAGAAAGCGAACCAGATTCTTGGTCACGACATTAATGTTATCTCTGGTGAAGAAGAAGCTGCGACTATCTATAGAGGCGTAGCGCACACCTCGGGTGGCAGCGGCCGTCGTTTAGTGGTCGACATTGGTGGCGCAAGTACCGAGATGATCATCGGTGAAGGCTTCTCAGCCAAAGCACTAACCAGTCTGAAAATGGGTTGTGTGACTTGGCTAGAGCGCCACTTTAAAGATCGCCAACTAACGGCAAGCAACTTTGAGCACGCAATTGACGCTGCAAAAGCAACATTAGAGCCAATCCTAGAGAGCTACACCAAACTGGGTTGGGATGTTTGTGTTGGTGCGAGTGGCACAGTACAAGCACTTCAAGAGATCATGCTAGCGCAAGGTATGGATGAGGTTATCACCCATGCCAAACTTAAGCGTCTGCAAAAGCAAGCGATGATCGCCGAACGTTTAGAAGAGCTAGAGATCGAAGGGCTAACCCTAGAGCGCGCTTTGGTATTCCCAAGTGGCCTGTCGATTCTGATTGCAATTTTCGAGCTACTTGAGATCGACTCAATGACTCTAGCCGGTGGCGCACTGCGCGAAGGCTTAGCATATGAGATGGTAGATGAGCTGCGCCAAGATGATATTCGTGCGCGCACAATTGGTAGCGTTCAATCTCGCTACCAAATGGATACTCAGTACGCTGAGCAAGTCTCTCAGTTAGCTGAATCTCTCTATCAACAAGTTGGCAGTAGTGAGTGGATTTCAGAGCCACAAGCTCTTGTTATGCTGCAAACCGCCGCCAAGTTGCACGAGATTGGTCTCACTATCGACTTTAAAAAGGGTGGTGAGCATAGTGCTTACTTACTTCAGCACCTCGATTTGCCAGGTTTTACACGCGCGCAGAAGCACTTTCTTGGTGAGCTAAGCCGTCGTTACCGCGAACAGCTAACATCATTGCCAGAGCAACATGCCATTTCAGGCACAAGCGCCAAACGTGTACTGCGCTTGTTAAGACTTGCCATCCTGTTGACTCACCGTCGTAACCCAGACCTTGAGCCACAAGTGACGCTTTCTGCCGATGGCGACAACTTAACAGTAACTATCGATAAGCAATGGCTTGAGAGTAACCCTCTGACAGCTGCTGAGCTAGAGATTGAAGCCAACCGCCAAACGGATATCGGCTGGCCTTTACACATCATCGCAAGCTAGGCCCAAAGTTTCGCTTACAGAAAATAAAAAGGTCCCAAACAAGTGATTGTTTGGGACCTTTTCTATTCTTACTGATAGTGCGTTATGCGCTGACACCCGTCGCTTTAAAGTCAGGGTTTACTGCTGTCAGCTTTTTCACAATATAGTTAAGTAACACACCGTACATTGGTACGAACAAGCCAAGACTGATAACCAACTTAAAGCCATAGTCCACCAGCGCGATCTCAGTCCAGTGTTCTGCCATGAATGGATCTGGGCTTTGGTAGAAAGCAATCGCAAAGAAAGCGATAGTATCAATCGCATTACCAAACAACGTTGAGCATGTTGGTGCAATCCACCACTGCTTCAATTGGCGCAGACGGTTGAACACGTGGACATCAAGAATCTGACCTAACAGGTATGCCATAAAGCTCGCCGCCGCGATACGCGCAACAAACAAGTTAAACTCACCAAGCTGTGCAAAGCCTTGGAATTGGCCTTCAAAAAAGACAACCGATAAGAAATACGAGACTGCTAAAGCAGGCAACATCACTAAGAAGATGATCTTACGCGCCAACTGAGCACCAAAAATACGTACTGTCAGATCGGTCGCTAGGAAAATAAATGGGAAAGTGAACGCGCCCCATGTGGTATGCATACCGAAGATGGTGAAAGGCAGCTGAACAAGGTAGTTACTAGATGCAATAATGATCAGGTGGAATAGAACTAGCAGGGCTAGAGCTTTGCGCTGTTGCGCAGGCGTAAAGTTACTCATGCGGTACCTTTTTAGTTTGGTTTGGGGGTGAGGGAACCCAAATCGAGTGACTTATTCATTTATCATGAACAAGGCTCTTACCAATAATGTGAATAAAAAATCTGTTTTATTTTGCTCTATTGAGCGGCGGGCGATTATACATTAATCAATTTTGACTGCAATGAGAGGAATAAACGCAAACGTTTATCCCTAACATTTCTTTATTTCAATAACGATTCTGCGGGAGTTAAACTAGAAGCCGCGCTTAAACAGAGACGCGAGATAGTCGAACTCTTCACGACTCGCCTCAGGGCTCAGAGATTCAAACCACACTGACTCACTATAGTGCTCAGACTTCAGGAATAGCTGACACCCTTCAAAATCCACCAGCCAAGAGTGCATATCCGCATCCCACTGCTTTTCAACCACGCTAGCAGAAAGCAGTGCGACAAGCTTTTCTCCTAGCTCTGGAAAGGTATCAAAGTCAAAGCTTGGCGTGGTAATCAGCAGTCGACCTTCTTCAGCTAGGTACTCTCTTAGTCCAAATTCCATTTTACTTCTCTATTTATAATTAACCGTGGGTGGTAATGTGCTCTTGAATCAAGTCTAAGAACGGATCAGCATACTTATCGAGTTTGCGCTGACCTACCCCATTCACTGCCAGCATCTCACCGTAGGACGTTGGCAGAATTTCCGCCATGTCTATTAGGGTCGCATCACTGAAAACAACGTAAGGCGGTAAACCATCTTCATCAGCGATCGACTTACGCAGCTTACGTAACTTGGCAAACAGCTTCTTATCGTAGTTCTTGCTACTGAGCTTGTCGGACTTCGCGCTACGCGCCGCGGTATCCAGACGAGGCACGGCTAGCTCAAGCGTCATTTCACCACGCAGCAATGGGCGCGCTTCTTCAGTCAGCTGCAACGTCGAGTTACGGGTGATGTTTTGAAACAACAACCCTTTATGAATTAACTGACGGAAGATACTGATCCAGTAGTCATGGCTATGGTCACGGCCAATACCGTAGGTAGAAAGCTTGTCATGCCCGTTATCACGAACACGGATATTCTGCATACCGCGCATCACTTCTACTACATAACCCATACCAAAGGATTGGTTTACTCGATACACGCATGAAAGGGCTTTTTGCGCCTCTTCTGTAGCATCAAAGTGCTTTGGTGGATCAAGGCAGATATCGCAGTTGCCACATGGCTTTTCACGATACTCACCAAAGTAGTTAAGCAGTACCTGACGACGACAGGTTTGTGCCTCAGCAAAGGCACTCATCGCATTAAGCTTGTGGGTCTCTACCTGCTTTTGAGGACCGTCATCTTTATCATCGAGCATTCGACGCAGCCAGCCCATATCGGCTGGGTCATACAACATCATCGCTTCAGCAGGTAGACCATCACGCCCTGCTCGACCTGTCTCTTGATAGTAAGACTCGATGTTTCTTGGGATATCAAAGTGCACCACAAAACGCACGTTGGGCTTGTTGATACCCATACCAAACGCCACAGTTGCGACAACGATCTGAATATCATCGCGCTGAAATGCTTCTTGCACATAAGCACGCTCGTCTGTGTCCATGCCAGCGTGATAACCCGCAGCACGAATGCCGTTGTTACACAGCTTCTCGGTCACCATCTCCACTTTCTTTCGGCTACCACAATAGATGATGCCGCAGTTGCCACGTTGAGTTTCCAGGTAGCGCACCACTTGAGAAACCGGTTTGTGCTTCTCTACTAAGTTATAGCGAATGTTTGGACGGTCAAAACTGCCTAAGTAGGTGTGAGGATCCACCAGCTGCAAGCGCTGAATAATGTCTTTACGTGTCGCATCGTCAGCGGTTGCCGTCAACGCCATATAAGGGACATGCGGAAAATACTGCTTAAGCTGACCAAGGGATGCGTATTCTGGGCGGAAGTCATGACCCCATTGTGAGATACAGTGCGCTTCATCCACTGCGATCATCGACAGCGGCAAACCTTGCAGGCGCTCAATGAAATCACGCATCAACACGCGTTCAGGTGAAACGTAGACCATCTTTAATTGGCCTGAGTTCATACGATTGAAGACTGAAATCAGCTCTTCACGTGGCATTGAGGAGTTGATGCACTCCGCCGCCACACCATTGGCCTTAAGCTGATCGACTTGGTCTTTCATGAGCGAAATCAGTGGCGAGATAACTAATGTGAGCCCCTCACGCACTAACGCCGGAATTTGATAACAAAGCGACTTACCACCGCCAGTTGGCATGATCACCAGGCTATCTTGCCCGGACACAGCCATATCGATCACCTCTTGCTGACCATCTCTGAACTCTTGATAGCCGAACACCTCCTCAAGCACGCTTTGAGCGCTGATGGTGGTATTGGTGGTTTGTTCTGCAATCAAAGTAGCGGTCATTGGGTATCCTAATCGCGGGGTTAAATAAGCTCGCTCAGCAGTAAAGCGAGGCGACACATTGTAGAGGGGAATGGTGGTGAATAAAACCGCAAATTATTAGGTGAAACGGTCTAACGCTCCTATACTGACCAACTCTCTTTATAAATCTTATTCATAAGCACTCTGTGCCAGAGATAATTCATGACACCAGAACAACAACAGCGTACACGCCAAGGTATTTTGCTTGCAGTTGGGGCGTATACGATGTGGGGTATTGCGCCCATCTATTTCAAGTCGTTAAGTGAGGTTTCTCCGTTAGAGATCCTGAGTCACCGTGTAGTTTGGTCCTTTTTCTTACTTGCTTTCCTACTACACCTTGGCCGCAGCTGGCGAAATGTTCGCGACACACTGACTTCCAAGCCTAAAATGACTTACTTAGTTGCCACCTCTCTGTTAGTTGGTGCTAATTGGCTAATCTTTATCTGGGCGGTCAACGCTAACCACATGCTCGATGCCAGTCTAGGGTATTACATCAACCCGTTAATTAATGTGGTACTTGGTATGATCTTTCTAGGCGAGCGTCTCAGAAAACTGCAGTGGTTTGCAGTTGGCTTAGCCGCAATTGGTGTGCTGATTCAGATTGTCGCGTTCGGTTCCATCCCGGTAGTGGCGATTGCCCTCGCATTCTCATTTGGTTTCTATGGCTTGTTAAGAAAGAAGGTCAGCCTTGAAGCGCAGACAGGCCTATTTATTGAGACCTTAGTAATGTTGCCTGCTGCAGCCATCTACCTACTGTTTATCGCAGATAGCGCCACATCGGACTTGGCGGCGAACCCAATGTCGCTCAACCTTCTGCTGATCGCGGCAGGTATCGTTACCACCCTACCTCTGCTGTGCTTTACTGGTGCGGCAACGCGACTCAAGCTGTCGACATTAGGGTTCTTCCAATACATTGGCCCAAGCCTAATGTTCTTATTAGCGGTTCTCATTTATGGCGAAGCCTTTACGACAGATAAAGCCGTTACCTTTGCCTTTATTTGGGGCGCACTGGTGATCTTCAGCTTTGATGGACTGCGCCACAACAAAAAAAGCAAACGCACTCAGCAGTAATGTGATCGTTTTTTACAAGACAATTTAGAAAGACAGAGATAAGCTTGGTTAGATTGACGATAATTTAACCAAGCTTTTTTATACCATGGATAAAGTCCACTACTACTCAACGCCCACTGAAGATATCAGCCTGATCCAAGCTCAATACCAAGAGTTTGCTTTTCAGCGCCACTATCATTTGGACTTTCACATTGGTTTGATTACCCAAGGGCAGCAAAAATTCGTCTACAAAGGCACTAGCCACCATGTTGGCGCAGGTCAGGTCGTGATTATGCCACCGGATGAGCTGCATGATGGCCACTCAAAACTGGATTCAGGCTACCAGGTAAGCGTGTTCTCTGTATCTCCTCAATGGTTTCAAGATCTTGCGGATCCCGAGCAAAACGGTCACACAATGAGCTTTTCGGAGCTGATCCTCTCTGATCACGCCGCTTTTTCACAACTGCGCAACCTACATGGCTCGCTCATCAGTCAAAATATCAGCCAACTCGCCCAAGACTGCCTTCCTTTTGAAGGATTTTCGACGATTGTGGATCGTTACGCTAAGTTTGGATCCAAAACCGAGACTCAGCTAGGTAATCAATCTATCGAAACACTGAAAGAGTATTTAATGGCAAACCTTGACCAGCCAGTACGTTTAGAACAGCTCTCTGAACTTTGTGACCTATCAACCACTCAGTTCCAGCGCCACTTTAAGAACAAAATGGGCATAACACCTTACGCTTGGCTAAGTCGTCTACGTATGGAGCAGAGCATGAGACTCATCAAATCAGGCGTGTGTGGTACTGACGTTGCGCATCAAGTTGGTTTCTACGATCAAGCGCATTTCTCAAAGGCGTTCAAAACAACCTTTGGCGTCCCGCCCTCACAAATCAACTAAGTGTTGATTATTTACAATTGCTCTGTGTGAGATCTAGGTAAGCTACCCCTTATACCAACACCAGTTAGAATATAGCTAAGCGTTATCGAGATTAGACAATGAACGAAATCACCATCCTTATCACCCTAGCCTCTATCCATTTTATCGCCTTAATGAGCCCCGGCCCTGACTTTGCGCTCGTGGTCCAAAACGCCACTCGTCACGGAAGACAAACAGGCCTATACATCGCGCTAGGTTTATCGTGTGGGATCTTACTTCACTCATTACTGAGTTTGACGGGCATCAGCTACCTGGTCCACCAGCAACCAACCCTATTTGCGATAATCCAGTTAGCCGGTGGTAGCTACTTACTTTACTTGGGCTATGGTGCGCTTAAAGCAACGTGGGCAACGATTCAAAGCCATGATGACGACAATCAAGCACTCAACGCTAAAGATCTTATTCTGAGCAACAAACGTGAGGCTTTCTCTAAAGGCTTTGCAACCAACATCCTCAATCCAAAGGCGTTAGTGTTCTTTATCAGCTTGATGTCGAGCTTAGTCCCTGCAGATATGTCTCTGTCGGGCAAAGGCTTTGCGCTACTTATCCTGTTTGGTCTCTCGCTATTTTGGTTCTCACTACTGGCTTGGATGCTTTCAACCAAAACACTTCAGAAAAAACTGCATGAAGCGACCGTTTATATCGATGGCTTGTGTGGCGCGCTGTTTAGCATGATAGGTTTAAGTATCTTATGGCAATCGGCTTCATCATTGATCGCCTAAATTAGAATCAAGATTACAATTCGTTAACAACGTACTGGCTAAATGTTCCTTCCACTGCCAATCTAACTCTGCATATGAAAAGGAGAAGATCATGCAGTGGAAAACAAAACTAACAACCCTTGCCACTTCTACCCTACTTTTTGCCTCTCATGTCAGTTGGGCAAATCAAGCTGCCGATTCCGTCGCTCCAGAACAAAGTAGTGGTTTAGAAGCTAAGCAACTCGTCAAAGCCAGTGATTGGATGGTCACAGCAGCCAACCCATTAGCAACGCAGGCAGGCGCTGACGTACTTGCACGTGGCGGTAATGCCATTGACGCCATGGTTGCGGTGCAGCTAATGCTTGGCTTGGTTGAACCACAATCATCTGGTATTGGCGGCGGTGCCTTCCTTGTCTATTTCGATAATGAAGCCAAACAGCTAAAGACCTACGATGGACGCGAGACAGCACCACTTGACGCGACACCTCGCCTGTTCCAAGACGAAAACGGAAAGCCACTTAAGTTCTACGATGCCGTAGTTGGTGGGCGTTCAGTTGGTACTCCAGGTACCGTTCAATTGCTATGGGATACTCATCAGAAATACGGAAAGTTAGACTGGGCATCTCTGATAAAACCCGTAGCTCAACTCGCTAAAGATGGCTTTACCATCAGCCCGCGATTGGCAACATTGATTGCCAATGATCAACAGCGCCTTAGTCGCTTTGCCACCACTAAAGCCTACTTCTTTAATACTGACGGCAGCCCAAAAGCCGCAGGGACTCTTCTTAAAAACCCTGAGTACGCAGCAACACTGGAGGCGATTGCTAAAGACGGTGCTATAGCCTTTTATCAGGGTGAGATCTCCACTGATATCATCAACACCGTACAAACCGCTAAGGGCAACCCCGGTGTCTTGGCGCAAAAAGACTTCGATGCTTACTCAATCAAGCAACGTCAGCCTGTATGTTCCGCTTACGAAAGCTACGATATCTGTGGCATGGGACCACCAAGCTCGGGCGCACTCACTGTCGGTCAAATCTTAGCGATGACCGAGCAGTTTGATCTCAAATCCTGGGGGCCAAGCGATGCAAAATCTTGGCAGGTGTTAGCAGACGCTTCTCGTCTAGCCTTTGCAGACCGTGGTATGTACATGGCAGACCAAGATTACGTACCAATGCCAACACAAGGGTTAGTAAACACTGACTACCTTAAAGAGCGAACGCAGCTTATTACTGCAGGAAAGGCATTGGAAAGCGCGCCATCAGGAACCCCACCTTGGGATCACGCGATGCAAAGGAGCCAAGATATCTCGATTGAGCTCCCTTCCACCAGCCACTTCAATATTGTCGATGGCGATGGCAATGTCGTATCCATGACCACCACGATTGAGAATGCGTTTGGCTCGCGCTTGATGGTGAGAGGCTTCCTGCTTAATAATGAACTCACCGATTTCTCATTCAAAACTCATAACGATGGTAAGCCTATTGCTAACCGCCTAGAGCCGGGCAAACGTCCACGCTCTTCTATGGCTCCAACCATCATCATGCAAGACGACAAACCTTACATGGCGATTGGCTCTCCGGGTGGTAGTCGCATCATTGGTTATGTCGCACAGGCAATCATCGCTCATACACAATGGGATATGGATATTCAGCAAGCGATCAACCAACCACACTTCCTAAATCGATTTGGTACCTTGGACCTAGAAAAAGGCACCTCAGCCGAAACCTTCAAACCTGAGCTAGAAAAGATGGGATTTGAGGTCAATATTCGCGATCTTAACTCGGGTTTACATGCCATTCGCATCACTAAAGATGGCTTAGAGGGCGCTGCAGACCCTCGTCGCGAAGGTGCAGCGATAGGTAAATAGTCGATTGTCGTGCCTTTTTACTCACTGCCTTGTGAGAGATCTCTTACAAAGCAGTGAGTATATATCGATATTTAACTAAGAAAACTAGCAACAAGACAACCTAAACCATTGAAATAAAACAACACGTCTATTTTGACACCAATATTACTGTGAGAAATTTGAGTTTCGGCCATTGCTGATAAATTGGGGTTCGGTAATATGAATGGTGTCGGAAGGATGCTGACACGGAACAGGAAAACACCAAGGACTTGGTTATCTTCAGGATGAAGATTCGATTACTCAGGATGAATAATCGGCACGGATAGCGAAATTGGACATTGAATGGACGCAATAGTAACTAGGATGGTTGCTACTAAGGAAAGACAATGGACACCTCTGGATGAGGAAAGGACTGAACATCAGGATGATGTAAGGGACACCGCTCAAGGAACAAGTGACGCGCGCTAACGAGGATTGTTGGCAGATCAGGATAAGATCAAGGACACCGCTAGGAAGGCGACGAAAGGAATACGCTGAAGGATAACAGCACACTATCATGGATTAGATGCATGGAGCACACTTAGTAGCCGGATTGCTGCGAGTAAGACTATAGACCCCGATGAGCGCAAGCTCTCGGGGTTTTTCTTTATCTGCTGTTTATAACGTTTCTAGGTATTTCACCTGGGTATCACCCAACAAAAAAGCCGCCCGGAGGCAGCTTTTCATTAAATCTTTCAAGTCACTCTAGCTTTCTAGCGCTTAACCTAGCTTCTCTAAACGAGCGTAAGCAGTCACCAACCATTTGATGCCCTCCCCATTGAAGGCCACCTGAACTCGGCTCTGTGGACCACTGCCCTCAAAGTTGATAATGGTACCTTCACCAAACTTAGGGTGCTTAACGCGTGAGCCTAAACTGAAGCCGGTTTCATTAAAGTTCTCTTTAACTGCAGTTTGTCCAAAGCGACCGCTACTTGCCGGACGACTTACTTGTGCTTTCATTCGTACTTCGTCGAGACAGGTTTCTGGCAGCTCACGAATAAATCGTGATGGCTTGTGGTACTTATCTTGGCCATATAGACGACGCATTTCTGCGTAGGTGATGTAGAGCTTCTCCATCGCACGCGTCATACCTACGTAACAAAGACGACGTTCCTCTTCCAGGCGCATTGCATCTTCGGCAGACATCTGGCTCGGGAACATTCCCTCTTCGACACCAACCATGAACACCATTGGGAATTCGAGACCTTTGGCACTGTGCAGAGTCATCAATTGAACAGCATCATCAAACTCATCCGCCTGACCTTCACCCGCTTCTAGCGCGGCGTGAGTCAAGAATGCGGTTAACAGGCTCATCTCTTCGGCTTCTTCCGGCTTCTCGAATTGACGAGTCGCCGTCACTAGCTCTTCCAAGTTTTCAATACGTGCCTTCGACTTCTCGCCTTTTTCTTGCTCATACATAGCAAACAAGCCAGACGACTTAATAACATGGTCGGTCTGTTCATGCAGGCTCATCTCATGGGTATCATCTTCGAGTGCGTTGATAAGCTCGATAAATCGACTCAATGCACCCGCAGCTCTGCCTGCTAACACCTGTTCTTCAAGAAGCGCAATACTTGCCTGCCACATCGTGGCACCACGATCGCGTGCTGCAAAGCGGATTGTCTCTAGGGTCTTGTCACCCATTCCACGGGTTGGCGTATTCACCACACGTTCAAAAGCGGCATCATCATTGCGGTTAGACATCAATCGCAGATAGCTCAACGCATCTTTAATCTCCTGACGTTCGAAGAATCGCATGCCACCGTAGATACGGTAAGGCAGTCCACCTTGAATCAAAGCTTCTTCGAGTACACGAGACTGGGCATTATTACGATACAGCATCGCCGTATCATTCAGAGCACCGCCCTTATCTTGCCACTCTTTGATTTTGCTCACCGTAAAGCGCGCTTCGTCGAGCTCGTTGTAAGCCGAATAAACAGAGATAGGCTCACCGTCATTACCGTCCGTCCACAGCTCTTTGCCCATACGCTCAGTGTTATTTGAGATCAGTTCGTTTGATGCTTGCAGAATGGTCTTGGTTGAACGGTAGTTCTGCTCCAAACGAATGGTGGATGCACCCGGGAACTCATCTAAGAACTTTTGGATATTCTCAATTTTAGCGCCACGCCAGCCATAGATTGATTGGTCATCATCGCCTACGATCATCACTCGACAATCAGGGCCGGCCATCATGCGTAGCCATGCGTATTGAATGTTATTGGTATCTTGGAATTCGTCGACCAAGATATGCTTAAAGCGCGCTTGGTAGTGTTCGCGAATGTGCTTTTTATCACGCAGGAGTTCATGACAACGCAGTAAGATTTCTGCAAAGTCGACCAAGCCCGCGCGATCACACGCCTCTTGATAGGCGGCGTAGATCTTAAGCCAGGTCTTAGTAACTGGGTCATTGTAGGTATCGATGTGGCTTGGACGTAACCCTTCATCTTTTTTGCCATTGATCCACCAAGACGCCTGTTTCGCTGGCCACTGCTTCTCATCTAGGTTTTGTGCTTTAATCAAGCGACGCAATAGACGAATTTGATCATCAGAATCAATGATCTGGAAATCTTCTGGCAATTTCGCATCTAAGTAGTGAGCGCGTAAAACACGGTGACAAATACCGTGAAAGGTGCCGTTCCACATACCTGAAGAGCTACCCATCATCAGCTCATCAATACGACCGCGCATTTCAGCAGCCGCTTTGTTGGTAAAGGTTACAGACATGATAGAGAACGGCGAAGCCTGCTCTACGGTTTGTAGCCATGCGATACGGTGAACCAGTACTCGCGTTTTACCACTGCCTGCTCCCGCTAAGATCAGCAAGTTTTCTAAGGGTGCAGCCACTGCCTCACGCTGCTTGTCGTTGAGGCCATCGAGTAAAAGCGAAGGATCAATCATTTGGGTTTGCTCACTACTGGGTATTTATACATAAAAGTTGATTATAACCTAAACACAGAGCTCAGTTTAGGAGAATAAGAAGAAAAAATATCCAAAAATAAATTATTAATAATCATAACCTTACGTATCGATATATCATTTATTTCTATAAATCTTCAGTTCTTTTGAAATTATTTCTTAGTTCTTCCTATCCTTTTTACTAAGCAAGTTAACAAAACCTTAACCTGCTCAATGTAAATAACAATTAAGTCTAGAGGGAATGACTATGAAAAATTCTAATCTTGCTGTAACTGCTGCAATCACAAGTGTACTAGCGTTTGGTGGTACTGTTCTAACTTCGGCTCCTGCAGAAGCGGCAGCAAAAGAAAAGTGTTATGGCGTGTCTAAAGCTGGCCAAAACGACTGTGCAACTAAAACAAGCTCATGTGCTGGTACAGCAAAAGAAGATAACCAAAGTGATGCATTCGTTGTCGTACCTAAAGGCCTTTGTGGCAAGCTTACTGGCGGTAGCACTCAATCTTCATAATATCCGCAGTAAACCAGGTGAGCATGCCTATCAGCTCACCTGGATTGTTCCACCCATCGAAGGAGAATAATTGTGGCTCATCCTCTACACCCGCTGGCAGGCGTGGGTTTAAGAACACCTCACTTAGATTATTTTAGCCACAACTCTAATAAGGTCGACTGGTTAGAGATCCACAGTGAGAATTACTTCTCCCCACACGCAAAAGCAACGGAACAACTTAGAGCAATTCGACAAGACCATGAGATTAGCTGTCACGGCGTAGGTTTATCACTGGGTTCTGTGGAGCGTATCAGTCAAGAGCACTTGTTCCAGCTCAAACGCCTCATTAGCGACATTCAGCCGTTTTTGGTATCAGACCATCTAAGTTGGAGTCAAACTGGCGGGCACCATTTCAATGACCTGTTGCCACTGCCTTATACCGAAGAGGCGCTCGAGGTATTTTGTCGCAATGTACTGGAAGTTCAGGATGCCCTGCAAAGACCACTATTGATCGAAAACCCGTCGAGTTACCTCGCATTCAAACACTCGACTATTCCAGAATGGCAATTCCTTGCAGAAGTTCAAAAACGGACTGAGTGCCGATTATTGTTGGACTTCAATAATATTTTTGTCTCTTCATTCAATCATCAATTCAGTTGTGATGACTACCTAGAGGGAATCCCGGCCGATGCAGTAGACGAGATCCACCTTGCTGGTTTTACTAAAAAGCAACTAGAAGATGGTGAAATCTGGATAGACACCCACAGTAAACCAGTTTGTGATGAAGTGTGGCAGCTCTATACGCAGTGGCTTATGACACACGGCGCGCGGCACACACTGATTGAATGGGACTTAGACATCCCAGAACCTGAGGTGTTACTTAACGAAGCTGAAAAAGCCAGTCATCTACTGCATCAACATCAAAATGCAGAGGTATTGCGAGGCCAAGCATCATGAGTTCTTTAGCAGAAATACAACAAGCATTTGGTGATGCGCTCCGTTATCAGGGTGATGATTCACTCTGTCAGGTCGTTAGCGGTCACTTCTCCGATAGTCAGAGGTTACAAATCTATCGCAATAACTTTGTGATTAGCGTTAGTGATGTACTTGCCGCGACTTACCCACTTGCTCAAGCTCTAGTCGGTGAAGAGTGCTTCGCCCAATTGGCGCGTCATCATGTACTGACTACACCGCCTCAGTCTGGAGATATTACAGAGTACGGAGAAGGTTTTGATAAGGCCATTGAACACTTTCCTGCTGTGGTAGAAGCCGCTCCCTATTTGGCGAGCATGATTCAATACGAGTGGCACAAAGATGCACTAATGCGTGCCGAGCCAAAGCCAATGATGACAGAACAGTATCCACTGGCTGCACTCTCTTCGATTCCAGAGCATCAACATGGTGAGTTGGTCTTTCACTTGCTTCCAGACCTTGTCTTGCTCAACTTTGATTATCAGGTGCTGACTTTAGAACAAGCCATCATCAATAACCAACTCGACGGACTTAATATTGCCCAAGCTGAGTTTGGTGCCTTACAGAAAATAAATAACCATGCCTTGGAGCCTCATATCGTGACGCCAGAAGTCTTTCAACTTCTGCAAGCCTTCCAAGCCCAACAAATGCTCGCTGATATCGACCCAACGCTGCTAGCCCATCTTAATGATGTCTTGGCGCTCAATATCATCTCTGGATTTTCTATTAGCGGCGAATAGGAGAAATAAAATGGATAACAATACCGTGACCAACATGATGGCTCAGTACGATAACCTCGTTGATAAGTTCCAGGCCCTGTTTGTACCAGCGCTACTGCTGTTTTGTCGTTTATGGGTTGCTTGGGTTTTCTTCAACTCGGGACTGACCAAGATAGCGACTTGGGACAGCACACTCTTTCTATTCGAGCTTGAATATCAAGTCCCGCTTATCCCATGGGAAATGGCGGCTTATATGGGCACAGCCGCTGAATTGATTCTGCCGGTGTTTATTGCATTGGGCTTGTTGAGTCGACCTATGGCTGTGGTCTTGTTCGCCTTCAACGTGATAGCCGTTGTCTCTTACCCAGTGCTTTGGGAACAAGGTTTCTACGATCACCAACTTTGGGGATTAATGATACTGATTGTGATTGTGTGGGGGGCTGGCCCTTTCTCACTTGACCATATCCTAAAACGACAATTCCGAGGCTAACCACTACTTCTCAAGATCAAAAAAACCACTCATTCGAGTGGTTTTTATTTACCAAGTAACATCACACCATTACTTGTTTAGAAATGCCTGTAGATCTTCTGCAGAAATGCCTTGCTCTACCATCTCTTTTGCTAACAATTGAACTTGCTCACCTTTACGGTCTTCAATCACGCTTTGAAATTGAAAAACAATATCGCGTAGTGTGTTAATTGGAACCTGCTTTGCGGCACTGCGAATGCGCTCGCCACTTTGGTTACCAAGCTCGTTCAGCAATTTTCCAAACATGACCTTTTCAGGAGCGTCTTCCATTTGTTCTAAGACGCGTGCCATTTCGTAGGTTGTTAATGACATTACAGTATTATCCGTTGTGATGTTCACATATTAATGAACGACAAATATACCATGTTTTAACGACGGAAAAACTGTCCATCTGTATAATTTGTCACCCAGTTGACTTATGCCTGCTTAAGAACGCCATGCCAGGATTTTCCAGCCTTACCAAACAGTACAAATAGTGCTGGAACAATCAGGAACATCTGCAATGCGATCATCACTTGCGGCTCTAGTTGTAGGCGCTGCATAGTACCAACCAACAAACCTGAGCCACTCATTTGGAACAGGCCTAATAGTGCAGCAGCTGTACCCGCTCGGTCACCAAATGGCTCTAGCGCTTTACCAGCAGATGCACCCAGAATCCACGCAAAACCAACGGAAGATAAGAAGATTGGGAACATGAACGCTAGTGCTGTTGCTTGGTTCACCAGCACCAACATAAGTGCACCCGCTAAACCCAGCAGTAGAATACCAACGACTAATGTCTTGTAAGTACCAAAGCGATCCATGAACTTAGGTGCCGTGAATGCAGCAACGATATTGAAAGCTGCGTTAATACCAAACCAGAAAGTAAACTCATTCATGCTCAAGCCGAGATTTTCCATCAGTACCACTGGAGCCGAGGTTACATAAGCTAATATGACTGCCATTGCCATCAAACACAGCGATGCGTGGAAGATAAAAGATGGCGTTTTCAGTACCGACCAGTAACGCTCCAACTTAAATACCGCAACCTTCTCTGTTGCAGGGTTGGTCTCTTTCATTTGGAAAAACAAGATTGCGCCAACAATCACAGCAAACCCAGCCATGAAGCTGAAGTTCGAGCGCCAACCAAACTCTTGAGTTAGCCAACTACCTAAAATAGGTGCCAGCGCTGGGATGAAACAGATCGCACCATTGAGGTAGCTGATCATCTTGCCACTTTTTTCGGGACCAAATAGATCGCGAACTGTTGCGAACGCAGCAACGGATGTTGCACACGCTCCTAATCCTTGAAGCAGTCGAGCCATCAACATCATATCAATCGATTGAGCGGCCCACGCCAAGCAAGCGCTCACTGCATAGATGCTGATACCGCCAAGGGCAACAGTTCGGCGACCTAATTTGTCCGCTAGAGGGCCAGCAAATAGTTGGCCGACACCCATCGCGAATAGAAACCAGGTGATGGTGTCTTGCGCTAATGCATGTTCCACGTGGAACGTCTCAGAGATTTGAGGCAAAGCTGGTAAGTAGATATCGATTGCTAATGGGCTAAATAGAACAAGCATTGCCAATAATGCTACTTGCAACTTACTCGGGGATGAATGCACAGACACACGACTTTCCTAGTTGATAAATGATGTTGCGAATCATAACCAACTAAAGATATGAACAAAAATGGCTTATACTCATTACCATTATTCCCATATGGAAAATCTCATGAATCTCGAAAAATTATCTCGAATCGACCTCAATTTGTTGGTCTGCTTGCAGGTTCTCCTTGAAGAGCTCAGTGTCACTCGTACAGCCCATAGACTCTGCTTGAGCCAGTCGGCAGTGAGTAAGTCGTTGGCAAAACTTAGGGAGCAATTTGATGACCCCCTGTTCACAAGGAGTGCTCATGGTTTGCGACCAACGCCTAAAGCCGTATTCCTCAAACCAAGGTTAGAAAATTTAATTAACCAACTTGAAGTGCTGACACAGCCGGAAACATTCACGCCTTACAATAGTGATCACAGCTTCCACATTGCTGCCGTTGAGAGTGTTTATCCACTTATCCTACCGCACTTTCTGCCTGCGATTTTCCAGCAAGCACCGCACGTCAATATCAATACTCACGCGTGGTCGGAGCAAACCTTTAAAAAGCTGCAACTTGGTGAGATCGATATCGGTTTAACCGGCAAAGACATCGATATCAATGATGCACGTCTTACCATGTTGCCCCCTGACGATATCTGCGAACAAGAGATCTACCGAGACGCACAAATGTGTGTGTTAAGACGCAATCACCCCGCCCTCGAACGCAACTGGGATTTAGAGACATACCTGTCACAGCGACATGTTCAAGTGAGATGCGACGGCAACGACCGCTGGTTACTCGACTATAAGCTTGCTGACATAGGTAGACAGCGTGATATCGCCATTTCGGTGCCTGATTTCAATAGTGCTGCGAGCTTATGTACCTACACCGATTTTGTGTTCACTGCGCCAAGTCATTTTACTTATCTTGTTGCAAAACAGATGGATCTCGTTGTTGTACCTTTGCCGCTGGAATTCCCACCGATGGCATACACTCTGTTCTGGCATAGAGACAGAGAGAATGACCCAGCACTGACATGGTTGCGAGATATCATCAAAGAAAAAACCCTACACCTTAGATAAAAATGACGTACGCCGTTTGCTCTCTTGCGATAAAATGAGTAGCTTAACTGTCGATAGTCCTTTTTGGCTCATCTATGGCCAGTTGTATTCCAGCTCAATTGAAATATCGTCCTTGTTCAGTTGACCCATATCTAGCTTTAAGCAGATGGACACAGCGCCCACACCTGAGCATCAAGGAGCGGTAATTTGAAGGAATAAACACAGATGCATAACGATACTCAAAGCCGCGTGAATGCAATTCGCGAATGGCTAGCACAACACAATATTGATGCCCTACTTGTCCCACACGAAGACGAGTACTTGGGCGAATACGTACCGGCTCACAATGAGCGTCTACATTGGTTAACAGGCTTCACTGGTTCAGCCGGAGCTGCTGTGATCACTAAAGACAAAGCAGCAATGTTTGTCGATGGCCGCTACACAGTCCAAGTGACCAAACAGGTGCCAGCGGAGCTTTTCGAATATCGTCACCTGATTGAAGAGCCAGCTCTTGATTGGATCAAAGAGCACCTTGCTCAGGGTGCATCTGTTGCTATCGACCCTCGTATGCACAATTCAGCGTGGCTAGACGTTGCACACGCAAAACTTACGGGTGACATTGAACTTAAGATCTTAGAAAGCAACCCTATCGATGAGTTGTGGAGCGACCGCCCTGCACCTGTTGTTTCCGACGTGCGCCTAATGCCAACAGACGCTGTTGGTCAATCAAGCGAAAGTAAACGTCAAGAGATCGCGGAGCTTGTTAAAAAGGCTGGCGCTGATAGCGCAGTTATCACTGCGTTAGATTCTGTTTGTTGGCTGCTCAATGTACGTGGTTTAGATGTGTCACGTTTACCTGTTCTGCTCTCTCACGCAATTCTGCATTCAGACTCTAGCGTTGAGTTCTTCTTAGACCCAGCACGCATCCCTGCTCAGTTTGATGCACACGTTGGTGCTGGTGTTACTGTTCATCACCCAGAAGCACTTCAATCTCGTTTAGAAGTGCTTACTGGTAAAAACGTACTTGTGGATCCTGCAACCAGCAACGCATGGTTTAAACTAGTGCTGCAAAATTCAGGCGCGAACGTAGTCAGCAAAGCAGACCCGTGTCTTATGCCAAAAGCGGCGAAAAATGCTATCGAAATTGCAGGTATGAAGGCGTGTCATGTTCGCGATGGTGTAGCGATGACTCAGTTCTTATGTTGGTTAGATGCTGAAGTTACAGCAGGTAACCTACACGATGAAGCGACACTATCTGATAAGTTAGAAGCTTTCCGTCAGCAAGACCCAACACTCATGGACCTTAGCTTTGATACTATTTCTGCCGCCGGTGGTAACGCAGCAATGTGTCACTACAACCATGAGAATCAACCTGAGCCAGGTAAGCTTGAGCTTAATACCCTTTACCTTGTCGATTCAGGCGGTCAGTACCTAGATGGTACAACTGATATCACTCGTACCATTGCGATTGGCCAACCATCACAAGAGATGATCAAACAGTTCACCTTAGCACTGAAAGGTCACATTGGTGTTGCTCGTGCTCGTTTCCCAAAAGGCACACGTGGTTACCAGATCGATACCCTAGCTCGTCAGCACCTTTGGGCTGAAGGCTACGACTACGATCACGGCACAGGTCACGGCGTAGGTCACTTCCTAAGTGTTCATGAAGGCCCTGCGAGTATTTCTAAAAAGCAAATTGATGTACCGCTAACCGAAGGTATGGTGCTATCTAATGAGCCTGGTTACTACCGAGCGGATGCCTTTGGTATTCGTATCGAGAACCTAGAGCTTGTAGTTGAAACATCAACACAAGGTGACTTCCCTGTTCTGTCATTTGAATCACTCACACGCTGTCCAATCGACAAACGCAACATCAATGTTGATATGCTAACGCGTCCGGAGCTAGCATGGCTAAACGACTACCACCAGAAAGTATGGAATGACATCAGTCCGTTAGTTGAAGGTGATGTTAAAGAGTGGCTACGTGCAGCGACCCTGCCAGTAGCACACTCATAAACAGCTAACACCACCGTTGCTAAATATATAAAAAGGCTCTCCGTTGGAGAGCTTTTTTTTTGGGGTAACCTAACAAATTTTGTTTGTTCTGATTTATGTTTCACGTGAAACACTATCAGCATTGATTAACCAGAATAAGCTGAGTGCCAATCACGCCACACAGGGTCAAATCCCTTAGCACGGATCATATCCTCTATCGATGCAGCACTGCGCTCATCACTAATCTCAAACTGCTCCAGTTCAACATCCTCCATCGCATAGCCCCCGGGTTGAGTTTTCGATGCGGCAGACATTGACGTAATACCTAGCGGTAACACGTTATCCCTAAACGCCGGCGATTCTCGTGTCGATAACGATAGTTCAACCTCAGGGTTCAGCAAGCGATAAGCACAAATCAACTGCACTAGCTGCTTATCCGTCATCACTGACTTAGGTTGTAAAGCTCCTTCACATGGGCGTAAACGTGGAAATGAGATCGAGTAACGCGTTTGCCAATACGTTCGCTCAAGGTAATCCAAATGCGCAGCAACAAAGAAACAGTCAGTGCGCCACTCCTCCAACCCTATCAAAGCTCCGATACCAATTTTGTCGATGCCCGCTTTGGCCAAACGATCAGGTGTATCTAGGCGATACTCAAAGTCTGTTTTATTGCCACGCAGGTGGTGTTCGCCATAGGTGGATGGATGATAGGTTTCTTGGTAAACCATTACAGCATCGAGACCTAGCGTTTTAAGTTCTGCATATTGCTCTTGGTCGAGAGGCTGCACTTCCATCGCAAGGTAGTTAAACTGTTCCTTAATCATCGGAACCATTTCACGGAAGTATTTCATCCCGACTTTAGTTTCATGCTCACCGGTCACCAGCAACACGCTATCAAACTTCATCGCCTTAATAGCATTGATTTCAGCAGTAATCTCATTACGGTCAAGTGTTTTGCGCTTAATTCGATTCTCCATCGAAAAGCCACAATAGGTACACGCATTGGCACATAGGTTTGACAGATACAGTGGTATGTACAAAGACATCGTATTGCCAAAACGCTTACGTGTCAGTGAATACGACAGCTGTGCCATCTGCTCAAGATAAGGCTCTGCAGCAGGAGAAATGAGAGCCTTAAAATCTTCCAAGTCGCGCTTGGGTTTGTTCAACGCACGTTCAACATCACTCGCTGTTTTGGCATAGATCGACATCGAAATGTCATCCCAATTGAGCTTGTTAAACTGATCCACAAAACTCATGGTTAGTCCTCGTCGATTCCTTAAAGCTCATCTAAGAAAGAAGTGAGCGGACTTGAAGCCACAGCATGCGACACCTTGCCAGCTAAACCAGCCTCGTAAGCCATTCGACCAGATTCAACAGCCAGTTTGAATGCTCTCGCCATCGCAACCGGATTGCTCGATGCAGCGATTGCCGTATTGACTAGTACTGCATCGGCTCCCATCTCCATAGCACGGGCCGCGTGAGAAGGTGCACCGATACCAGCATCAACCACAACTGGTACGTTTGCTTGGTCGATAATAATCTCTAAGAAGTCATGAGATACAATCCCTTTATTAGAACCAATTGGAGCACCAAGCGGCATCACTGCAGCACAACCAACCTCTTCGAGTCGCTTGCACAATACTGGGTCGGCGTGGCAATAAGGCAGAACAATAAAGCCTTCACGTACCAGTTGTTCAGCAGCTGCCAGTGTTTCAATAGGATCAGGCATCAGGTATTTTGGGTCTGGGTGAATCTCTAGTTTTAACCAATTAGTACCTAATGCCTCACGAGCTAACTGCGCAGCAAACACAGCATCTTTCGCATTCTTCGCCCCTGAAGTGTTTGGCAATAAACTGACTCCAGCTTCAACCAAGGGTTTTAAGATGTCGTCTTGCTGGTCGTTTACATCTACACGCTTGAGGGCCATAGTCGCTAGTTGAGAGCCAGAGACTTGTATCGCTTCAGCCATTAACTGGCTGTTGGCGAACTTCCCAGTACCTGTAAATAGCCTTGATTCAAATTGTTTATCTCCGATATTTAGCATCTCATTATCCCCCTGCTATTGCTTGAAATAGGGAGATGCTATCCCCCTCACTAAGTAAAGTGCTGCCCCATTCACTGCGAGGTATCACTGTATTATTGATAGCAAAAACACAGCCCATTTCAGGTAACTCAAATTGATGGATGATTTGCTGAAGATCGCTTTGATTTGCAATTTGTTGCGGCTGTTCATTGATGACGATTTTTATCATTTCATCACGTTCAGCTACGCCCTGTTTGCTTATTTGTTCTAATAATGTCATTGCTCTTAATTCTCTATATTGCGTATAACCCAGTCCTAACTGCAAACCTGACAACTGTTATCTTTTGTAATCGCTAACGTCTGCCACTTCATCTTTAAACCGTCAAAGAGGTGCAGCTCTCCTGCCTTAACGTAGAACTTACCCGTCGCCAGCTTTTGAATGGCAGCCAAGGCTTGGTAATTTCCCATTGTCCCGACAACGGGGCCGACAACACCAGACTCGCTGCATTTTTGTGTCTGTTTTAGTTCATCAAATGGATACAAGCATCGATAACAAGCAGCTGACTGTTGTGACGCTTGGTTTTCAAATACGGCAAACTGACCCTGCCACCCAATAGCGGCAGCCGATACAAGTGGGGTGTTTTGCTCGAAGCAGGTTTGGTTTATCAGCTGCCTTGTCGGCATGTTGTCGCTGCAATCCAAAACCACATCAGCCAACATAACCTCAAGTGAAAGCTGACCGGGATCTAAACGCTTATTGATGGTACGTACCTGCACCATAGGATTGAGCTGCGCTAACTGCTTTGCTGTCGCACTGGTTTTAGGCGTGCCTAGGTCTCGTTCTCGGTATATGACTTGTCTTTGTAGGTTACTGCTCTCAACGGCATCATCATCCACAACCACAAGCTTGCCGATGCCTGCTGATGCTAAATACAAACAAGCAGCACTGCCTAAGCCTCCACAACCAATCACCAAAACATGAGATTGGCCAAGCTGAACTTGCCCATTCTCACCCACTTCAGGTAATGAAACCTGACGTTGATAACGTAGGAACTCTTTATCATTCAGCACAGACTGCCCTCTGCTCATTCCGATTTTTTCTAACAAGCACGTCCTGGCTTGCCCCCATCAAGTTGGCAAAGAAATCAATCACCAACTGTGGGTCACTGGATAAAGTAATCGCTCGAACAACCGCGAGGCTCGATACACCACACTGCCAAACCTGGTCAGCATTACTTTGATCAATGCCGCCGATTGCAACGGTTGGAAAGCCTAATTGTTGGTTGTTGCTGCTTTTAGTTATGCCATATGGAATGGTATCGATAAGCTTCTGATACAGAGCTAACCGAACCAACCCTTGTGGCTTGGAGGGCATCTCTTTGGTAGTCGTTGGGAAGATATGCCCTAAGGCAATATAGCTTGGATGAATCTGTACGATTCTCAGCAACTCGTAATAACCGTGCGTCGACAAACCAAGATGTACCCCTGCTTTACTTAACTGCGCAAGGTTTGACTCTTCGATGTCTTCTTGGCCAAGGTGAACACCATAAGCACCATGCTTAATGGCAAGTTGCCAGTAATCGTTAATGAAGACTTGCGCATCGTATTGATGCCCCAATTCGATCGCTTTCTCTATTTGTTGCTCTAGATCGCTTTGTTGTGGGTTTTTAATCCGAAGCTGAATGGTTTTAATACCCATCGGCAATAGACGTTCAATCCACGATACATCATCGACAACCGGATAAAGCCCGAGACTAGCCTTGGCTAATGTTGGAAAACCGACGCTCTCACCATTAGCAGACCAGCCAACTTGTATGCCTAAGCGGTCATCCTCAAGAACAGGAGTAGGAAAAGCACTAAACTCGAATGCCCACACCTTCAAAACATGATTTGACGATATTGTGCGAATATCAAAAGCCGATGTTTCACGTGAAACACTCCCTGTTGGCGACATCATCGCTCGTGCTAAAGTTAGTACATCCTCGATCGGAAAATCGAGTATCGACAGAGTCACGAACCAAGCCAAATGCAATTCTGGATACAAATGCTTGGCTAGGTGTGGAGCAACAGAAAGCGCTCTGGCTTCATTATTTATAGGGTGACGCCAGATATCTAACTGAGAGGAATTTGGAGCCTCGTTCAACGGTCGGTCTGGAATACCAATGAAGATGTCGGTTGGCTCTTGATGGCGACACTCTCCAACGCTCAATTCTGAACGATAGTGGAGTATGTAATCCGAACCTTGAGAACAATCAATACTAGAGAGAATATCGGTCGATAGGCTTGTGATATGTTGGTCGTGAATGAGCTGTATCGATTGAGTTGGGCTCACACCCAACTCAACATTTTCGATAATAAAACCCTGCTCTTTCGCCAACAACAAACATTGTTGAACCAAGCCAGTTAGCTCAATCAATGATGACGGAATAAGGATTTTATTCATTAATCAGCCGCCTCTATGGTAGCAGCCGGATGATAGAGCTCAGATCCCGTTTCACGGAACTCTTGCGATTTTTGACGCATCCCCTCTAGTGGATCATCAAGCATTTTGATCGATATCGCTTGGTCAGCAGCAACCTGCTCTGTGTCTTTGGCGTATTCGCGCACCTCTTGCGAGATCTTCATTGAACAGAATTTAGGTCCACACATAGAGCAGAAGTGAGCAACCTTACCTGACTCTTGTGGCAAGGTTTCATCATGGAAAGCTCGGGCCGTTTCAGGATCAAGAGAAAGGTTGAATTGGTCTTCCCAACGGAACTCAAAACGCGCTTTTGATAGAGCGTTATCACGTACTTGCGCACCAGGGTGACCTTTCGCTAAATCGCCTGCATGAGCAGCAAGCTTGTAGGTAATCAGGCCGGTTTTAACGTCTTCTTTGTTGGGCAAACCAAGGTGCTCTTTTGGTGTTACGTAACAGAGCATCGCACAGCCGTACCAACCGATCATCGCAGCACCTATTCCTGAGGTAATATGGTCATAGCCGGGTGCAATATCTGTTGTGAGTGGGCCTAGCGTATAAAACGGCGCTTCATGACAATGTTCAAGCTGCTCGTCCATATTCTTTTTGATCATATGCATAGGCACGTGACCAGGACCTTCAATAATCACCTGAACATCATATTCCCAAGCAATCTTAGTCAACTCACCCAGTGTGCGAAGTTCGGCAAACTGAGCTTCATCATTAGCGTCAGCGACAGAACCTGGACGTAAACCATCACCTAGTGATAGAGCGACATCGTACTTAGCACAGATCTCACAGATCTCTCTGAAGTTCGTATATAGGAAGCTTTCTTGGTGATGAGCCAAACACCACTTAGCGATGATTGAACCGCCTCGCGAAACGATACCCGTCACACGCTTCGCCGTCATCGGCACATAACGAAGTAATAAGCCTGCATGGATCGTAAAGTAGTCAACGCCCTGCTCAGCTTGCTCAATCAAGGTGTCTCGCATCACTTCCCAGTTTAGGTTCTCAGCAACGCCATTAACCTTCTCTAGTGCTTGATACATAGGAACCGTACCGATCGGCACTGGGCTATTGCGCAAGATCCATTCGCGTGTCTCATGGATATTACGCCCAGTAGATAGATCCATTACTGTGTCGCCGCCCCAGCGAGTTGCCCATACCAACTTTTCAACTTCCTCTTCAATAGAAGATGACACGGAAGAGTTACCGATATTTGCGTTAACCTTTACAAGGAAATTTCGGCCAATAATCATTGGTTCCGATTCTGGGTGGTTAATATTGGAAGGGATAATCGCGCGCCCCTCAGCGACCTCTTTGCGAACAAATTCTGGTGTAATGTCTTTAGGCAGGTTAGCCCCAAAACTCTGGCCTGGGTGCTGCTGTGTGAGCACTTCGTCGCGATACTGGGCTCTACCCATATTTTCACGCAGGGCAATGTATTCCATTTCTGGAGTAATGACTCCCTGACGAGCATAGTGCATTTGAGTTACACATTGGCCATCTCTAGCACGTCGAATACGTGGTAGATTGCCGTAACGAAGCTCATCTAAGGTTTCATCTTCAAGGCGTTCTTTGGTGTAAACCGAACTCACGTCATCGAGTAGTTCGGTATCTGAACGTTCCTCAATCCAACTCTCTCGCAGCTTCGGTAAGCCGTGATGAAGATCGATTTCATGTTGTGGGTCAGTGTAAACACCCGATGTGTCATAAACGCGAATAGGCTCATTTGGCTCAAAGATTGGCGCTTCTTTGGTACCACCGATCAAGCTATCCGCAAGAGATATCTCACGCATTGGAACACGAATATCGGCTCGAGAGCCTTCAACGTAAACCTTGGTTGAATTTGGATACGGTTGTACCGAGAGAGTTTCTATAAACTGTTTTGCTTCCAGTCTCGCTTGCTTGCGATTCGACATAGCATTTTTCCTTGCTTCGTTATTCTAGATAATAAATTCGGATAAAAATGCTTGGCGGAAAGATGCGACAAGAGGAGCTGAACATAGGTATACCCAGGGCGGGCAAAAACGGCCTAATGCTTAGCTTAATGATAGGTCTGCTAGAGAGAATTCCAGCAAGGATATCTTCTCTTGTTCCCTTCGCAGGTATTAACCTGATCAGGTTCAACGGATCCCGAATGAACGGTCTCAGCCTTATGGCACTCCGACAAGTGAATTCAGTATATAAAATCGGCTTGGTTAAACCAAGCCGACCTGTGTGATTTTGATACGAATCTAGAGAACTAACTCTTAATTAGCAACTGAAAACCAATCCAGGCTGCCGAAATGCTCAATACCACATTAAGTAGCACGTTGAGTCCCATCTTGAAAAAAGCACCCTGCTGCATCAATAACACGTTATCCATAGAGAAAGTGGAAAACGTTGTTAATGCACCTAAAAAGCCTAACCCAATGATCTGACGCCACGGTTCAGTTGCGAGCATCTCATTTTCGAATGCGGCGATGAGTAGACCCATAATAAACGAACCGACGACATTCACCGTCAGGGTGCCATATGGAAAACCACGACCCAATAACACAACACATAACTCAGAAATTAGATAACGAGAGCACGCACCAAATGCACCGCCGATGGCAATAAACCCCAAAATTGAAAACTGACCCATAATTCCCCCACATAAGACTTAAGGATATTCTAGCCTTACTCGATTTTTTTTCGAGATAATTAGTGAATAAATTACTTGGATAAATTTCAAGATTAAAAAGTTACAGGTGTCACTTTACTTCGATATAACCCATCAAGCCCGTCTTCATGTGTTCAATCACATGACAGTGGTACATCCAACGGCCAGGATTATCAGCAACAAACGCTGCTTTCGCACTGCCATTCTTACCAAGCAGAACCGTATCAGTATGGAATGGCTCTTCAACTTTCTTTCCATCCAGCTCAAGTACAGTGAATGTATGACCATGGATATGGATCGGATGGTGATACTGAGTTACGTTTTTGAGATCGAATATATATGTCTTTCCTAGCTCTAATGTCGCAAGCGGTTGAGGAATATTATCCTTACTCATCCCTTCCCATGCGCGCTTGTTCGTCAGCCAGAATTTTGGCATCGACTTGCCATCTTTTCCTGTCGGACTGATCGCCCCCTCCCACTCAAATAGAAAATCGATCTCGGTGGCATTTTCGAGGTCTAGATTAGGAACCGGGTTGAGTGGTAAAGCAGGTAATGTCTGCTCAGATGGCAAGTTTGAGTCCACGACTTCTAATGAACATAATGAGAATGGAAAGCGTCCTTTCATCTGTAAGACATTTATAGTGGTGCCCTTAGTCGGAGCCACAAATCCAATATCCACTCGCATGCCCGGGCCAATCTTATGTTGTGTTAGTCGATAAGGGGTTTTGACAGGGTTACCATCGATAGCAATAACCCAAGCCTCTACCCCCTCGACCGCAATAGGATAGGTAATCGTATTATCGACATTTGCGATTCGCAGGCGTGTTGTCGCATATTGCTTAATCTGGTAGTTCGGTTCATGAACACCATTTACGCTGCTCCACTCGCCAGGAGTACCCATACGAGCACTCATTCGTGGAATCATCAGGTCCTTCCACTGCCCTTGCTTATCAAGATGCCAATGTTTAAGCATCAGCGGTAACTCTTCATCAAAAGCAACGGGCTGAGACTCTTCAACAATGATCAGCCCTACTAACCCCATTCCTAACTGCTTAACGCTATTCATATGTGGGTGATACCAGAAAGTACCCGCATCTGGTGGAGTAAACTCATAAACAAAGGTCTCTCCAGGCATGATAGGAGGCTGACTTAGGAACGGCACGCCATCCATTTCGATTGGGATTCTTAAGCCATGCCAGTGGATTGTGGTTGGCTCTGCGAGCTTATTAGTAAAACGGATGACAACCTTCTCACCTTGACGACAGCGAATGGTAGGTGCAGGTATTTGCCCATCAAAACCAAGTACTTTAGTCGTGTATCCTGGTACTAACTCGGCTGTGGCCGGCTCAGCCGTTAGGTCGTATACGTATCGTCCTTTTTCATCGACAGATTGAGTAACACTACAAGCGGGTAAAATGGACAGTGCTGATATAGCAATAGAAGACTTAATAAACTGACGACGAGAAATATCCATACTGTTCTACTCTTAAATTAACCTGCTTAAAATGTAACAGATTATTAATAACAATTCTCATTACGGATCTAATTTTTAGTCTTAGGTAGCCTTGAGCAGATCGCTTTTTCTTTGAATGGTGCAAATAAAAAGGAGACGTCTCCGTCTCCTTTACAAGCAACAATCGAGTTATAAGTTATTGAAGCTTAAAGCGACCAACAATCGCGAGCAGCTGCTTGTTGCTATTGGTCAATTGAACGGTGCCTGCTGTAGCTTGAGCACCATTATCTGTAAGTTCATTCACCATCCCCTGAATCGTTGTCATGTTACGACTAACCTCATCAGTTACTGCACTTTGTTGGCTCGCTGCCGTAGCGATCTCAAGGCCAAGATCATTAATCCGCACAATCGAGTTAACCATTACGTCTAAGCTCTGATTAACATTTTCTGTGGTGTGTGCTGTTTCTTCACAGCGCACTTTGGTGTCATCCATGGCTTTAACAACGGTCTTAGTTCCCTCATTTAAGTTCGCCAACATGCTGTTGATCTCTGAAGTACTTTGCTGAGTTCTCGCAGCAAGCGCACGAACTTCATCAGCAACCACCGCAAAGCCACGCCCTTGCTCTCCTGCTCGCGCTGCTTCAATCGCTGCATTGAGTGCGAGTAAGTTAGTTTGGTCTGCAATCTCACCAATAACCGTTAGAACAGAGCCAATCTTTTGCGAGTCTTCGTTCATCGATTGAATGCTATGAGCCATAGCTTCAACCTCATCAACTAATTCAGCTACGCTACGAACAGCGCTTGCAACAACCTCTTTGGACTGACTAGCCTCATCATTAGTCATCTTAGTAAATTCAGCTGTCTTAGAAGCGCTCTCAGCGACACTATCAGCCGTTGAACTCATCTCTGTCATAGCAGTGACTACCTGTGTAGTCTCCATTGCATGATTGGTCAGTACGGCTTCATTATTATGAGTTTGCTCTTCGAGTAAATGGATGTTTTGCGATATCTGGTTTGAAGCACTGGTCACTTCAAGCATCATTGCCTGTAGGTTACTAATAAACGTATTTACTGCCTCTGCTATCTGACCAAGGTCATCCTGAGAATGAACCTCTAATCGACGTGTCAGGTCACCATGTCCTTGTGATAAATCTAATATCGTACTCTTCAACGCTAGGATTGGTCGGTATGCGTAGTTGAGAATCACTAGGAAAATCGCACAAGAGATCGTAAGTAGAATAATGGCAGAATAGAGGGCTGCTTCTAATGCTTCATCCATCTCGGCATAGGCGATAGATTTGTCGACGCCTACAAGTAAATGCCAAGTCACTCCATCATCAATTCGGATCGTTTGGAAGAAAGCCACTTTGTCCACTCCTCCCAGGCTATAGTCTTGCATACCAGATGGAATAGACAACAGAGAATCAGTCAGTGGCTTGAGATCGGCAAAGTCATAGAGTTTTGTCTCACCTGGAACATCAACTTCTCCATTAGAGGCAATCGTTAGACTGGTCTGGTCATATAGGCCCATCATAGCCCCAGGGAAAGGCGCTTTTCTTACCAGTTCATCAAGCAGAGTAAGCTCGATATCTGCAAGCAATACACCTTGTAGTTGACCTTGTGCATAAAACGGTTCTGCAATGCTGACCATTAAACTCTTCGTCAACGCATCACTGTAAATATCTGTCACGATAGTGCTGCGCTTAGCAACTGCCTGTTTATACCAATCTCGTGTTCTTGGGTCATACTGTGACAGGTCGCGTTTGCCACTATTGTTCCCGTAAGAACGCCCATCTTCATAACCAACCAAAATATCAGAAGCTGGAGAAGTATTCGCGATCTGTCTGATCATCAATAAAATTTGCTGGTCATTATCAACAGAAACGAAGTCAGGTGCATTCGATACTAAGCCCGATTTAATGGTATCTAACCAAGTGGTAATAGTGTCGCTCGTGGTCTCAATCTTCAGCATCGAATATTCATTAATCCGTTCTTCAATAGACGCTGAAAGTTGTTGATAGGATAGGTAACTAGATACCGTTAATGACATTGTAATTAAGAGAATGACAACGGTAACCACTCTTCCCTTAAAGCTACTTAACACATTCATTTTTAAGCTCTATTTTATAAATTTGAACAAATGTATCATTATTGAGACTTAACTTAATTACATTGCAATAAAGTTAATATATCGATCACACTTTTATTGCACAAAATGCATTCACCCAATAAATGCGATCAGTATTAAACCTATAATTAGATTGATTAAATAGTGGAAGGGTTTAGTTGTGTACAGGAAGATGGTAGTTGTCGGCTAAGCCTAGCAGTGCATGGTTGAGGTTCCAAAGATCGGCAACGTTGGTAAGTCGGTTCCAAATACGTTTGGACCTATTTCGGCGACATTAGCGATGAGACAGACACTGCAGTATAACGTAAAGGCTCATATTGAAAGACACGAGCCTTTGAATAACAACTTTGCTTCGCAGAAGCAATAGACGCAAAAAAGCCCCAGCATTTCTGCTGAGGCTTCATATATGGCAGGGGTGGAGAGATTCGAACTCCCAACACGCGGATTTGGAATCCGCTGCTCTGCCAATTGGAGCTACACCCCTAAAATTTCAATACTGTAGATTCGAAAAAACCTCGCACTAGGCGAGGCTCTCGAATAAGTGGCGGAGTGGACGGGACTCGAACCCGCGACCCCCGGCGTGACAGGCCGGTATTCTAACCAACTGAACTACCACTCCGCAGTGGTAAACACGTCTTTAGACGTGGTTCCAAAATTAAAGCCTGGCGATGTCCTACTCTCACATGGGGAAGCCCCACACTACCATCGGCGCTATTGCGTTTCACTTCTGAGTTCGGCATGGAATCAGGTGGGTCCACAACGCTATGGTCGCCAAGCAAATTCTTAAAATTCGGAAAGCTGTTTATTCTCTAAACTCATTCAAGTGCTCTTGTTTGCCTCTGCTTTTTAAAGCGGAAACAATGTTTTGAGTCCATCAAAACCCCTTGGGTGTTGTATGGTTAAGCCTCACGGGCAATTAGTACAGGTTAGCTCAACGCCTCACAGCGCTTACACACCCTGCCTATCAACGTTCTAGTCTTGAACAACCCTTTAGGACGCTTAAAGCGCCAGGGAAGACTCATCTCAGGGCTCGCTTCCCGCTTAGATGCTTTCAGCGGTTATCGATTCCGAACTTAGCTACCGGGCAATGCCATTGGCATGACAACCCGAACACCAGAGGTTCGTCCACTCCGGTCCTCTCGTACTAGGAGCAGCCCCCTTCAATCTTCCAACGCCCACGGCAGATAGGGACCGAACTGTCTCACGACGTTCTAAACCCAGCTCGCGTACCACTTTAAATGGCGAACAGCCATACCCTTGGGACCGACTTCAGCCCCAGGATGTGATGAGCCGACATCGAGGTGCCAAACACCGCCGTCGATATGAACTCTTGGGCGGTATCAGCCTGTTATCCCCGGAGTACCTTTTATCCGTTGAGCGATGGCCCTTCCATTCAGAACCACCGGATCACTATGACCTGCTTTCGCACCTGCTCGAATTGTCATTCTCGCAGTCAAGCGGGCTTATGCCATTGCACTAACCTCACGATGTCCAACCGTGATTAGCCCACCTTCGTGCTCCTCCGTTACTCTTTGGGAGGAGACCGCCCCAGTCAAACTACCCACCAGGCACTGTCCGTAATCCCGATTCAGGGACCAACGTTAGAACATCAACACTACAAGGGTGGTATTTCAAGGACGACTCCACCACATCTAGCGACGCGGTTTCAAAGTCTCCCACCTATCCTACACATGTAGGGTCAATGTTCAGTGCCAAGCTGTAGTAAAGGTTCACGGGGTCTTTCCGTCTAGCCGCGGGTACACTGCATCTTCACAGCGATTTCAATTTCACTGAGTCTCGGGTGGAGACAGCGTGGCCATCATTACGCCATTCGTGCAGGTCGGAACTTACCCGACAAGGAATTTCGCTACCTTAGGACCGTTATAGTTACGGCCGCCGTTTACCGGGGCTTCGATCAAGAGCTTCGACCGAAGTCTAACCCCATCAATTAACCTTCCGGCACCGGGCAGGCGTCACACCGTATACGTCATCTTACGATTTTGCACAGTGCTGTGTTTTTAATAAACAGTTGCAGCCACCTGGTATCTGCGACTCTCGTCAGCTCCATCCGCGAGGGACTTCACCGATAAGAGCGTACCTTCTCCCGAAGTTACGGTACCATTTTGCCTAGTTCCTTCACCCGAGTTCTCTCAAGCGCCTTGGTATTCTCTACCCGACCACCTGTGTCGGTTTGGGGTACGATTCCTTACAATCTGAAGCTTAGAGGCTTTTCCTGGAAGCATGGCATCAATGACTTCACCACCGTAGTGGCTCGACATCGTATCTCAGCGTTAAGAAAGTCCGGATTTACCTAAACTTTCCGCCTACGTACTTGAACCTGGACAACCGTCGCCAGGCCCACCTAGCCTTCTCCGTCCCCCCATCGCAATTGTAAGAAGTACGGGAATATTAACCCGTTTCCCATCGACTACGCCTTTCGGCCTCGCCTTAGGGGTCGACTTACCCTGCCCCGATTAACGTTGGACAGGAACCCTTGGTCTTCCGGCGAGGGAGTTTTTCACTCCCTTTATCGTTACTCATGTCAGCATTCGCACTTCTGATACCTCCAGCAGCCCTTACAGACCACCTTCAACGGCTTACAGAACGCTCCCCTACCCCGCACACTAAAGTGTGCAGCCGCAGCTTCGGTGTATAGCTTAGCCCCGTTACATCTTCCGCGCAGGCCGACTCGACCAGTGAGCTATTACGCTTTCTTTAAATGATGGCTGCTTCTAAGCCAACATCCTGGCTGTCTGAGCCTTCCCACATCGTTTCCCACTTAGCTATACTTTGGGACCTTAGCTGGCGGTCTGGGTTGTTTCCCTCTCCACGACGGACGTTAGCACCCGCCGTGTGTCTCCCGGATAGTACTTACTGGTATTCGGAGTTTGCAAAGGGTTGGTAAGTCGGGATGACCCCCTAGCCTTAACAGTGCTCTACCCCCAGTAGTATTCGTCCGAGGCGCTACCTAAATAGCTTTCGGGGAGAACCAGCTATCTCCAGGTTTGATTGGCCTTTCACCCCTAGCCACAAGTCATCCGCTAATTTTTCAACATTAGTCGGTTCGGTCCTCCAGTTGATGTTACTCAACCTTCAACCTGCCCATGGCTAGATCACCTGGTTTCGGGTCTATATCCAGAGACTGAACGCCCAGTTAAGACTCGGTTTCCCTACGGCTCCCCTAAACGGTTAACCTTGCCACTGAATATAAGTCGCTGACCCATTATACAAAAGGTACGCAGTCACGGGACAATGCCCGCTCCTACTGCTTGTACGTACACGGTTTCAGGTTCTATTTCACTCCCCTCACAGGGGTTCTTTTCGCCTTTCCCTCACGGTACTGGTTCACTATCGGTCAGTCAGTAGTATTTAGCCTTGGAGGATGGTCCCCCCATATTCAGACAGGATATCACGTGTCCCGCCCTACTCGATTTCACTGATTATGATGTGTCGGTTACGGGGCTATCACCCTTTATTGCGAGACTTTCCAGACTCTTCACCTGCATCATTAAAAGCTTAAGGGCTAATCCAATTTCGCTCGCCGCTACTTTCGGAATCTCGGTTGATTTCTCTTCCTCGGGGTACTTAGATGTTTCAGTTCCCCCGGTTTGCCTCTTGCTGCTATGTATTCACAACAAGATACTTACTTATGTAAGTGGGTTTCCCCATTCGGAAATCCCAGACTCAAAAGGTTTTTACTACCTAATCTGGGCTTATCGCAAGTTAATACGTCCTTCATCGCCTCTGACTGCCAAGGCATCCACCGTGTACGCTTAGTCACTTAACCATACAACCCGAAAGGGTCTTAGTGTATGGCAACTAACCAAGGTTTTTGGTTGTAATAAGAAGGGTTAGTTCTTATTACGTGTTTGCCGGACTCAATGGTGAATCAAACTAAGTTTGATTCGAATACAAGACACTTGAATGTGTTTGTGTTGTGTTTATCCAAAGGATAAACATTGAGAACTTTTAATTTGATTTAAATAACTGTGTTATTTAAATCAGTCAGCTTTCCAAATTGTTAAAGAGCAAGTTTCTTTCGCTAATGACTAGCTAATGAAAACCATTTTTAAAAGCACTATTGCTAATGCGCTTAAAGATGGTGGGCGATACCGGGCTCGAACCAGTGACCCCCTGCTTGTAAGGCAGGTGCTCTCCCAACTGAGCTAATCGCCCACATTAGTTTTAATTCCTCGTGGAGAAGAATTTCTCAAGAATGGTGGAGCTAAGCAGGATCGAACTGCTGACCTCCTGCGTGCAAGGCAGGCGCTCTCCCAGCTGAGCTATAGCCCCATCTTGAGAGTCATTTCTAAAAGAAGAAATGGTGGGTCGTGCAGGATTCGAACCTGCGACCAATTGATTAAAAGTCAACTGCTCTACCAACTGAGCTAACGACCCAATGGTATCCCGTAGGGGAGTCGAACCCCTGTTACCGCCGTGAAAGGGCGGTGTCCTAGGCCTCTAGACGAACGGGACACTGCATGAAGATATTGGGATATCTTCGTCTCTTTTACTTTCTAAACCGTATCAATCTGTGTGGACACTTATCGTGAATATCTTCGTATAAGGAGGTGATCCAGCCCCAGGTTCCCCTAGGGCTACCTTGTTACGACTTCACCCCAGTCATGAACCACAAAGTGGTGAGCGTCCTCCCGAAGGTTAAACTACCCACTTCTTTTGCAGCCCACTCCCATGGTGTGACGGGCGGTGTGTACAAGGCCCGGGAACGTATTCACCGTAGCATTCTGATCTACGATTACTAGCGATTCCGACTTCATGGAGTCGAGTTGCAGACTCCAATCCGGACTACGACGCACTTTTTGGGATTCGCTCACTCTCGCGAGTTGGCCGCCCTCTGTATGCGCCATTGTAGCACGTGTGTAGCCCTACTCGTAAGGGCCATGATGACTTGACGTCGTCCCCACCTTCCTCCGGTTTATCACCGGCAGTCTCCCTGGAGTTCCCGACATTACTCGCTGGCAAACAAGGATAAGGGTTGCGCTCGTTGCGGGACTTAACCCAACATTTCACAACACGAGCTGACGACAGCCATGCAGCACCTGTCTCAGAGTTCCCGAAGGCACCAAAGCATCTCTGCTAAGTTCTCTGGATGTCAAGAGTAGGTAAGGTTCTTCGCGTTGCATCGAATTAAACCACATGCTCCACCGCTTGTGCGGGCCCCCGTCAATTCATTTGAGTTTTAATCTTGCGACCGTACTCCCCAGGCGGTCTACTTAACGCGTTAGCTCCGAAAGCCACGGCTCAAGGCCACAACCTCCAAGTAGACATCGTTTACGGCGTGGACTACCAGGGTATCTAATCCTGTTTGCTCCCCACGCTTTCGCATCTGAGTGTCAGTATCTGTCCAGGGGGCCGCCTTCGCCACTGGTATTCCTTCAGATCTCTACGCATTTCACCGCTACACCTGAAATTCTACCCCCCTCTACAGTACTCTAGTTTGCCAGTTTCAAATGCAGTTCCGAGGTTGAGCCCCGGGCTTTCACATCTGACTTAACAAACCACCTGCATGCGCTTTACGCCCAGTAATTCCGATTAACGCTCGCACCCTCCGTATTACCGCGGCTGCTGGCACGGAGTTAGCCGGTGCTTCTTCTGCAGCTAACGTCAAGAGATGCCGCTATTAACGACACCCCCTTCCTCACTGCTGAAAGTACTTTACAACCCGAAGGCCTTCTTCATACACGCGGCATGGCTGCATCAGGCTTGCGCCCATTGTGCAATATTCCCCACTGCTGCCTCCCGTAGGAGTCTGGACCGTGTCTCAGTTCCAGTGTGGCTGATCATCCTCTCAGACCAGCTAGGGATCGTCGCCTTGGTGAGCCATTACCTCACCAACTAGCTAATCCCACCTAGGCATATCTTGACGCGAGAGGCCCGAAGGTCCCCCTCTTTGGCCCGTAGGCATTATGCGGTATTAGCCATCGTTTCCAATGGTTATCCCCCACATCAAGGCAATTTCCTAGGCATTACTCACCCGTCCGCCGCTCGACGCCGTTATCGTTCCCCGAAGGTTCAGATAACTCGTTTCCGCTCGACTTGCATGTGTTAGGCCTGCCGCCAGCGTTCAATCTGAGCCATGATCAAACTCTTCAATTTAAGATTTTGTGACTCAACGAATACTGATTACATTCCCTATTCTTACGAATAGTGAATGTGAATTGACTGTGCCGAATCTTACGATTCGAATTGGTCACTCAGTTCATTGAAATCAAGTTGAAACCGAAGTTTCATTTTTGATATTCATCAACGAGTGCCCACACAGATTGATAGGTTTAAATTGTTAAAGAGCTTTCCTTTTTGAGCTTCGCTCAAATCGGACGGCCATTTTAGCGATTTAAGTTTTAGTGTCAACCACTTTTTTCAAAACTTTTTTCAAGCGCTTAGCTTGGCTAATTTGGCTTGCTGATTCGTTTTGGTTTCCTAAGAAGCCATCCCGTGTCAGCGAGGTGGCATTATAGAGATTGCGATCACATTGGCAAGCCCTTTTTTACGTTTTTTTTAGTTTTTTGATTGTTCGGATAAAAAACACCCAAAAACGGCCATTTATCCTAGTCAGAGACCCAATAATACTCTTAAGCTAGCTATATAAAGGAGGATTTATGAGTTCTATACGCAGTTATAAAGGTATCGCACCGGAAATAGGCCAAGGTGTCTATATAGATGAAACCGCAGTATTAGTTGGTGATATCAAGATTGGTGACGACTCTAGCGTTTGGCCTTTAGTTGCCGCAAGAGGTGATGTCAATCATATCCATATAGGTCAACGCACAAACATCCAAGATGGTTCAGTTCTTCATGTCACCCATAAGAACAAGGAGAACCCTGAAGGCTACCCTTTGATTATTGGTGATGATGTCACAATTGGCCATAAGGTAATGCTGCATGGTTGTACCATTCAGGATCGGGTATTGGTTGGAATGGGAGCGATCATTCTAGACAATGTTATTGTCGAGCAAGAGGTGATGATAGGCGCAGGCAGCTTAGTTCCGCCAAACAAGGTTTTGGAGAGTGGTTATTTATATGTGGGAAGCCCAGTAAAACAAGCACGCCCTTTAACGAATAAAGAGCTCGCGTTTCTCCAGAAGTCTGCCGACAACTATGTGCAGAACAAAAATGACTATTTAGATTCAGTTCGCCCTGTTTAAGACGCTTGAATCTCAATTTGACCAGAGGAGTTAAACTCCTCTTCTTCTATTAGCTCTTCTGCTAGTTCTTCTAAGTCAAAACGCAGCTCACTGAACACCTCAATAGCTTGTTCATTTGTTACTTCACGTCCTGCTAGTTTTCCTAGCTCTTCTAAAGTAATAGTGCACTCGATGAGTGCGCCACTTTGTTGAGCCGGGAAAACGACGCATTGATTCTCTGCATCCCAGGTTTGGATGTCAGGAAACAAAATTGACTGATTCATTATTAAGCCTCTAGGTTCTTTCTCAATTCTCTGAGGATTTGCTTTGTACCCGGTCTTAGACCTCGCCACAACATAAAGCTTTCAGCCGCCTGACCCACTAGCATGCCTAGGCCATCATAAGCAGCGTGGACACCATTATCCAATGCCCAGCGATTAAAGACCGTGTGTCCCGAACCATAGACCATGTCATAAACGGTACTTGTTGGTGTGAATATCTCGGCGGACACTTTTGGAAGTTCACCGCTCAACCCTGAAGAAGTAGAGTTAATGATCACATCAAAGCCTTCATTCACCTCATCAAGCCCAATGCCTGAGAGATGACCAAAGGAAGTAAACATTTCTGCAAGTAGTTGTGCTTTAGAGGCTGTACGGTTGGCAATCACTAACTGGCGAGGAGTGTGGTCAAGCAATGGCTTAATCACACCTCTTGCTGCACCGCCAGCTCCAAGCAGTAAAATACGAGCGTCTTTTAATACCACTTGGTGTTGCAATAAATCTTGGACAAGCCCCTCACCATCGGTGTTATCACCAATGATCTCACCGTCATCAAGCTTTTTAAGGGTGTTCACGGCGCCAGCTAGTTGAGCTCGCTCGGTTAGGCGATCCGCAAATTGGTATGCGTCTTCTTTAAATGGTGCTGTGACGTTACAGCCTTTACCACCATTGCCAAAGAAATCTTTCGCCGCAATGAGAAAATCACCAGGCTCAGGCTGTTGAGATGTATAGGTAAGTTGCTGGTTCGTTTGGCGGGCAAATAGCGTATGAATAAATGGTGATTTACTTTGACTAATTGGGTTTCCAAAAACGGCATAGCGATCTATGTACTGTGTCATATCCTTACCTAACAGAGCTTATGAAAAAGGGTCATCGAATAACGACCCTATCACTATACCTATAAGGAAGGAAGTCTTACCAAACTCTAGGTTTTAAATAGTCTGTATACAGTAACGCCTCTGGTGAACCCTCTTGAGGTTCGTATCGATACTCCCATCGTGCCAGTGGTGGCATCGACATCAAGATCGACTCAGTACGCCCACCACTTTGTAAACCAAATAGGGTGCCACGGTCATAGACTAGATTGAACTCTACGTAGCGACCACGACGATAGAGCTGGAAATCACGCTCGCGCTCACCGTAAGGGGTTTCTTTACGTCGCTCAACAATTGGTAAATAAGCTTGTGCGTAACCTTCACCAACCGCTTGCATGTAAGCGAAACTCTTCTCAAAGCCCCACTCATTTAAATCATCAAAGAACAAGCCGCCTACACCACGAGTTTCATCACGATGAGGCAAGTAGAAATACTTATCACACCACTCTTTATGTTGCTGATAAACATCATCGCCAAATGGAGCACATAGATCTTTCGCTGTTTGGTGCCAAGATTGGCAATCTTCAGCAAATGGGTAGAACGGGGTCAAGTCGAAGCCACCACCAAACCACCAGATAGGCGCTTCACCCTCTTTCTCTGCAATGAAAAATCGTACATTGGCATGAGAGGTTGGGATATATGGGTTCTTAGGATGGATCACCAAGGAAACACCCATAGCCTCAAATTTTCGGCCGGCAAGCTCTGGTCGATGTGCAGTCGCTGATGCTGGCATCTCTTTGCCTGCGACGTGGGAAAAGTTCACTCCACCCTGTTCAAATACGGCACCATTAGTCATAACACGCGTACGCCCACCACCGCCAAGACGCTCACCAGGCTCACGTTGCCATGCGTCTTCTTCAAACGCCGCAACACCATCGGCTTGTTCTAGCTGTTGGCAAATCGAATCTTGTAAGTTGAGCAAGAACTGCTTTACCGCATCTTTATCAATTGCTGACATGTTTCTTCCTTTGTGCAGGGTTTAGCCCTGTCTTAATATTTGAGAAGTCTTGGCATCACGGATTTCACTTGGCTTATCACGGCCTCCCGTTTCACCCTCAAGTATTGCCACCAGCTTATGACCAAGCTGTTGTTTCACTTCTTCTGTGGTCATACACGGCGGCTCACCCGACAGGTTTGCGCTGGTAGAGGTTAACGGCTTTCCAAGCGCATTACACATCTTCTGTACCAAAGGGTGATCGGTTACACGTACCGCTATTGAATCGAATTGACCACTCACCCAATCCGTCACTTGGCTACTAGCTGGCATGATCCAAGTAACTGGCCCTGGCCATGTCGCTTTCACACTGGCCAGTTGTTCGGCTGTGAGTTGGCTTTCATCTATATAGGGAAGCAGCTGTTCATAGCTAGCAGCAATCAAGATAAGACCCTTTTCCACCGGGCGCTGTTTAAGTTCAAGTAATTTTTGGATGGCTTGCGGGTTATCAGGGTCGCAGCCCACACCAAATACACCTTCAGTTGGGTAAGCGATGACTTCACCTTGTTGTAATGCCTGTAAAGTATTCTGAAAGTTGTCCACGGGTTGCCTCACCTATTTCTGCTATTAAACTCGTTAAGTGTACAAATAATCACTAACTGTGACTAAAGCTATTTGTTTATAAAATGTATCAAATGGCAACTTTGACTGACGCAAACGTTTTCCTTAAGCAATTTTCCCCGTATAATGCGCGCAAATTATCTAAATCACTTAATCAAATCGTACCTGAAGGAGTTTGAGATGACTGTCGGTATTATCATGGGTTCTAAATCTGATTGGCCAACAATGAAGCTAGCAGCAGATATGTTGGATCAATTTGGCGTAGCGTACGAAACAAAAGTGGTTTCTGCTCACCGCACTCCTCAACTATTAGCAGATTACGCAACTAGCGCAAAAGAGCGTGGTATTAAGGTGATCATTGCAGGTGCGGGCGGTGCAGCTCATCTACCAGGTATGGCTGCGGCGTTTACGAGTGTTCCAGTTCTTGGTGTACCTGTTCAGTCGAAGGCGCTGAAGGGTATGGATTCTCTGCTTTCTATCGTGCAAATGCCAAAAGGTATCGCGGTAGGCACGCTAGCTATCGGTGAAGCAGGTGCAGCGAACGCGGGTATTCTAGCGGCACAAATCATTGGTACACACAATGAAGAAGTAATGGCAAAAGTAGAAGCATTCCGCTCTGAACAAACAGAAACGGTACTTGCTAATCCAAACCCTGCAGAGGACTAATTCCCATGCATGTTCTTGTGTTAGGCGCGGGCCAGCTTGCTCGTATGATGTCCCTAGCTGGGGCACCGCTGAATATTGAAATTTCTGCTTTTGATGTTGGCAGCAAAAATATTGTTCATCCATTAACGCAAGCGATTCTAGGTAACGGCTTAGAAAATGCGATAGAGCGCGCGGACGTCATTACTGCTGAGTTCGAACACATCCCTCATGATGTACTTGAAGTGTGTGAGCGCAGTGGCAAGTTCCTACCGACAACCGAAGCGATCAAAGCGGGCGGCGATCGTCGTCTTGAAAAAGCTCTGCTCGACCAAGCAGGTGTGAAGAACGCTAAATACGCGGTGATCAACGCTCGCGAAGACTTTGACCAAGCGATCTCGCATGTTGGCCTACCTATGGTGCTTAAAAGCACACTAGGTGGCTACGATGGCAAAGGCCAATGGCGTCTTAAATCATTAGACGCAGTGGAAAGTGTTTGGGCGGAGATGGCAGAGTGCATCGCGGCGACCGACAACCAAGCGATTGTTGCAGAAGAGTTTGTCCCATTTGATCGTGAGGTTTCTTTAATTGGTGCTCGTGGTAAAGATGGCGAAATTCAGGTTTACCCATTGGCTGAAAACGTTCATACCAATGGAGTGCTGAGTCTATCGACAGCGATTGATGACATTGAGCTACAGGAACAAGCTAAGACGATGTTCACTGCGGTTGCTGAGCGCTTGGATTACGTTGGTGTGCTAGCGCTTGAGTTCTTTGATGTTCAAGGTGCACTACTCGTTAACGAGATTGCGCCACGTGTTCATAACTCTGGTCACTGGACGCAACAAGGTGCTGAGACTTGTCAGTTTGAGAATCACCTTCGTGCCGTATGTGGTATGCCGTTAGGTAGCACTAAGCTGATTCGCCCGACTGCAATGATCAATATCCTTGGTGAAGACACACTACCAAATGAGATCCTAGCGCAAGCAGGGTGCCACGTTCACTGGTATGGCAAAGAAAAACGTGCAGGTCGTAAGATGGGTCACATCAACGTCAGTGCTGACTACACTGCAGAACTGCAACGCACGCTTTGCGGTCTAGCGAATATTCTGGATAAAGCAGCCTACCCTGCAATCCATGATTTTGCCGAGCAGATGCAGTAAGTTAAAATCAATTAAAAACGGCGCTCAATGAGCGCCGTTTTTTATGCTTGTTCTTGAATGTGGTGACACTTTCGATCAGCACACTGCTTTTTAACGCCATGTGCTGTTTTCTTCTCGACCAACAATGGGAATCGGCAAACTTCACAACGACCAATAATCGGTGGCTGATTTACTGCAAACTTGCACTTTGGGTAGTTATCACATGCAAAGAACAGTTTTCCGTAGCGAGACTTACGCTCAACAAGATGGCCTTTTCCACACTCTGGGCAGGCGACTTGTGGCGCTTGCGTCTGTTCTTCTTTCGGTTGATCGAGTGACTCTATGTGATGGCACTCTGGATAGCTGCTGCAGCCGATAAACATACCGTAGCGCCCCTGTCTTAATACCAACTCACTTTGGCATTTAGGACAAGGCACACCGAGCTCTTTGACGATATGTCCATCGTTTTGATGCAGCGGCTTGATGTAGTCGCATGCTGGGTAATGAGTACACCCCATAAACGGGCCGTGCTTACCGTGACGAAGCTGTAACTCACCATCACACTGAGGACACGCTTCATGTTCGAGCGCATGCTCATGGGCGGAAAAAAGCTGATGATCGATCTTACTACTCATGACAAGCCTGTATTAATGCAAGATACCTTGCTCTTTGGTGTACAACAGCTCTTCCATTTGCGTGTAAGCACTCTCATTACCTGGTACGTTAAACAGCACCATTAAGATAATCCATTTGAGATCATCCAACTCAAACTCATTGGTTTCTAACCCCATCACTCGGTCGATCACCATCTCACGAATTTCAGTGGTCAGCACATTAATTTGCTCTAAGAATAGAAGAAAGCCGCGACACTCTAGATTGATTCGTGCCATTTCTCGCTTGGTATACACACGCATGGAGGTATTCGAAGAGACCGAAATCGCCGCTTGGCTGTCGGTTTCTTGCAATGCAGCGAGATCTTCTAACCAGTGAAGCGCCTTATAAATATCGTCTTGGTGAAACCCTGCTCGAAGTAATTCTTCTTCAAGCTCGTCTTGATCCACCTGCAATTCAGAATCGCTATGGATGTAGGTTTCAAACAGGTACATCAGAATGTCCATCATCATAGCTAGCCTCTCCCCTTTCGAATATAGCCACCAGAAACTGCAACAACATGCCCTAAAAGTTCTAACTCTAAGAGCTGCATCATGACCTCATGCACAGGTATATGGGTTCGCTGTGCCAAAATATCAACGGGTGTCGCCTCTAACCCTACGTTAGCTAACAGATGTGGAAATGGCAATTGTTCATTTGCATTGTCAGTTGTTGGCGCATCAAACAGACTGGGTTGTACTTCAATAGACCAATCTAATAGGCTTTTTATTTCAACAAGGACATCTTGAGCACTCTGCACTAGGCAAGCGCCCGACTTGATTAAACTGTTTCCTCCACGACTGGTAGGGCTGTGTATTGAACCTGGCAAAGCAAAGACTTCACGCCCTTGTTCTAATGCGTAGCGAGCCGTAATCAAGGAACCGCTCTTTTCCGCCGCTTCAACCACCAATGTACCTAGCGACAAGCCACTAATAATGCGATTACGACGCGGGAAGTTTTCAGGACGCGGCTTAGCAGAAGGGCGAAACTCAGAGATTAACGCCCCTTGTTCTGCGACTCGTTCCGCGAGTTTACGATGACGAGCCGGATAAACCGCATTCAACCCAGAGCCTAATACAGCAAAGGTTTCTCCTCCACCCGACAAGGCTCCATCATGGGCATAACCATCAATACCGAGCGCCAGGCCACTAGTAACAATCAAACCACTCTGGGCGAATTCTCGAGCGAAGGCTTTGGCTGTTTGCAAGCCTTCCAAGCTCGCATTGCGACTGCCGACCATCGCGATCTGAGGGTCACTCAGTGTTTTAATATTGCCGCGCACAAATAAGGCGCTCGGCGCACTGGCTATCTGTCGCAAGCAAGGTGGATACGCTGCACATTGGTGAGTAACGATATGATGTGTCGAATCTTGTGCTTGCCATGCTAAGCACTCTTCAATTAGAGGCTCAGTTTTGAATTTGAGGTAGGTTATTTGCGAATCTGAAAAACCAAGAGCCGACAGCTGTTCGTGGGTGTAATCAACAAGATTTTGAGGTGAATCGATAGCCAGCAAGCGCTTAAGACGCTTCATACCCAACTTAGGGACAAAACTTAACCTCAACCACGCCGCTAGCTCTTGCTCTGTCATGAGAGAACCCTACTCGCCTGAGCCATCACTTAGGAGCGGTGACACAGCCAAGGTGTCCTGACTAATAGGTTTACTGCTTTGAGTGACTAAAGCCAAACTGAAATACTGATAGGGCCTTATTACCATCAGATTCCCTATCTCAGTATTTGGCAATTGGATCTTATCGCCCAATGTCTCACTGTCGTAACTGTAGTCACCCTGCTGACCATAGACCACAGCGCCAGACTGACTAAGTGAAAACATCGAACCTTGGCGAAGGTTGTCGTGTGTACCTCTATCAATCACCACCACCTGATTCTTGGCACTGAATTTCCCGCCCTCCAAGGACCCTACGATATGTGCAAACTGCCCTGCAGCAGTCGGAGTCGGGTAAAAGGTCGTCGTCAGTGTGGCTTGATCGATATTCAATACAGGCAGCACTACATCATTCACTAAAATCTCTTGCTGCTGAGAATCGACCTGCAAACTACTAAAAGAGGTTTCTACGGAATGAAGGCGAGCATTAGCCACTAAACGCAGCGATATCATCGAAGACTGAGGGTTACTGCGTTGATACTCCGCAACCGCTCGGTAAATACCCCACTTTTGATGTTGCTGTTGTCCTGAGATAAACAGTCGATCTTGAGCCGTTAAAAACTTGCGCCCATCGCTGGTTCCCAATACACGCTCAGCTGCGTCGACCTCCGATTGAGTCACGAGTCGGTCCGATTGAAGATACGGAAGAACAAGCCCCTCATCGACCGTCGGTACTGCTTTTTTGTCTCTAACTCGAATCTTAGGGCTCAATTTAATAACGGGTTTAAGGCTTAAGACGGGCTGGCCATTCAACCAAACTAGGGAGAGCTTATCCCCTGGATAAATCAGATGGGGATTATCTATCTCTGGGTTCACCTGCCATAAACGCGGCCATAACCAAGGGCTGTCGAGGTACATCTCTGAAATATCCCACAAGGTATCACCTTTCTCCACGATGTACGTCTTGGGCGCGTCTTGTTTTATGTTCAGAGGAGTTGGGGGTTGCTGGGCCAGTGTCGCGGCTGAAAATGGTAGAAAAACTAGCGATAACCTTGTTAAAAAATGGCGCATGACCTCGGTTCCTTGGTCTGGATATATGACATCTAATCGTAGAATTACCTTCAGGATGCTGTCATTTGGCCTATAAAATGTCTAGAATTGAGCCAACAAGGTTTAAGCTGTTTCGGCACAGTTCAATATTTCGAGTGTATATGTCTGTATTACAAGTATTAACATTACCAGATGATCGTCTACGTACCGTGGCGAAACCGGTAAAAGAAGTTACCCCAGAGATTCAAAAGTTCGTTGATGACATGATTGAAACCATGTACGACGAAGAGGGCATTGGCCTTGCAGCAACGCAGGTTGATTTCCACCAACGTATTGTAGTTATCGATATTTCAGAGACACGTGATGAGCCAATGGTGCTGATCAACCCTGAAATCATCGAGAAGCGCGGTGAAGATGGCATCGAAGAAGGTTGTCTATCTGTTCCTGGTGCTCGCGCACTTGTGCCTCGTGCGGCAGAAGTTACCGTGAAAGCACTAGACCGCGATGGTAAAGAGTACACCTTCGACGCTGACGACCTACTGGCTATCTGTGTTCAACATGAGCTTGATCACCTAGAAGGTAAGTTGTTTGTTGATTACCTATCGCCACTAAAGCGCAAACGTATTCAAGATAAACTAGCTAAGATCAAACGTTTCAACGAGAAACAAGCAAAATAAGCGCTAGTTAAACTAATTAGAAGGAAGCCTACCTTGAGTCAGTCTTTAAGAATTGTCTTCGCAGGTACTCCGGATTTCGCCGCCCGTCACTTGGCGGCGTTGTTGTCTTCGGAGCATGAAGTTATTGCGGTTTACACCCAACCGGATCGCCCTGCAGGTCGTGGTAAGAAGCTAACGGCAAGCCCAGTTAAAAACATCGCCCTTGAACATGATATTCCGGTTTACCAACCTGAGAACTTCAAGTCAGACGAAGCGAAGCAAGAGTTGGCTGATCTTAATGCCGACATCATGGTTGTAGTCGCTTATGGCCTGCTGCTACCTCAAGTGGTGCTAGACACTCCTCGCTTGGGTTGTATCAATGTTCACGGCTCTATCCTACCGCGCTGGCGTGGTGCTGCGCCTATCCAACGCTCTATCTGGGCAGGTGATGCAGAGACAGGCGTAACTATCATGCAGATGGATATCGGCTTAGATACGGGTGATATGCTCAGCATTGCTACGCTACCAATCGAAGCAACCGACACCAGTGCTTCAATGTACGAGAAGCTCGCTGGTCTTGGCCCTGATGCTCTTGTTGAGTGTTTAGCTGACATCGCTGCAGGTAAAGCTGTTGCAGAGAAGCAAGACGACGAACTTGCTAACTACGCGAAGAAGCTGAGCAAAGAAGAGGCGCGCATCAACTGGAGTGACGACGCAGCACATATTGAGCGCTGTGTTCGCGCCTTCAACCCATGGCCAATGAGTCACTTTGAAGCCGCAGAAAACAGCATCAAGGTATGGCAAAGCCGTGTGGCAGAGCAAACCACTGATAAGCCAGCAGGTACCATTCTGCAAGCGGATAAAACCGGCATCTATGTAGCAACCGGACAAGGTGTCCTTGTTCTTGAACAACTACAAGTACCGGGCAAAAAAGCGATGTCAGTACAAGATATCTTGAACTCTCGCGCAAGTTGGTTTGAGGTGGGCACGCAGCTCATCTAACCCTTGCAAGACTGCACTCAATGTAGTCTATAACCTTTACGAGGGCAGAGATGTCCTCATGTATTCAATATAATAGTCGGTACTCCCCATGAATGTTCGCGCTGCTGCTGCCAATGTCCTGTTTCAAGTTGTCGATAAAGGCCACTCTCTTTCACACGCACTACCTGCGGCTCAAAAAACGATCCGCCCACGTGACCATGCTCTACTGCAAGAGATCTGTTATGGCGCTCTGCGCTACTTGCCTCGCCTAGAATCTATCGCCAACCAATTAATGGACAACCCGTTAAAAGGCAAGAAACGTGTTTTCCATCACCTGATCCTGGTTGGTATTTACCAACTGAGCTTCATGCGTATCCCTTCGCACGCAGCCGTCGGTGAGACAGTAGAAGCGACCAAAACGCTGCGCGGGCAGAACCTAAGTGGCTTAATCAACGCGGTACTACGCAATTACCTACGCGATCAAGAAGCTCTGGATGAGGCTGCGGTAAGTCACAACGCTGGCAAGTACGGCCACCCAAGCTGGATCCTAAAAATGCTACAAGAAAGCTACCCAGATCAATGGGAGCAACTTGTCGAAGCGAATAACAGCAAGGCACCAATGTGGCTGCGCGTGAACCGCCAGCATCACACCCGTGATGAATACGCTGAGCTACTTAAAAACGAAAACATTGAATACAGTCTGCACTCACAAGCTGCAGATGCCATAAAATTAGCTGCGCCGTGCGATGTCACTCTGCTTCCAGGCTTTGATAAAGGTTGGATTTCGGTACAAGATGCTGCTGCACAATTGTCGGTTGATTACTTGACGCCAAAAGATGGCGAACTGATTCTGGATTGCTGTGCCGCTCCGGGTGGTAAAACTGCACATATCCTTGAGCACACTAACGACACAGAAGTGGTTGCGATCGATGCAGACCCGAAACGTCTAGACCGCGTCTATGACAACCTAGAGCGCCTCCAATTGCGTGCTGATGTCATTTGTGGTGATGCTCGATACCCACAAGAGTGGTGGAGTGGTGAACAATTTGATCGTATTCTGCTTGATGCCCCTTGTTCGGCAACTGGTGTAATTCGCCGCCACCCAGACATCAAGTGGTTACGCCGAGCGTCAGACATTCAAGCACTCGCAGAGCTGCAAAGCGAAATCATGGACGCAATGTGGGGACAATTAAAAGCTGGCGGCACTATGGTGTATGCGACCTGCTCTATCACACCACAAGAGAACGTACTTCAAGTGAAAGCGTTCCTTGAGCGTACGACGGATGCAACACTTGTCGGCTCCGATATCGAACAACCAGGTCGTCAAATATTACCTGGTGAAGAAGATATGGATGGTTTCTACTACGCAGTGTTAGTGAAACAAGCATAATTATACAGCGGCTAAGAAGGGGTTCTTAGCCGCTGTTTCGTTGTGGTGAATATCACCAAGGCGTTAAATAACAAAAAATAAGAGATAGGCTATGAAGATCATTATCCTAGGTGCTGGACAAGTAGGCGGTACCCTTGCTGAGAACTTGGTAGGTGAAAACAATGACATCACTATTGTCGATCGCGATGGCGACCGACTGCGTGAACTTCAGGACAAATATGACCTTAGGGTAGTCAATGGCTATGCCAGCCACCCGAATACACTGCGCGAAGCCGGTGCTCAAGATGCCGATATGTTGGTTGCGGTAACCAATATGGATGAGACAAACATGGCCGCGTGTCAGGTCGCCTTTTCTCTGTTTAATACTCCGAACCGAATTGCCCGTATTCGCTCTCCTGAATACTTGGAAGAGAAAGAAGCACTGTTCAAGTCTGGTGCTATCCCTGTTGACCACCTTATTGCTCCAGAAGAGCTGGTGACCAGCTACATTGAACGCCTAATCCAATACCCGGGCGCACTTCAAGTCGTCAGCTTCGCTGAGCAAAAAGTAAGCCTAGTAGCGGTAAAAGCCTACTATGGTGGCCCACTAGTGGGTAACGCACTGTCAGCGCTGCGCGAGCACATGCCACACATCGATACCCGCGTAGCTGCTATTTTCCGTCAAGGTCGTCCAATTCGACCACAAGGTACTACCATCATTGAAGCCGATGATGAGGTGTTCTTCGTTGCGGCAAGTAACCATATCCGCTCTGTCATGAGTGAGCTACAACGCCTTGAGAAGCCTTATCGCCGCGTCATGATTGTTGGTGGTGGTAACATCGGTGCCAGCTTAGCGAAGCGCCTAGAGCAGAGCTACAGCATCAAGCTGATTGAACGCAGCTACACCCGTGCCGAGAAGTTGTCTGAAGAGCTTGAAAACACCATCGTCTTCTGTGGTGATGCGGCAGACCAAGAACTACTGACCGAAGAAAATATCGACCAAGTAGACGTGTTCATCGCGCTCACCAATGAAGACGAAACCAACATCATGTCAGCAATGTTGGCGAAACGAATGGGTGCTAAGAAGGTAATGGTGCTGATTCAGCGCGGTGCTTACGTCGACCTAGTACAAGGTGGTGTGATTGATATTGCGATATCTCCACAGCAAGCCACAATTTCTGCGCTACTGACGCACGTTCGTCGTGCCGATATCGTCAACGTATCATCTCTACGTCGCGGTGCTGCCGAGGCAATCGAAGCCATTGCTCACGGTGACGAAACCACTTCAAAGGTTGTCGGCCGAGCGATTGGCGACATAAAACTGCCACCAGGTACCACTATTGGTGCGATTGTGCGTGGTGAAGAGGTTCTTATCGCGCACGATAGAACTGTGATCGAACAAGATGACCACGTTGTGATGTTCTTGGTTGATAAAAAATACGTCCCGGACGTTGAGTCGCTATTCCAACCGAGTCCGTTCTTCCTATAAGAACGCACCAGTAAAACATCATGGTTAACTTACGCCCCATTCTATTGGTTATTGGGTTGGTGCTCTCCAAGCTCGCCCTGTTCATGTATGTGCCAACTCTGGTGGCATTCTTTACGGGAACGGGTGGCTTTCTAGAGTTTGGTCAATCGGTGGTGATCACCCATGTGATCGCCTTTATCTGCCTGAGCTTAGGCCGAACCGCACACTTCCGCCTTGGGGTCAGGGACATGTTCCTTATTACCTCACTAGTTTGGACCATCGCCAGCGCCTTTGCCGCATTGCCATTTGTGTTCATCAACCATATTAGCTTTACCGATGCCTACTTTGAGACCATGTCCGGTATCACCACTACCGGTTCTACCGTTCTCAGTGGTCTAGATAACATGGCGCCTAGTATCCTGCTGTGGCGCTCTATCTTGCAGTGGCTAGGTGGGGTCGGCTTCATTGTGATGGCGGTAGCCGTACTACCAATGCTCAATGTTGGTGGTATGCGCTTATTCCAAACCGAATCGTCGGATTGGTCTGATAAAAGTAGTCCACGCGCTAAAACGGTAGCCAAGAACATTGTTGCCGTGTATCTGGTACTAACAGGGCTGTGCTTTATCAGCTATCTGTTTGCCGGTATGGGGATGTTTGATGCCATCAACCACGCCTTTACTACGCTCTCTACAGGCGGTTACTCCACCTCTGATGGCTCGATGAACCACTTCTCCAACAGTGCGCACTGGGTTGGCACCCTATTTATGTTCCTAGGTGGACTACCTTTCCTACTGTTTGTTAGCGCCCTGCGCGGACGTAAACTCGCCCCGCTTTACAAAGACGCTCAGGTTCGAGGTTTCACTTACCTCTTTCTCGCCTCAAGTGTTGTGATTTCAATGTGGTTAGTGATACGCGACGGCTACTCCGTAATGGATGCTCTGCGTGTGTCGATGTTTAATATCGTCTCTGTGGTCACCACCACAGGGTTTGGCTTAGAAGACTTCACCGCTTGGGGGGCTCTGCCAACAACTCTGTTTGCATTCTTGATGATGGCAGGAGCATGTTCAGGCTCAACCTCTGGTGGCATCAAAATATTCCGTTTCCAGATCGCAATGACCATGCTGCACAAACAGATGATGAAACTGATTCACCCTTCAGGCGTATTTGTTCAGCGTTACAACCAACGGCCAGTCAACGACGACATCGTTCGCTCTTTAGTGGCCTTTGGTTTGATGTTCTTTATTACTATTATCTTAATTGCAGGTGGCTTAAGTGCGATGGGACTCGATCCAATCACCAGCATTTCCGGTGCAATCACCGCGGTGGCCAACGTGGGCCCAGGCATGGGTAGTGTGATTGGTCCAACAGGAAACTTTGCACCACTTCCAGATGCAGCAAAATGGTTGCTAAGTTTTGGTATGCTGATGGGAAGGCTTGAGATCTTGACCCTGTTGGTACTGTTCTTCCCAGCCTTCTGGCGTCGTTAATTAAGCATTAAAAAGGAAACCATTATGCGATCTTACCTATTGATGGCTAGCGTACTACTCAGCGGTACTGCATTCGCTGATCAACTGATCACCCTACCTGATGGCAAACAGGTCAATCTCAAAGATGACTTTACATGGGAGTACGTAACGACCAAAGCTGAATCGGAAGTCACTACTTCGGATGCATCAGCGAAGCCAAGCATCGCTGCGATTCCTGTTGCGACAGCCATTACAGGTACCACGATTAAGCTTAACGATACTAAGCCGAGCTTGCAGTTGTCGAAGTCTGGTGTAGATATTCTACTTGGCGCTGCAAGCTATCAAGATGGTGAACTCATCATTCCAACAGCAATCACTAACCAAGGCACTCAGCCAATCATCTTGGTTTCACTGAAGGTTAAAGTGCTCTCGACAGACGGTAAGGTGCTCGCAGAACAACAGGTTGATACTTGGAAATCCATCAAACGTATGGCTGATACCTACCTTCGCCCACAAAGCAGCGCCGAAGGTAAGTCGATTAAGCTAGCACTGGATAAACAAGACAAGTACCAACTCCAAGCTGAAGTGATTGAGGTTTTGGCTCGCTAAACTGGCGTAACGTATAGATAGATAGCAAAGAAATGACAAGCGCATCCCGCCAATACAAACAGGTGCCAAATAGCATGGTTGTATGGGATGCGTTTTGCGACATAGAAAATCACACCCAGAGAATAGATAACTCCGCCCGCAGCCAGCAAGATCAAGCCGCCTAAATCCACACTCTTCGCCAGTTGATAAATCACTATCAATGATAGCCACCCCATTGCTAGATACGTAACTAAAGACAAGCGCTTAAAGCGATACACAAAGGCAATTTTCATGACGATACCGACCAAGGCTATCGCCCAAATCACGCCCATTAACCCAAAAGCCAACGGCGTTCTCAAGCTGACCAATAAGAACGGGGTGTAGCTGCCAGCGATCAACAAATAGATCGCACAGTGATCGAGGGTTTTCAGTAACCGCTTAGTTTTTTCGGTGGTAATCGAATGATAGAGAGTGGAAGCCAAAAACAACAAGATAATACTGCTGCCGTAGGTCGCCATACTTGCCACGGTAAGTAAATCCGCATTGAACTGATCGGCTTTGATGAGCAGTAAGATTAAACCAACAACACCCAACACCACCCCAAGGCCGTGTGTGATCGCATTGGCTCGCTCTTCTATTTCACTATATTCACTGACGTTGGCTTCAGACATGGGCATCCTACTAGAGTAATCGAACAATTACTCTAGTATTACACATTAAGCTTACACGTGTAAGCTTAAATTTTTATGCACCGTATCATAGTCGGATTAAGGAGCTAAGAGACGCTCTCCAAATACTCTATCACCATCTCACCGGCTTGCTGTGGTGAGGTATCAAGAGGAATGCTTAGCTGGCGTTTGAGTTTGCCGACACCAAGTAGGCTCGCCAACATACCTTTAGCACCATCACGATTGCGGTCGATCTCAAACCACATCTTTAGCTCTTGCTCATCTCTATGGGCCACGACCTCTAACTCACGCCAACGGCCATGATAGGGCCCAGTCGTTGGTACAAACTCAAACTCTTGAACAAACGGTAACTCAAAGCCATCTACCGCTTCACACTCAACTTGTCGAATGCGTAAGCCTTGGGCTTCAAGCTTGTTAAAGATGCCATCAAGCAACTCGTCAGGACGAACCGTGAGCACATCTTTATCAGATGGGTCGATTGCCATCGCGATGTCTAATCCGGTTTCCAACCACACTTTCGCATCACCAATGGTGACCGGCGTATTGAGTGGAACATCAAACTCGCACTCGAAATCACGCGTTTCGCCCGGCTCAATCGTGAAGGCATAAGGCAGGCTCCACTTCGCCAGTGAGTATGTTTGATGAACGCGACGCGTCTGACCTCGATCTTGCTTATCGGGGTTAATAGGAACTTCCTTGATGTAACGGCAGCACAAGTTGAGGTCGATGTTATCGATCTCTTGAGGTTGAGAGCCACCGTAAACGTGCACAATAATGTTGGCTTTACGGCCAGGGTAAAGCACTTCTTGCTGCAGTACTGAATCTACTTTCGCCGATCCAATACCAAAACTTGCTAGCGTTTTCTTTAAGAACGACATATGCACCTCCTTTAAAGCACCATCTTAAGCCTGAAAGAGGTTCAAACTCAAATATACTGCTCACACAATTTTAGCTGTTATTGGCGGGTATTTTTCCAACAAGCATCGATCGTTCAACCAGATGATGATAATCTGTTATTGATATGCACGCATATCATTATCCTGATTCATGATTGGATTGGCGAAAGCCAGACGAGCCTAACTTTAAGCAATTAAAGCGCAGCTCATTTTGGATCAGGCCATTAAATTGGCAATGGATATGCCTGACCGTTAGGTAACTCAATGCGACCAACAGCTGTCAGGTTTTCGCACACCAACCGTAGTGCGATGCGTCGTCGTAGTGGCTTTGTAGCTGCTCCAACGGCAAAGAAAGTGGCACCAACAATGACTCTTGTCGAGAAGACTGCTCTGCTTACGTCTAGCTCTGCAAAAGTAATTAAAGCCGCATAACAAAAAGCGCAGTTTTTACTGCGCTTTTTTCTTGCCTGTTGGATTGGTATTCCGTATCCGATTTGATACCTTTACTGCAAATCATTATAAAATTTGTGGAGAATAAAAAATGAAATGCCATCGCATTGAAGAGCTGATCGAGCTAATGGAGCCTGAGTGGCAAAAAGACCAAGAGCTAAACCTGCTCGAATTCATTATTAAGCTATCTAAAGAAGCAGGCTACGAAGGTAAATTGGAAGATCTCACCGATGACGTACTGATCTACCACCTTAAGATGCGCAACAGCCAAAAAGACGAGATGATCCCTGGCCTGAAAAAAGACCAAGAAGACGATTTCAAAACTGCAATCCTAAAAGCACGCGGCATCATCTAGTTCCACTCAGTTTCAGCTCAACTCATTTAAAGGCGACCATTCGGTCGCTTTTTTGTTTCTGTTCGCTATTTTTTCGTCACAACTGTTATGAGTTTTGTTGCTAAAGGTTGATAGCGTTAAAGAAATGAGAACAGTATTGTCGCTATAATCGCCTCCCATAAGAATCTTCTAAAATAAGAGTAGCGTGTATAGGGTCCAGTGATATACCAAAGCTACGGTATGCAAGATTCTCCCGCAGAGTTATTAAAGCAATGTCATAAAGTGCCCACACCAAGAAAGGGTACCTATACCATCAAAAGGATAGTCCATGAGTCAGGATAAAATCGATATCAAAGATGTGACTCCTAAAACCTTTAATCCCAAGACACATAAAGGTAATGGAGATCGATTTAACCCCAATAACCGCATCTACGTGCGTGAAAGCAAGGGTAAGTTCCAACAACTGCGCCGCTATGGTGGCTGGTTCCTACTGCTATTGTTTGCGCTGATCCCGTGGATACCGTTTGGAGAGCGACAAGCCATACTGCTCGATATTGGTAATCAGCAGTTTAATTTCTTTGGTACCACGCTCTACCCTCAGGACCTCACCCTGCTGGCGATTCTATTCATGATCGCGGCCTTCGGCCTGTTCTTTATTACCACCTTTTTAGGCCGGGTTTGGTGTGGCTATTTGTGTCCGCAAACCGTTTGGACCTTTATGTACATCTGGTTTGAAGAGAAACTCGAGGGTTCTGCCAACAAACGTAAGAAGCAAGACTCAGGCAAACTCACACCGAATCTAATGATGCGTAAGACCATTAAGCACATCGCTTGGTGGGCAATTGCCTTAGCAACAGGTCTCACCTTTGTTGGTTACTTTATTCCTGTTAAAGAACTAGTCGTTGGTTTCTTCACCTTTGACGCTTCGTTCTGGCCTGTATTTTGGGTGCTGTTCTTCGCTGGCTGTACCTACGCCAATGCGGGTTGGATGCGTTCAATCGTATGTCTACACATGTGTCCGTATGCTCGTTTCCAATCTGCGATGTTTGATAAAGATACCTTTATCGTTGGCTATGACACAGAGCGTGGTGAAAGCCGTGGCCCTCGTTCACGCAAAGCCGACCCTAAAGCACTGGGCTTGGGTGACTGTATCGACTGTAACTTGTGTGTTCAGGTATGTCCGACTGGTATCGATATCCGTGATGGCCTGCAATATGAGTGTATTAACTGTGGCGCTTGTATCGATGCCTGTGACCAAACTATGGATCGCATGGGATATGAGAAAGGGCTGATCAACTACACGACAGAACACCGCCTGGAAGGTCACAATACTAAAGTAATGCGACCGAAACTATTGGGTTACGGTGGCGTGCTACTACTGATGATTGGTTTGTTCTTTGTTCAGGTCGCAAGTGTCGATCCAGCTGGTTTAACTGTGCTTCGTGACCGCAACCAACTATTCAGAATCAACACTCAAGGCTTTGTTGAGAACACCTACACGCTCAAAATCATCAACAAAACCCAACAGGTTCAAGAGTACGATTTAAGTGTTAGCGGGTTACCTGAAGCTATCTGGTATGGTAAGCAGACTGTTGCTGTCGACCCAGGCGAAGTATTGAACCTGCCAATCAGCTTGGGAGCCGATCCAGAAAAACTCAGCTCACCAGTTTCGACAATTCAGTTTATACTCTCGGATAATGAAGAGTTTACGATGGAAGTTGAAAGCCGCTTTATCAAGAAGCTCTAATATCTAGTGGGTGACCACTCGGTATTTCAACCAATCAATGGAAAAAGGCTCAGTAATGAGCCTTTTTTATTTTTATGACCGAACAAGCTTTTAACTTTGACAACCTGACGCCTGATTTCATGTGGTACGCCCTCGAAAGTATTGGAGTTCGTGCCGAGTCAGGCCTATTGGCGCTCAATAGCTACGAAAACCGCGTCTATCAATTTAGCGATGAAGACCGTAAGCGCTATGTTGTGAAGTTCTACCGCCCACAACGCTGGACTAAAGAGCAGATCCAAGAAGAGCATGATTTCGCGCTCGATCTCATTGAACAGGAGATCCCTGTCGCACCACCGATTAAGATCAACGGTCAAACCCTGCATGAGTATCAAGGCTATCTGTTTGCGTTGTTTGATAGTGTCGGAGGGCGTCAATACGAAGTGGATAACCTGGATCAGTTGGAAGGCGTAGGTCGCTTTCTCGGGCGTATCCATAAAGCGAGTTCTGAAAAGCTATTTCAACACCGGCCAACCATCAGCCTCAAGGAATACCTACATCAACCACGCAAGATCTTAGAGAATTCACGCTTTATCCCAACACACATCGAATCGGCTTTCTTCAATGATCTCGACATGTTGATTAAGGCACTCGAAGAACAGTGGTCTGACTCAAGTAAAATTATTCGCCTACATGGCGATTGTCATCCAGGCAATATTTTATGGCGTGATGGGCCGATGTTTGTCGATCTTGACGATGCGCGTAATGGTCCAGCGGTTCAAGACCTATGGATGCTCCTCAGTGGTGAACGCCAAGATAAACTGATGCAGCTCGATATTCTTTTAGAGGCTTATCAAGAGTTCTGCGACTTTAACAGCGCAGAATTGAAACTTATTGAACCACTGCGCGGTCTACGTATGGTGCATTACATGGCATGGCTAGCTAAGCGGTGGGACGATCCAGCGTTTCCTCTGGCCTTCCCATGGTTTAACGACCCGAAATACTGGGAGCAACAAGTACTTGCTTGTAAAGAGCAGATTGCTACCCTACAGGAGCCACCACTTTCGTTAATGCCTCAGTGGTAAGGCAACACTGATAGCAAACAAAAAATTCAAACATAATGGAGATTGAATAAATGAAAAAGCTATTCGCATTTTTCTCATTAGTTATGCTGAGCTTATCAGCTCATGCAGCGCAGTTTAACGAAGGTGAGCACTACAAAGTTCTAGATCTAGAGCCTTCAAAAAAACCTGTGGTTACTGAGTTTTTCTCATTCTACTGCCCACACTGTAATAGCTTCGAACCAATTATTCAGCAGCTAAAAAAACAGCTGCCTGAAGGCGTTAAGCTTCAGAAGAACCACGTATCCTTTATGGGTGGTGCGATGGGTAAACCAATGAGTAAAGCATACGCGACTATGATTGCTCTAAAAGTTGAAGACAAAATGGTCCCAGTGATGTTTAACCGCATCCACAACATGAACAAAGCACCGCGTGATGAAGAAGAGTTGCGTCAAATCTTCCTAGACGAAGGTGTTGATGCGAAGAAATTTGATGCTGCATATAAAGGCTTCGCCGTTGACTCTATGGTTCGTCGCTTTGACAAAGCATTCAAAGACAGCGGCCTATCGGGTGTACCAGCAGTCGTGGTTAACAACCGCTACCTAGTCGATGCGCAAGGTATCAACTCTTTAGATGAGTACTTTGCATTGGTTAACTTCTTATTGAAGAAGTAAATCATTGATAAAAGGGAGCTTCGGCTTCCTTTTTTTTGCTATGCTCAAAAAGCATCATTGATAAAAAATTAATCAGGAACCTTTTAGTATTTGGGTTATCTATAGCTTTTCACTACACACTAACAGGTTGGGCAAGGAGCCCCGCGAATGAAATTCAAGATTACGTTAATAGCGTTGAGCATTGCAGCAACCCCTGCTTTTGCCAAATTGGCCGATGAACAAGGCTTCAGCGGTGAAGTCTCCATCAATGCCGGAGTTACCTCGTCTACTTCAAACTTTAATACCGATGGCGATAGCACTATCACCTCGAATACACAAGAAGCCTCCTCTGAAAGCTCCTTCTTGGTGGCACCACTGGGCAACATTGCTTACACCTTTGGTGAACGCCTAAATCATCAAGTTTATACAGGTACTGCGCGAGATGACGTAGCGACAGGTACCGTTGTACTCGAAGTCGGCTATAAATATCAGCTGCAATCGGGAATGGTGATTGATGCTTCAGTTCTGCCAACCATAATGTCCGGAGAAACCTGGGCTAACCCTTATGACACCAATGTATCTCGTACTGAAACCGATGAGACAGGTAACGCCTTTCGTCTGAAACTAAGCAGTATTGCCGGCTCACCATTTTCACTGGATATGGCCTACGCGACCAGGGATGTTAAGCAAGATAACGTGTCTGATGAGCTCAAACGTGATGGCAATGCTCTCTACTTAAAAGGTCAGTATCGACAACCTCTTAGTCGCAGCCTAATGCTTGTTCCATCCATCATCTACCAAACCCGAGATGCTGATGGTAGTGCTGAGTCTTATGATCAAATTGGTGCTGAGGTTAGCCTATTTGGCGTAGCAGGACGCCATCAATACGTACTTACAGCAGGCTATAACCAACGAGATTACGACGGTGGTAATTCCCTGTACAACAACACCGTCCGTAGTGACGACAACATCAACCTGTTTGCTGCTTATGAATACGAAAAATTCATGAACTGGGACAACTGGTCATTCATTTCATTGGCAGGCTATGGCACCAGTGATTCCAACATTACTTTCTACGATGAGTCTCAATACATCGTTTCTGTTGGTATGAACTACAAGTTCTAATCCATGTACTTCGGTATAGCCAATTTAGTGGCTATACCGCTTGTGCCGTCAACTGCTTCAACAACCTATCCATCGCTCGATACCCCAGCGCCTCTGAAAGGTGCTTCTTGTGAATTTGTTCGCTCCCTTCAAGATCCGCTATTGTACGCGCGACTTTGATGATGCGATGGTAAGCACGAATCGATAAACCCAGCCGATGCAGCGCCGTCTCCAAAAATTGAGCATCTTGTTTATCGAGCGGGCAATGCTTTTCAATTTCTCGACTGCCCAGCAATGCATTGGGTTTTCCCCCTCGCGCTACCATCACTGACCTTGCCTGAACCACACGCTGCTTAACAACCTGTGTCCCTTCACCTCGTTCGCCTCCCTCAGCGAGCATACCTTTGGGCAAAAGCGGGATCTCCAACGACATGTCGAAACGGTCTAAGAGCGGACCAGAGAGCCGATTCAAATAACGCAAAATAATCTGTGGATTCGCTCGTGCTTGATTACCTTCATAGTATCCCGTCGGGCTTGGATTCAACGCGCCAACTAGCTGAAAACGCGCAGGGAAACGAGTCTTTCCCGCCGCACGTGAGATGATGATCTCTCCCGACTCCAATGGCTCTCGCAATGAATCAAGGACCTTTCGCTCAAACTCCGGCATCTCATCAAGGAACAACAACCCATTATGCGCCAGCGAGATCTCTCCCGGCCTTGGGACCGAGCCGCCTCCTACTAAAGCTGCCATAGAGCTGGAGTGATGAGGGGAACGAAACGGGCGCAGCTTCCAGTTGTGCTGATTGATCTCTTGTTGGGTAAGTGACGCCACCGAAGCCGTCTCCATTGCCTCATCATCACTCATCTCAGGCAACAAATCACACAGGCGTGAAGCAAGCATGGTTTTCCCCGTGCCGGGTGGGCCTAAAAACAGTAAGTTATGATTGCCAGCAGCCGCAATCTCTAGAGCTCGCTTCCCTTGTTGTTGACCAATAATATCTTGCAGATCTCGAGTCATGTGCTTTTGAGATCGAGGCTCAGATACATCATTTAAGTTCAATGTGCTTTGACCACAAAGATAACCACACACCTCCAGTAATGTTTGAGCTGACTTGTGTTCCCCTTGCCCAACCAAAGCTGCTTGCTCACCGTTATCATGGGGCACCACCAGCGCACGACTCGCCTTATCGCACGCCAATGTTGCGGGCAGTACTCCTTTAACCCTACGCAATTCACCAGACAAGGCGAGCTCTCCTATGAACTCATGGCTCAATACTTTGGTTTCAGGCAACTGCTCAGAGGCGACTAAAATACCCAACGCAATTGGCAAGTCAAACCGCCCTCCCTCTTTGGGCAGATCAGCGGGAGCAAGATTGACTGTGATACGCTTTGCTGGAAATTCGAACCGTGAGTTGATGATCGCACTGCGTACACGGTCTTTAGACTCTTTCACCGTGGTCTCTGGTAATCCCACTAAAGAGAACCCCGGCATTCCGTTACTAATATGTACCTCAACAGTGACCGCAGGCGCTTCCACTCCTACGCTGGCGCGACTATGAATAATTGCGAGTCCCATAGCTTTCCTTTGTTATTGATTTAAAAGTATTCAGCTTGGGTATTAGTTCCTCACCAAAGCTATAAGGATGTTATATAGCTTGGTGGAATGAGTTTTTAATGTGAAAAAAGAATGACATTTTGCTTGTCATGAAACAGTTTTATGTGATAACACTAGAGATAGATGGTTTTACATACGACAATCGACGAGAAAGCTCGGATTTTATGACACTAAACACACGCCTTTACGCACTGATTAACCTGATTATCGTGGTCATTATTATGACGACGCGGGGGCGTGTGGATAAAAAATAGCCACAAATTTTTAAAACCCCCGCACTGACAAGTCCGGGGGTTTTTTCTAATTTATAGATTCGATTTTTATATTTTGAAGCATTTTCGGCTACGCCGATAGACAGGAAGAATGGGAGCACACGATGTGCAGCAACAAAAGAAATAGTTACCAAAATACCGGTAACCAGGGGGATTTACGATGAAAGGTGCAGAATTAGTCGTATCCGCTTTGAAGCAGCAAGGTATAGACACGGTATTTGGTTATCCAGGCGGTGCCATAATGCCAATCTACGATGCATTGTACGACGGTGGAGTGGAACACATCCTATGTCGTCACGAGCAAGGTGCTGCAATGGCTGCCATAGGAATGGCAAGAGCCACTCAGGATGTTGCAGTATGTATGGCGACCTCTGGTCCAGGCGCCACTAACCTAGTCACCGGCCTTGCCGATGCATTTATGGACTCAATCCCCCTCGTCGCCATTACTGGCCAAGTCGCTAGCTCCCACATTGGTACTGATGCCTTCCAAGAAATGGATGTGATTGGTATGTCTCTCTCTTGTACCAAGCACAGCTACCTCGTTACCGATATTGAAGACCTAGCCCCAACCTTGGCAGAGGCCTTTGAAGTGGCGAAAACTGGTCGTCCTGGTCCAGTTATCGTTGATATCGCTAAAGATGTACAACTTGCTGAAGCGCCAGTCGAAATTCTCCCTTCTTTCACGCCACCAGCAATACCAGTAGCGCCACAAGAAGCAATCGAGACCGCACAACAAGTACTTTCTCAAGCGACCCGCCCTGTACTTTACGTAGGTGGTGGCGTTCAGCTGGCAAAAGCAACCGACTCCGTTCGTGAGTTCTTGCGCCTTAATCCAATGCCAGCAGTGAGTACACTGAAAGGCTTGGGGACTATTGAGCGCAATGACCCACACTATTTAGGCATGCTAGGCATGCACGGCACCAAAGCGGCAAACTTAGTCGTTCAAGAATCCGACCTACTTATCGTAGTCGGTGCACGCTTTGATGATCGAGTAACAGGCAAGCTGGATACCTTTGCACCGCATGCTAAGGTGATTCACATCGATATCGATGCGGCAGAGATCCATAAGCTGCGTCATGCACACGCACCACTGCGCGGTGACATCAACACCATTCTTCCACAGTTAGAGTTAACTCAAGACATCAGCCCTTGGGTTCATCACTCAGAGAGCTTACGCAGTACATTCAAATGGCGCTATGACCATCCAGGCGATCCAATCTTCGCACCACTGCTACTTAAACAGCTTTCCGATATGATGCCAGATAGCTCAATTGTCTCGACCGACGTTGGTCAGCACCAGATGTGGGCGGCTCAGCACATTCAACCGCGTGACCCACAGAACTTCATCACCTCAGCGGGCTTAGGCACAATGGGCTTTGGCCTACCTGCAGCGATGGGAGCAGCCGTTGCTCGGCCTGATGACCAATCGATTCTGATCTCTGGTGATGGTTCATTCATGATGAACGTTCAGGAGCTAGGTACGCTTAAACGCCGTCAGATCCCAGTGAAGATGGTGCTACTCAACAACTCGCGTCTCGGTATGGTACGTCAGTGGCAATCCCTGTTCTTTGATGGTCGCCACAGTGAAACCATTCTTGATGACAACCCAGATTTCGTAATGCTAGCGAAAGCCTTCGATATTCCGGGCAAAACCATCACCAAAAAGGAAGAGGTTGAGCCTGCGATTAAAGAGATGCTTGAGAGCAAAACCGCTTACCTTCTGCATGTCCTGATCGACGAAGAAGAAAACGTATGGCCACTTGTACCACCTGGTGCATCAAATAGTGATATGTTGGAGAACACGTAACATGGAAAGATATTTACTAGACATCAAAGCCGACGATAAACCGGTACTGTTAGAGCGTGTTCTTCGTGTCATTCGCCACCGCGGCTTCATTGTTAAGCAGGTTGCAGGTACGCAAAACCACGAAAGCAAAATCGCGAGCGTTGAGATCATCGTAGATAGCGACCGCCCTATCTCTTTCTTGGTTAATCAGATTGAAAAGCTATGGGATGTACGCACGGTAGATGTGATTTCCATTAGCCGTAACGAACTACCAAACAACAATTTACAACAAAAGATTGGTGCATAAGGAAGCGCAAACATGACAGCAAAAACAGCAGACTACATTTGGTTTAATGGCGAGATGGTTCCTTGGGCTGAGGCGAACGTTCACGTCTTAACTCATGCTATGCACTACGGTACTTCAGTATTTGAAGGCGTTCGTTGCTACAACACACCAAATGGCCCAATCATTTTCCGTCACCCAGAGCACGCTAAGCGACTAAAAGACTCGGCGAAGATCTACCGCTTCCCAATTCCTTACACGGAAGAGCAGATCATGGAAGCAACACGCGAAACACTGCGTCAGAACAAACTAGAATCTGCCTACATCCGCCCTCTTGGCTTTGTCGGTAACGTTGGCCTAGGCGTATGTCCACCAGAAAACACGGAAATGGACCTCATCATCGCGGCCTTCCCATGGGGGTCATACCTAGGCGAAGAAGCACTAGAAAACGGCGTAGATGCGATGATTTCAAGCTGGAATCGTGCAGCGCCTAACACCATCCCAACAGCAGCAAAAGCGGGCGGTAACTACCTATCATCACTACTGGTTGGTGGTGAAGCTCGTCGCCACGGCTACGATGAGGGTATCGCACTGAGTGTTGATGGTTACCTTTCAGAAGGTGCCGGTGAGAACATCTTTGTCGTGAAAGATGGCGTGATCACAACGCCACCAGCGACCAGCGCGATCCTGCCTGGTATTACACGCGACAGCATCATGACTCTAGCACGCGATCGCGGCTATGAAGTTCGTGAAGCAAATATTGCACGTGAAGCGCTTTACCTAGCGGATGAAATATTCATGACGGGTACAGCAGCTGAAATCGTGCCAGTACGTACAGTTGATAAGATTGAAGTCGGTTGTGGTAAACGCGGCCCAATCACTAAAGTAATGCAAGACCTTTACTTTGGCCTATTCAACGGCACCACCGAAGATAAGTGGGGCTGGTTGGATTACGTTTACCCAGAACAAGCACCTTCAGCTCAATAATTTATAAGGAAGTAGCAAATGTCTTCGGCTCCAAAAATCAAATATCGCAGCGCAACTACCACTCACGGCCGCAACATGGCGGGTGCTCGTGCCCTTTGGCGTGCAACGGGTGTAAAAGATGATGACTTCGGTAAGCCAATCATCGCGGTTGTAAACTCATTCACTCAATTTGTTCCAGGCCACGTTCACCTAAAAGACATGGGTCAGCTGGTCGCGGGTGAAATCGAAAAAGCGGGCGGTATCGCTAAAGAATTCAATACCATTGCGGTTGATGACGGCATCGCGATGGGTCACGGCGGCATGCTTTACTCACTGCCTTCACGTGAATTGATCGCGGACTCTGTAGAGTACATGGTTAATGCACACTGTGCCGATGCGATGGTATGTATCTCTAACTGTGACAAAATCACGCCGGGAATGATGATGGCTGCTATGCGCCTCAACATCCCTGTAATCTTTGTTTCAGGAGGCCCAATGGAAGCAGGTAAAACCAAGCTTTCTGATCAGATCATCAAGCTAGACCTTGTTGATGCGATGATCCAAGGTGCCGATCCAACGGTTTCAGATGAGCAGAGCGAACAGATCGAGCGTTCGGCTTGTCCAACTTGTGGCTCTTGTTCGGGCATGTTCACAGCAAACTCAATGAACTGTCTAACTGAAGCTCTAGGTCTCTCTCAGCCAGGTAACGGCTCAATGCTAGCCACCCACGCTGACCGTGAGCAGCTGTTCATCAACGCGGGTAAGCGTGTTGTTGAACTGACTAAGCGCTACTACGATCAAGGCGACGAATCAGCACTGCCGCGCAATATCGCTAACCGTGCAGCCTTTGAAAACGCGATGGCACTAGATATCGCTATGGGTGGCTCTAGTAACACGGTTCTCCACCTTCTCGCAGCAGCGCAAGAAGGCGAAGTCGACTTTGATATGAACGATATCGATGAAATGTCACGTCGCGTTCCTCACCTATGTAAAGTGGCGCCATCAACGCAGAAATACCACATGGAAGACGTACACCGCGCAGGTGGTGTGATGGCGATTCTGGGTGAGCTAGACCGTGCAGGCCTACTCAATGGTTCAACAAGTACTGTTCTTGGTATGACAATGCAAGAGCAGTTGGCTGAATACGACATCATGCAAACCGAGAATGAAGACGTTCTTAAATTCTTCCGTGCGGGCCCTGCAGGTATCCGTACAACCCAAGCCTTCTCTCAAGATTGCCGCTGGGATCGCCTTGATGACGATCGCACCGATGGTTGTATCCGTTCAAAAGAGAACGCATTTAGCCAAGAGGGTGGCCTAGCCGTTCTTTCAGGTAACATCGCGGTTGACGGCTGTATCGTTAAAACAGCAGGTGTCGATGAAGAAAACCTCAAGTTCCAGGGTCCAGCTATCGTATTCGAAAGCCAAGATACTGCGGTAGAAGGCATCCTAGGTGGCAAAGTGAAAGCCGGTGAAGTGGTTGTTATCCGCTACGAAGGCCCTAAAGGTGGCCCAGGTATGCAAGAGATGCTATACCCAACGACTTACCTGAAGTCTATGGGTCTAGGCAAGTCTTGTGCACTGCTAACGGACGGTCGTTTCTCTGGTGGTACGTCTGGTCTATCTATTGGTCACGCCTCTCCGGAAGCCGCAAGTGGCGGTACCATCGGCCTTGTCCAAGATGGCGACATCATCACGATCGATATCCCTAGCCGTTCAATCTCATTAGACGTGTCAGAAGAAGAACTTGCTGCTCGTCGTGCGAAACAGGATGAACTAGGTTGGAAACCAGCCGATCGCCAACGTGAAGTGTCATTCGCACTTAAAGCATACGCAAGCATGGCAACCAGTGCAGACAAAGGCGCAGTGCGCGATAAGTCGAAGCTTGAGGGCTAATCTATGAGTGATGACACCTCAACGCCCCATCTACAATCTGGTGCAGACTATCTGCGCCAGATATTAAGAGCGCCGGTTTATGAAGCGGCTATCGTTACTCCGCTGCAAGAGATGCCACGCCTGAGTGCGCGTATTGGTAATCAGGTTCAGCTTAAGCGTGAAGACCGCCAGCCGGTACACTCATTCAAGCTACGCGGTGCCTATAACATGGTATCTAGCCTGTCGGAGCAGCAGAAAGCCTCTGGCGTGATTGCAGCCTCGGCGGGTAACCACGCTCAAGGTATGGCGCTATCTGGCTCTAAGCTAGGTATCCAGACCACGATTGTGATGCCAAAAACCACCCCAGACATTAAGGTCGATGCGGTACGTGGTTTCGGTGGCAACGTGGTTCTGCACGGCAGCAACTTTGACGAAGCTAAAGCAGAAGCAGAACGCCTTTCCGCTGAACATGGCTATACCTTTGTGCCTCCATTCGATCACCCGTTGGTGATCGCGGGACAAGGCACTATGGGCATGGAGATGCTGCAGCAGAATGGTCACCTAGATTACATCTTTGTACCTGTCGGTGGTGGTGGTCTAGCGGCAGGTGTTGCTGTGCTGGTTAAACAGCTAATGCCAGAGATTAAAGTTATCGCAGTAGAACCAGAAGACTCTTCTTGTCTCAAAGCAGCACTAGATGCCGGTGAACCCGTGGTACTGGATCAAGTTAGCATGTTTGCCGATGGCGTTGCGGTTAAACGTATTGGTGAAGAGACCTTCCGTCTGTGCCAGCAATACATCGATGGCCACATTGCTGTTTCTAGTGATGAGATCTGCTCTGCGGTAAAAGACATCTTTGAAGACACGCGTGCGATTGCCGAACCCTCAGGTGCATTGGCACTGGCAGGTTTGAAGAAGTTTGCTGAACAGAACCAATTGCAAGACAAACAGTTGGCGACGGTACTGTCTGGCGCTAACACCAACTTCCATGGTCTACGTTACGTGTCGGAGCGTTGTGAGCTAGGTGAGAAGCGAGAAGGCTTGCTTGCCGTGACCATACCTGAACGCCAAGGTGCATTCCTAGAGTTCTGTAATATTATTGGTGGCCGCGCTGTCACTGAGTTCAACTACCGTCATAACGATGACAGCCTAGCCAATATCTTCGTAGGTGTTCGTCTCAATGGCGGACAGGAAGAGCTGGATAATATCATCTCAGATCTTCGTGAAGGGGGTTACCCAGTGGTTGACCTTTCTGATGATGAGATGGCGAAACTGCATATCCGTTATATGATTGGTGGTAAGCCCTCAAAACCAATAAAAGAACGCTTGTATAGCTTTGAATTCCCGGAATACCCAGGCGCTCTGATCAAGTTCCTAGATACGCTTGGGACACACTGGAACATCAGCCTGTTCAACTACCGTAACCACGGTGCTGATTACGGTCGCGTTCTATGTGGGTTTGAGTTGAGTGATGACGACCTCGCACAATTCTCAACTCATCTGCGTGAGTTAGGCTACCAATGCAAAGACGAGACAGATAACCCTTCATACAAGTTCTTCTTGTCCTAATTGGTTGTTATCGAATAGAAAAGAGCGAGTATTCACTCGCTCTTTTTGATCTTACCTAGAAAGATCCTTTCACTAGATCGCCTTACGATGATCCAGCCAATCTCGATGCAGTTGATCACTGGATCCTAAGTAATTGACCATCCACTCGATCAACTTATGGTTATCATCTTTTCGCCATACCAGACAGCACTGACTTAGAGGGCTAGGCTCAGGCAAAATCTTTTCCACCAGCAATCCTTGCTCAATGATAGGGGCTGCAATGTGACGTGGCATATAGCCCACCCCTACTCCATTCTTGAGGCATTCAATGGCACTGTACCAGTTGGGGAGCAGCAAGCGCCTCTGGTTTGCGTAATGACCCGTATGACGCTTTGGCAATACACTCGAGGTATCGTCTAAACAGATAGCGGGGAACTGACTGACAAAGGCCTCATCAAGGTACTGTTCTCGCACACATGGGTGGCTGGGCGACATAACAAATGCCCAATCGAGCGGTCCCATCTCTTTAACCTCAAAGTCACCGCCAACAGGGATCGCAGAGGTTGCGCCAATCACAATATCGGCACGACCTTGGGCTATGGCTTCCCAAGAGCCATTGAACACCTCCATATTGATCTGCAATTCTGCAAAATCAAAAGTCTCATAGAACTCTTCAATCATCGGCTTCATTTTGTCGAGCTTAACCACGTTATCTAAGGTTAAGCGCAAGGTCTTTTTCCACCCTCGAGCCGCTCGCTTAGTCTGGGCACTAACCTCTTCCATCTGGCGCAACAGAGATCGAGCTTCGTCGATAAATACCTCTCCTGCAGGTGTCAACTCAACCTTTCTTGGTAAGCGCTTAAACAGCAGTACGCCAAGTTCTTGCTCTATCTGGCGAACCCCGTAGCTGATCGCCGATGGCACCTTGTGCAATTGCTCAGCAGCAGCAGTGAAGCTCCCTAGCCTCGCTACTGTATCAAGCATTTCTAACGATGATTTTGAGAACATAAGCCTTCAAATTTTTTGATTGATAACTACATATTTTAGCGTTTTATTTTAACAGAACAGAAAAATAGAATGTCAGCGTACATAAAACGGGCATGACGTCACCCAACAACTAACAATAATTTTGATGATAAATACATCACTACAACAGCTTAATGGCATTTTATGAATATTTCTAAGTTTCAGCTGACCTACCTTGCGGTTCTATCCATGCTAGGTTTTATTGCGACCGATATGTATCTACCTGCATTTAAGGCAATGGAGATCGACTTTGCAACCGGTCCAGAGCAGATTGCTCTATCTCTAACGGTATTCCTTGGCGGCATGGCTATGGGTCAGCTTCTTTGGGGTCTTGCGAGTGATAAGTATGGCCACCGCAACACACTGGCTGTCGGTCTCGTTCTGTTTACGGCAGCCTCATTTGGTTTGGCGTTCAGTACCGAGGTTTGGCAGCTACTGACACTGCGCTTTATCCAAGCAATCGGGGTGTGTGCACCTGCTGTGATCTGGCAAGCAATGGTTATCAAGCGCTACTCACAAAGCAGCAGCCAACAAATTTTTGCCACCATCATGCCTTTAGTGGCGCTATCTCCAGCGCTGGCGCCTCAACTGGGTGTGCTTCTAGCGGATAACTTTGGTTGGCACAGCATCTTCATTACTCTAACTCTAATGGGCGCGCTATTGGTTGCAACCACCATGGCTCAACCAAAAGAGCAACCTGAGGTAAAACAGACCTCTGTGAAGTCTGATATTAAGGCGTTGGTGAAATCAAAACCTTACATGGGTAACGTATTGATGTTTGCTTCGGCATCGGCAGCCTTCTTTGCTTACCTTACAGGTATGCCAGAGATCATGTCTCAATTAGGCTATGAAGCTAAAGACATTGGCTTGAGCTTTATCCCACAGACGATTGCATTCATGGCAGGTGGTTACTTTGGTAAACAAGCGGTGAAGAAATACGGTGATGGTGTTGTGTTGCGTAATCTAGTGGGTCTGTTCAGCGTTGCGGCAATGCTGATCTTTATTGCCTCACAATGGGAGCTCACATCAATTTGGCCTCTACTAGCACCATTCTGTCTGATTGCTGTAGCGAACGGCGCGATGTACCCGATTGTAGTCAACCGCGCCCTATCCAGTGCTAAACAGAGCCCTGCAACCGCAGCTGGTCTGCAGAACAGCCTTCAAATCTGCATCAGTAGTTTAGCAAGTGCATTGGTTGCAGCAATGGCAAGCCAAGCACTGAGCGTGACTGGCGTGGCGATTGTTATCTGTTTGGGTAGTCTATGGTTTGGTTATATCTACTCAAACAAAGAGTTATCTCAGCACTTCTCTGCGCCAGATAACTCTCGTGTGGTTGCGGAAGAGAATCAAGACTAGTCAGAGACTCTATTTGTAATCCTCAAATAGTCTCTGTAAAACCCAAAAGAGCGAGTATTGAACTCGCTCTTTTATCATCTAACTAAATTCTATTAGCGCTCATTCTCAACCACTTCCAGTGCCGGTGCTTTATGTCGGCTGTACTCTTCATAGTTAATCACTCGACTGCGCCCCATATCTTTGGCCATGTACAGTGCGTTATCTGCCATCTTAACTAGAGATTCAGTATCTGAAGCTGGCTTAGGATAAGTCGCCACACCAATAGAAACCCCTAACTGACCTAAAGATAAACCTTTGTGTTCAAGGTGCATCGAGCGCACTGCATCACATAGGACTTGGGCGAACTCTGTGGCTTGTTCCATTGAGTAATGTGGCAGCAGAACGGCGAGCTCTTCTCCACCGAGACGACATGCAATCTCATCTTCACTGACACTCTGCTTCAGCAGTGCACTGATCTCTTTTAATACAAAATCACCCGCATCATGACCAAAGTTGTCGTTAAAGCGTTTGAAGTGATCCAAATCGAGCATTAACAATGATAAGGGCTGCTCGCTGGTGGCTGAATTCATCGAGTGCTCTTCCAATTTCTGCTCGAAGAAACGACGATTGAATAGACCGGTGAGTGGATCGCTTAAGGCCTGCGAGCGCAGCTTCTCTTGCAGGCTGAGGTTAGCCAGAGCCAAGCCTAGGTGTTCTGAAACACTAAAAGCAAGCTGCTCGGTGATAGGGTCAATCTTGATATGACCTTGACCAAAATAGAGGTGCATGATGCCAATGGTATTGCCGTGAGCAGTTAATGGGATGCACAAGGTTTGATTGTTTTCCATATCGTGCATGTGTCCGCAGGTTAACGAGTGGAAATCATCATTAGATTGATGCGGACGTCCCTTACGTAGCGACCAACACTCCTCTGGCGCAAAGCTGGAGCTCCCCGGCCAGGTATCTCCCCAGTCTAACTGAGTAATCAATTGGTTACGTGAGGCACGCATCAATGAAACACTACCGTTAATTTTACCAAGAATTCTTGGCAGGATATCCGAAACGATCTGCTGCGCTTCGACCATGTTGTTACACGCTGCCAGCATATTTGCTAGACGGTGCATCAATTCTATTTCATGAGTACGCTGACGAATGCGTTCATCCTGCTTCTTCTGCTCTTCTTCCACACGATGAGTGATCTGGCGGTTGCTGACATAAGAAGTACCAATCAAAAAGCTCAAACTCAGCAACACCATACCAATCAGAATTCCCATCAACTGGAAGTTCATCTGTTTAAGCTGATGCATTGGTGAGGAGATCACCACCACAAAGTCTTTGCCCCGCACACTCTCTTTCTGTGAGTAGTAGATTCGGTCAATAGAGGTAACGGTGCTAAAACGCACATCACTGCCATTTCCATGCTTGAGAGCCTGCTGAAACTCGGGGCGATCGCTATGGTTTTCAACCCGAGCAAGTGCATGATCAGAAAGGTCGGTATCACCAATCACAACCCCCTGTGGGTCGATGACTTGAATCCTCAGTCGCGTATTGGCTTGGGTGAGATCACCAATGTAGTCATCGATATCGGTATCAGCGGTAAACGAGTCGCTATCCTCGCGAATCTCATAGATTACATCTGACATTAACGAGACCAAATGCTCGCGCTCGTTCTCAACCACCAGCTTTTCCAACGTTACGTAAAAGCCGTACAGCCCAATCAGCATTGAAAAAGATAAGATGATGATCGGCATGGTCTGCCATTTTTTCTCAACCAATCTCATTGTCTCTGTTTTACCTTTATTTTACAGAACCCCAACCCGAATAATAACAATACAACAACAAAATACAATTAGAGCGCTGATGAATTTATTAGCAACGCACAATAAAAAGAGCCAGCTACTCGCGTAACTGGCTCTTGCATATCATTATAATTCAGTAATCAGTGTGATTATTTTTTCTTTACTGGACGCTGCCAGTTAGCAATCTTGCGCTCTTTTGCACGACTGATCACTAGCTCACTCTCAGCAACATCACGAGTCACCGTTGAGCCAGCACCAACCGTTGCACCATTAGCAATCGTCACAGGAGCAATCAATTGACTGTCAGAGCCGACAAACACGTCATCGCCAATGATAGTCTTAAATTTGTTCGCACCGTCGTAATTACAAGTGATAGCACCTGCACCAACGTTAACGCGCTGACCAATCTCTGCATCGCCAAGATACGTTAGGTGGTTTGCCTTAGAGCCTTCACCTAGACGCGTATTCTTCACTTCCACGAAGTTACCTACGTGTGAGTCATTACGCATGTCTGCACCCGGGCGCAGACGCGTGAAAGGACCAACTGTACAGTCTTCACCAACGGTTGCACCTTCAATAACGCTGTATGGACGAATCACTGTGTTGTCATCGATTTCACAATCTTTAAGTACACAACCAGCGCCGATCGTCACGTTATCACCAATGCTTACGCTACCTTCGATGATCACGTTAACATCGATCTCTACGTCTATACCACATTGCAGTTCACCACGTAGGTCAAAACGGCTTGGGTCACGTAGCATAACACCCTGCTTCAACAGTTTGTCTGCTTGTTCTGCTTGGTACGCGCGCTCTAGACGAGCCAGTTGAGAGCGATCGTTAACGCCTTCAACTTCAATTGGGCTGTTTGGGTGTACCGCTTCTACCGCACGACCTTCATCGTGAGCTGCAGCAATAACATCTGTTAGGTAGTATTCGCCCTGTGCGTTGTCATTGCTTAAGCCAGACAACCAACGCTTAAGATCACCACCTGTCGCAACCATAACGCCAGTGTTGATCTCTTTAATCAGTTTCTGTTCGTCTGTCGCATCTTTTTGCTCAACGATTGCCACTACAGGACCGTTACGACGAATAATACGGCCATAACCTGTTGGGTTATCTAGCACAACAGTCAACAGCGCAATACCGCCTGTTGGTTGTGCGTCTAATAGATTTTCAATGGTTTCAGCTGAGATCAGTGGAACATCACCGTACAGAATCAGCACTTTCTCATCATCAGCAAAGTGCGCTGACGCTTGGTCAACCGCGTGACCTGTGCCTAACTGCTCCGCTTGCAGCGCCCAGTTTACCGATTCTTCAGCCAAAGTAGCCTTCATCTGATCGCCACCGTGGCCGTATACAAGGTGGATGTTTTGTGCACCCAAACCGTTACAGGTATCGATAACGTGTTTCACCATCGGCTTACCAGCAAGCGTGTGCAGCACCTTTGGTGTGTTTGAGTACATGCGAGTGCCTTTACCCGCCGCGAGGATAACCGCGCTGAAATTCATGGAACAACCTATCTGACGTTATTTTAGTTAAGACGATATTGTAACCGTTTTTGGCTAACAAATTAAATAATCTGATGATTTAACGCATATGCTTTATCCAAAAATGCAAAAAGGCGACCCTTAGGTCGCCTTTATCTCAGTATCGATAATTTCTATAAAATTAACGACGCTGTTTTGTCAGTTCGATAACTCGTAACTGAGCAATGGCTTTAGCCAGTTCACCGGCCGCTTGTGCGAAGTCCATGTCGCCATGCTGATTTTGGATATTCTCCACAGCCTTGCGCTTAGCTTCTTCCGCCTTTGCTGCGTCTAGCTCTTCACCACGGATAGCTGTATCAGCCAGTACAGTCGCTGTACCAGGCTGAACTTCTACCATACCACCAGAAACATAAATGATTTCTTCGTGGCCGTGCTGCTTAACAATACGCACCATACCAGGCTTGATAGCGGTCAGCAGCGGTGTGTGACCATGGAAAATACCAAGTTCACCTTCGCTACCGGTCACCTGAAACGTCTCAACAAGACCAGAGAAAAGCTTTTTCTCTGCGCTTACTACGTCTAGGTGAAAGGTTATTGCTGCCATATCGCCTCCTAGTTAGCCTTATAGCTTCTTAGCATTCTCAATAGCTTCGTCGATAGTACCGCAGTACATGAACGCTTGCTCTGGAATGTCATCGTATTCACCGTCTAGTAGACCTTTGAAGCCACGTAGAGTCTCTTTAAGAGGTACGTAAACGCCTGGGTCACCTGTAAATACTTCCGCTACGTGGTAAGGCTGAGTTAGGAACTTCTCAATCTTACGAGCACGAGATACAACTTGCTTATCTTCTTCAGATAGCTCGTCCATACCTAGAATAGCAATGATGTCTTTAAGCTCTTTGTAGCGCTGAAGTGTACGTTGTACACCTTGAGCGATATCGTAGTGCTCTTGACCAACTACTAGTGGATCTAGTTGACGTGAAGTTGAATCTAGCGGGTCGATCGCTGGGTATAGACCCATAGCTGCGATGTTACGGTTAAGTACAACCGTTGCATCCAAGTGCGCGAACGTTGTTGCTGGAGATGGGTCAGTCAAGTCATCCGCAGGTACGTATACCGCCTGTACAGACGTGATAGAGCCTTGCTTAGTTGACGTGATACGCTCTTGTAGAACACCCATTTCTTCCGCTAGCGTAGGTTGGTAACCTACCGCAGAAGGCATACGGCCTAGAAGTGCTGATACCTCAGTACCTGCAAGCGTGTAACGGTAGATGTTATCTACGAATAGTAGAACGTCACGACCTTCGTCACGGAAACGCTCTGCCATTGTTAGACCAGTCAGTGCAACACGTAGACGGTTACCTGGTGGCTCGTTCATCTGACCGTAAACCATCGCTACTTTAGATTCTTCAGGTTTTTCGACGTTTACAACGCCTGCTTCCTGCATCTCAAAGTAGAAATCGTTACCTTCACGAGTACGCTCACCTACACCTGCAAATACAGATAGGCCAGAGTGCTGAAGTGCGATGTTGTTGATAAGTTCCATCATGTTAACGGTCTTACCTACACCTGCACCACCGAATAGACCGATTTTACCACCCTTAGCGAATGGACAAACCAAGTCGATTACTTTAACGCCAGTCTCTAGAAGTGCTGTCTCGTTAGACTGCTCTTCGTAACTAGGCGCTTCGCGGTGAATTGCGTAGTGCTCTTCTGCACCGATTTCACCACACTCATCAATCGCGTCACCTAGAACGTTCATGATACGACCTAGGGTCTTAGTACCTACTGGTACTGAGATTGGCGCGCCAGTATTTTCTACTGTCAAACCACGACGTAAACCATCAGAGCTACCCATTACGATTGCGCGAACTACGCCACCGCCAAGTTGTTGCTGAACTTCAAGAACTAGACGTTCTTTAGCTTCAGTAACGTTCAGAGCGTCGTATACACGTGGTACTTCACCCTGTGGGAACTCTACGTCGACTACTGCACCGATGATCTGTACGATCTTACCTGTAGCCATCGTTAATCCTCTAACTATTTAGTTTTACCTAAGCTTTAACCGAAAAAGCGATTAAACCGCTGATGCGCCTGAAACGATCTCAGAAAGTTCTTGTGTGATTGCCGCTTGACGGGCTTTGTTATACACAAGTTCTAAGTCATCAATTAGGTCGCTAGCGTTGTCTGTTGCAGCTTTCATAGCAATCATTCGAGCCGCTTGCTCACAAGCAAGGTTCTCTACCACACCTTGGTACACTTGAGATTCGACGTAACGAACCAATAGTGCATCTAGTAGTGGTTTTGGCTCAGGCTCATAAATGTAGTCCCAAGCATGATTGCGCTGCATGTCTTCGCTATCCGATTTTGGCAAAGGAAGTAATTGATCGATCGTTGGTTCTTGTACCATAGTGTTTTCAAACTTGTTGAACACTACGAACAGGCGATCCAATTCACCTTCATCATATTTCTTCAGCATTACGCTTACAGAACCGATCAAGTCTTCAAGGCTTGGGCTATCGCCTAGGCCAGAAACTTGAGCTGCTACTTTCGCGCCGCTGTTGTTGAAAAATGCTGTTGCTTTTGAACCGATAATTGCCAGTTCAACGTCAGCACCTTTCTCAGACCAGTCTTTCATGTCTAACATAGCTTTCTTGAACAAGTTAATGTTCAAGCCGCCACATAGACCGCGGTCTGTAGAAACGATGATGTAACCAACACGTTTGGCTTCACGTTCCTCAAGATAAGGATGCTTATACTCAAGGCTACCGTTAGCCAAATGACCGATCACTTTACGCATTGTTTCTGCATATGGACGAGTAGCTTCCATTGCGTCTTGAGAACGACGCATTTTTGAAGCTGCTACCATTTCCATTGCTTTCGTAATCTTCTGTGTGCTTTTAACACTACCGATTTTATTACGTATCTCTTTTGCGCCGGCCATCGTTACTCTCCGTTAATGGTATGAGGTGACCCTAAGGCCACCCACCAATTACCAGGTCTGGGTTGCTTTGAAATCATCAGCAAGCTTCTTCAGCTCAGCTTCGATATCATTGTTGTACACACCCGTTTTGTCGATCTGCGTTGCAAGATCGGCATAGTGACTGCGAGCATACGATAGTAAAGCAGCTTCAAAGTCTAGAAGCTTAGAAAGCTCTACGTCTTGAAGGTAACCACGCTCTGCAGCGAAGATTACTAGTGCTTGGTCAAATACAGACATTGGAGCGTACTGCTTCTGCTTCATTAGTTCTGTAACTTTTTGACCGTGGTCTAGCTGCTTCTTAGTCGCTTCATCAAGGTCAGACGAGAACTGTGCGAATGCCGCAAGTTCACGGTACTGTGCTAGAGCTGTACGGATACCGCCAGATAGCTTCTTGATGATTTTCGTCTGCGCTGAACCACCTACACGAGATACTGAGATACCTGGGTCAACAGCTGGACGTACGCCCGCGTTGAATAGCTCAGTTTGTAGGAAGATCTGACCATCGGTAATCGAGATTACGTTCGTCGGTACGAATGCAGATACGTCACCAGCTTGTGTTTCGATGATAGGAAGAGCAGTTAGAGAACCTGTCTTACCTTTCACTTCACCGTTAGTGAACTTTTCTACGTACTCTTCGCTTACACGAGCAGCACGCTCTAGTAGACGAGAGTGAAGGTAGAATACATCACCCGGGAATGCTTCACGGCCTGGTGGACGCTTAAGTAGTAGCGAGATCTGACGGTAAGCTACCGCTTGCTTAGATAGATCATCATAAACAATCAGTGCATCTTCACCGCGATCACGGAAGTATTCACCCATCGCACAACCTGCGTATGGCGCTAGGTATTGTAGCGCTGCAGATTCAGAAGCAGATGCAACAACAACGATAGTGTTTTCTAGCGCGCCGTGCTCTTCTAGTTTGCGAACCACGTTAGCGATAGTCGATGCTTTCTGACCGATTGCTACGTAGATAGAGAAAATACCAGAATCTTTTTGGTTGATAATCGCATCGATCGCCATCGCTGTTTTACCAGTCTGACGGTCACCGATTACTAGCTCACGCTGACCACGACCGATTGGGATCATAGAGTCAACAGACTTGTAACCAGTTTGTACAGGTTGGTCTACCGATTTACGGTCGATTACACCTGGTGCAATTACTTCTACAGGCGAAGTCAGTTTCGCTTCGATAGGACCTTTACCATCAATTGGCTCACCTAGTGTGTTTACAACACGACCAAGTAGTTCTGGACCTACTGGCACTTCAAGAATGCGGCCAGTACCTGTAACTTTCATGCCTTCCTGAAGGTCAGCATATGGGCCCATTACAACAGCACCAACCGAATCACGGTTCAAGTTAAGTGCTAGTGCGTAGCGGCCACCCGGTAGTTCAATCATTTCACCTTGCATCACGTCCGTTAGGCCGTGAATGCTAAGAATACCATCGCTTACCGATACGATAGTACCCTCGTTGCGAGCTTCACTAACAACGTCGAAAGATTCGATACGTTGTTTAATTAGATCGCTAATTTCCGTGGAATTAAGTTGCATGCTCCAATCCCCATTAAGACTGCAATGCATCGCTCAGGCGGTCTAGTCGACCACGAGCTGAGTTATCGATGACTAGGTCTCCGGCTCGAATAATAACTCCACTAAGTAGAGTCTCATCTATACTGCAATTCAGCTGAACTTTGCGCTCTAGGCGCTGTTCCAATTTGCTGCTGATGTCTGCCAGTTGTTCTTTAGAAAGTTCTACTGCTGAAATTACTTCAACGTCGATCTCTTTCTCGTGCTCTTTTTTCAGAGCGAAGAACTCGTGACATACATCTGGAAGAGCCTTAAGTCGGCCATTCTCTGCCATCACTTTGATAAAGTTTTGGCCATGTGCATCAAATTGTTCGCCGCAGATTACAATGAAAATTTCAGCTAGCTTGCTGGCAGTTGTTGAACTGTTCAGTAGGCTAACAATATCATCGTTTTGTGCGACCTCGGCTGCGAAAGTAAGCATTTGACCCCATTGGTCTAGCTCGCCCTTCTCAACCGCAAAGTCAAAGGCTGCTTTAGCATAGGGGCGTGCGATTGTAGTCAAATCAGACATATTCAGCCCCTTGCATTAAAGTTTTGCAGTAATGTTGTCAAGAACATCTTTGTGTACATCTTGGTCGATAGTACGTTCAAGGATTTTCTCAGCACCAGCAATTGCCAGAGTTGCGACTTGTTTGCGCAGGTCATCACGTGCACGTTTACGTTCAGCTTCAAGTTCAGCTTCTGCTTGAGCAAGAATCTTCTGGCGTTCTGCCTGAGCTTCTTCACGAGCTTCGTCTAGAATTTGTGCTTTACGCTTATTTGCCTGATCAATAACCTCAGTTGCAGTGCGCTTCGCTTCTTTCAGTTGTTCAGAAGCGTTGGCTTGTGCCAGGTTCAAATCTTTAGCAGCACGTTCAGCTGCTTGTAGACCGTCAGCAATTTTCTTCTGACGCTCTTCAATTGCTTGCATGATTGGTGGCCATACATATTTCATGCAGAACCAAACAAACATAGAAAAAGCAATCGCTTGACCTAGCAGAGTTGCGTTCATATTCACAACAGCTACCCCTCTATTCGGACTTAGTGTTAATCAATGACAAACCTGAGTTTGTCTGAAGTTAAAAGTGATTAACCTAGTTGACCAACGAATGGGTTTGCGAAAGTGAATAGAAGTGCGATTACGATACCGATCATTGGAACCGCATCCAGTAGACCCGCGATGATGAACATCTTAACTTGAAGCATAGGAGCCATTTCAGGTTGACGTGCAGCACCTTCTAGGAATTTACCACCAAGAATTGCAAAACCAATTGCAGTACCTACGGCACAAAGACCAACAATAATAGCAACAGCAATTGCTGAAAAACTTAGTACAGTTTCCATTTACGTTCTCCGATTAACATTAATAGTTAGAATAAAGCTTAAAAATTTTTTTTAGTGATCACTATCTTCATGGGCCATTGATAGGTAAACAATTGTCAACATCATGAAAACAAATGCTTGAATCAAAATAACCAAGATGTGGAAGATAGCCCAAGGTAGAGCACCTACCCATTGTAAGTACCACGGTAGCATCGCTGCGATAAGAATGAATACAACCTCACCCGCAAACATGTTACCAAACAAACGCATACCTAGAGATAGTGGCTTCGCTAGTAACGAAATTACCTCAAGTACCAAGTTGAATGGAATCATAATTGGGTGATTGAATGGGTGTAATGCCAATTCTTTAGCAAACCCGCCAAGCCCTTTCACTTTGATGCTGTAGTAGATCATCAGAGCGAAAACGCCCAAAGCCATTGCCATGGTGATGTTAACATCAGCTGTAGGAACCACTTTCAAGTAAGGGATACCTAGCCAATGCTCTGCAGGATATGGTAAGAAATCAATAGGCACTAGGTCCATCAAGTTCATTAAGATAATCCAGCAGAATATAGTCAGTGCTAGTGGAGCGATCAGCGGGTTGCGACCATGGAAAGTTTCTTTAACGTTGTCACCAACGAATTCCACTACCATTTCGACAAAACACTGAAGCTTACCAGGTACACCTGCTGTTGCTTGCTTTGCTACTGAGCGAAATACCCAAAGGAATAACGCACCAGTTAGTACAGAGAAGAACAGACTGTCTATATGTACGTTCCAGAAACTTGTCTCCTCTACAAAACCTAGCTTGGCTAAAGACAGGTTCTGTAAGTGGTGTTCAATGTATCCGGATGCTGTTGCCGCAGCCATAACTCGTCCTATTTCTTATTGTTAATGAAAAGCACTGGCGCAAAGATATTAATACCGAGAGCCAGTAAATAGGTCAGTTTGAGGGGAATTAATTCCACCTGCATATACATGTAGACAATAGAGAATAGTAAAACTGTGATTAAGATTTTTAATGCTTCGCCTGCATAGAACGACGCTGCAACCAGTTTCGTTGCACGCGCCCCACAAAAAAGAAAAGCACACACACAAAACACCACATTGGCAATGACAAAAATACCGCCACCCACCAGTGAAGCAAAACCCCAATCAGGATTAACAGCTAAACCTAACCCCACCGCCACTAATATAACCGCGCTAAGCTCGATCAATAACATTTGCTTTGCAAGCACTCGTCCTGGTCTTGCTAACGCCGCTACCATGTATTCGTTCCTCTTTTAAGCCCACTTACCACCGCTTAAAAGCGTGCTGAGAAATTGGCGAAAATTATACGTTCAGCCAAACTGATTGCAATAAAAACGCAGCAATCATTTACATTTTTGTATACAAACCGACAACTTTCGTACGAAAATTATTGTTTATTACATTATTGACCTATGTCAATTATCTCATTTAGTCCTCTAGCTTGGCAATAAGTTGCTCTAATTTGTGAGGCTCATCAAGTGTAATCGTCACTTTTGACTTTCCTGTACCAGTTCGGACAATTGTAACGTTTGCTTGCAATTTTTCCGTCAGTCTTCGTGAAAGTTCGATGGCTTCTTGGTCTTGCGGCTGAGTTTCCGCTTCAAACTCTGGTTTTAGACACTTTTTGACAAGTTGTTCTGTCTGGCGAACCGTCAGCTGCTTGCGTGCAGCGGTATTCGCTGTCTCTACTTGCAGCTCACCTTCGAGCGCCAATAATGCGCGAGCGTGACCCATTTCAAGTTGTTTAGTCACCACCAACTCTTTGACTGGTGCAGCGAGCTGATTGAGACGTAGAAGGTTACTCACGGTAGTACGTGACTTACCAATCACTTCAGCGACCTTCTGATGCGTCAACTCAAACTCGTTCTGAAGGCGCTCTAAAGCTTGCGCTTCTTCAATCACGTTCAAGTCTTCACGTTGAATGTTCTCAATCAAAGCCATCGCAATTGCCGCGCGATCCTCAACCTTTTTAACCAAACATGGCACCTGTTTTAGGCCAGCTTGGCGAGCCGCACGCCAACGACGTTCACCGGCGATGATCTCATAGTGATCTTGCGACAATGGGCGAACAACAATCGGCTGGATAATGCCTTGAGATTGGATCGACGCCGCTAACTCTTCAAGCGCGTCTGGCGCCATGTCTTTACGTGGCTGATAAACACCTGGCTTCAAGCTACCAATCGCAAGCTCGGTTAACTCACCGTCGGCCGATAGTGCCTGACTATGAGAAGCGACTTGCTGTTTTTCACGAGCCATTGAGCTAGTTGCAAGTAATGCATCTAGCCCTTTTCCTAAACCACGTTTAGACATTGAGCGAATTCCTTTGGTTTGATTTAAACTGGGACTTCTTCACGACGTAACATTTCACCCGCGAGTGCCAAATAGGCTTTCGCTCCGGCGGAGTATTTGTCGTAGTACATCGCTGGTTTGCCGTGGCTTGGAGCCTCAGCAAGACGTACATTTCTAGGGATCACAGTTCGGTAGACCTTGCTACCAAAATGCTTCTTGAGTTGATCAGATACTTCATTCGACAAGCGGTTGCGAGGATCATACATAGTACGAAGTAGGCCTTCGATCTTCAGATTCTCATTCACAACTGCTGCCAATTTGCTGATGGTATCCATCAAGGCAGTTAAACCCTCTAACGCAAAGTATTCACACTGCATCGGAACCAAAACAGAATCCGCCGCAGCCATCGCATTAATTGTAAGAAGGTTTAGAGAAGGGGGGCAATCAATAAAGATGAAATCATAGTTATCGCGAACTGATGCGAGAGCGTTTTTAAGCCTCACTTCACGAGCAAACACTTCCATCAGCTTGATTTCAGCCGCGGTAACATCACCGTTGGCTGCGATGAGATCGTAATTTCCCGACGTACTTCGGCAAACTACCTCATCAAAAGGTGTGTCTTCAACCAGTAAATCGTAAGCAGTTGCTTCAACCTGATATTTATCGACACCGCTTGCCATAGTGGCATTACCCTGTGGATCGAGATCGACAACCAAAATCTTGCGCTTTGTCGCGGCCATAGAGGCTGCTAAATTAATGCAAGTTGTTGTTTTTCCTACACCACCTTTCTGGTTGGCAATTGCTACAATTCTACCCACTATGGCCTCGCTGATTATCCCTGACGCGATAACGTTACTAGATGACGTTCTCCATCAAGCTCTGGAACTTGCAAAACTTTGATGTCAGTTACTGAACACCAGTTCGGTAACTGGTCCATTTCGTCTCTAGGATGTTGTCCTTTAAGAGCCAAAAATACACCGGATTGCTCTTTAGGTAAATGATGACACCACTCAACCATGTCTGTCATTGATGCAAATGCACGACTGAGCACAGCGTCAAACTTTTCTTCTGGTTGGAACTCTTCAACACGACTTTGAACAGGTGTCACGTTGTCGATACCCAACTCATGTACGACTTGTTTGATGAAACGAATACGCTTTCCAAGGCTATCCAACAAGAAAAACTCACAATCAGGATTCATAATTGAGAGCGGGATACCAGGAAGGCCAGGGCCGGTACCTACATCAATAAAACGCTTACCCTGTAAGTGAGTGCTGACAATGATACTATCTAAGATATGTTTCACCATCATGTCCATAGGATCGCGAACTGAGGTCAGGTTATAGGCCTTGTTCCACTTGTTGAGCAATTCAACGTAGCCAACCAATTGGCCACGTTGTTTATCTGATACTTCTAGGTCTGTCTGGCTGATCAGGTGATCCAGTTTTTCGCGTAGTGCGCTCATTATGCTTCCTCACCTTTTTTCAGTAGGCCATGTTTCTTCAAGTAAACCAGTAGGATAGAGATTGCAGCTGGTGTGATGCCAGAGATTCGAGAGGCAATACCAATAGACTCTGGTTTCGCAGTCGACAGCTTAAGTACGACTTCGTTTGATAGGCCTTTCACTTGGCTGTAATCAAGATCAACAGGTAGCTTGGTGTTTTCGTGGCGTAGCGATTTTTCGATCTCATCTTGCTGACGCTGGATGTAACCCTCGTATTTCACTTGGATTTCTACCTGTTCTGCCGCTTGTTGATCGTCCAGTGCCGGAGCAAAACGATCCAGAGCAGTCAGCTGTGAATACGTAATCTCTGGACGACGCAGAAGATCCTCACCGCTCGCTTCACGCGACATTGGTGTTTTTAGGATCTGGTTAAGCGCATCAATGTCTTCAGATTTCGGGTTAATCCAAGTCTCTTTCAGACGCTGACGCTCTTTTTCCATGTTCTCGATTTTCTCGTTGAAGCGAGCCCAGCGTGCATCGTCAATTAGACCAAGTTCACGAGACTTCTCCGTCAAACGAATATCAGCGTTGTCCTCACGCAGTAACAGACGATACTCAGCACGAGAGGTGAACATGCGGTACGGTTCTTTAGTACCCATGGTTGATAGGTCGTCAATCAATACGCCCATGTATGCCTGATCGCGACGTGGGCTCCAACCCTCTTTACCCTGAGTAAACAGACTCGCGTTCAAACCCGCCATCAAACCTTGTGCTGCCGCTTCTTCGTAACCGGTTGTACCGTTGATTTGACCCGCAAAGAACAAGCCCTTGATGAACTTAGTCTCGTAAGTCTGCTTCAAATCACGAGGATCAAAGAAATCGTACTCAATCGCGTAACCTGGACGAACGATATGCGCATTCTCGAAGCCTTTCATTGAACGAACAATCTGAACCTGTACATCGAATGGCAAGCTGGTAGAGATACCATTTGGGTATAGCTCGTGTGTGGTTAGGCCTTCTGGCTCAATGAATATCTGGTGGCTGTTCTTATCAGCAAAGCGCATCACCTTGTCTTCGATTGAAGGACAGTAACGAGGACCAATACCTTCAATCACGCCAGCGTACATTGGGCTGCGATCAAGGTTATTACGAATGACTTCATGAGTAGATTCGTTAGTGTGCGTGATGTAACACGGGATTTGACGCGGCTGTTGCGCACGGTTACCCATGAATGAGAAAACCGGTGTTGGGTTATCACCGTGCTGAACCTCAAGTTCAGAAAAATCAACACTACGCGCATCGATACGTGGTGGAGTACCTGTTTTTAGGCGATCAACACGGAATGGAAGATCACGAAGACGCTGAGCCAATGCGATCGATGGTGGATCACCTGCGCGGCCACCCGAAGAGCTTTCCATACCAATGTGGATCTTACCGCCTAGGAAGGTTCCAACTGTCAATACCACAGCCTTCGCATGGAATTTCAGTCCCATTTGCGTCACAACACCCACGACTTGATCCTGCTCTACGATCAAATCATCAACCGATTGTTGGAACAGGGTTAAGTTTGGTGTGTTTTCTAAGGCGCTGCGAACGTACGCTTTGTACAGGGCACGGTCAGCTTGAGCACGAGTGGCACGAACCGCTGGTCCCTTAGAAGCATTAAGAGTACGGAATTGAATACCTGCATGATCAATGGCTTGAGCCATCAATCCACCCATTGCATCGACTTCTTTTACTAAGTGTCCCTTACCAATACCACCAATTGCTGGGTTACAAGACATTTGTCCCAAGGTATCGATATTGTGAGTAAGGAGTAACGTACTTTGACCAGTACGCGCAGATGCGAGTGCGGCTTCCGTTCCTGCATGGCCGCCACCGACTACGATGACGTCAAATTTTTCGTGATAAAGCATGAACCGACCTCAGGTATTCAAACGATTTCTAGACAGATAAAAAGGAGCGATATTCTACCTGTTTTCATAGCGTGAGAAAACGTTTTTGGAATTTTTCAGAAGCGCTATTTTTAATTAATATAGATAAGATCTTTAAAGAGATCTTTTATTGGATCTATTATTAGGATCGAGAGGTTCTGTGGATAACTCAAAAATGATCAACAAGATCATGGATCTTTTTTGGATCAAATGGTGTGATCTAATTTTGATCAGGATGAGGATTAGCTGGGATCAAAAAGGCTACTTATACACACCCATAAAAGTGATCTTAAGTTGTTATTTGGATAACTATAGGTTAATCACTGTATTTCTATGATCTTATCCACAAAAGAAATGGCAATAAATGAGTAAATAATGCCATTTCATTGAAAAAAGTTATTCACAGCTGGTGGATTTTGGCACAAAAAAAGCGGCTTTCGCCGCTCTTTGTTGAGAATTAACGCTTAAAATTGGTCACTGTGATCGTGAAACCACTCCTCTGCAGCGTCTTCTGGTACCGGAGTTTCCAATACATCGATGGTAAAACAGTCAGAAATCGCTTGTGCACCGAGCTTTGTTAATAACTCATGCGCAGTGTGGCCTGCCGCGCAGAAGGTGTCGTAACTTGAATCACCAATCGCAATTACAGCGAAGCGAACCTTATCGAGCTGAGGTGTTTGTTCGCCAAGTTGAGCTATGAATGGCTTAATATTGTCTGGGAATTCACCGGCACCATGAGTTGATGTCACGATCAACCAAGTATCTTGCTGCGGGATCGACTGATACTCAGGTTGGTTGTGAAGTGTGATCGCTTGACCTTGTTCTTCGAGTAGATCATTTAAGTGATCGCCAACGTATTCGGCCCCACCGAGTGTACTGCCCGTAATAATGTGGATCATGGATATTTCCTTGTAAAAAGGGCGAGCTATGCTCACCCTTGTTTTTATTTACCAATACAGAAAGAAGAGAAGATGCGACCGAGTAGGTCATCTGAACTGAATTCACCGGTAATCTCGTTAAGATGCTGCTGAGTAATGCGCAGCTCTTCTGCCAAGATTTCACCCGCCATATAACCTTCAAGTTGTTGCTGGCCAATATCCAAGTGCTCTGACGCTCGTTCAAGTGCATCAAGGTGACGTCGGCGTGCCATAAAGCCGCCCTCATGGCCACCAGCAAAGCCCATACACTCTTTTAGATGGTTGCGAAGGGAGTCAATGCCTTGGCCTGTTTTCGCCGATAGACGGATAAGAGTAGGGTCGTTCACATGACAGATCCCCAGCTCTTCGCCAGTTTGGTCTGCTTTATTTCGGATTACCGTCATACCGATTTTTGCGGGTAGGCGATCAACAAAATCAGGCCAGATGTCTTTCGGGTCGGTTGCGTCGGTCGTTGTACCATCCACCATAAATAGCACACGGTCAGCCTGTTCAATCTCTTCCCAAGCGCGCTCAATACCGATTTTTTCGACTTCGTCAGAGGCATCACGCAGACCTGCGGTATCGATGATGTGCAGTGGCATGCCATCAATGTGGATATGTTCACGCAGTACGTCACGTGTGGTACCAGCAATGTCAGTCACGATAGCGGATTCTTTACCAGATAGTGCGTTGAGTAGGCTAGATTTGCCGGCATTAGGACGACCTGCAATCACCACCTTCATACCTTCTCGCATGATCGCGCCTTGGTTAGCTTCTTGGCGAACCGCTTCCAAATTGTCGATGATTGCCTGTAAGTCAGCACTTACTTTGCCGTCGGCTAGGAAGTCGATCTCTTCTTCTGGAAAGTCAATTGCAGCCTCAACGTAGATACGTAAGTGGATCAGTGACTCCACCAGCGTATTGATGCGCTTTGAGAATTCACCCTGCAATGATTGTAGCGCCGACTTCGCGGCTTCTTCTGAACTCGCATCAATGAGGTCAGCAATCGCTTCTGCTTGGGTTAAGTCCATCTTGTCGTTCAAAAATGCACGCTCTGAGAACTCGCCTGGACGTGCAGCACGTACGCCCGAGATGGTAAGGATACGCTTGATCAACATGTCCATAACCACAGGACCACCGTGACCTTGAAGCTCAAGAACATCTTCGCCAGTGAAGGAGTGTGGGTTAGGGAAGTAAAGGGCAATACCTTGGTCCAACTCAATACCATCATGAGATTTGAATGGCAGGTATTCAGCGTAACGAGGTTTCAAAACCTTACCTGTAACCTCTAGAGCAACCTGTGCTGCCTGTGGGCCTGAAACGCGGATAATACCGACACCACCACGCCCGGGCGCGGTCGCTTGAGCAACAATCGTATCTGTAGTCATAGTTGTGCCTGCTAGCAAGTAAACGTCAAAAGGACGCTCACGATTAATCAATTAGCTGAATTGTAATCAGCCCAAAACAAAAAGGCGACCTTTTGGCCGCCTTTCTTTTAACTCTTAGTCTTACCGACTGCGTAATGCTTACTTAGAGTGTAAGCCTTTCTTCTCCAGCTGCTTGTAGATAAGCGTTTGCTGAATCAGAGTTACGATGTTCGATACTAGCCAGTAAAGAACCAGACCTGATGGGAAGAACAGGAAGAAGAATGTGAACATAACCGGCATGAAGGTCATGATCTTCTGCTGCATTGGATCCGTTACAGTTGTTGGGCTCATCTTCTGAATTAGGAACATTGAAGCACCCATTAGAAGTGGCAAGATGTAGTAAGGGTCTTGTGCTGAAAGGTCAGTAATCCAACCGAAGAACGGTGAGTGACGCAGTTCAACAGACTCCATTAGTGCCCAGTATAGAGAAATGAAGATAGGCATCTGTAGAAGGATAGGTAGACAGCCGCCTAGCGGGTTTACTTTCTCTTTCTTGTACAGTTCCATCATCTCTTGGCTCATGCGTTGACGGTCGTCGCCAATACGCTCACGCATTGCAGTCAGCTTAGGCTGAAGCATACGCATTTTCGCCATAGACGTGTACTGAGCTTTCGTTAGTGGGTACATAGCACCACGAACGATGAAGGTTAGGATGATGATCGCTACACCCCAGTTCGATACAAAGCCTTGGATGAACGAAAGCAGAGTATGAAGTGGTTTCGCGATGAACCATAGCCAGCCGTAGTCGACTACTAGGTCTAGGTTAGGTGCAACTTCAGCCATTTGGTCTTGAAGTTTTGGACCAACCCACAGTGTTGCTGTGAAGTTTGCTTGGTCGCCATTTGCAATCGTCTTGTTCGGCATGCGAACACCGATGTCGCCAAGGTTGCCAATCACACGAGTGTATAGGTTGCTGCCTGCTTCGTCGCGTGGGATCCAAGCACTTGCAAAGTAGTGTTGAATCATCGCTGCCCAACCTTGACCGTTTGCTAGGTTAAGTGACAGGTTGCGATCTTGCATGTCGTCGAAGCTGTATTTTTTGTAACGCGTATCTTCCGTAGAGTAAGCACCACCACGGTAAGTCGGCATTGTTAGGCTACCACCGTCATCCATTACGTTTTGACGTAGGTGAGCGTACATACCAAATGTTGCGTTGTTGCCTGAGTTGTTCACGACATCGTATTCAACATCAATCGCGTAGCTGCCGCGCTTAAGGATGAATGTTTTCGTGTAATCAAGGCCATTCGCTTGGTAAGTCATTGGAATGCGCAGTTCATCTTGACCGTCCGCCAGTGTGAAGCTGTCAGCTGAAACTGTGTAGCTTGGGCGGTTAGTGCTGCTTAGGTCGATACCTTGTGGGCCAACAAGACCACTTTGAGCGATGAACTGGTGACCAGGTTCGTTCTTAAGTAGAACAAAGCTGTCATCTGAATCGTATTCAGCAGAGTAGTCATTAAGACTTGCTGATACCACGTCGCCACCAACCGTATCAATTGACAGAGTCAGTACATCAGTGGTTACTGTGATAGCTTTTGCTGAAGCAACTTGACCCGGAGCTGGATCTAGGTCGTCTGCATAAGATGGCGCTGGTAGAGTGCTGCCAGATTGTGCCTGCTCAACCGCTTGTGGTGCTGGATTCTTCGCTACGTTCCACTGTTGGAAAAGTAAGAAAGATACCAAAGCCAGTGCGATTAACAGGATATTACGTTGAGAATCCATCGTTATTTATCTCTGTCTTGTTTTTGGACTGGTGGAACGGGGTCAAAGCCCCCTTCGTTCAAAGGATGGCATTTTAATAGACGTTTGCCTGATAACCAACACCCTTTTACAAAACCGTGAGCTTTCAACGCTTCTATCGCATATAAAGAGCAGGTTGGAGTAAATCGGCAGCGAGGGCCAATGAGTGGACTAATGAACCATCTATAAAAATAGATAGGTATTAGCGCTATCCACGCGAAGGGCGAGACAGGCGAAGCCATAATTTGTCTAATAATTTGAACATTTCTTCATTGCTCAAATCTTGCGCGCTCTTTTTAGCAATAACAACAAAATCTTTGTTAGGAAGTTTATGTTGATTGTTACGAAAGCTTTCACGGCATAGACGCTTAAATTTATTGCGACCAACGGCGGTTTTAATCTGCTTTTTCGGAACGGCTAATCCAAGACGAGGATTTGAAAGAGAGTTTTTACGAGCAATGATGGTGAAATGAGGGGAGCCAGCTCGATGAGCTTGCTTGAAGACATTTTGATAATGTTCGGGAGTTAACAAGCGTAACTCCCGACCGAAGGCTAGCTTTTTCAAAATAATCAAAGATTACTTAGAAAGACGCTTACGGCCTTTTGCACGACGTGCATTGATTGTTGCGCGACCGTTCTTAGTAGCCATGCGAGCACGGAAACCGTGAGTACGCTTACGCTTTAGAACTGTAGGTTGAAAAGTGCGTTTCATTGTAATTACCTTACTGATCAGTAGTTTTAGGTTTTTGTTAAACCCGGCGTGGGCATTGTTTCCCTCTTTATATAAAGAAAGGAGAACCGACGCCTCTCAACAAAGAGGCGGAATTGTAATCACTGTCACAAAAAGTGTCAATGATTGGGTTAACTAAAATTCCGGTCGGGGGATTATACGTAGAATCTCCAAAATCTCAAGGATCCTTACTCGATCCCAACCTTATTTAAGAATTTTTTTAATTTAGGATCTTGTGGATTACCAAAAATATCCTGTGGAGATCCTTGCTCGACAATATGGCCATCTGCCATGAAGATCACGCGATCCGCGACCTCTCTTGCGAACTGCATTTCATGGGTAACCACCAGCATGGTTTGATGCTGATTTGCCAATTTTTTCATTAGGTTAAGCACTTCTCCCACCCATTCAGGATCGAGCGCTGAAGTGGGCTCATCGAACAAAAGTAGCTCAGGTTGAAGGGCCATAGCGCGGCCAATACCAACACGTTGCTGCTGGCCGCCTGATAGCGCTGCTGGGTAGCTATCAGCCTTATCGCCAAGGCCAATATCATCCAGTATTTGTTGCGCCTTTTCATAGGCTTGCTGCTTCTTCCAACCACGTACCGTGATCAAACCTTCGGCGATGTTTTGCTTGGCGGTTTGGTGAGCAAAGAGTGCGTAATTTTGAAATACAAAACCAGTCTTACGGCGCAGTGCGAGTACCTCAGCTTTAGTGTGGTTCTGTACATCTACCTTGATGTCATCAATCGCAATCGAGCCTTGATCGGCATGCTCTAGAAAGTTCACACAGCGTAGTAGGGTAGACTTACCAGTACCGCTTGAACCTATGATAACGATAATCTCACCTTGTTGGATTTCTAGGTCGATCCCTTTAAGAACTTCGGTGTCACCGAACTGCTTGTGGATATTTTCTAATTTGATCATCGTACGTACGCCTTATTCAGTTTCACTTCGGCCCAAATTTGAATGCGAGTTAGAATCACCACCACACCCCAGTAGATAAGTGCGACGGCAAGGAAAGCCTCAAAGAAGCGGAAGCTTGAAGAGGCCTCCATTTGCGCTTTAGCCATAATCTCAGCCACACCAAGTGTGAAGGCGAGAGACGTCGACTTAATCATATCAATGAAGTAGTTCATCAATGATGGTAGAGCCACTCGTGTTGCTTGTGGAAGAATCACACGACGCATTGCCTGACTGGTCGTCATACCTACCGAGAGGCTCGCTTCCATCTGGCTGCGATCAATACCAATAATCGCGGCACGAATACTTTCCGCCATGTAGGCTGCAAAGTGAAGGGTTAGGCCAATCACGGCAGCGCTGAATGCATCTAGCCCTACCATCCATGGGAATACCTGGGGTAAGCCGTAATAAAGGAGGAACAGCTGAACCAGCAGCGGTGTGCCACGGAAGAAACTAATATAAAGCTGGCTGAGTTGGTCGAGTACTGGGATTTTGAATACACGAATGTTTGCCAGTATTACAGACAGGATCAAGGCAAAAAATAGACCCCAGATAGCCATCTCCATGGTCGTGCCCAGATACTTCAGTAGTATCGGTAGCAGCTCCAGCATGTAATTAAAGTCGAATCCCATAATCTATCTCGTTTGTTTATGTCAGGCGTTGGGTAATGTGTCGTAGTTATTGAATGGTAAAAAAGAAAAACCCACTGCAGAAAAAAGCAGTGGGTTATGGTGTCTAGAGTGAGTGATTACTATTTAGTAATGTCAGCACCGAACCATTTCTCAGAGATTTTCTCTAGCGTACCGTCTGCACGCATTGCTGCAAGTGCTGCGTTTACTTCAGCTTGAAGTTTTTTACCATTGTCGTTGTCAACGAACGGCCATGCGTTTTCGATGGTTTCGAAAGGTTGACCAGCCAGTTGTAATGGTAGACCTGTTTTCTTGATCAGCTCTAGTGCTGATAGGCGATCCATAACAAACGCGTCAGCGCGACCCAGTGCAACATCGTGCTCAATACCAGTGTCGTAAGTCTTTACGTTGATCTTGCCGTCTTTGTCGTAGTTACGTAGCAATTGTTCAAAGTTTGAGCCTAGGTTAACTGCAACCGTTTTGCCTTCTAGGTCTTCAATACCTTTAATGCTGTCGTTACCTTTGCGTACAGTAATTTGTGCGCCATCAACCACGTACGGGTCAGCAAATAGGTATTTTGCCTTACGTGCGTCTGTCATTGTGATTTGGTTTGAGATCGTATCAATACGACCTGTTTCAAGAAGACCGAATAGACCAGAGAAGTTCGCTGTAACGTACTCCACTTTGTAGTCATTGCGTTTACCAATTTCATCCCACAGGTCCACTTCAAAGCCTTGTAGCTTATCTTGCTTCACAAACGTGAACGGGAAATAACGGCCAGACATGCCTACTTTAACTTCAGTAGCAGCTTGAACAGTAGCAGCAGATAGTGCGATAGCCGCAATTGCAGCTTTAACCCAGTTTTTCATTTGGTAACTCCTTATCATTATGGGGTGAGATGTTACTGGGAAAACAGTCAATAGAATAAATAACCAGATGTTATTAACCATAACCAGATTGAATTCTGAATTTGGGGATAACTAGACAAGATCCGGGCATAAGTGGATCATTATGTGAGTAAATTTGGGGCAATTTGTGTGGATCCAGACATTTTGGCTAAAATTATTGTGAATAACTTGGATCTTATTCACTGGATCCGCGATCAATTGCTGGCGATCTGATTTATCAACAGGTAAAATTGCCCGTCATTTCAAATAACTTAAATAGAGTGGGGGCACC